>CAITDI010000103.1 GCA_903891095.1 uncultured bacterium | reverse complement strand
GCTGCGCGCGAACAAGCACGTCTACGGCCAGAAGCCGCTCGTCCAGCAGCTCAGCGAAGTCGTCGCCATCGAGAAGGCGATCGCCGCGAAGCCGCAGTTGGTCACGCAGACCGGCAACCAGCGCATGGGTCCCGAAGGCCGCCAGATCACCGTCGACATCCTCCGTCGCGGCCTGCTCGGCAAGGCGATCGAGGCGCATGTCTGGATCGGCGGCCCCGGCGAGGGAACCGACGGCTACTTCTGGTACGGCGGCCTCAAGGATCCGATCCAGCCGCCCGCGAACATCGATTGGCCGCTGTGGCTCGGCGCCGCCGTCGACGCACCGTGCCGCCCGGGCCTGATCGGCCTGCAGTGGCGCTCGTCGTGGGACTACGGCACAGGCCAGCTCGGCGACTGGTGCACGCACCTCCTCGACCTCCTGTACTTCTCGTTCGACCTGCCGTCGCCGGTGTCGGTCATGGCGCACACGCTCAAGGCGAGCGACTTCTATCACGCACGCGGCGTGATGTCGACGCTGACATACGACGTGTCCAAGCAGAAGAACCGCGCGATGTTCGCCAAGGACCGCTTCGTCGTCCACTACGGCGACCAGAGCCAGGCGCCGTCGCGCGCCGAACTCGGCCTGCCCGAGGGCAAGTGGCCGGGCTCGGGCACGATGATCGTGTGCGAGGGCGGCGTGATCTTCAATCAGCCCGAAGGCGCACCCGAAGTCTGGATCGGCGGCAAGAAGGTCGACTGGAAGGACATCAAGGGCCGCGGCGAGGTCAAGGCGCGCAACCACTGGCACTCGTGGGTCGACAAGATCCTCGGCAAGGAAGGCGCGTTCGTGCAGACGCCGTTCAACTACTCGGTGGGCATCGCCGAGGCCGGCCTGCTCTGCTCGAAGGCCGCGCGGTTCCCGCAGACCGAACTCGTGTGGGACAAGTCGAAGCTCGCCTTCACCAACCACGAGGAAGCGACCAAGACCTGCGTCACGCGCGAGTACCGCAAGGGCTTCGAGCTGCCGACGGTGGCGTGATCCATGCTCGGTGAACGCCTCGACAACCGCATGCGCCACGTCTCGAAATGGGCGCGGAAGCAGGGGATTTCCTGCTTCCGCCTCTACGAGAAGGACATCCCCGAGTTCCCGATGATCGTGGACTGGTACGGCTCCCCCGGCGGAGGGGGCGATGCGGTCGCGTGGTTCTTTCACCGCACCAAGGACGACACGCTCGAGCGCGAGCGCGACTACCGCATCGACGCCGAGGCGGAGATCCTCGCGGGCCTCAACATCTCGCGCGAGCATCTCTTCATCAAGTACCGCGGCCGGCAGCGTTCCGACGAGGGCGGCCGCGACCAGTACGAGCGCTTCGATTCGCGCGGCTGCATCAAGACGGTGCAGGAGCACGGGCTCAAGTTCGAGGTGAATCTCAGCGATTACCTCGATGTCGGGCTGTTTCTCGATCACCGTCCGACGCGGCTCTCGGTGCAGCAGCGCGCGAAGGGCAAGCGCGTGCTCAACCTGTTCGCGTACACGGGTGCGTTCAGCGTGCACGCGCGCGCGGGCGGCGCGGACAGGACGACGACCGTCGACATGTCGAAGACCTACCTCGACTGGTACGAGCGCAACCTCGCGCTCAACGGCTTTGGCGTCGATGCGGATCACCGCGTGATCCACGCCGATTGCCTGCAGTGGCTCGAGGCGGGGCCGACGGCAGGGGAGCAGTACGACATCGTCGTGTGCGATCCGCCGACCTTCTCGAACTCCAAGCGCATGAAGGCCGACAGCTTCGCGATCGACCGCGACTATCCCGATCTCCTGCGCTGGATCGCGCGATTCGTCGCGCCCGGCGGCGAGGTGTTCTTCTCGACCAACTCGCGCAGCTTCGAGTTCGACGCGGCGAGCGTGCCCGCGAACTTCGGCGCGCACGAGATCAGCCACCGCTCGGTGCCCGAGGATTTCCGCAACCGGAAGATCCACCGCTGCTGGCGCCTGGCCGAGGGTTGGAAGCCGCGTGAGCGCAAGCCGCGCGAGTCGGGCGCGGATGCTGGCGCGGAAACCAGCGCGGACAACGGCGAATCGAATCCCGATACGCTGCAGCCGTGAGTCCCGCGAACACCGTCAGCCAGCCGTTTGTCGTCCTCATCGTCGATGACCAGCCGATCATCATCGAGGGCGTTCGTCGCCTGCTCGCGAAGATCACCGATGCGCGCATCGAGTCGTGCGCGCACGCGACCGAGGCGCTCGCGCGCGCGATCGCGCTGCGACCCGCGGTGATCCTGCAGGACCTCTACATGCCCGACGGCGACGGCCTCGAGCTCGTCGAGCGCTACCGCTGGGCGAGCGAGCTCGCGGAGACTTCGGTCGTCGTGCTCTCCGCCGAGGAGGACGCGGGCACCAAGGCCGACGCGTTCGCGCGCGGCGCCAACGACTACATGGTCAAGCTGCCGCCCGCGCAGGAGTTCGTCGCGCGCGTGCTGCACCACGCCGACGCTGCCCGCGCGCTGCGCGAGCGCAACCAGGCGTTTCGTTCGCTCGAGCGCGCCGAGCGCGATCTTGCGCGGCAGAACGCGCTGCTCGACGCGGCGAACGTGCGCCTCGCCGCGAGCAACCGCGAGCTCGTGGTCGACGCCGACACGCAGCGCGAGCGGCTCGACCGCATCGCGCAGCTCTCGAGCGAGCTCGCGCGCGTGCAGGATCTCGACATCCTCCTCGCGCACATCCTGCGCGAGTCCGCGGCGCTGGTGCATGCCGATGCGGGCGCGGTGTTTCTCGTCGAAGGCGACACGCTGCGCGCGGCGGACACCGTCGGTGCGCCAGCGGTCGGCGCGCGGGAACTTCCGCTCGACGCGACGACGGTCGCCGGGCAGGCCGTGATTTCGGCCGACATCACGCGGCTCGGCGCCGAGGCATGCGCGCTCACGGGCCGCAGCGCGCCGCCGATCGGCATCGAGACGCTGCTCGGTCGCCGCGCCGAATCAGCGCTGGTCGTGCCCATCGTCCGCGCGGGCGACCGCGCGCTCGGCTGCATCGCGCTGATCGACGGAACCTCGGGCGACGGCGCACACGGCACGGGATTCGACGAGAGCGACGAGCATCTCGCCGCGCATCTTGCGTCGCTTGCATCGGTCGCGATCGAGCGCGCGCAGCTCGTGCGCTCGATGATCCTGCGCATGATCGCGATGGCGGAGCTGCGCGATCCGACCGAGACCGCGGGGCACGTCGGCCGCGTCGCCGATGTCTCGATCATGCTCTACGACCGCTGGTGCGCCGCGCACGGTGTGTCGGCCGAAAGCTCGACGCGCGCGCGCGACACCCTGCGCATCGGCGCGCTGCTGCACGATGTGGGCAAGGTCGGCATCTCCGACGCGATCCTCAAGAAGCCCGGCAAGCTCGACGAAGCCGAGTTCGCCGAGATGAAGAAGCACACCGTCGTCGGTGCGGAGCTCTTCGCCGGCATCCGCACCGACTTCGACGAGGCCGCCGCCGAAGTCGCGCTCTGCCACCACGAGCGCTGGGACGGCAAGGGATATCCGCGCGGGCTCGCGGCCGACGCGATTCCGCTGTTCGCGCGCATCGTGGCGGTGGCCGACGTGTTCGACGCGCTCAGCGCCAAGCGCGTCTACAAGGACGCCTGGCCGCGCGAGAAGATCGCCGCGGTGTTCGTCGAGGAAGCGGGCACGCACTTCGATCCCGAGTTCGCGGCGCTGCTCGTCGCGAACCAGCTCGAGGCCGAGGCGCTGCGCGCGCGAAGGCCGGATTGATCGCGCTCGCTGCGTTTACGGGCAAGGTCCCCACGCGCTCAGCAGCGCCGCGATGTCGCCCGCGTTCGTGTCGCCGTCACCGTTGACGTCCCCGGCCGGAGTGGCCCAGGCGCTCAGCAGCGCAGCGATGTCGGGCGCGCCGACCTCGCCGCTGCCATCGAGATCGCTCGGACAGGGCGTCGCGCCTGCCGCGAGATTCGCCTCGACCCAGGCGATCGCCGCGTCGTGCTCGGCTTCGCTGCGCTCGTCGTTGAAGACGATCCAGAACGGCGCGCTCGGCTTGGTCACGCCGTCGGTCGCGTACAGCTCGAACTCCACGACATAGATGCCGGACGGCGGCAGCTTCGCGCCAGCTGAGAAAAGCGTGAAGTTGAGATGCCTGTGCCAGCCGCCGTCGGACTGCACGGCCAGGTCAAACCCCGGAGAGGGCTCGGTTCCGATCACGGATGAAAGGATGAGAAAGCTCGCTTCGATGCGTTCGTCGCCGACGGGCTCGAGCGACTTGCCGTTGAAGCGCCGCAGGCCTGCGAGCGAGTTGAATCCCGCGCGAGTCCCAGGCTCGAACGTCCCCGCGGGCGCGAGGAACCCCGGCTCGTCGGTGACGTCCGGCACGCCGAGCGCGCCGAAATCCGCGGAAAACACGCGGTTCGGCACGAGGCCGCCCGTGGTGTCGATCGACGTCGCGAGCGCGCCGTTGCTTCTGGTGATGGTGATGTCGAAATGCTGCGCCGACGCGGGGCTCGTGATGAGCGCCGCTGCGGCGGCGATGCAGGCGAAGGCGTTGCTGGTGTTGATGTTCATGCTGGCTCGATGCACTACTGCGCGGATGAAATCTGTGCGAAGAGGTTGCTGACGTTGGGGTCAAGGCGGTTGCGCTGGCTGTCGACGTACACGCGCGCGAACGGGAGCGACTCGACGTGTCCATCGAGAAAGCCCCAGTTCGAGACCGATGATGCGCTTGCCGGATCGCGCGACGCGGCGGCGACCGCGACCTGCGTCGACGCGATCGTCGCGGCGGAAGGACTCGCACCCCATCCCTCGACGTGCGGATGGTCTGCGCCGGCGTACTCGCCGGTCGTCGCCATCAGCAGCATCTGCACGGTGTTCGCGTGGTCCGCGACCTTTGACAGGCGATCGCTTGCGAGCGACGCGTTGATGCCGGCCCACGGCGAGTACTCGCGCGCGAGATGGTTGTTGAGGCCGTAGCTCGTCTGGCGGAACCGAGCTATGGAGCCCGGGACGGGCACGCCGTCGCCTCCGCGTTCGGTGGGCCAGTGCGGGCTGTCGTCGAGGGGCGAACGGATGAGCGACGTGTCGCAGTAGCCGAGCCGCGCGAGCACGTTGACGAAGCTCTGCCCCGATCCCTGGTCGATGCCGCCGTGCGGAAGGCGCGCGTCGATGAGCCAGCCCGACGAGTCGGTCGAGTAGGCCAGCGACGCCTGCCCCAGCGAACGGAGGTTCGACAGGCACGCGGTCGCACGCGCACGCTGTCGGAGTGAGAATGCCGCCGGAAGCAGCAGTGCGATGATCGTCGCGACGATCGCGACGACCAGCAGGAGCTCGACGAGCGTGAACGCCCGCCGCTCCGATGCGGATGGAATCATGTGAACTCCCGCCTGTGCAGGCGAAGAGAGGCTGTTTGTTGGACGCTCGAGGCGAATGGAATGAGCCGACGCGAGCCGCGTGGAGCGGCATGCGCGGATCACGGGTCCGAATCAGGCGAGCTGCGGCGGGGGCCGCGCCGCGAGTACATCGGGCGCCTGCGGAGCGGGGAGCTGCGCCGCCTCGTGCTCGTGCACGATCGCGAGGAGCGCGATGACGCTCACGAACGGCGAGTGCAGCGACGGAACTGGAGCGTTGACCGCAAGTTCATCGCACACGGGGCAGTCGTCGACATCGGTGGACGAGCCGCTGTGCTCGTCATGCGCGTGCCGTGCATGGTCGTGTGCAAGGTCGTGTGCATGGTCGTGTGCATGGTGGTGGGCCAGCTCGCAGTTGGTCCGGTCCGCCGCAGTTGCCGTTCGGCCGTCGCAGGCGTGATGCACATGCGCGGTCGCGAGGTGCACGTACTTCGCCACGCCGCCCGAGAGGGCGATCGCGAGGAAGGCGAGCATGGTCACGAAGCGACGCACGGCCCGCGAAGGTAGGCGCGGCGTCGGCCGTGGTCAAGCAGGCTGGGCGCCGCGGTTCTCGGCGCTGCGGTGAACAGTCGCCGCCGGTGCGATCCGATCGTTCGC
Source organism: uncultured bacterium (assembly GCA_903891095.1). Lineage (GTDB taxonomy): Bacteria > Planctomycetota > Phycisphaerae > Phycisphaerales > SM1A02 > QWPT01. Next base: position 10,415 of record CAITDI010000103.1, on the reverse strand, counting down.
CGGCAACGGATCGACCGTGACCACATCTCCGCGCACTGCATCGAGAAACAGGCGGTTCGCATCCGTCGTCTCGCGATCGAGCAGCCGCATCAGCCGCAGCTCGCCATCGGCGCGGCACACGAGCCGCTCGGTCTTTCCGCGGCTTCCGAGCGTGTCGGTGACGATGCGGAGTTCGACGGGTTCCGCAGCGCGCGCGGGCGCCGCGCCCGGCGTCGTCGCGAGAAACGCAAACAGAGCGCGCTCGTCGCGTCGGCCGACGATCTTGTCGATCGCTGCGACGCGCGGCGTCGGTTCGATGCGGCGCGCCTCGTGGCACCAGTCGCCTTCGCGCGCGCGCATCGGGCAGGGGAGCTGATGCAGGCACGGCGCGACGACATGCGTGCCGCCGAGCTTGATCAGCGAGTCGCGCAGCGCCATCAGCGCGCGCGTCGTGGTCTTGAGCGCGGGCTCGATCACGAGCATCGGCGCGGCGCGCGACCATGTCGACACGAGTTGCACGGTCTCGCGCTCGTGCTCGGCGCCCACGAGGAGCTCGTTGATCGCGGTCTGGCAGAGGATCAGATCGCACGCGGGCGTCGTGAACCTCCGGAAATCGCGGGCTTCGATCATCAGCGCGAGCGTCGCGCCCGGAATCGCCGCGGCGGCGGCCTTGACGCTCGCCTCGTACGCGCGCGCGGCGGGCTCGCCGAGCTCGACCGCGTGCAGCTCGACGCGCACGGGCGTCGTCATCGGGCGTCGTGCGCGTTCGCCAGCAAGCCACGCGAGAAATCCCACGCTCGTCGCGCCAACGCCTGCGCCGAGATCGGTCACGCGTACGGTCTCGAGCGTCGCCAGCCGCGCGAAAGCCTCGCTTCGTCCTGCGCACTCCGCCAGCGCGAGCGCCACCTTCGGCGCGTCGCTCGCGAGGAAGTACTCCCGCTTGGCCGTGAGATACGACGCATCCGCCTGCTCGCTCGAAAGCGCGCCGCGGCGCGTGGTGTAGAGGTCGGAGAGCCGCTCCACGGCCTTCGCGAGATCGCGGTCGGGCGTCGCTGTGTTCGCCGCCTCGACGGCAAGAATGCACTGGCGGGCGGCGGCGTGGAGCAAACGCGCGCGGAGGGATTCGAACCCCCAACCGTCGGTTCCGAAGACCGATGCTCTATCCAATTGAGCTACGCGCGCGAGAGCGCGGAGCGTAGCGTGACGCGCCGCCGCGGAAAAGGGCGCGGAAGTACGCATCGGCGAGAAGTGCTACCTTTCCCGACCCCGCGAAGCACAAACCTTGGCGGAACCCGAAGGAGCCGAACGCAATGGGATTCATGAACGGCAAGCGTGGACTCGTGACCGGAGTCCTCCACGAGACCAGCATCGCGACCGCGATCGCGCAGAGCCTTCTCCGCGAGGGCGCGGAGTGCCTCTTCACGCACCTTCCGGGCGAGAAGATGGAACGCCGCACGCGCAAGCTCGCCGAAGGCATGGGCGTTGCGAATCCGTGGCTCCACCCGATGGACGTCGCGAGCGACGCCGACATCACCGCGTGCTTCGAGCGCGTGGGCAAGGAGTTCGGGCAGATCGACTTCGTCGTCCACTGCATCGCCTTCGCCGACAAGGACTGGCTCAAGCTCGGCAAGTTCGCGGCCACGCCGCGCGCCGTGTTCGCCAATGCGCTCGATGTCTCGGCGTTCAGCTACATGGCGATGGGCAATGCCGCGCTGCCGGTCCTCAAGGACGGCGGCTCGATGATCGGCCTCAGCTACTACGGCGCCGAGAAGGCCGTGCCTGGCTACAACGTGATGGGCGTCGCCAAGGCCGCGCTCGAGGCGGCCAACCGCTACCTCGCGATGGAGCTCGGTCGCGCGAAGAACATCCGCTGCAACCTCGTTTCCGCGGGCCCGATCAAGACGCTCTCCGCGGGCGCCGTCGGCGGGTTCGACCAGATCCTCGACCGCATTCCGCAGGTCGCGCCGCTGCCGCGCAACATCACTTCGTCGGAAGTCGGCGACGCCGCCGCGTTCCTGCTGAGCGATCTCTCGCGCGGCACGACGGGCCAGGTGCTGTATGTCGACAGCGGCTACAGCTGCATGGGGCTCTGAGCTCCGCGCGAAATCACCGACGGACGAGCCTCCAGAGGAAGCCGCCAGCGGAAGCCGCCGCAGCGGCGACCGCTCCAGGAACCTTCGCGGAACACGGGATGTGCAAGTCACATCTCGCCGTCACCGCGCGAGCCGCGCATCGAACACCCACGGCCGGCGCACATCGCGATCGGCCTTGGGCACGAGCTTCTCGCGCACGAGTTCGCGAAGCGCCTTGAGGCCTTCGCCGGTCTTCGCGCTCACCGCGAGGTCGGCATGCGCACGCAGCGGATCGTTCGCGGCCGACGCTTCGTCGGACTTCGCGTAGACGCGCACGTGCGGCGTGCGTGGCAAATCGAGCCAAGGTTCTTCCAGCCAAGGCACGCCAGGGCCCGCGAGCGAGATCACGAGATCCGCATCGCGCAGCAGTCCCTGCGCGAGCGCAATCGCGTCGCGCTCGACCGTGCAGGTCGTGGCGCGCACGCCGGGTAGATCAAACCACTCGACCACAAGCCCCGCGAGATCGATGCGCGCGCTGACGGCGTCGCGCGTGGTGCCCGCTTCGGGCGAGACGATCGAGCCTTCGCGGCCGAGCAGCGCGTTCGAGAGCGTGCTCTTGCCCGCGTTCGGCGCGCCTGCAAGCACGACGCGCGGAGCATCGACCAGACGCATCAGCCGCGCGGAGCGCGCGTGATCCTCGGCGGTGAGCGGCGCGCCGCCGTGCTCGATCCACAGCTCGCTCTGCGCCAGCAGCAGCTGCACGGCAAGCGGACTCGCCGCGCGCGCAAGCGTCGCCATCGCGAGCGCCTCGGTGGCGTCGGCGGCTTCGGGAAAGAGTTCGGACGCGTCGAGACCTTCGCGGAACGCCAGCGGATCGTCGATCCAGTTCGCGCCGCGTTCGGAGAGCCATTCGGCCAGCCGCTCGACGATGCGCGTGCCGCCGTGCGGCATGAGCTGCGCGCGTTCCGGCGCAAGTCGTGCGACGAGGCCTGCGTCGATGCCGCCGAACTTTCGCAGGCGAAGCGCGCCGACCTCGACGTCGGTTCCGCAGAGCTGCGTGAGCGCGGGCGTCACGTCGCCGACGAGTTCGACGACGGCGACGGCTCCGAGGCCGTGCGGCGTTGCGCGGTAGCAGGCGATTTCGAGCGGTCCCAACTCAGGAATTGTGCGGGTCACGGCGCTCATACCTGCGGGAGATCGACTCGTTTGGACCTCGGGTTGAGCGGAATCCCGCCCTGCGAATTCCTGTCATGCGGTCTGTGCGGTCTGTGCGGCGCCGCGATCACTCATGGTCGTGACCGCAGCCGCAATCGTCGTCGTGGACGTGGCCGTCGCCGAGTTCCGTCGTGCCGCGACGCGCGTGCTTGGGCTCGACCTGCTGCGGCAGCAGCGAGAAACCCGCTGCGCCGCCTGCGCCGAGCGCGCTGCGACCGTCGTCGGACGACTCGCCATCCGGCTCGAGCGCCGCCTTGGCCGCGAGCGCGACGCCGCGCAGCACGAGGTCGGGCACGATCTGCGAGATGAGCTCGTCGTCGGAGAAGAGCGCGCCCGCGTCGCCGCCCGTCGCGATCGCCACGGGGAATCCGCCGTACTGCTCCGCGTACTTCTCGATCAGGCGCCACACGAGGCCGCGCGCGCCGTGATACACGCCGCGAATCATCGCTTCGCGCGTGTTCGAGCCCCACGCGAGTCCTTCGGGCACCGCGAAATCGATCGGCGGCAGCGCGGCCGTGTGCTCGTGCAACGCCTTGAGCTGCATGCGCACGCCCGGCGCGATCGCGCCGCCGTGGAACACGCCCTCGCCGTCGACGAAATCGACGGTGATGCATGTTCCCGCATCGATGATCACGCAGGCCTGGCGCAGCTTGTGCCACGCGGCGGCCGCATTGAGCAGGCGATCCACGCCAGGTCGTGCGCCTGCGTCGAGGCAGGTGCCGATCGGCACGGGCATGTCGTCGGGCGCGATGTAGACCTCGCACGCGAGCTGGTCGCGCAGCGTGCTCACCAGCGCGTCGGAGACAGGCTTGTTCACGCTCGCGACGACGACCGACGACTCGATCTCGGCGCCGATCGTCTCGTACAGGCGCGTCGCGGCCTCGACCGCGCCGGCGACGTCGTCCTTCGCGATGAACACGACTTCATCGGGATCCTCGCCGCGGAAGACGGCAAGCTTGATGCGGCTGTTGCCGACCTGGATCGCGAGAACGGGGGGCTGTGCGGATTCCGGCATGGTGTCTCCGATCGGTGCGGCGCGCGCTCAGGCGTGCGTGGTTTCGAGTGCGGCGTTCTGGCGTGAGGCGATCATCGCCGCGATGTCGTCGCGCATCTGGTTGAAGAGCGCGAGGGTGACGCGGCCCGCGCAGCCATCGCGCACGGCGCGGCCGTCGAGCCTGGTGACGGCGCTCACGAGGCGGCGGCTCGAGGTGATCATGAGTTCGTCGGCCTGCGCGAGTTCGTCGAGGCGGATCTTGCGGATCTCGAAGGGGATTCCCGCGGTGCGCGCCGCGGCGAGCAGGTCCGCGCGCGCGGTTCCGTGCAGGATCGGCGGCTCTTCCGCGATCGGCGTCGTGATCAGCGCGCCGTCCTTGACCATCGCCATGTTCGAGTACGCGCCCTCGCCCACGAAACCGTCGCAATGGAGCAGCGCCTCGTTTGCGCCATGCGCGTCGGCATCGAGGAGATGCAGGATGTTGCCCATCAGCGAGAGCGTCTTGATCTCGCAGAGCTTCCAGCGCATGTCTTCGGCGGTGATCGCCGCGACTTCCTGCGGTGCGACGAGCGACGAGATCGGCTCGGCGGGATTCGCCATCGCGAACACCGTCGGCGTCAGCGGTTCGGTCGGCACATGCGATCGCACGCGGCCCGCGCCGCGCGTGACCTGGACGTAGACCGCTGCGTCGCGGAGTCCGTTGGCCTCGAGCAGCTCGCTGCAGATCCGCCCGAGCTGCATCGCGTCGAATCCGCGGATCTGCGCGAGCTCAAGGCTGCGCGCGAGCCGCCGCGCGTGCGCCTCGACGCCCACGCCGTGGCCGTCGAAGTAGCGCAGCAGCTCGTACACGCCGTCGCCAAAGAGAAAGCCGCGGTCGAGCACGCTGATGTGCGCGTCGCGTTCGTCGACGATGTTGCCGTTGAGGTGGAGTTTCAAAGCGGATTCCGTTCCGTTGTGGGCGCGCGAGTCTATCAGCGCGCGGCACGAACGAACGCGTCGATTCGCGCGTGGTCGAGCGGATTCCACCACGCGCCGCCCGCCTTGATGTCGCTGCCGACGATCGCCGCGTGGGCCACCGAAAGCACCTCGCGCACGCTGGCTGCGGTCACGCCGCTGCCAGCCAACACGGGCATTCCGCAGGCCTTGCGCGCGGCGGCGAGATCCGCGACCGGCGTCGCGACTCCCGTGGCGGTGCCCGTCACGATCACGCCGTCCGCGCCGAAGAACTCCGCGGCATGCGCGTGCTCAGCGAGCGTCGTATCGGCGGTGATGGCGTTGGCCGTGTGCTTCTTCTTGATGTCGGCAAACACGGCGATCTTGTCTGCGACCGGTCCGAGCGCGCGGCGATAGCGCAGCAGGGGACCCGCGTCGGCCTCGGCGAGAAGCCCTTCATCGGCCACGCCTGCGAACACGAATCCCTCGGCGCGGATGAACGCGCACTCCGCCGCGAGCGCCACCGAGAGCGCCGCGCGGTTCGCGCCCGCGAGGATCTGCACGCCGAGCGGCACGCTGACCGCCGCGCGAATCTCGCACGCCGCGCGCGTGAACGCCGCGACGGTCTCGGGACCGACGTCGCGCATGAGGTACGGCGCGTCGTGCATGTTCTCGATCAGGATCGCGTCGAAGCCCGCGGACGCGAGCGTGCGCGCTTCCGCCGCGGCGTGGCTGGCGATCTCGCGCGCCGTCATCGACGACCTCGGCGAACCCGGCAACGCGGGAAGGTGGATCATCGCCACGATGGCGCGGTCGCGGCCGAGGATCGATGCGATGGAGCGCGTGGGGTATGGAGTGCTCATGGGGTTTGCCCGGGGGCTGATGCGGGGGTTGAAGGTTGCGACTGAGCGCGCACGCGCGCCACAAGCGCCTCGTCAAAGCGGCGGATGAAATCGGCAGGCAGCGAGCGGCGGAGACCGAACGCGAGCGGACGCCGGCCGATCGCCTGCGGAATCACGCGCACGGGGTGCTCCAGCGCGTGGTCGCGCGACTCGGCGGCGATCGCGGTGAGCAGAACATCGCGGTCGGAGACGACGGCGTCCAGCGTTCCCTTGCCGAGGTCGTGGATCGCCTCGCCAATCGTCGGATACGAAACGTGCGGCAGGAAGTGATCCGCGAAGTACACCTCCGCAGGCGCGTTTTCGACGATTCCCACGCGTGCCCTCGCCAGATCGCTGGCGCCCTGCACGTGGACCTCGGACTGCGCAGCGGTGAGAGCGCTCGTCACGGTCGCCGTGAAGAGCGCGACCAGCACCATCGAGATCAGCATCCAGCTGCCCGCCGCCACGCGGCCGAGGGCCGTGCGGGGCACCGCATCGCCGTAGCCGACCGTCGAGAGCGTCGCGATCGACCACCAGAGACCGAGCCCGAGGCCGTGCTTGCCCTGGAAGTTTGCGTTCCGACCGCGCTCGATCCGCCAGATGAGCAAGCCAAACAGCACCATCATCGCCGCAAGCGTGGCGTACACGCGCCACTGCCGCGCACCGAAGAGACTCGCCGTGAAGAGCCGCAGCTCCGACAGCAGCCGCTCCTCCGAGTTGGTCGCGATGTGCAGCTCGGCAAATCCCCAGTCGGGAGTGAGCGAGACAATTCCCAGCGTTCCGTCGACGTCGGCGATCGGGACCGCAGTGCCGTCGAGCGATTCCTTGTCCACCATCCGCATGACCGCTTGCATCGGGACCTCGACGAGCTCCACTTCTGCGCCCGCGTCGCGGGCCGTCGCGACGAACAGGTCGACCGCCCGCCCGTGCCACGAGCCATCCGCGCCTTTGATGGCGAACGGCTGAAACTCCGAGACCGCGATGCGCAGATGCAGGGGGTCGACCGCGGGCGTCTCGTGTGCGACTGCGGCCGCGACCGCGGGATGGACGGCTGCACACAGCGCGAACGCCAGAATGGCGAGCTTTCCGAGTGGGTTTCGAGTCAGGATTCGAGTCAGGAGCCGCACGGATCGGAGTGTACAGCCGTCTTCCCCGCGACTTTCGTCGGTTGAACGCGCGCGCCCATCGTTCTATCCTCTGCGCCCCCCCGAAAGGGCGGGTCACCCGAACAGGAGCACGCAGAGCCATGGCAGTTCGCATCGCAATCAACGGCTTCGGCCGCATCGGCCGTCTCGTCTACCGCATCGCCACCGAGCACGGCGGCTTTGAGATCGTCGGCGTCAACGACCTCGTGCCCGCGGACAACCTCGCGTACCTGCTCAAGTACGACTCGACCCACGGCCGCTTCGGCGCCGAGGTCAAGGCCGACGGCGAGTCGATCGTCGTCAACGGCAAGAAGACCACCTGCACCGCGATCAAGGATCCCACGCAGCTCCCGTGGAAGGCCGAGGGCGTCGACTATGTGCTCGAGTCGACCGGTCTCTTCACCGCCGCCGAGGACGCGCGCAAGCACCTCGACGCTGGCGCCAAGCGCGTGCTCATCTCCGCTCCGACCAAGAGCGAGAAGGAAGTCCCGACCTTCGTCTACGGCGTGAACAGCGCCAACTACGACCCCGCGGTCCACACGATCGCGAGCAACGCGAGCTGCACCACCAACTGCCTCGCGCCGGTGTGCAAGGTGCTCCTCGAGCTCTGCGGCATCGAGGAAGGCCTCATGACGACCGTGCACGCGGTGACCGCGACGCAGCCGACCCAGGACGGCCCGTCCAAGAAGGACTGGCGCGGCGGCCGCAACGCGTACATGAACATCATCCCGAGCTCGACCGGCGCCGCGAAGGCGTGCGCGCTCGTCCTGCCCGAGACCAAGGGCAAGCTCACGGGCATGAGCTTCCGCGTGCCGACGGCGAACGTCTCGTGCGTCGACCTCACGTTCCGCCCGTCCAAGGCGACCAGCCTCGAGGCGATCAACGCCGCGATGAAGGCCGCCAGCGAAGGCCCGCTCAAGGGCGTGCTCGGCTACACCGACGAGGAGGTCGTCTCGAGCGACTTCATCAGCGACAACCGCAGCTCGATCTTCGACTCCAAGGCGGGCATCCAGCTCAGCGACCGCTTCTTCAAGATCGTCAGCTGGTACGACAACGAGTATGGCTACGCGTCGCGCTGCGTCGACATGCTGGCGATGATGGCGAAGAAGGACGGCAAGCTCGCCTGAATTTCTCGCGGAGCGTGTATGGTCCCGCGAAGCGATTCGCGGCGGCGTTAGCATGGGGCGATGCTGATCACCTGCCTCATCGCAACGTCGCTCTGCACGCTCCTCGCTCCGCCGGCGGCGCCCGCTGCGTCCGAGGCGCCAGCTGCATCCAAGCCTGACCAGCTCGAACAGGGCTACACGCTGCGCTTCTACGAGATCGGGCGCGCGCTCGACCACGTCGCGCGCGTCGAGCAGGACGCGACGCCGAACGCGGACATCCTCGCCAAGCAGATCAACTTCAAGGACTTCGCGGAGCTCGTGCCGAACGGCGTGCCGCACACCCAGATCGCGATCGAGGCGATCGGCTTCCTGCAGATCGACACGGCGGGCAAGTACGAGTTCGAGCTGCGCTGCGACGACGGCGGCCGCCTCGAGATCGACGGCAAGCAGGTCATCAAGCATGACGGCCATCACCCGCCGTCGCCGAAGGAAGGCTCGGCCGAGCTCAGCGCGGGTCTGCACGCGTTCCGCATCGATCTCTTTCAGAACGAAGGCGGCGCCGCGCTGATCCTCAACTGGCGCAAGCCGGGAGCGGGGCGCTTCGAACTCGTGCCCGAGACGGCGTTCCGCACCGAGGCGGGCGTCACGCGCGTGATCGCTCCCGGCAAGAAGATCTACATGGACGGCCGCGAGAACATGCGACCTGGCGACGGCATGCCGATCGAGGTCGTGCATCCGTCGTTTGCGATCGAGCCGCTGCGTCCGAAGGGTTTCGAGCCCAAGATCGGCGGCATGGCTTTCCTGCCCGATGGCCGCCTCGTGGTCAGCGATTTCGAGCCCGCCAACAACGGCGTCCTGCGCGAGCACACCAACGGCACGCTGTACATCCTTTCGAACGTGATCGGCGGCACGCCCGACACGATCAAGGTCGAGAAGCTGCCTGGCGGCTTCCACGATCCGTGCGGCGTCGCCGTGTATGACGGCGACATCTATGTCTCGCATCGTCCGGGCATCGATCGCCTGCGCGACCTCGATCACGACGGCACGTTCGAGACGCACGAGGAATGGGCGCAGCCGTGGATCGGCAACAACTACCACCACTTCAGCTTCGGCCTCAAGGAGAAGGACGGCTGGCTCTACGGCACGCTGTCGACCTCGATCTACTTCGGCAACACCGTTGAGAAGGAGGGCGTCGAAGGCGACATCATCGGCCTCAACGGTCCCAACCCCGAGCACCGCGGCACGATGTACCGCATCAACGTCAAGACCAAGGAAGTGCAGTGGATCTCGGGCGGTTTCCGCACGCCGAACGGCATCGAAGTCGTCGCGTCGGGCGATTGCTTCGTGACCGACAACCAGGGCGCGTGGATGCCCGCGAGCAAGATGAACCACGCGAAGCAGGGGCGCTTCTACGGCCACTACAACGGCACGCAGAAGTCGAAGGTCTATCCCGACGGCGGCGTGCCGAGCCTCTACTCCGACAAGCCGCTCACGCCGCCCGCGGTGTGGCTGCCGCAGAACGAGATCGCCGATTCGCCGACGACGCCGCTCGCGATCCGCAACGGTCCGTTCGCGGGGCAGTTCTGGCTCGCGGAGCTCACGCTCGGCGGCATCAACCGCGTGTATCTCGAGGAAGTTGCGGGTGAGCTCCAGGGCTGCGCGTTCCGCTGCGGCAACGGGCTTGAAGGCGGCTGCCAGCGACTCATCGAAGGTCCCGACGGCTGCCTCTACGCGGGCTCGATCGGATCAGGCGGCAACTGGAACTGGCGCGACACGCGCTTTGGCCTGCAGCGCCTGCGTCCGACCGGCAAGGACGCGTTCGAGTACCACCACGTGACCGCGACTCCCGACGGACTCGAGATTGCGTTCACGCGCGCGGTCGACAAGGCGTGGCTCGCCGACGGCAAGAACTTTGTGCTGCGCCAGTGGCGCTACGAGCCGACCGCGAACTACGGCGGCCCGAAGATCGATGAAGAGGATGTCGTCGTCGCGCAGGCGATCCCCGCGGCGGACGGTCGCTCGGTGCGTCTCGTTGCGCCGAGCATCAAGCCTGGCCGCGTGGTCTATCTGCGCGCCAACCCCAAGGACGC
>CAITDI010000102.1 GCA_903891095.1 uncultured bacterium | reverse complement strand
GACTCACTCCATCGGGCCGCGTGTGCAAACAGTTCAGCCTTCTGCGCGGAATGTGCCGTTGTTGAGCAGATTGACGGCCTTGGGGTTTGTTCCTCGGACGCCGATCGTGCGCTTGAGGCCATTCTCGGACAACTGTGGCGTCTGTGCGCGCTGGCCGCGCGCGCGAACCACGCGCGGGAACGGGACGTGGTCTACGCGCGCGATCTACGCGCGAAAGCACGACGTGGTCTACGCGCGCGATCTACGCGCGAAAGCCGGACGTGGACTATGCGCGCGATCTACGCGCGCGAAGACGCGTCGTGCTGCCAGCGGTCGGTGCCCTGCTTCCGCGCGACGCCGCGGGATTCGATGCGTTCGACGGTCTTGAGCGCGGCCCACACGAAAAACGCAGGCCAGCGCAGCGGATTGGGCAGCATGTCGCGCGCGACGGCCGCAAAGGTCCCGGCGGATCGGCGGTCGTCCGCGCGCGGTGGCGCGACCTTGTCGAGCTCAAACGCGCCGAGCCGCTTGCGCGCAGAGATCCGGCGCAGCGCCGCGAAGGTCCGCGGAACCCGCACGATCGCCTCGGCGCCGAGAACCGTCTCGCGCTCGCCGGGCGCGAACTGGCGCTCCACAAAGCTGTCGTCGGCGAGCACTGCGGGGAAATCCCCCCACCGCTCGCGTCCCGCGGCGTTGACCGCGAACGTGCCGCTGCCGTTCGGCGCGCCCGCGCGGTGATACGGATTCGAGCGCTCGCCTTCGTAGAAGCAGCGGACCGCGAGCGAGCTCATCGAGGCGTCGAACATCGGGCGCGCGGCGCACACGCGCGCGGCACCCGGCGCGCCGGCTGCGGCGAGGAGCGCGCGCGTCGACCCTGGCGTGAGCTCGATGTCGGCGTCGAGGAAGAGCCGCGGAAACACATCGCGGTTGCGCGCGCGGAGTTCGCGCTCGCCGAGGTTCATCGCATTGGTCTTGCCGCCCTCCTCGGTCTCGAGCACGATCAGCTCGGCGTGGCCCGCGGTGGCGGCGACGGCGCGCGCGCGTGCGGCGGTGTCGTCCTTGCACGCGTTCGCGATCACGACGACCACGAGATCGGGAACGCCGTCGGCGAGCAGCGCGCGCAGCGTGCGCTGGATGCCGTTTGCTTCGTTGTACGCGGGGATCACGACCGACGGCATCGCGCGTGCTCCGGGTTATGCATGTGACTGCGGGCGCACGCGCTCGTGGACGCGGATGCCCTTCGTGCGGAGCGTTTCCTGGAGTTCGTCGGCGTGCTTGACGTCGCGCACCTCGACGATGCACGAGACGCGCACGCGCGAGACATCGGGGCCGCCGAAGATGCGCTCGTGGCGGATGTCCTGCACGCTCGCGCCGGTCGACGCGATGGTCGCGGCGAGTTCGGCGAGTCCGCCGGGCCGATCGCTGATCGTCGCGGAGAACTGCACGAGTCGGCCGTCGACCGCGAGCGAGTGCTCGATCACGCGCGCGAGCACCAGCGGATCGATGTTGCCGCCGCAGAGCAGCAGCACGACCTTCTTGCCGCGGAGCTCGGGCAATTCGCCCGTGAGCATCGCGGCGAGCGGCGATGCGCCCGCGCCTTCGACGACGCCGTGCTGCATCTCGACGAGACGCAGGATCGCGAGCGAGATCAGCTCTTCGTCGACGGTGACGAGCCGGTCGATGCGGCCGCGCGCGAGGGCGAACGCGCGCGCGCCGACTTCGGGGACGGCGAGGCCGTCGGCGAGCGTCGGGTCCATCTTGATCCGCTTGGGCGCACCTTCGCGGAGCGCCTCGGCAAAGCTCGCGGCGCGGCGCGGCTCGACGCCGACGACGAGCACGGAAGGCCTGCGCTCCTTGAGCGCGATGCCGACGCCCGCGATCAGTCCGCCGCCGCCGACGGGCACGACGACCGCGTCGAGATCGGGGACTTCCTCGAGGAGCTCGAGCGCGACGGTTCCCGCGCCCGCGATGATCGCGGCGTCGTTGAAGCCGTGCACGTACGCGAGCCCCTCGCCCGCCATGAACTTCTCGGCGTGCTCCTTGGCCTCGGCGATGTTCGCGCCCTCGATGATCACGCGCGCGCCGAGCTCGCGGCAGCGCGCCTGCTTGACCAGCGGCGCGACGCGCGGCATGACGACCGTCACGGGAATGCCGAGATCGCGGCCATGCCACGCAAGCGCGAGCGCGTGGTTGCCCGCGCTCGCAGCGATGACACCGGCCTTGCGCGCCGCTTCAGGCAGCTGCAGCAGCGCATTGCGCGCGCCGCGCTCCTTGAAGCTGCCGGTCCGCTGCTGGTACTCGAGCTTGACGAAGATCTCCGAGCCGGTGATCCGCGAAAGCGACGGCGAATACACGCACGGCGTGCGCTCGACGCCGCTCGCGATGCGCGCGTGCGCAGCGACGATGTCGGCGAGCGTCACGTCGGCGTGCGGCGCCGCGCCAGAAGTCATGCCCCAGCCTTCGCCATCGCGGGAGCGGCGGCGGCCTTCGCGGCCTTGGCGGCCTCCTCGGCCTTCAGCAGGCGCTCGACATAGTGGATGTCGAACGTCGCCTTGTTGAAGTCGGGGTTGTCCATCAGCTTGCGGTGGAGCGGGATCGTGGTCTTGACGGGGCCGATCTTGAACTCGTCGAGCGCGACCTTCATGCGCGCGATCGCGATGTCGCGCGTCGGTCCGTGCACGATGAGCTTGCCGATCATCGAGTCGTAGTTCGGCGGGATGCGGTAGCCCGCGCGCGCGTGGCTGTCGAGGCGCACGCCCAGGCCGCCCGGCGGCACGAACGTCTCGATGAGGCCCGCCTGCGGCATGAAGCCGCGGTCGGGATCCTCGGCGTTGATGCGGCACTCGATCGCGTGGCCGTTGACCTTGATGTCGGCCTGCTTGACCGACAGCGGCTTGCCCGACGCGACCATGATCTGCTCGCGCACGATGTCGATGCCCGTGATCATCTCGGTGACCGGGTGCTCGACCTGCACGCGGGTGTTGACCTCGAGCATGTAGAAGTTCTGCTTCGCGTCCATCAGGAACTCGACGGTCGCGGCGCCCGAATACTTGGCGCTCGCGATGAGCGCGGCGGCGCTCTCGCAGACCTTCTTGCGCTTCTCGGGATCGACGCCGGGGCTCGGCGCCTCCTCGATGAGCTTCTGGTGGCGGCGCTGGCTCGAGCAGTCGCGCTCGAAGAGATGCACCGCGTTGCCGTGCTTGTCGCCGATCGTCTGGACCTCGAAGTGACGCGCGTTCTCGAGGAACTTCTCGATGTACACCGCGCCGTTGCCGAACGCAGCGGTCGCCTCCTGGCGCGCGCTCTCGATGCCGGCGCGCAGCTGCGCCTCGTCGCGCGCGACGCGCATGCCGCGTCCGCCGCCGCCCGCGGTCGCCTTGACGATCACGGGGTAGCCGATCTCGGCGGCGACCTTGACGGCCTCGTCGATGTCCTCGATCGCGTCCTCGGTGCCCGGGAAGACCGGCGTGCCGACCTTGCGGGCCATCTTCTTGCAGCTGACCTTGTCGCCGAGCAGCGCCATCGCCTCGGGCGACGGGCCGATGAACTCGAAGCCCGAGTCACGGCAGACCTCGGCGAAGTGCGCGTTCTCGGAGAGGAAGCCGTAGCCCGGGTGGATGGCGTCGGCGTGCGAGACCTCGGCGGCCGCGATGATGCGGTCGATGCGGAGGTAGCTCTGCGGGCTCGGGCCGGGGCCGATGCACACGGCCTGGTCGGCGTGCTCGAGCCACGGTCCGTCCTTGTCGGCCTGCGAGTACACGCAGACGGTCTCGATGCCGAGGGCCTTGGCAGCGCGGATGACGCGCAGGGCGATCTCGCCACGGTTCGCGATCAGGATTCGCTTGAACATGCGGGTTCCAGATGTTTCGGACGCCAGTGTGCCGGGGACGGCAGCGTCCAGACTTGGATCATTCGATCAGCTCGGACGAATGCGGTACAGCGGCTGGCCGAACTCGACCGGCTGACCGCTCTTCACGAGCACTTCTTCCACGGTGCCAGAGGTCTCGGCCTTGATCTCGTTGAAGATCTTCATGGCCTCGATCAGGCAGACGGTGGTGTCGGGGCCGACCTTGGAGCCGACCGAGACGAACGGAGCCTTGTCCGGGCCCGGGGTGGCGTAGAAGGTGCCGACCATCGGGCTTTCGATCGCGGGGAGGACTTCCTTCGCCGCGGCGGGAGCGGCAGCCGGCGCCGCAGCGGCCGCGGGAGCGGCGTGGGCGACGGGAGCAGCGGCCATCATGGGAGCCGCCACGACCTGCGGGGCGACATGGAGTCCGGGGCGCTTGACGGTGACGGTTTCCTGCTCGTCTCGGATATCGAGTTCGGTCAGGTCGTTTTCAACCATCAGGCGGACGAGTTCCTTGAGCTTGCGGATGTCAATCATGGTGTTGGGTGCGGCCGAGCCGCGAATGGCGCGGCAACATAGCACAATTGCCCTGTTCGGGGTGGATCGCGGTCAATGCACCCCCGAACCCGCCCTGATGCCGCCGTGATCACGGCCGATCGGACTTCGGACGGCCGAGGACTTCGCCCATGATGAAGGCCTCGCGGACCCGAGCGGGGTTTCGCAACGCCTTGGAGAGGCTGAAGGAGGCGAGCCCGGCGAGGGAGGGCTTGGGCGCCGAGGGCTCGGCCGTCGTCGCCTTTTTAGGGTTGACGCCGGCGTTGCGGATCTTGGCTTCGGCGGCTCGGAGGCGCGCGACCGAGTCGGCGAGGTGCTGCCGGCTCTGCATGGCGGAGTCGGAGTCGGAGTCGCCTCGGGTCGCGACGCGAGGCGGGGCGACGCGCGGTGCGGACTTGCCCGCAGGCGCCGCGGGACGCTTCGGCGGCGGGAACTTTGCGAAAGGCTGCTTGCGCGCGATCGGTGGCGCGGCGGGCGTGGGACCCGCGGACGGGCCCGCGTTTTTGGCCGCGCGCGCAGCCTCCTGGTTCGCCTGCGCCCTCTTGGCGAGCGCGGCAAAGATCGCCTGAAGGACGACGACGGCGATGACCCAGATGATCGGCTTCATGATCGGATGCTACCTCCCGCGGACAGCGAAGGCACGAGCCACGCGCTGCTTTCCACCATCGGATGTCCGTAGGCCTCGGTGAGAATCTCCGCGGAGAGCGTCGTCGCGGCAGGTCCGAACGCGATCGCCTTGCCTGCGCGCATCACGAGCGCGTGCGTGGCGATCGCGCGCGCGAGGCCGGGCTCGTGCAGCGAGAGGACCACGGCGCCGCGCGCGGCGCGTTCGCGCAGCGCGTGGACGATGCGGGCGACTTCGGCGGGATCGATGCCGCTGAAGGGTTCGTCGAGGAGGAGGACGGCGGAAGATTCGGCGCGCTTGGATGGATCGTCGAGCTGCGCGAGCGCGCGCGCGATCGAGACGCGCTGGCGTTCGCCGCCGGAAAGCGTGTGGAACGCGAGATCCGCGCGCGCCGCGAGGCCGACCGCGTCGAGCGCGCGCGCGACGGCGGACTCGCTCGCGCCGACGGCGTGGCGGCCGAGGCGCACGACTTCGCGCGCGGTGAAGTCGGCGGAAACCTCGGGTCGCTGCGGCACGAACGCGCGGAGCCTGGTGAGGCTCGACGGGTCGCGTGCGGATTCGCCGGCGATCACGACCTCCCCGCTGCGCTGCGCGCCGTCGGCGAGCTTGGCGAGGACGCGCAGGAGCGTGCTCTTGCCGCAGCCGTTCGGACCGACGATCGCGAGGATCGCGCCGCGCGGGACATCGAGCGAGACGCCGTCGAGCGCGCGGACGGCGCCGTAGGAGAGCGCGACATCGCGCGCGGAAATCAGCGTGTCCGAGGCCGTGGCGCTCATGCCCCGCTCCTCGCTCGGTTGCGAAGGAGCCAGAGGAACGCAGGCCCGCCCGCGAGCGCGGTCACGACGCCGACCGGCAGACGGCCCGTGCCGAGATCGATCGCCTGGCGCGCTGCGTCGGCCGCGACGAGCAGCGCCGCGCCTGCGAGCGCGGATGCAGGCACAAGCGCCGCATGCCGCGAACCAACGAGTCGCCGCGCGATGTGCGGGCCGACGAGCCCGACGAACCCGATCGGGCCCGCGTACGCGACGGCAACCGCCGCGAGCGTGCCGCCGACGATGAAGAGCATCGCGCGCAACCTCCGCACATCGACGCCGCTCGAGCGCGCCTCGTCGTCGGAGAGGCACGCGACATCGAGCGCGCCCGCGCGCGCGGCAAGCGTGATCCATCCGCCGGCCGCGGCGCACGCGAGCGTCCAGAACGCCGCGCGCGACGGAATCTCCGGGAGCCGCCCCGCCATCCACGAGAGGAGATCGCCGCGCAGGCCGTGCGGCACCAGCTGCTCGAGCAGCATCGTGCCCGCGCTGAAGATCGCGCCGACGATCACGCCGGCGAGGACGAGCGTGGTCGGATCGCTGCCTTCGCGCGCGCGGCCGAGCCAGGCGACGATCGCGAGCGTGGCAAGCGCGCCGGCGACCGCGCCCGCGACTTCGCCGCCGAACGCCATCGCGGGGATCGACAGCGTGTACGCGAGCGCGAGCACGAGCGCGACGCCGAAACCCGCGCCGCTCGAGATGCCGAGCACGAACGGCGACGCGAGCGGATTGCGCAGCAACACCTGCAGCGCGAGGCCTGAGAGACCGAGCACGCAGCCGAGGAGACCTGCGGAAAGCGCGGCGTTCGTGCGCAGCGCGAGGATCTCGCCGCTCGCGACGCCGAACGCGAGATGCACGCTGCCATCAGCCGCGGCGGCCGGGCCGATCGCGACGCGCAGCGCGGCGGCGAGCGCGATCACGCACACGAGCACGATCAAGCCGCGCTGGGTCATCGCGCGGCCTCGCTTGAAGAGCTGGTTCCAGCATCGCTCGCGGATGCGCTCAGCAACCGCGCAAGCTCGCCGCGCCGCGCGATCGCGCGCAGGCTCGGCGTGAGCAGCTCGGGCAGCGCGTCGGCGACGACGATCGGCGGCGCGCCGTTCCACGGCAGCACCTCGAGAAAGTTCGCGACCTCGAGCGCGCGCGCACGCGTCTCGCTGATGCCGATCACGCGCGCGGGCTTGAGCGCGACGAGCGATTCGACGGAAAGCTCGACCCAGCCCTTCGCGTCGACGGCGTTCGTGGCGCCCGCGCGCGAAAGGAGTTCGTCGAGGTAGTTGCCGCGTCCGACGGCGAGGATCGGATCGGCGGAGACGACGATGACGACGCGCTGCGCGCCGGTGCTCGGGCTCGGGCTCGCGCTCGGGCTCGCGCTCGCCTTGATGTCCGGCGAATTCTCCGCAAGAAACGCCTCGATCGGCGCGAGCCGCTCCCCTGCTTCGGCGCCAAAGACATGCGTGATGTCGGCGACGAGCCCGCGCATGTCGTCGAGCGTGTCGAGCCTGCGCTCGACGAGCTCGATCGACTTCTGCGCGCACAGCTCGCGCAGCGCGGGATCGACGCCCGCGATCGGCGGCTGCACGAAGAGCACATCGGGCTTCGCGAGCGCGAGCCGCTCGGCGTCGAACGAACGGAGGTCGCCGACGACAGGCACATTCGCAGGCACGCTGCGGCAGAAACCGCTGCGACCGACGACATGCGCCGCGAGCCCGAGCTCGGCGAGCGAGTCGGTGATCGCGGGACTCAGCGAGGCAACGCGCGGCGCGGGCACGACGGCTGCGACGGTTGGCGCAGACGCCGGCGGCACCGTCCTTTCCGCATGATCACGCCCGAAGATCGCCCAGATCAGCGCGAGCGACAACGTGAGCCCGATCGCCTGCTGGAGAGGCGACACCCTGCGCTTGGCTGGCTTGTCGGTCGCATCGATCATCGCGGCAGCCTCATTGCATCACCTCACTTGAAGAGGGCGACGGCGAGGAGCAGCGCGAGCACGCCGATGATGATCATG
>CAITDI010000101.1 GCA_903891095.1 uncultured bacterium | reverse complement strand
CGGACTGGGTGCCCGAGGAGCTTCGCTCGCTGTTGCTCGAGGAGTATTCGGAGCCGCTCGATGCGGCGGAGGAGTTGTCGGAGGAGCCACCCGACGATCCTTGCGGCTGCTGGGTCGTGGCCCACACCGGGATGTAGAGGAAGTAGCGCATCGGGTTCTGCGCGCCGCTTGATTCCGTGGTCATCGTTCTTTCTCCTTCGCAGGTTCGTACCAGCCGTCGGTGGGAACGGGCTTCGAGCACTCCGCACTCGCGCGCTCGATTGCCTCGTTGAAGTCAATCTTCGGGAACGCCGTCAGCCCGCTGTCCTGGCAGCAGTTGAGGACCTCGAAGCGGGCCTTCCTGAACTCCGGAAGCAGCGCATGGAAGCGCCGGTCGAGGCTGTCGTAGAGCACGTTGTTGTGCCGGATCGCCTGCGCGGAGCGGTTCTCCTCGAACGCGTACTTTCGGTCCGGTGCCATGCGGAAGTCCGCGCCGACGAGGTAGACGCTGCGAAAGCCGAGGTAGTGGAGGAGTCCGAGCGCCGCGAGCATGACGCTTCGCTTTCCCTTGATGCCGAGCGAGTCGGTCGTCGCGGTGTGGCAGCCCCACGAGATCGTGTCGGCGCGCAGGAAGGTGCGGTGGTCGAAGTGGTCGCTGCGGCGGTACATCAGCACGCTCGGCATGTCGGCCACGCGGAACTGGCTCTGCCTGAAGCGGCCCTCGCCGAGCGCGACGCGCAGGCGCGAGTTCCAGTGCTCGACCGGCACGATCTTCGTGATGCCCGCGTCCTTCCATCCGATGTCGACAAAGCGGTCCGGCGAGTCGACGCAGGTCCACAGCGTCGGGCGATGCACGGTCCACGAGTTGTTGACGCCCATCGACACGATGCCGCGCGCCGAGAGCCGCGTGAGGTCGTGCGTCATCAGGCTTGGTCCCGAGAGGACGAGGAACGCGTGCCTGCCGCGGTAGAAGTTCGCGAGCGACACGTGGTCGAAGTCGGCGGTCCACAGCCGCACGCCGCTCTGCGCTGGCCTGCGCTGGCGGATGCCCGACTGAAGCGCGGCGATGTCGCCCGCGTGCTCACGCATCGAATCGCCCCCACACGAACGGATGCCGCCGCGAGAAGGTCGCGCCCTGGAGCCTCGTCGCGCACCAGCCAGCGGTCGGGATTCGTTCGAACGAAAGCACGTAGTGCGCGCCCGCGCGCGCGATGCGCCTGATCTCGGGCCACGCGTGATCGAGACCGGCGGTGGTCGCACCGAGCATCACGACGCAGTCGGCCACGCCGTCGCCGACGGGGACTCGCTCGCCTTGTTTCGTCCCGATGGCTCCGTGCACGTCCGCATCCTCGCTTGTCGGATCGACGCCGAGACCGTCGCAGCGCCTCCTCCTGAGTGCCGACAGGAGCGCGTTGTCGCCACACCCGAGGTGCACGACGAATCGCGGCTGGGGGCGCAGACCATCGATGAGGAGAATTGCCTCGACGATGTGGCTTGGGTCCTTCACTGAGGCGTCTCCCCGGGGACGGTCATCTCCGTGAACACCACGCCGTTGAGCGCCTCGAAGGCGTAGCGAGTGTTCCCGAAGGAGTCTGGCTCCGCCACAAGCTCGACGCAGACGCCATCAAGGATCGGCTGCAGGATGGGAACGGCCGACTTCTGCGGCGGGCACGACTCGGGCACGCCGGGCACGATGCACGCGCCTGCGTTCGCGAAGCCCTCGATGCCATCGTCCGGCTGCGGATGGACCTGCGACAGGTGCGACTCGTAGCGGTTGATCGCCATGCGCGCCTCGGTCTGTGCGCCCGCCTTGGTCCTGCTCGAGAGGCCGCGGTCGAGCGGCACGTAGCTGCCGTAGGTCTCGCTGTTCGGATCAGCGTCGATGCGCGCCTCCTGCCATTCGTAGAGCCAGCGGAAGCGCTCGCCTGGCATGAGGTGCGCGGTGCCGAGGATGGCCCGGAACCTCGTACGTGGCTGCTGCGCGAGCCGGAGCGCCGCATAGCGTTCGCCGAGGCCGGACTCCTTCCAGATGATCTCCGCGCCGCCGTGGTCGCAGCTCCGCAGGAGGACATCGCCGTCGACGAGCGGCGTCCCGCTCGAAAGGCTCGCGCCCGATGCGCTGTCGGGCCGGGACGGATAGACGTCTGCGAAGCGGTGGCGTTCGTCCTGGACGACGATCACGCACCCGAATGTGCCGGAGACGACCGCCGGTCCGATCTCGTCTTCTTTCAGCGGCTGAAGCAGCACGCCGAACAGTCCCTCGTGGATGCCTGCGACGGGCATCTCGCCACGGAGGACGAGGTTCTCCGCGAAGTCCTGCGGAAGTGCCTGCTTCCCGCTCGGCGGGTTGTGCTTCGGCAGGTAGATCGGCGCACCGAGTCCGAGCACGCCCCATCGCGGGTACTCGATGCCGGAGACATTCTTGATGAGCACGATGTCGCGATCGCGCTTCGCAAGAAGTGGGTCGGCCACGCCGGAAGCACCGCGCTGACCATCGCGACGCGCCATGTCCATCAGCTTGTTCCACGCGGAGGCGGAGAGCTGCACGGCCTCGCCGCGGCGGACGCTCTTCAGGTCGTCGGCCATGGTCAGATCCCGAGCCCCGCGAAGTTGCCGCGCTTGTAGATCTGCTCTACGTACGCCGCCCGCGGACGCCTGACGACCTTCTCGGCGTTGGCGTCCTCCTTGTCCTCGAACTGGAACCAGAGGTAGTCCCAACCGTCCTTCGTGATGCCGGTGAAGCCGCCGATGGATCCGTTGGAGACATTCGGGCTTGCGGCGAAGGAGTACGTGATCTCCCAGTCGCCATTGACGCCTCGCTTCGACCCGCGCGCGCCGAGGAAGAGCACCTCGCCAGCAGCGAAGCCGCGGAAGGCGGAGTTGTTGACCGTGCCGGTGAGCGTGAACACGGACGCCACGTAGCTGTTCGAAACCGCGGAGGCGGTCTTGTAGTGCGTCTCGCTGAAACTGAAGACGGGCACCGTGCGGTCGACGCCCTGCGGGCCGTCATCGGTGACGTTCACGCCGCCGTGATAATCGGGCGCAGGTGGCCCACCCGGTAGCGCGACGCGCTGCTTGGTCGAGAGTGAGACAAACATCGTCTCGCTGCCGCCGCTCGTGTTGAACTCGTAGGAGCTCTCCGGTGGCGCGCTGCCCGAGGTGCCCTGGTCGTTCGACTCCTGCGGCGCGTACTTCGCGGTGACGATGAACTTGGTGTCGCTGATCGGCTCGGCCGAGCGCGACTGCCGAGGCATGTTGTTGTAGGTCGACGGGCAGGTCGAGAGGACGGCATCGAGCGCGGCATTCTCGTTGGCGGCACCGTCGACGTAGTACTTCAGCGTCACGGACGGGCTCGCGCCGGTCGTGACCTCGGTTCCCTCGATGAGCTGGTGGACGGTGGTCGGCATGGTTCAGGCCCAGACGAGCGTGCCGCCGCGGACGGCGTCGAGGATGCCCCTCGTGTTGGTGGCGGTCGCCTGCGTGGCGATTGCGATCCGCTGCTGCACCTGTTCCGACGGGCCGACGAGTCCGGCCGCCGCGGCGAAGTTGAAGGTGCCCGCCGTGCGCAGCGATCGGTCGACCTTCTCGACCTTGGCGCTCGCGGCCTTGATCGCCTCGACCTTCGGTTCGTCGATCTTCAGCTCGATGGGGTCGATCTCGGGCGGCTGGATCTTCGGAGGTGCGGCGCGCTTTTCGTCGGACGCCTTGCGGGCGTCGGCCGCTTGCTGTCGAAGCCGGTCGAGCTCCGCACGCGCTGCGTCGAGCTCCGCCTGGTTGGCGCTCGTGGCAGCAGCACGCTCGGATTCGAGTGCGGCGATGCGGTCCTGCAGCTCGCGCTCGCGTGCGGCGTTGTCGGCGGCGACACCACGGTCGTAGTCGTCCTTCAGGCGCTTCGCGGCTTCGGAGCCGATGCCCGTCACTTCGGCGAGTGCCTGCACGACGCGCAGCACGCCGCCGACGATGCCGTTCACGATCGCCGCGAAGATCTCGCGCGCCGTCACCTCGATCACCGTGAAGGCCCCGGCAAGGTCGTAGACCCACGCGTTCCAGAAGCCCTTGATCTCGTTCAGGACCCGCAGCCACACGACCTTCAGGCCTTGCAGGGCGATCTCGCCAGCGAGCGCCAGGTCGCCTGCGGCGAGCGCGTCGCGCACCCCGCCCCACGTGGCCGACAGGTCGTTGGCCAGCGCAGAGAAGACCTGCCCGAAGTAGTCGGCCACCTGCCCAAGCACGCCCGTCACGTAGAGGAGCGTCGCACCGATCGCGGCGACACCGGCGATCACGAGGCCCACCGGCCCGGTCATCGCGGCCCACGCCGTCGTCGCGACCGCCGTCACCACGCCCCACGCCGAGGCAAGGAATCCGAGGAGAGTCGCCGTCGCGGAGATCACGGCTCCGATCGCAACGAGTCCGCCGCCGAGCGTGGCGATGACAGCGCCGATCGCGACGAGCACCGCACCAAAGGCAAGAGCAGTGACTACCGCGTCACGGTTGTTCCTGATCCACTCGATGGTCGCGCTTGCGACGCCTTGAAGAACATTCACGATGCCGAGGAAGGTCGGAGCGAGCGCCGATCCGATCTCGAAGACGAGCTTGCGTGCCGTCGCTGTCAGCGCGCCGATCGAATCGTCGAGTTCGTCCGCTGCGAGCGCCGCCTCG
>CAITDI010000100.1 GCA_903891095.1 uncultured bacterium | reverse complement strand
CGCAGTGCCAGGCACTGGGCGGCACGTGCCGTGCACCGTTTCCGTTCAGAGCTTCTTGTTGGCGAAGTAGGTCACGCCTGCAGGCGCGTCGATCGCCACGCCGTCGAGCCCGCTGTAGCCGAGCTTGCGGTACAGGCGAATCGCCCCAGCGTTCGACGCCGAGACCTCCAGCGTGATCTTCGCGAAGCTGTGCTCGCGGCCGAGGTCGGCGAGGACCTCGAGCATCGCGGTTCCGACGCCCTTCCCGCGCGCGACGGGCGAAACGTGCACGTCGTGGATGTTGAAGAGCTGCGCGCGCGCAAACGACGAGTAGCCCTCGAACGCGATCAGGACGCCCTCGGTCTGCTCGCTTTCCGCGCGCGCCGCGAGCAGCACGAGCGTGCCCGCGCGGCGCGCGAGATCGTCGGCGACGCGCTCGAAGTGCGCGGCGTCGAGATGCGCGGAACCCGACACCGGCTCCGCCGCGAACTCCGCCATCAGGCGCGCGAACGCCGCGCGGTCGTCCGCGTCGGCGAAATCGCAGATCCACACGTCGACTTCGGTGTCGCGCTCGGCATCACTCATACTTGCCGCGATTCGCGATCTGGAAGTCGTACAGCGACGCGAGCTCGGCGGCCGAGAGCGCGGCGATGCGGTTGAAGCGGTCGATGATCGGCTGCGCGTCGTCCGACGCGAGCTTGCCGAGATTTCCCGCCTTCTTCGCAAGGATGCCCTTGAGGTCCGCGGTCGTATTGCGCGCGTGGCCGGCGGGGTACATCACGAGGCCGGAGTCGTACTTCTTGCCGTCGGCCATCTCGATCACGAGCGAGGTCGGGATGCCGTCCGGGTAGCGGCGGTCGTACTCGGGACCGCCGTGCGTGAAGGAGAACTTCTCCATCAGCGCGCGGGTCTTCTTGTTGTAGATGGCGTCGGGCGCGTAGTCGTGCGGCACGAGCATCAGGTTCTTCCAGTAGCAGTTGTCGCAGTGGCCGAGCTTGGTCGACTTGGTCGACTCGGCCATCTCGATCGCCTTGCGGAGCAGCGTGCCGACGATGTAGACCATCGAGTGGTCGGCCGACTGGCGCGTCTTGGGATCGCGCTTGGCGGGGTCGCCGATGATGCCGAAGGCGGGCTCGTAGGCGACGATGTTGATGGACTTGATCGCGTCGGGCTTCTCGAGGATCTGCGGGTTCTCGCGAAGGAGCGTGAGCACGCCCTGCAGCGCGCCCGCCGACTGGTGCTCGTACAGGCCGAGCTTGAAGTGCATGCCCATCACGGCGAAATCGCTGCCCGAGTGCGACAGCACCAGGTCGAACGGGCTGTCGCCGTTGGTCTTCTCGAACTGGCGGAACATGCTCTCCGGGTTGCGGAAGATGTCGCGCGGGCCCATGAATCCGCGCATCGAGCGCATCATCGAGAGGACGGCGACCTCGGTCGAGATCGCGGCCGACGCGCCCTTCGAGTCGCTGAGCTGCTTGCCCGCGCGGATCGCGCGCCACGGGATGTAGTGCGCGACGGTCATGCCGATCGCCGACTCGATCTGCTCGGCGGTCGCGCCCATCATCGCGCCGTAGGTCGCGGCGCTGGCGATCGCGCCGTGCACGACGTGGTCGATCTTGTAGGTCTTGAGCGAGAAGACCTCGGCCAGGCGGCCGCGGATCTCGTCGATGCAGATCATTCCGCGCAGCGCGTACGCGCCGTCACGGCCCTGCTGCTGCGCCGCGGCGACGGCGACCGGGTAGAAGTCGTTGTGGCCGAACTCGCCGGCGGTGTGGCCGAGCTGCGGGTTGAAGCCGAAGTTGGTGCCGTTCGAGTCCCACTCGCGGACGGCGTTCGAGTTGGCGACGATCGCCTTCTCGGCGGCGACCTTGTGGGTGGAGCCGAAGACGGGCACGCCCTTGGCGCTCGGGTAATCGGCGGCTTCGGCGCGCAGGATGATCGGCGCGTTGGTGTTGAGCGCGATCGCGCTGATGCCGCAGAGCACCGAGTCGGTGTGGAACATCGTGGTGCGGTCGAGCACCGACGCGTCGGGGTTGCCGATCTTGCCCGACATGAAGTCGATGGCGAACTGGCCGATGCCAAGGGCTTGGTTCGTGTTGCGGGCGAGGACGGTCTGGTTCTTGAGCGCTGCTGCGTCGGTGGGGATTGCCATGGTGGTCGACTCGTGAGTTCGCACGTGGGTTCGGTCGCGAAGGGCGGAGATGGTAGCAGTCCCCCATCGGTGCACGGCACGTGCCGTGCAGTGCCTGGCACTG
>CAITDI010000099.1 GCA_903891095.1 uncultured bacterium | reverse complement strand
TGGACGTGGGAGTCGAATCATCGAAGGCTCACGCCTGACGGTCGTTCACGGCCTTCGACCCCTGACGGGCATTCACGACCTCCGACGGCTGACGGTCAACCGCTCACCACGCTCACTTCACGCCAAACCGATGCACCATGTTGTGCGTGTACGTCTGCCCCGGCTGGAGCACGACGTTCGGCCAGCTGGCCTTGCCCTGCTTGTTGGCCGAATCGGGGAACGCCTGCGTCTCGAGGCACAACGCGCCGTTCTTGTTGTAGACCGTGCCGTCCTTGCCCGGGATGCCGTCGAGGAAGTTGCCCGTGTAGAACTGGATGCCCGGCTGGTTCGACCAGACTTCCATCGCGCGGCCCGACTTCGGCTCGACGACGACCGCGGAGAGCCACATCGCGCCTTCCTTCGGCGACTGATCGAGCACGAAGTTGTGGTCGTAGCCGCCCGGATCGTCCTTGCCCGTCGACGCCATCTTGGCAAAGTCCTGGCCGATCGGCTTCGCGGTCGTGAAATCGAGCGGCGTGCCCGCGACCGGCTTGATCTCGCCCGTCGTGATCAGCGTGCCGTCGACCGGCGTGTAGTTCTTGGCGGGGATCATCAGCACGTGGCCGAGGATGTCGCCCGAGCCCTGGCCCGCGAGGTTCCAGTAGGTGTGGTGCGCGAGGTTCACGATCGTCGGCTTGTCGGTGGTCGCCGACATCTCGACCTTGAGCTCGTTCATCTGCGTGAGCGTGTAGACGACCTTCACGTCGACGTTGCCGGGGTAGCCCTCTTCGCCGTCCTTCGCGCGATACGTGAACGCGACCTGCGGGCCGTTGTCGGTCATCTTCGACTCGCCGTGCCAGACGACCTTGTCGAAGCCCTTCACGCCGCCGTGCAGGTGGTTCGGGCCGTTGTTGGTCGCGAGCGTGTACTCCTTGCCGTCGATCGAGAACTTGCCGCCCGCGATGCGGTTCGCGCAGCGGCCAGCGGTGCAGCCGAAGTACTGCGTGCGCGCCACGTAGTCGGCGGCGCTCGGACGACCGAGCACGATGTCGGCAAACACACTCTTGCGATCCGGCACCTTGAGCGACACGACGATCGTGCCGTAGTCGGTGATCTCGGCCTCGAGGCCCTTGCCGTTCTTGAGCGTCCATAGGTGCACGGGCTTGCCGTCGACCTCGCCCCAGTCCTTGCTGGTCACGCTGCCCGCGGGCAGCTTCGCGTCGCCGCGCGCGACGGCCTGGCTCGGCGGAACAGGCGACGCCGCGAACGAAGCGGCAAACAGCGCGATGGCAACGGGTGCGGTGAATGCGAGCGTGGTCGAGAGGGACATGCGGTCTCCTTCAGTGTGGATCAGGACGGATTCAGGTGCGCGCGCCAAGCCGTTCGAGCCGGCGCGCGCTGAAGCGACGAATGAGCTCGTCGGCCGCGACGCCGACGAGGAGGACGGTTCCGATGACGGCGAACTCGAGCTGCGACGAGAGTCCGACCAGCGTGATCGTGTTGCGCAGCACCTGCAGCGTGGCCGCGCCAAAGAGCACGCCGATCACGCTCGCCTCGCCGCCGCGCAGGCTGCAGCCGCCGAGCACGGCCGCGGCGATCGCGTACAGCTCGTAGAAGTTGCCGAAGTCCGACGGCTGCGCGCTGCCGATGTCGAAGATGAACAGCATGCCGCCAAAGCCCGCGAGCAGGCTGCACGCGACGTACGACAGCGTGACGAGCCGCGCCGTGGGCACGCCCGAGTAGCGCGCGGCGCTCTCGTTGCGTCCGGTCGCGAGGAGCCAGCGCCCCCACACCGTGCGCGAGAGGAACAGCCCGATCGCCACCGCCAGCACGATCGCGGGAATCACCGTCGACGGAATGCGGTAGTTCTCGATGCCGGGGATCGCGAACTTCGCGAGCGCGATCGAGCGCACGCCTTCGAACTCGCCTTGGAAACCCTGCGACTGGTCGCCCGTCAGCCAGCGCGCGAGGCCGCGGTAGAGCAGCAGCCCGCACAGCGTGACGAGAAACGGCTGCAACCGCAGCTTGGTGATGAGGAGCCCATGGCAGAGCCCGATGAACGCCGACACCGCGAGCACGGTCGGGATCACCTGCATCGGCGTCCATTCCTTCTCGACGAGCAGCCACGGCGTCATGATGCCCGAGAGGCACACGACCGAGCCGATCGAGAGGTCGATGCCGCCCGTCACGATCACCAGGCTCGCGCCGAGCGCGAGGATCGAATAGAGCGACGCGCGCTGCGTGAGCTGCATCAGGTTGATGCCGGTGAGGAAGTTCTCGCCGAACACCGACGCGACGATGAAGATCGCCGTGAAGATCCCGATGATGCCGAGTGCTTTCTTCATGATGCGTGGGTTCCGCCTGTCGCGAGGTGCATGATGGCGACTTCGCTCGCTTCGTGCGCGGCGAGTTCGCCCGCGATCGCGCCTTCGTGCATCACGATGATCCGGTCGGCGAGGAGCAGGACCTCCTCGAGCTCGCTCGACGCGAACACGACGGCGCTGCCCGCGTCGGCGAGCCGGCGGACCTCGGCGTGGATCTCCGCGCGCGCGCCGACATCGACGCCGCGCGTCGGCTCGTCGAGGAGCAGCACCGCGGGGTCGACCGCGAGCCAGCGCCCGATGACGGCCTTCTGCTGGTTTCCGCCCGAAAGCGTCTGCACGCGGCGCGCGGGCTGCGCGGGCCGCAGCTGCATGCGCGCGATCATGCTGCCCACGAGCGAGCGCTCGCCGCGGCCGTCGACCAGGCGCGCGCGGCTGCTGCGGTCGAGCCACGCGAGCGACATGTTCATCGACACGGGGTCCTCGAGAAAGAGCCCGTTGCGCGCGCGGTCCTCGGGCACGATCGCCACGCCGCGGCGCACGCGCTCAAAGCTCGCGCCGACGAGTTCGGTGCCGTCGAGCATCACGCGACCGCCGTCGCGGCCACCCGCGTGGGTGATGCCAGCGATCGCCTCGAGCACCTCCGTGCGGCCCGCGCCCACGAGGCCCGCGAGGCCCACGATTTCGCCCGCACGCACCTCGAAAGACACGGGCGACTTCTTGCGATGCGCGCTGAGCAGGCCTTCGACCTTGAGCCGCACGCGCGAATCCGCGCGGCTCGCGCGCCGCTCGACGCGCGCGAGGTCGCGGCCGACCATCAACCGCTCGACGGTCGCGCGGTCGTACGCGCCGCGCGCGAGTTCGCCGGTCTTGTGACCGTCGCGCAGCACGACCACGCGGTCGGCGATGCGCATGACCTCGTCGAGATGATGCGACACGAACACGACGGCGACGCCACGCCCGCGCAGCTCCGCCATGATCTCAAGCAGACGGTCGGCCTCGCGCGCCGACAAGCTCGAGGTCGGCTCGTCGAGAATCAGAATGCGCGCCTCGCACGAAAGCGCCTTCGCGATCTCGACGAGCTGCCGCTGCGCGATCGGCAGCGTTCCGCACAGCGTGCCGGGGTCGATGTCGAGCCCGACGCGCGCGAGCCACTTGCGCGCGTCGCGCCGCATCGCCGCGAGGTCGAGCAGACCAAGGCGCGACGGCTCGCGGCCGAGGTAGATCGAGCCCGCGACATCGAGGTTTTCCGCGAGATTCAGCTCCTGATGGACAAGCGCGATGCCCGCCTTGGTGGCATCGCGCACGCCGTCGAGCACGACCGATTGGAGCGCGCCCGATGCGTCCGCGACCTGCAGGTCGCCATCGCTCGGCTGCACGACGCCCGACAGGATCTTGAGCAGCGTCGACTTGCCCGCGCCGTTCTCGCCGACGATCGCCAGCACCTCGCCGCCACGCACGTCGACGTCGATGTCGGCGAGCGCCGTGACGCCCGCATATCGACGCCCGACTCCGCGGACGCGCAGGAAGACTGGTTGTTCAGACGGCATGCGACAACAAGAACGGCGCGGCGGACCGCGCGATTACTTCGCGTCCTTGCTGCCGCCTTCCTTGCCGGCCTTGATCTTCGCCTTGAGGTCCTTCCAGAACGCCTCGGCGTTGTCCTTCTTGATCACGCGCGCGGGGATGCTGATCATGCCGTTCGCGGGCACCATCGACATGTCGCCCTTGCAGAACGCGTTGAGCACCTTCACGCTCTCGAAGCCGTAGCCGTACGGATCCTGGACGACGGTGCCAAGCACGAAGCCTTCCTTGATCGCGGCGATGACATCGGCGCCCTCGTCGAACGCGGCGAGCTGGACCTTGCCCTGCTTGCCCTGCTGCTTGATGACCTCGACGGCGAGCGTCGAGTTGTACTCAAACAGGCCCGTCATCAGCGCGAGGTCGGGGTTCTTGATCATCACGTCCTCGATGTTCGCCTTGGCCTTGGCGCGGTCGAACGAATCGGTCCACGTGCCGACGATCGTGTAGCCGGCCTCGGTGAGGACCTTCGACGGCTCGTCGTAGCGCGTCGCGTCGGGCGTGCGGCCGAGCAGGCCGTCGATGAATCCCTGGCGACGGCGCTTGGCGTTGTCCTGCTCGAGGCGGCCGATGAAGATCGCGACCTTGCCGCCCTTGCAGCCTTCGCGCGCGAGCTTGCCGCACATCAGGCCTGCGTCGTAGTTGTCCATGCCGATGTAGCACAGGCGCGGAGCCTTGGGCGCATCGCTGTCGTTGGTGATGAGCAGGCTCTTCTCGGCGACGAGGTTGAGCACGTCGGTCTGGTTGGTCGGATCGATCGGGCTGACGGAGATGCCGTCGATGCCCTTGATCACGAGGTCCTCGAGCATGCGCTTCTGGTCGCTGAGTCCGCCACCGGGGAACTCGACGGTCACATCGCAGTTGATCGACTTGTCCTTGCCCGCGGCGATCGCGCCCGCCTTGGCGATGGTCCAGAAGTCGGCGACGCCGTTCGACACGAACGCGACATGCGGGCGCTTCTTCGGCGCGGCCTTGAACGCGGCGATGCGCGCCTTCTGCGCGGCGACGAGATCGGCGGCGGGCGACGCGGCCACGAGGCCGAGACCGAGGGACGCGAGGGCGACGAGAGAAATGAGCTTCTTCATGGGTGTTTCCTCAATCGTTCGAGAGGCGCGCGGTCAGCCGACCGTCATGCCGCCGTTCACATGGATGTCCTGACCGGTGACGAAATTCGATGCATCGCTCGCGAGGTACACGACCGTGCCCGCGAGGTCCTGAGGAACGCCCCAGCGACCCATCGGGATCAGCCGGCGGTACGACTCCTTGTCATGCTCGGAGTCGTTCGCGTGGCGCTCGACCGGAATCCAGCCCGGCGCGATCATGTTCACGGTGATGCCGAACGGCGCGAGCTCGTTGGCCATCGAGCGCGACCAGCCGATCTGTCCGCCCTTGGCGGCGACATACGCCGAGAACGGCGCGACGCCGCGGTTGAACACCTCGCTGGTGATGTTGATGATGCGGCCCCACTTCTGCTTCTTCATGTGCGGCAGCGTGGCGCGCGTGAGCAGGTACGGGCTTTTGACGAAGAAGTCGAGCATCGACTGGTAGAACTCCCAGTCGTACTGCTCGATCGGCTTCAGCGGCTGCGCGGGGGTCGCGTTGGGGATCACGATGTCGACCGGCCCGAGCTGCGCGGTGATCTCGGCGACCATGCGGTTGACGTCGGCCTCGTCGATCACGTTCGCGCGAAAGAGCCCGCCCTTGAAGCCCGCGGCGGTGTACTCGGCGAAGGTCTTCTCCGCCCACTCCTTGCCGTTGGCGTAGTTGAAGGCGACCTTGGCGCCCGCGGCGCCGAGCGCGAAAGCCATCGCGCGGCCGAGGCCCTTCGAGGAGCCGGTGACGAGTGCGACCCTGCCGTCGAGATCGAAGTTCGGAGCGTGCGCGTGCGCGGAGGACATGGGACGCGCAGAATACAGCGGCAAGCGGTTGTTCGGGTTGACGCGCACATCCCTTCGAAGGCCGTGAATGCCCGTCAGGCGAAAGCCTGCGGCACGGGTTGCGTGAGCCTTCGATTCAAACCCGACCGTATCGCCAAAGGTCGCCGCTGCAGCGGCGACCGCTCAAACTACGCCATGATCTCGCGGATCGGCTCCGCACCCTCGACGCCGACGAGCTTCTGGTCGAGGCCCGCGTAGAAGTAGCTCAGGTGATTCGGGTCCAGCCCCATGCACGCCAGCGCCGTCGCATGGAGATGCTTCACATGGAAGCGCTTGTCGACGCCGATCGAGCCGAGTTCGTCGGTGTACCCGACGCTGGTGCCGCCCTTGATGCCGCCGCCGGCCATCCACATGGTGAAGCCGTAGGAGTTGTGGTCGCGGCCCGTGCCCTGCGCGTATTCCGCCGTCGGCTGGCGGCCGAACTCGCCGCCCCAGATCACGAGCGTCTCGTCGAGCAGGCCGCGGCGCTTGAGGTCCTTGAGCAGGCCCGCGACCGGCTTGTCGGTGCGGCCCGCGTGGAACTCGTGGTTCATCTTGAGGTCGCCGTGCGCGTCCCACGACTCGTCGTTGTGGCCGCCGCCCGCGTAGACCTGCACGAATCGCACGCCGCGCTCGACCAGCCGCCGCGCGAGCAGGAGCTTGTTGCCGAACTCGCGCGTGCGGTCCTCGTCGCAGCCGTAGAGCTCCTTGGTCTCCTTCGACTCGTTCGCGAGGTCGACGGCCTCGGGCGCGGTCGACTGCATGCGGTACGCGAGCTCGTAGCTCTCGATGCGGCTCTCGAGCTCGCTGTTGCCCGAGCGCAGGAGCGCGTGGCGCGAGTTCCACATCTTGAGCCGATCGAGCATCGAGCGCTGCAGCGAATCGGTGCGGCCCTTCGGGTTCGCGAGGTCGAGGATCGGCGGGCCTTCGCCGCGCAGCACGGTGCCCTGGTAGATCGCGGGCATGTAGCCGCTCGACCAGTTCTTCGCGCCCGAGATCGGGCCGCCCGCGCTGTCGAGCATGACGACGAAGCCGGGAAGGTTCTGATTCACCGTGCCGAGGCCGTAGTTCGCCCACGATCCGAGCGACGGACCGCCGAGCAGCTTGCCCGAGTTCATCATCAGCATCGCCGAGCCGTGGATCGGGCTGTCGGCGTACATGCTCTTGATGAACGCCATGTCGTCGACGCACTGCGCGGTGTGCGGGAAGAGATCGCTCACCCACGCGCCGCACTGGCCGTACTGGCGGAACTTCCACTTCGGGCCGACCACGCGGCCCTCGCTCTTGTCGCCGCCGCGGCCCTTGGTCTTGACCTTGACCGTCTTGCCGTCGTACTTGAAGAGATCGGGCTTGTAGTCGTACGTATCGATGTGGCTCGGACCGCCGTAGCAGAAGATGAAGATCACGCTCTTCGCCTTGCCGGGCAGCATCGCGGGCTTTGCCGAGAGCGGGTTCGCGCTCACGGGCTTGACCAGCGGCGTCGTGCCGTCGAAGGCGAGCGCCTGCTTGTCGAGGAATCCGTCCTTCGCGAGCATGCCCGCGAGCGCCACCGAGGTGAACGCGCCGCCTGCCTGCCAGAGGAACTCGCGGCGCGTGCGGCCGCAGAACGTGATCATGGGTCGGTGAAGTGGGTCGCTCATGTTCGTTCGTGCTCGCTCAGTCCGTGCTTGCTCAGTCGATGTACAGGAACTCGTTCATGTTGAAGCACACGAGGCAGAGGCTGTTCATCGCCTGCTCGGCGCTGAGGCCTTCTTTTTGCTGCAATTCGCGCAGGAACGCGACGGCTTCGTCGACTTCCCCGGCGCTCGGCGCGCGGCCGCTCGTGAGCTGGCGCGCGCGCACGACCTGTGCGCGCACGTCGCCCGGACGCTCGCGCTCGACGCGGCGCGCGAGCTTCGCGGCCTCCTCGTTGGTGAGCTCGCCGTTCATCATCGAGAGCGACTGCGTCGGCACGACGGTCGCGAAGCGCACGGGGCACGGGCTGTCGAGGTCGGCGAGGTCGAACGACGTCATCAGCGGATGCTGGAGCGAGCGCTTGAGCTTGATGTAGAGGCTGCGGCGCGTCCACGACTCCTGGTCGGTGAGCGGCCACACTTCGCCCGGGCGCGACGAGGTCTCGAGCACTTCGGCCGGCAGCGGCGGAAGCACCGGCGGGCCGCCGAGCGCCTCGTTGATCGTGCCGTTGGCGACGAGCATCGAGTCGCGCAGTTCCTCCGCGGACAAACGGCGCATGCGGAAGCGCGTGAGCAGCTCGTTGGGCGCGTCCTTGTCGAGCGCCTGCGCCGACGGCACACTCGACATGCGGTAGGCGGCGCTCGTCATGATCATGCGGTGCATGGCCTTGAGGCTGCCGCCCTGCTCGGTGAGCGAAACCGCGAGGAAATCCAGCAGTTCCGGATGCGTCGGCATCTCGCCGAGCTTTCCGAAGTCGTTCGGCGTCGGCACGATGCCGCCGTTGAAGTGATGCTGCCAGAGGCGGTTCGCGATGGTGCGCCACGCGAGGCCGTTGCGCGCGTCGACGACCCAGTTCGCGAGCGCGAGGCGGCGGCCCGAGCTCTCGCCGCTCGCGGGCTTGACCGCGGGCTCGGGCACGAAGCGCGCCGCGATGAGCGGCACCGCGGGCTCGACCTCGTCGCCGAGCGCGTGCGGGCTGCCGCGCAGCATGATGTTCACCTTGCGCGGTTCGCCGCGCTCGCGCACGGCGAGCACGGTCTCGCCCCTCCAGTCGGGCGGGCGCAGCGCCGCGAGCCTGGCGTGGAGCTCGGAGCAGCGCTTGGCCGCGGCCTCGCCGGACTTGGCCGCGAGCAACGGAACGACCTCGCGCTCGGGCGCGATGCCGAGCGCCATCGAGCGGATGTCGCTCTCGGGCAGCACGCGGTCGTAGAAGTTCACCTCGTCGATGTCGCCGTTGAACGGACCGCCGCCCGGAAGCATCGCGCCGATCGCGATCTTGCGCGGCGTGTCGAGGCGCGCCTTCGAGCCGCGCGCGCGGTCGACCGCGGAACCGTCGACGAACAGCGTGATGTCGCCCGACTTGCGGTCGCGCGTGAACGCGACATGGTGCCAGCGGCCGTCGTTGTTGCCGGGGCCCGACGAGACGAAGGTCTCGGGGTCGCCCGTTCCCGCGCTCACAAAGCCGTTCGCGATGAGCGACACGCCGAAGTCGCGCACGATGCCCGGGACCTCGGCGTCGACGAGGCCCTTGCCCAGGAACCAGCGGCGATCGCTGTCGCTGCCGCCGCCGACATCGGTCGTGCGGAAGTAGAACGAGATCGTGAAGTCGTCGCCGATCGGGCGCTCGATCTCGACGCGGTCGTCGCCGCCGTCGAAGTGGAAGCACTTGCCGATCAGGCCCGGCGCCTCGAAGCCCGCGTCGCGCACGCTCGCCTCGGGCGCGCCTGCGACGCCGTTCGCGGCCTTCGCGCTCTTCGCGTCCTCGAAGGCGAGGCGGCCGACGAGTCCTTCGCGCGGCGCGAAGTTGGGGAAGGCGTCGAGGACGGCGCGGCCCGACTGGGCCTCGAGCTTGTGGATCTCGGCGAGCGTCTCCGCGCGGCTCGCGTTGAACGCCGCGAGCTCCGCGCCCGCGTCGCCCTTGCCAAAGTCCGAGCGGACCATGCGCATCACGTTGTCGCCCGCGATCGAGTTGAACGCGCTCGTCTTGTACGGCGCGACGCCCGCGAAATACGCGGCGAACTGGTAGTACTCGCGCGTGCGGATCGGGTCGCCCTTGTGGTCGTGGCAACGGCAGCAGCCCATGCTGATGCCGAGGAAGGTGCGCGCGGTCGTGTCGACCATCGAGTCCATGTCGTCGGCGAGCGCCTGCGCGAGGTCGGGCACCTCGTCGTCCCACAGGCCGAGGCGGTAGAAGCCCGTCGCGACCAGCGTGTCGAAGTCGCGGTCGGCGAGCTCGTCACCCGCGATGTGCGCCTTGACGAACCGCGCGTACGGCATGTCGGCGTTGAGCGCGCGGACGACGAAATCGCGGTACTTCCACGCGGCTTCCTTGTCGCTGTCGCGCTCGAAGCCGTTGGTGTCGGCGTAGCGCACGAGGTCGAGCCAGTGGCGCGCCCACTTCTCGCCGTAGTGCGGGCTCGCGAGGAGCCGGTCGATCAGGCGCTCGTACGCGTCGGGCGCGGTGTCCTTGACGAACGCGTCGATCTCGTCGGGCGTCGGCGGCAGGCCGGTCAGGTCGAGCGTCGCGCGGCGGATGAGCGCAAGGCGATCGGCCTCGGGCGCGGGGCGCAGGCCCTTCGCCTCGATCTTGGCGAGGATGAACCGGTCGATGTCGTTGCGGCACCAGCGCGTGTCCTTGACGCTCGGAGCGGCGGGCTTGGCGAGCGCCTTGTACGCCCACCAGCTCTCGCGGGCGCCGTTGGCGCGCTGGATGATCGCGTCTTCGGCGAGGGCCTTCACGGGCGGATTCGCGGGGGGATTCGCGGGGGGATTCGCGGGGGGCGCCTTCTCCTCCGGTGCTTTCCCTTCTGGTGCCTTTCCCTCTGGCGGCGCGACTGCCGCGCCGGCAAGCACGACGGCGAGCGCGAGCGACGAGATCACGACTCCACAAGCGGAGAGGACGCGCGATTGCATAGGTCGCAAGGTATACGCACCCCGCTGCACCACAAACCCACCGCGTCGCCAAGGCGGGAAATTTGCCCCGCAAGGCGGACCCTCCGACTTCCCGATAGATGGGCATGGAACCGTCCGCCGCCCAACCCGTCGTCGCGCAAGCGCACAGCCTGCTGTTCATCGTCCTGGGGTGGATCCCGGCCCTGATCTTTCCCGCGGCCACCGGGCTGCAGCTCTTCGCGATCATCCACAAGCGCTGCTCGCAGGGCGTGTCGGTCATCGCCTGGACGCTCTTCGCGCTCGCGAACATTTGCCTGTTCGTCTACACCGAGAAGTACGGTGAAATCGAGTCCATCGTGGGCACCCTCGGGACGGCTTTCCTCAATCTGTGCATCGTTGTCGCGGCGATTCGGTATCGAAAGACCGCAGTTGGGAATCCGAACTCGGCGGCCCGCGTCGAAGCGCCCGCAGGTGAATGTACGGGCGAGTGACCGACCCCAACTCGAGAGCAGAAGACCAGCATCATGACCAACAGCAAGACCCAGACGAAGTTCCCCTGCAGCGCCGTGTTGCGCGCGGCCACCCGCCGCGACACGCTGCTCCGCACCCGCCGCACCCTTCCCGCGCTTGCGTTGCTCGGCGCGGTCGCCGCGCTCCAGGGCTGCATCGCCGTCGGGGGCACCGCGCGCAAGGAACAGCCCACCGCGGGCCGTCAGCTGATCGACCTCAAGGCCGCGCTCGACGCGGGCGCGATCACCGAGGATGAATTCAAGGCCGCCAAGGCCCGCGTGCTCGCCCAGCCAGCCTGACGGGCGACCTAGCCAGCTCCACCACCAGATGATCCGCGTGGCGATCCCCCGATTGCCGCGCGGATTGTCCTTTCATAGTGGTCAAAGTCGATCGGCTTGCGGATGAACGCCGCCACGCCGATCTCGTCGGCGATGCGCTCGGATCGGGCGTCGCCAAAGCCGGTGCAGCAGACCACGGGCATGCGCGGCCGCAGGCGCTTGGACTCGCGGGCGAGCTCGAGGCCGTCCATGCCGGGCATCGCGAGGTCGGTGAGCAGCAGGTCGAACGGCCGGCTCGGCTCGGCGAGCATCGCGGCCGCGCGCTTGGGTTCGTTGCAGGCGGTGACGTCGTACCCGAGGCTCTCGAGGATCTGACGGGCCACCTCGAGGACGGCGAGGTCGTCGTCGACGAGAAGGATGCGCTGCGCGGCCGGCTCGGTCGCGGCGGCTTCGATGATGGCCTCGCTGGCGGGCGCGGATGCGGGCGTGGGCGAGGACGCAGACCCCTTCAGGCTGACCGCCGCACGCGCCGACGCGGGGTTGCCCGCGATCGGCAGGAGCACCTCGCGCTCGACGCCCGTCGCGCCTGCGGGCCCGACGTGCATGCGGCCGTTGAACTGCACCGCGATGCGCCGCACCCCATCGATCGCGGGATCCGCGCGCGCCGCCTGCAGCAGAGGGCGCGACACGCTGTCGGCGACCGACACGCGCATCCACGCGGCGCGGTCGCGCTCCACGCGCTCGACGACGATCTCAAGCATGCCGCGCGGCGCCTCCGCATCGGACGAGCCGACGCCCAGCGCTTCGAGCGCATGCGCGGCGAGCCCGATGAGGATCTGCCGCACCGATTGCTCCTCGCCCAGCACGTGGCCGGCGTCGGCGTCGATGCGCGCGATCACCTCGACCGTCGGCGGCGCGGATCGCCGCACCGTCGCCGAGACCTCGATGGCGATTTCGCTGATGTTGACCAGCTGCAGCTCGCGGCCGCTGGTGCGCGAGATCGTGAGCACCTGCTGCACGAGTTCGCTGGCGCGGGTCGCGGCCTGTCGCATGTCGCGCAGCATCTGCAGCGCGCGCGCATCGAGGCCAGGCGTGCGCTCGAGCATCTCGCTGTAGAGCAGGATCGGCCAGAGCAGGTTGTTGAAGTCGTGCGCGATGCCGCCCGCGAGCTTGCTCACGGCGTCGAGCTTCTGCCGCTCGCGCAGCGCGAGGTCGACGCGCTCGCGCGCGATCGCGTTCACAAAGCCGCCCGCGAGGCCGCGCAGCGCCGCGCGCTCTGCGCGGGAGAGGTGCGCGTCGTCGCGCTCGCGGTACTCGAAGCACAGCACGCCCCAGAGCGCGCCCTCGAGGATGAGCGGCTTGAGCAACGCGCCGGGCGCAACCGGACCAAGGTCCACCGTGATCGCGTCGCCGCGCGAAAGCCGAGCGGCCTCGTCGCGCGAGAGCCTGGCGATGCGCTCGCGATTCGGCCACGGCACGCCGAACATCGGCTGCCACACGAAGTCGAGCTGCTCGCTGTCGTGCTCCTGCTCGAGCCGCACGAGCGCGAGCGCGCCCGCGCGGAGCATGCCGCCGACTAGGCCGAGCGCCGCGGTCGCGGCATGGCGCCAGTCGAACGCCGCGAGAAGCCGCTCGCTCGCCGTCGCGGTCGCCTCGATCAGCTTGCTGTTGCGCTCGCTTTCCGCCTGCGCCTGCAGGCGCGCGTAGGTCACGCCCGCGAGATCGGTGAGGAACGCAAGCACCTGCCGATGCCGCGTGCCAAAGTTCGACGGCCGCGAACTTGCGAATCCGATCGTGCCGACGACGAGCCCGCCGATGCGCACGGGCAGGTACATGCGCGAACGCACTTCGCGGCCGTGGCCATCGGGCGCGTTGGGATCTTGCTCCGCGCGCGTGTCGAGGATGTCGACGGCGCGACCCGTGCGCATCACCTGACCGGGGTGGCGCTGCGCGGCGGTGCGCTCCGCGGCGCGGCGCTCCTCCTCGGTCAGGCCCTTTGCGTACACGAGCCGAAGCGTCGCCGTCGCCGGATCGACGAAGTAGATGCCCGAGTACTCGATCGGGAACAGCTCGTCGGCGAGCGTCTCGATCAGGACGCCGAGTTCCTCGACCGTCGTGACGCTCGCGAACGACGTCGCGGCCCGCCGGTCGAGCTCGCCGCGCACGAGCAGCCAGCGGTTGGTGAGGCCGATCTCCTCGCGAGGCAGCAAGTCCGCGAGCCGGTCGCCGAGCGGCAGCATCGCGGCGCGGATCGACTCGATCGCGTCATCGGCAACGGCGGCACCCTCGCGAGTCAGCGTGACGAATCCGTAGAGCCCGAGCGCGAGATGCACGACGAAGGCTCCGTCCGCGCGACGCTCGCGGCGCATGCCGCCGACGAACGGCGGCTCGCTGATCGCACCAAGGTCGGCAACGGCCTGCGAATCGCCAGCGACCGCGAGCCGCTCGAGGCTACGGTCATCGTCGGCAAGCGAACGCCAGAGCCAGATCTCGCACGAGGTCGCATCGGCCGCGCGGAGGAGCGCATCGGCCGAGCGCTGCGCCACCGCCTGGATGTCGGCCCCCTCGGCGCGGCTGGCGGCGAGGATGGCGTCGAGATCGGACAGCGGCATGGGTCGGAGCGTAGGGCTTGTGATCGGCATGAGCAATCACATGCGAGGCGATCACGCCGATTGCATGCGTGCGGCTTGACTTTCACCGCGCGCGGCGCGAACCTCGTCGCATGCTGAACCATCGCGCAGTGTCCACCTTCGGCCGTCGCATCGCCCTGTTCGCCGCGGGAGTGGCGAGCGCAACGCTTCTTCTTGCTGCGTCGCAGACGCCGCCTGCAGCGCCCACCGCAGCACCGAAGGCCCCTGCGGCAACGGCTCCAGCCGCCGCAAAGCCGCGGCTTCTGCTGTTCAGCAAGACCGGTGGCTTCCGCCATGCGTCGATTCCCGACGCGATCAAGGCGGTGCAGAAGCTGCTCTCGGACCGCTACGACATCGACGCGACCGAGGACTCGGCGACCTTTACCGAGGCGAACCTCAAGCGATACGCGGCGGTCGTGTTCCTCTCGACCACGGGCGACATCCTGAACACGGACCAGAAGGCGGCGTTCCAGGCCTACATCCACGGCGGTGGCGGATACGCGGGCGTGCATGCCGCCGCCGACACCGAGCACAAGTGGCCGTGGTACGCGCAGCTCGTCGGCGCGTGGTTCAAGACGCACCCGACTCCGCAGGAGGCGCTCGTGCGCGTCGAGGATCGCACGCACCGCTCGACCCGCATGCTCCCCGCGGAATGGAAGCGATTTGACGAGTGGTACGTGTACGACGAGAACCCGCGCAGCCGCGTGAAGGTCCTCGCGAACCTCGACGACTCGACCATCAAGGGCGCCAACATGGGAGGCGACCACCCCATCGCGTGGTACCACGACTTCGAAGGCGGACGCGCTTGGTACACCGGCGGCGGACACACGTCGGAGAGCTACTCGGAGGAACTGTTCCTCAAGCATCTCGAGGGCGGCATCCTGTGGGCCGCTGGCGCGAAGGACGATGCTGCGCCCGAGAAGGCTCCTGCACCGAAGCAGCCATAACGTCGCATGCATCTGCGACCAGTGTGCGCGCAACATGTACGGCGATCGCGTTGGGATATGCAGGCAAACATTCGCGCGGTCATTCCCAAAATTTCTTTGTAGATGCCCGCTACAGACGGCATAGTTGTTTGAGATCGCTATACTTCTGCTGCCTTCGATTCGAAGGTTTTTCCATTGATCTTTTCCCCCATGGGGCTACTGCGAAGCCGATCTCGCAGTGGCCCTTTTCTTTTCCTATGCGACTCGCTTCGCTTTCGCATAGGAGGCAAGCGAGCACCTGGGGACCGGCTTTCGCATCGAGGGCGCTGGGCGGGGATGACCCGGTGAGGGTGGAAGATGGCCGTGAACGGAAGTTGGCGTGAATGCCCGCAGACGGAGTCTGCGGAACGGGTGACGTGGTGGTCGCGCGCTCGGCCCGCCCGCCCCAGCTCAACCGAACCGAGTCGGCGAGAGGAACCCGATCGGCAGCGCGGTCTTGCGCGTCGTCGCGAGGTCGGCCAGCGCTTCTCCGATAACGGGTGCGAACTTAAAGCCGTGACCGCTGAAGCCGCAGGCCATCGCGACGTTGCCGTGCGCGGGGTGCAGGCCGACCACGAAGTCCCCATCGAGTGAGTTGGTGTAGAGGCAGTGCTTCGCCGCGACGACCTTTCGGCCGGTCAGCGACACCACGTGCTCGGCGGCGGCGCGCACCGATTCGTCGACGATCTCGCGCGAGATCGGCGCGTCGATCTCCTCGGGCCGCACATCGGGGCCGCGGCCGTGCAGGCCGACCTTGAGGCCACGCTGCACGCCCATGCCTGGGAACGCGGGGACGCCGTACACCGCCGGCTCGCTTCCGCGGTCGAAGAGCCACACGGGCATCGCGTCGTGCTGCCACGCGGGATCGCCTTCGTCGTCGACCCAGACGATGGTCTCGCGTGTCGGCCGCAGCTTGGGGGCGGCGAGGCCGAGCGACTGCGGCATCCACGCGCCCGTCGCGAGGACCATCGCGTCG
This sequence comes from uncultured bacterium, assembly GCA_903891095.1. Taxonomy (GTDB): domain Bacteria; phylum Planctomycetota; class Phycisphaerae; order Phycisphaerales; family SM1A02; genus QWPT01. Next base: position 9,895 of record CAITDI010000099.1, on the reverse strand, counting down.
GCGTTCGCGCGACGGTCGCCGAAATCGACGCGCACGCCCGCGTCGTCCGCGGTCCAATCGACGAGCGGCGCGTTGCGGGCGATCTCGGCGCCCGCGCGCACGGCCAGCGAGAGCGCGGCGCGGATCGTCGCCTCGGGCCGCACGAAACCGCCCTGCTTCTCGCAGACGATCTCCCAGTCCGCGGGCGCGCGGAACTGCGGGTAACGACGCGAAAGATCGCGTCCGTCGATGGCCTCGACGTCGAGCCCGTGCTCGCGCGCGCTGCGGAGCATGCCCGCGGCGACGACGTTGCCCGGCGCGCCGCCCGCGACGAGGCCCGTCTCGTATCGCAGCGCCACGCCCGCGTCGCGGCTGATGCGGTCGAAGCCTTCGTACGCGCGGCGCAAGAGCGGCACGTAGTCGGAGTGCTCGAAGTACGACAGGCGAATCACGCGGCTGCCGCCGTGCGACGAGCCGCGGTCGTGCGGCGGATCGAAGCGATCGACGCCGAGTACGCGCAGCCCGCGCGCGGCAAGCGTCGCGAGAGCGCACGAGCCCATCGCGCCGAGGCCGATCACGATCACGTCGTAGCGGTTCCGCATGGAGGGGCGCCATCCTACGCGCTCTCGGTCCGCGACTCAGTGCCAGCGGAACAGCAGCTCCGCGAGATCCGGGCCGTCGATCACGCCGTCGGCGTTGAAGTCGCCGAGTCCGTGGCCGCCCCAGTCGCCGAGCATGAGGCCGAGGTCGCTGCCGCCGATGGCGCCCGAACCATCGAGGTCGAGGTTGTTGAACTCGCGCGGGGTCACGGTGATCGTGACCGACTTCTCCGACGCGAGACCGGCTGCATCGACGCCGCGCACGGTGATCAGGTGCGTGCCGACCGACAGGCTGCGGCGGGCGAGCAAGCGGCCCGTGCCGAGCGCGCCATCGAGCGACGAGGTCCACGACACGCTGGTCTCGGGCAGCAGCTGTTCGTCGATGTCCCACGCGGAGGCGTGGAACACCACGGTCGCACCGCGCGGGAAGCTCGTCGCATTGTTCGGCGTGAGCAGGTAGATGTCGGGCGGCTGGTTGACCGCGGCGAACGACGAGCCCGACTCGCTCCAGGTCGTGTTCATGCCGTCGGTCACGCGCACGGCAAAGCGGCCGTTGGGCCCGCGGCTCGCGGGAATGTCCGACGCGTTGAACTCGAACGAACCCGTGCGCTCCGCGACCGTGAGCGGCAGCCACGCGTTGCCGCCGTCGGGGCTGTACAGCAGCTCGGCCTCGAGCGCGTCGCCATCGGCATCGCGCGCGGACCAGTCGATGCGAATGCGGCCGTTGCTCGGGCCAGCTCCGCGCGTCGCGGCGGGCTTGGCGCCGCGCACACTCAGGCTCGTAACCCGCGGCGCGTGCGCGCTGCGCACGAGCTCGGCGCGCGCGGGCCCCGCGACATCGCGCACCGTCACGCGCGCGGCCTCGACGCCGCGCGTCCAGCGCGGGAGATTCACGTAGATCGGCACGAGCGCGTTCACGACGCCCGCCTCGACGCAGGACTCGCCCGCGCCGTGCGTGTCGACGCGCACCGCGTGCAGTCGCGAGCCATCGGCGGCGAAACTCTCGACGATCAGGTCGCCGTGCGGATCATCCGCGGTCGGCGGCATGAGTTCGTGCGTGGTCGCGGGCGCGAGCGCGATGCTGCCGCGCGCAAGATCGCGCGTGCCTGCGATGCGAAGGACGCTCTGCAGCGCGCTGTCGTTCGCACCGGCCCCACCGCTCGCACTGCCATCGCCGACATCTCCACCGAACGCAAGGCACGCCGCGCGCGCGTCATCGATCGCATCGAGATAGGTGATCGGCGCGACCCACGCATCGGGCGTGTTGAGCGACGGGACCATCACGTCGTACTTGGACGCGGGCATCACCTGGCCGATCCCGAGCGGATCGCGCAGATGCGCCTCGACGTCGAAACCCACGAGCCCCGCCGTGAGATCGTTGTGCGGCTGGCCCCAGCAATGCCCGATCTCATGCGCGAACGTGCGCTGGAACCGCAGCGGATCGGTGTTGCCGAACGCCACCGTTCCAGGCGTGCCGTTCGCCTGCCCGTTGCCGCTGTACGGATTCCCCGGAAGCCATCCGTACATGAAGTCGGGCCGCGTGAACCCCGCCGCCGGGATCTGGTTCGCGCGGATGTCCGCCAGCGCGTTCAGCAGCGTCGTGTTCATGAAGTTGATGTCGAAGTAGATCGAGTACGACGGCAGCGGCGAGCGGTGGTAGTTCCAGTCGCCCGTCTTGTAGATCGCGCGCAGGAACGAGTCGCCGTTGCCAGGCTCGATCATCGCGGCCTGCGGAAGCCCGCCGCCCGGCGTGTAGTTGACCGGCATGTACGCGATCTCGGTCATCTTGCGGCACGCGAACACGCGGTGCAGCAGCGACGCGGTGTTGTTGCTGCGGTCGTCCTCGGGAATCGTCGCGAACTGGTTCACCGTGACCACGAAGTCGATGTCCGCGCCCTCGGGCGGCAGGCAGAGAAAGTTGACCGTGTCGTTGATGTTGTCGTCGCTCGGCTCGAACGGCGCGACGATCGGCCCGTTCGAGCTGTAGACCGGCGACTCGGGGATCTCGACGCCGTTCGAGTAGATGCGCAGCACCGCGTCGACGCCCGCCTGCGGCGTGAGCTGGCCGTTGAGCGAGATGCGCGCGCGGACGAGCGTGGCGTTGCGCGCGATCAGCGGCAGCGACTGCGACGCATCCTGCAGGCCTTGCGTGACCTCGATGTGCGCGACCGACAGATCCACCGCATGTGCGGTGCCAGCGAGGCAAAGCCCCGCGATCAGTGCGGTGCCATCGATGCGAGAGGTCATACGTCCTGAGCGAATCTACCGCGCGGGCAACGGGTTCCAACCGAAATCCCCGATCTTGGCGGAGTTCGTTCGGTTACCTTCGCGGCGATGGAACGCGAGCGCGCGGAGCACACGCAGACGAACTCGGACACCGACACGGACACGGACTCGGCCGCGACCCGCGGTGATTCCGCAGGGGCGATATTCCTCGCGTTCCTCGCGTTTGGTGCGCGGGCGTTTGGCGGACCTGCGGCGCAGATCGGCGAGCTGTCGGCGGAGTTCGTCGACGAGCGCCGCTGGGTCACGCGCGAGCGGTTCCGCAGCGCGCTCGCGATCTACCAGCTGCTGCCCGGGCCCGAAGCGCACGAGATGTGCTGCTACCTCGGCGCCGCGCGCGGCGGACGACTGGGTTCGGTCGCGGCTGGGCTCGGCTTCATGCTGCCTGGACTCGCGCTCATGCTGGTCGCGTGCTTTGCGTATGCGTCGGTCGATCTCGCGGCCGCGCCTGTCGCGTGCGCGATGGCGGCGATGCAGCTCGCGGCCTCGGCACTGATCGTGCGCGCGGCGTGGCGGCTCACGAAACCGCTGTTTTCCTCGGGTCCCGCGATGATCGCGGCGATGGCGGTCTCGTGCGCGATCGCGATGTGGTGGTTCGCGCCGGCGGGCGACGGCGCGATTGCGGCCGCAAGCGCGACTGCGACCTCCGCCGCCGCAACGACAAGCGCGACCACCGCACCCGCGATGTTCGGCCACGGACTCACCGCGGGGCTCGTGACCTTTGGCGGCGCGTACACGGCGATTCCATACGTCGCCACCGTCGCGACCGGCGACCACGGCTGGATGACGCGCGGCGAACTCCTCGACGGCGTCGCGATCGCGAGCGTGCTCCCCGCGCCGCTCGTGATCTTCGGAACCTTCGTCGGCTTTCGCGGCGCGGGCCTCGCGGGCGCGCTCGCGTTCACCGCGGGGATCTTCCTGCCCGCGTTCTCGTTCACGCTGATCGGCTTTGGCGCCATCGAGCGGCTCCTCGCGTGGAAACCCGCGCGCCGCGCGCTCGACCTCGCGAGCGCCATCGCGATCGGGCTGATCGTGGGCGCCGCGCTGCACATCGTGCTTGGCGCGCTCGGCGAGTGGCCGCTCACGAATCTCGGCGCGACGAGGTTTGGCATCGCGACGCCGATCGCGTTCGCCGCGCTGGTCGCGCTCGTGTTCCGCGTGCGTTCGCATTTCGCGGTGCCGGTGATCGTGGTCGGCGCGGGAGTTCTCGGCGCTGCGTTCGGCGCGATCAGCAGCGGCGCGCTCGCGAAGTGACCGTACACTCCGCGCGTGCCAAGCCCATTCCGCGATTCCAACGACCGCAAGCCGCCTCACAAGTCCTCGGGACCAAAGCGTGAAGGCCCCCGCCGCGACGAGCGTCCGCCGCTGCGCATCTTCCCCACCACGCTGTGGGAGTACCCGAGCCAGCACTACGACAGCCCCGCCATGCGCGAGGCGCAGAAGAAGCAGCGGCTCCACCGCGGCGAGGAGCCGCGCAAGATCGAGATCCAGGGCGATGCCGTCGTCGGCTCCGGCTCGATGCAGGGCGACAAGGACTATGTCGGCGCCACGCCGTCGTGGGTGATCTGGCAGCTGCTCTCGCGCTACACGCGCGAGAACGACCTCGTCGTCGATCCGATGTGCGGCTCGGGCACCACGCTCGATGTCTGCCGCGACCTCAAGCGCAACGGCGTCGGCTTCGACCTCAACCCGCAGCGCCCCGAGATCCGCCTCAACGACTCGCGCAAGCTGCCGCTCGACAAGGAGAGCGTCGACTTCGTGTTCATCGATCCGCCGTACTCGACGCATGTCGACTACTCCGACGACGCGCGCTGCATCGGCAAGCTCGACTCGGGCGGCGAGGACCACGGCAAGGCGTACTACCGCGCGATGGAGGACGTGATCCGCGAGATCCACCGCGTGCTCAAGCCCGGCCGCTACATGGGGCTGTACGTGAGCGATTCGTGGCGCAAGAAGAAGGGCGCGGGAGGCGAATCGATGAAGGGCAGCGAGTTCATGCCCATCGGCTTCGAGCTCTTCTCGATCATGCGCAAGTACATGACGCCCGTCGACATCATCTCGGTCGTGCGCCACAACAAGAAGCTCGAGTACGGCAACTGGCGCAAGGCCGCGGAGGAGGGGAACTTCTTCCTGCGGGGGTTTAACTACTGCTTCATCATGCGCAAGGTGTGAGGCGCGGGGCGGCGGCGGCGGGCTGCGGTTGATAAGGCGGGAGAGGACGGGGCGGGCGCGGGCGCGGATTCGAGAGCCGAGCCGAGAGCGTCAGGGAATTTGCGGAAATTGCGCTTTGAGAAATTGCACAAAGATGGCATGATGCGAATTCGCTGCGCCGGTCGGTGCGCTGCCGCGGATTGAAATTGCTTGACGAGGAAATAGATCGATGAACCGCTTGACTGAAGTTGTGAATCATGCGCGTGGTGTTCGGCCGAGCCGCTCCGCGGCGCAGCTCTTGCCACACCGCGCCCTCGCTCTTCTCGCTGCATCCATCGCCACGCTCGCAAGCACCAACGCGCTCAGAGGCGACGCCACGGTCGCATGCTGGGGGAACAACGGCAACGGCCAGTGCAATGTCCCCGTAGGACTCGCACCCGTCATCGCTGTCGCGGCGGGCTACGACCACACCGTCGCGCTCAAGGGCGACGCCACGGTCGCATGCTGGGGGTACAACGCCGACGGCCAGTGCAATGTTCCCGCAGGACTCGAAGCCGTCGCCGCTGTCGCGGCGGGCGGATCCCACAACGTCGCGCTCAAGGGCGACGGCACGGTCGCATGCTGGGGAAACAACGGTAACGGCCAGTGCAGTGTCCCCGCAGGACTCGCAACCGCCACCGCTGTCGCGGCGGGCTGGGACCACACCGTCGCGCTCAAGGGCGACGGCACGGTTGCATGCTGGGGGCGCAACGACTACGGCCAGTGCAATATCCCCGCAGGACTTGGCCCAGTCACCGCTGTCGCGGCGGGCTACGCGCACACCGTCGCGCTCAAAGGCGATGGCACGGTCGCATGCTGGGGGGCCAACTACTTCGGCCAGTGCAATGCCCCCGCAGGACTCGCAACCGTCATCGCTGTCGCGGCGGGCTACGCGCACACCGTCGCGCTCAAAGGCGATGGCGCGGTCGCATGCTGGGGGCACAACAGCGACGGACAGTGCAATGTCCCCGCAGGACTTGGCCCAGTCACCGCTGTCGCGGCGGGCTTCGCGCACACCGTCGCGCTCAAGGGCGACGGCACGGTCGCATGCTGGGGGGCCAACTACTTCGGCCAGTGCAATGCCCCGGCAGGACTCGCAACCGTCATCGCTGTCGCGGGGGGTGGATACCACACCGTCGTCCGCCTCGACACCGACTGCAACTCCAACGGGGTCCGCGACTCACTTGAACTCGACGGTCACGACTGCAATGGCAACGGTCTGCACGATTCCTGCGATGCCCAAGCGGACCTCCTCGAAGACTGCAACCACAACGGCCTCGGCGACACCTGCGAAAAGCAGCTCACCGTCGACCTCGCCTCCGGCCACATCGGCCCGATCGGCATCAACGCGCCGGCCGCGTGGACCATCCCGAACGTCGTCCTCTCCGCGTCGCCCGTCACGATCCGCGCGCGCGCGCACGGCGATTTCAGCGGCCTGCTCGAGTATGTCACGCTCAGGCTCGGCAATCAGCCGCTCGGCACGGCGTTCGCGGGCACGAACGACTGCGGCGTCACGCCGTGGGTCAGCTTCACGCTCACCGACTACGGCTTCAACGAGCAGATCACCGCGAAGGGCTCGGTCACGCTGCGCGCGACCGCGACCATCGCCGTCGATCCCGCAGGCTGCAACGACGGCACCTGGATCGAGTTCGAGATGAGCTACATCGGCGCGACGAGCGCGGATTGCAACGCCAACGGCCTGCTCGACTCATGCGAGATCGCGGCGGGCCTCGCCGTCGACCTCAACGGCAACGGCGTGATCGATGTCTGCGAGCACGCGTTCACCACCTGCCCTGCCGACTTCGACCGCGACGGTTTCGTCGGGCCTGCGGATCTCGCGCAGCTGCTCAATGCGTGGGGTCCCGCGCCGAACCTGCCGGGGCTCGACCTCGTGCCGGACGGTGTGATCAACGCGGCGGATCTCGCGACGATGCTGGGGGCGTGGGGGACGTGCGTGCAGTGAATGCGGCGGATGTGCGGTGTCGCTGATTGAAATGGCTTAACGAGGAGATGAGATCGATGAAGCTCTTGAATGCATCCATAAGGGTTGGCAGTGGGAACGCTGTCCGCTTGCCACGCCACGCCCTCGCTCTTCTCGCTGCATCCATCGCCACGCTCGCAAGCACCAACGCGCTGCGTGGCGATATGGGGATCGCATGCTGGGGGTTCAATAGCTACGGCCAATGCAATGTCCCCGCGGGACTCGAGAACGCCACCGCGGTCAAGGCGGGCGGAATCTACACCGTTGCGCTCAAGGGTGACGGCACGGTCGCATGCTGGGGGCACAACAGCGACGGACAGTGCAATGTTCCCGCAGGACTCGGTCCCGTCATCGCTGTCGCGGCGGGCAGCAGCTACACCGTAGCGCTCAAGAGCGACGGCAAGGTCGCATGCTGGGGGCTCAACAACTTTGGACAATGCAATGTCCCCCCAGGGCTTGCTAACGTCACCGCTATCGCGGCGGGCGGAATCCACACCATCGCTCTCAAGGCTGACAACACGGTTGCATGCTGGGGATACAACTACGACGGCCAGTGCAATGTCCCCGCAGGACTCGCTCCCGTCACCGCTGTCGCGGGGGGCTTCTTTCACACTATCGCGCTCAAGGGCGATCGCACGGTCGTATGCTGGGGAGCCAACGAAAGCGGCCAGTGCAGTGTCCCCGCAGGACTCGCTTCCGTCACCGCTGTCGCGGGGGGCTACCTTCACACCGTCGCGCTCAAGGGTGATGGCACGGTCGAATGCTGGGGAGCCAATGGCAACGGCCAGTGCGATATCCCCGCAGGACTCGCTCCCGTCACCGCTGTCGCAGCGGGCAACTACCACACCGTGGCGCTCAGGGACGACGGTACGATCGCATGCTGGGGGCGCAGCGCTGAAGGCCAGTGCACCATCCCCGCAGGACTCGCTCCCGTCACCGCTATCGCGGCGGGCGGATACCACACCGTCGTGCTCTACTGCAGCACTGCGACCGTCAACCGCACCTCCGGCAACCTCGGCGCCATCGGCTCTGGCTCGCCGCGCCAATTTGCGTTCACCGGCCTCGCACCCGCCGCATCGCAAGTCTCGCTCACGATCCGCGCGCAGTCCGACCTCAACCTCGCGACCGAGTTCCTCAGCGTCCGTCTGAGCGGCGCGCCGTTCACGAACATCTTTGTCGACACCGGCAGCGACTGCCCCGCGACGCCCGATGAGGCGACGCTCACGATTCCAGCAAAGCAATTCAACGCACTCGCGACCAACGGCACTCTGACCGTTCGGCTTGAGGCGCCTTCGGGCGTAAGTGCAACGCAGTGCGCCGACGGCATGTGCGAGATCGCGCTCGCCTATCAATCCGTGCCCATCGACTGCAACGGCAACGGAATCGAGGATTCCTGCGAAGTCAGCATGCCTGGTCACGATTGCAACGGCAATCTGATTCCAGATGCCTGCGACATCGCGTCTGGCTTCTCGCATGACGTGAACGCAAACGGCAGTCCCGACGAGTGTGAATACGACTGCAACGCGAACGGTCTACCCGACGCATACGAAATCGCCGCGGGGCTCTCGCCTGACTGCAACGGCAACGGGCGCTTGGACTCGTGCGACTTTACCGATCCAGGCGTGAACCTCATCACGAACGGCGGGTTCGACTCGGGCGCCTCCGCGTGGTCGACTTCGAACATTGACGGATCGGGCGGATGGAGAAGCACTGGAGGTCGTCCGGGCGGCATGTTCATTCTGAACGAAGGTGGTGCCGCGGCCTCCGACCCCACAATCGCACAGACCGTGGGCGGTCTAACTCCAGGGTTCTCGTACACCATCTCCGGCGACTTCATTGGCTGGAACGCCGCAACTAGTCCGCCGAACGGCGTTTCGTTCGCGGTTGACGTTGACGGCGTGAATGTCTTCTCGGCGACAGCGACGAACACGGTCACCTGGCGCAGCTTCACCGTGAACTTCATCGCGTCGGCAACCTCCGCGCAGGTGCGCTTCCGCGCCGAGACGAACGGCACCGACAACGACTTCGCGATCGACAACATCTCGCTCGTCTCCGCGTTTGCCGCCTACGACTGCAACGGCAACGGCGTCCCCGACTCATGCGACATCGCCAGCGGCTTCGCACACGACTGCAATACCAACGGGCGCCCTGACTCTTGCGACATCGCCTCGGGTATCAGCGCCGACGTCGACGCCAACGGCGTGCCCGACAGCTGCCAAGTGGACTGCAATCAGAATCTCGTGCCTGACAGCTACGAGATCGCGCAGGATCCAGCAAAGGATTGCAATCTCAACGGCGCGATCGATGCCTGCGAGATCGCGGCGAACCCCAGTACCGACTGCGATAGCAACGGCACGCTCGATGCATGCCAAATCGTTAGCGGCGCGCAAGACAAAGACGCCGACGGCCGCCTCGACGCATGCGAGATCGCGCTCGGCGATTTCAATCTCGACGGCCAGATCAGCGCGGCGGATCTCTCAGACCTACTCGGCCTCTGGGGCTTCCCCAATCCTCCGTACGGCGACCTCAATGGCGATGGCGCGATCAGCGCCGCAGACCTCGCACTTCTCCTCGGCCGCTGGGGACCGCTCCCCTAACGCGCGCGACACATCCTCTGCAACACAAACGCGGGGCGCCCATCGGCGCCCCGCTTCAGTATCACGAATACATGCGTCGCCTACGCGAAGTCGCCGCCACCCCACTCACACCCCCACCACCCCCGTCGCATCCCCAAACCGCTCGAGCTCCACACCCGCCGCGCGCGCGATGCCGACATGCAGATTGCACAACGGCGTGCCCTTCTCGCACGCGCGGACGCGTCCGCCGGCGTGGCCGAGCGCGCTTCCACCCGCAACGAGGATCG
>CAITDI010000098.1 GCA_903891095.1 uncultured bacterium | reverse complement strand
GATGTACGGATCCGAAGAAGGACTCTTCGGATCCTTGGATGTACGGATCCGAAGAAGGACTCTTCGGATCCTTGAATTGAAGAACCCGCGCGCGCACCGCGCTTTGAAAGGCAAGCCAACATGGCCTACAGCGAGAAGGTCATCGACCACTACCAGCACCCGCGCAACGTCGGCAGCTTCGGCACTTCCAAGGAAGTGGCGACCCGCAAGGACGTCGGCGTCGGCATCGTCGGCGCGCCCGAATGCGGCGACGTCATGCAGCTCCAGATCAAGGTGAACGAGCAGGGCGTCATCGAGGACGCCAAGTTCAAGTGCTTCGGCTGCGGCTCGGCGATCGCGTCGAGCTCGCTCGCCACCGAGTGGATCAAGGGCAAGTCGATCGACGACGCGCTCGCGATCAAGAACACCCAGATCGTCGAGGAGCTCAGCCTCCCGCCGGTCAAGATCCACTGCTCGGTGCTCGCCGAGGACTCGATCCGCAGCGCCATCGCCGATTACAAGAAGAAGAACGGCATCGCGGCCAACAGCACCCAGGAGGCCTCGGCGCACTGAGGCGCGAGGAACACACCATGCCAGTCACCGTCACCGAGACCGCGGCACGCCGCATCGAGCAGATCATCCAGGAGCACGGCTTCGACCCCGCGAACATGAAGCTTCGCGTCGGCGTCAAGGGCGGCGGCTGCTCTGGCTTCAACTACACCCTCGACCTCACCGAAGTCCAGAAGGACTCCGACGAGGCGTGGAGCTTTACCTACGGCCGGACGCCGGCGGTCTCGACCGCTGCGCTCGGCGAGGACAGCAACGGAGGCGGCACCGCGGTTGCGACCGCCACCACCAGCAGCGGCGAGACCTTCACGGTCACCGTCGTGTGCGATCCGAAGAGCTACCTGTACCTCAACGGCACCGTGATCGACTTCAAGGACGAGATCATGGGCTCGGGCTTCGTGTTCAACAATCCGAACTCGACGTCGACGTGCGGCTGCGGAAGCAGCTTTAGCGCCTGACATCGCAGACGAAATGAAACGCGCGGCGGACTCGGTCCGCCGCGCGTTCTCTTTTGGATTGCTTTTTTGGATTGAGTTGCTGGCGATGCGCGCCGGCTTACGCCGTCTTGCGCGCATTGCCCGCGCGCATCGCGCTCGCGACCAGGCGCGCCCAGCTGCCGCGCAGCGCCGTCGAGGCGCAGGCCAGGCGGGCGTCAGCCTCGCGCGAATTGCGCGACACGACGTACATCCCGCGATAGACGATCGAACTCGCCTCGAGCACCGCGATCGAGGTCGCAGCGAGCTCGCGCTCGGCGGCGGTGCCTTCCTTCGCCAGTTTCTGACAGGCGGCGAGCGCGGTGCGGTAGTCCTCGCGATCGGCGTAGCCGAGGCAGAAGAGCTCGAGCGCATCGCCAACCACCGACAGCGGACCGGTCTCGAGCGCCATCCGCGACGGGAGCAGCCCATCGCCACGCCTCGCGTGATCGACCACCTGAACGAGGACGGGGTCCGTCTCGTCGGTCAGCGCGGCGAGGAGCCGCATGGTGGGATCTGTGAGGGTGAGGTCGCTCATGGCGTCACGTATCGATGGCTAGGGGGTCGATGGCTAGGGGTCGATGGCTAGGTGGTCGGTGGTCGGTGAATCGGTGTGGCTTGGCTCGGGCTCAGGTCGGTCGAAGCGCGCGCATCAGCCGCGCGATCTCTTCATCAAGCTCGTCTTCGGTCGCGCCGTCCTTGAGGAGCAGGTCGACGACCGCTTGTCGAAATCGGATGCTGGCGGTGCGCACCATGCTGGCCGCTTGTCCGCCGCTCACCGAGAAGGTCTCGGCGATGTCTGCGTACGAGACGCCACCAACGAAGTGGCGCTCGAACATCTCCCAGTGGGGCTCGAAGCCCTCGGTCACGCAGCGCTCGCGCGCTGACGATGCGGCGCTCCGCACCATGGCGGCAGCCCACACCCTGTCAAACTCCTCGACGGCGCTGGTCGCATCTGCGACCGGCTCGACCGACGTGTCGGCCGAGAGCGTGTCGATCCGCTCCGACTTGCGCCGGCGCGCCTCTTCCTGGAGGAAGAAGAGGAATCCGTTGATCAGCCAGCGGCGCAGAGGCAGTCCGCTGTCGATCCACTTCTCGAAGTACGCCGGCTGCGCGAGGCGCGACGCGAAGAACCCTGAGACAAGGTCCTTCGAGGTGCCGAGCGACCGGAAGCTCGAACCGGCGACGTAGTTGCCGAGCGGTTCGGAATATGTCTGCATCACGTACGTGTTGATCCGCGCAAGTCCTTCGCTGCCCTGCGCGAGCTGCGCGACGAGCCATCCACGCTGCGTCGCGGGGAACGAATCTCGTTTTTGGGCCTGAGGTTGAGCGGTGGTAGGTTTCACGGTCTCGTCTCGCATGGGGCGATGCGATATCGGCAGACGACCGTCTCCTAGTCGCCTCCTCAGGGGAGAAGAGACTCGGTAACCCGAACTTTGCGCAAGAAACTCTGAGTTGCCCGTGACTTACGCCGCGCTCAGCCCAGCAGGGGCAGTCCGGCGGCCGCATCGCGGGCCAGTGGGTCCGCGGAAACGGGCCCGCCGACGGCGCGGCGCATCCACAGATCCGGGGTCAGGCAGCCGAGCGATGTGATCCGCTTGGTCTCGCCTGCGAGGTCCTTGCCGCGCATGTACGAGCGGATCTGGTGGCTCATCATGTGCCCGAGCGTGTAGTCGGGCAGGTAGAGCGGGTGGGCGATCATGTGCTGGTACGCCGCGAGGATTCGGTAGTTATCGGGGCCGAAGTCACGCTGGTAGTACCGCGTCCACAGGTCGTCGGCGATGCGGAGCACCTCGTCGCGGAGCTGGGCGGCCGTCGCGTTCGGGTTGGCGTAGAGCCAGCGCCACGCGCGGAGCTCGAGCAGCGACGGCCCGGCGATCTGGCACGCGGAGAGCATCGTGGCGACCGAGTCGACCGCGAACTGCCGCTGCGCCGCCGCCGCGTCCTCGAGCCCCAGGACGCGCTTGGCGAGCGCCTGGTAGAGGAACGCGAACGCCTCGGTGCACGCCGTGTTCGGCACGCCGCGCAGGGCGGGGCGGCTCACGAAGTACGTCGAGCAGAGCTGCTCGAGGTTGTGGCCGAGCTCGTGCATCGCGGTGTCGAAGCCGTCCCAGCCGAGTTCGGCGTCGAGGCTCGAGGTCCGCAGCCACGCGCCGTAGCCCGTCAGGTACGGACGCATCGCGTGACCCGCGCCCTTGCAGACCTCGACGCGGATGTGCGTGCCGAGGAAGTCGGCGTCCTTGTCGTTGAATCCGAGCTCGCGGAGGACCGTCGGCAGCTTGGCCTCGAGTTCCTTGACGTTGGCAAAGCGCGCCTTCACGGCCGCGTTCATCTCGGTGGCCGGCTTGGCCTCGACCACGTCGTCGAAGTAGATGTCGAACGCCTCGAGCGGGCGACCGAGCTTCTTCGAGAGGAACGCCGCGAGGTCCTTGCGCACGGGCGCCTCGAGCAGCGAGATCATCAGCTGCTCGACCTCGGTCTCGGGCATCTCGCGCTCGAGCGCGAACTTGCGGGCGATCGCGGTCGGCTCGTCGGGGTACAGCGGGTCGAACTCGCGCGCCATGCGGAAGTTCGCGATCCAGTGCTCGTAGCGCACGAGGCCGAGCAGTTCGCCCGGATCGCCGCCGGCGACCGTGTTTTTCGCGGGATTCCAGTCGCGCTTGTCCTCGCCCGACATCACGCGCGCGGGGATCGTGCCGTCGATGTGGCGCGCCATGACCCACGAGAGCGCGCGCTGCTTGTGCACGCCGTCGGGATCGCCGTAGCCGGCCTTGATCTCCTCGCGCACGAGCCAGTGCGCGATCAGCTTGCGGTCGCCCTCGAACCAGCGCTTGCCGTTGGCGTCGACCACGCCGCCCACGGGCACGTGGAAGTCCGCCACGAACTTGCCCGCCTCGAACGAACGCTTGCGCGCGCGGTCGGCGAGCGCGACGGGCACGCGCGGCCCGAAGTTGAGCGCGACGCGCGCCGCGGCCCAGCCCGAGTCGTCCCACGCGGGGCCGTCCTTGAGCATCGTCGCGAGCGTCGGCTTGGCAAAGTTCAGGAGCGCGAGGTGCGCGACCTTCTGCTTGTACATCTGCTCCGAGAGATCGGGCGACGGATCGAACTGCGCGAGGATGTCGTCGACTCCCGCGAACTCGTCGCCGCGCAGGTCGTGATGGCGGCGCAGCGTGCGGCGCATCTCGTAGAGGTGGCCGTCGATCTGCTCGAGCGCGCCCTCGAGGCGCGCGAGCAGGCGCGTGCGCTCGGCGGCATCGCTCACGAAGTGCTTGGTGCAGAACGCTTCGAACGCCGCCGCGTCGCCGTCGGCCGCGCTCCAGCGCGAGGCCACGCGCGCGACGCCCGATTCGATCGCGGCGCGCTGCGCGGAGCCGTGCTTGGCGACCAGCGCGGCGATCGCGCGCGCGGATGCGTCGGTGAGCGAGATGGTGACGGGAGCAGCGGCTTCGGCGGTGGCGGGAGTCATGGGAGCGCAAGAGTATGCGCTTGCGCCCTGTTTCGTCGAGCGTCGCGCGGGGCCGTCTTGCGCTCTCCAGACCTATCTTGAGTATCGCGGCGGCTTCGCCCACAATGCGGCGATGCTCAGGTTCCGTCCGTCCGCGCTCGTTGCTCCGATCCTTGCTGCCGCCGTCGCCGCTGCGCTCGCGTCATGCGCGTCCGAGGACGTCGTCAACCGCTTCAACCGCGTGCAGCCCGGCATGTCCAAGGAGGAAGTCGTCGCGATGCTCGGCGACCCGAGCTCGCACTGGGAGTTGCGCCGCACGCGCGACGGCATCGACGGCGAGCGCCTGCAGTGGGGCGACGGGCTGTCGAGCATCGCGTCGAGCGCGGTGTTCGCGGGCAATCCCGAGCGCGCGTACTGCGTCGTCTTCAAGGACGGCAAGGTGGTGTCGAAGAGCGAGCCGAGCTGGGTCGAACAGGAAACCGCGCGTCGTCGCGAGCAATCCGCCGATCGCTGACGCGCCGCCGCCCGCGCCTCACTTCGCAATCTGCTTGTAGATCCCCTCCGCCCACATCTGGTAGCCCTTGGGCGAGAGGTGGAGCGCGTCGGGCATGATGTCCTTTGAGATCGAGCCGTCGGCGTTGAGGAAGGTGTCGCCGACCGCGTTCATCGCGTAGCGCGACTTGCCGCCGTGGTTCGCGGCGTCGTCGCGCACGAACGCGCGCAGCGCCTGGTTGATCTGGCAGATGTCGCCGCGCATGTTGTTGATCTGCTCGCCGCGCGGAAAGATCTCGAGGATGTGGATCGTCGCGCCCTCGCACTGCGCGTGGAGCATCTCCGCGACCGCGCGCACGCCGGCGAGCGTCTCAGCGGCGTTGCTCGTGCCGTGGCCGAGGTTGTTGGTGCCGATCAGCAGGACGATGTGCTTGGGATTGAGGCGCGTGAGCGGCGCCTGCGCGAGGCGATAGAGCACGTTCTCAGTGCGGTCGCCCGAGTTGCCGAGGTTCAGCGCGCCGAGCGGCGCGATGTGCTTGGTCCACGCGTCGTTGCCGCCGCCTTCCCAGCCCTGCGTGATCGAGTCGCCGACGAACACCACGTGCGCGGGTGCGCTTTCCTTGGCGCGCTTGATGCACTCGGTCTCGCGCGCGATCGCGCCGTCGCCCGTGCGCGGCGCGGGAACGATCGACGACGGTGCCTTCGCAGCGGCGGGCTTGGCGTCCTGCGCGAACGCGAAGTTCACGGCGGAGAACGCAAGTGCGAGCGATGCGGCGACGACAGCGATGCAAGCGGTGGAGGTG
>CAITDI010000097.1 GCA_903891095.1 uncultured bacterium | reverse complement strand
GGCCTTGCCGGCGGAGTCCATGAGCTTGAAATCGGGGGCCGCGGCGCCGACGGCGACGAGCGCGCCAGTAGCGAGCTTCGGGGCGGACTTCGGGGCGGGCTTCGGGGTCGGCTTCTGGGCGGGCTTCGAAGCGGGCTTCGTCACGACAGCCTTGTTCGCGCTCGGCTTCTTGGCGGCGGCCTTCCTCGTGACGGCCTTCTTCGTGGCAACCTTCTTCGTAGCAACCTTCTTGACGGACGGCTTCTTCTTGTTGATCGTGGGCATGGTCGGCTGCGTTCGCGGGACGCGCGACGCGGATTCACCACGCGTCACGCAACTTTCTCGCCGCTCTGCGCGAGACGCGTGCTCAACGGTCACGCACGAAGCATCTCGATGTGCGGTATCCCGTCCTCGTCGTAGATGTCGGAGACGCGCGCGAACCCGAGTTCGCCGTAGAAACGCTCGAGGTGCGCCTGCGCGCCGATCCGGATCGGCGCGCCTTCACCCGCAGCCGCGATGCCGCGCCGCATCAACTCGCGACCGAGGCCGGTGCCACGGACAGACGCTGCCGTGACCACCCTGCCGATGCTGGTCTCGGCGAACTTCACGCCCGCGGGAACGATCCGCAAGCAGGCAACGACTTGCCCATCGCCTTGCTGGGCCCAGAGATGGCGACTGACGAGATCGACGCCATCGGCGTCCTGGTACGCGCAGCGCTGCTCGACCACGAACACCTGCGCGCGAAGCGCCATGATCGCGTACAGATCGCGCGCGGTCAGTTCGCCGAAAC
Source organism: uncultured bacterium (assembly GCA_903891095.1). Taxonomy (GTDB): domain Bacteria; phylum Planctomycetota; class Phycisphaerae; order Phycisphaerales; family SM1A02; genus QWPT01. The sequence continues at coordinate 19,231 of CAITDI010000097.1, read as the reverse complement.
TGCGGTGTTGCCAGAGGAGATCCGCGTGGCGCATTTCACATGTCGTCGCGACGGTAGTCGAGATCGGGCCGCGGGCTCGGATGATCCTCAACCCACTTGGTGTTGAAGCAACCGACCCAGCGCGTCGGCGCGACCTGCACGAGCGCGTACTCGTCGCGGTCGGCGGCGATCGCGGGCTTGACGCCCGCGGGCGCATCGGGCCACCACGGCACGAGATCGCCGGCAAGTCCAGGCAGCTTGAACTGCGCGGGATCGTGCACGACTTCCTCGACCGTCGTCAGGCGATGCTTGCGCTGCGTGAGCAGCGGGATCGAGTTGAACAGCCCGCGCGTGTACGGATGCAGCGGGTTGTCGAAGAGCTCGAACACGCGCGCGTACTCGACCACGCGGCCGGCGTACATCACGCATACGACGTCGGCGTTCTCAGCGACCACGCCGAGGTTGTGCGTGATCAGCATGATGCCCATGCCGCGCGAGCGCTGGAGCTCGCGCAGGAGCTCGAGGATCTGCGCCTGGATCGTCACGTCGAGCGCGGTCGTCGGCTCGTCGGCGAGCAGCAGCTTGGGCTGGCACGCGAGCGCCATCGCGATCATCACGCGCTGGCGCATGCCACCCGAGAACTGGTGCGGATACGCGCGCATGCGCTCCTCCGCCTTGGGAATGCCGACGTCCTTCATCGCCTGGATCGCCAGCTGCCACGCCTGATCGGGCGCGACATGCTGGTGCAGCAGGATCGCCTCGATCAACTGGTCGCCGATCGTGTAGACGGGATTGAGGCTCGTCATCGGCTCCTGGAAGATCATCGCGATCTTGCCGCCGCGGATGCGCAGCATCTCGCGCTCGCTCAGCGAGAGGATGTCCTTGGTCGAACCACCGTCGTCGAACAGGATCGTGCCGCGATCGAACCGCCCCGGCGGACGCGGGATCAGCTGCATCGTGCTCATCGCCGTGACGCTCTTGCCGCAGCCCGACTCGCCGACGACGGCGAGCGTCTGGTTCGGATGCACGGTCATCGACACGCCGGCGACGGCCTGCACGCGCGGGCCCGCTCCGTTGTCGAACGACACCGCGAGGTCAGCCACCTGAAGGAGCGGAGAGGTTCGCGCCGGGTTCGCAATGTCCAGGTGCTGCGTCATCAGTGCGCCGCCTTCCGCAGCTTCGGATCGATGGCGTCACGGAGCGCCTCGCCAAGCAGGTTGTACGAGAGAACCGAGAGGAAGATCGCGACGCCCGGGAACACCGCGAGCCACCACACGAACGTGCCCGTCGCCGCCGTCGCGCTCGAGAGCAGCTTGCCCCACGACGCCTGGCCGTCAGGTCCGAGCCCGAGGTACGACAGCGTCGCCTCGACCGAGATCGCCGCAGCGATCGCGAAGCTCGCGTCCACGAGCACCGGCGTCACGCCGTTCGGCAGCATGTGGCGGAACAGGATCGCGCGCAGCGGCAGGCCCGTCGCCTGCGCGCCCTGCACAAAGTCCTGCCGGCGCAGCTTGAGGAACTCCGCGCGCGTGAACCGCGCCGCGCCCGTCCACGAGAAGCAGCCGATGATCGCCATCATCACGTAGGTATCGCGCGGCAGCACGCCCGCGGCAACGATCAGCAGGAACAGCACCGGCACCGCCATGAAGATCTCGACCACGCGGAAGAGCAGCATGTCGACCCACCCGCCGAAGTAGCCCATCACCGCGCCGATCGTCACGCCGATCAGCACGCTGATGCCGGTCGACACGAGGCCGATCGAGATCGACAGGCGGCACGCCCACATCATCTGCGAGAGCACGTCGCCGCCGAGCGAGTCGGTGCCAAGCCAGTTGCGCCGCGCGCCGAACGCCGTGCCCTTGAACGACGCGAGCTTGGGCTCGTCCTGCACCATCGTGCCCGGCGCGAGTCCGCTCATGTCGCTGCGCGTGTACTGCGGCGACCACGGCACGAGCGTCCATGTCGCGTGGATGCGGCCCGCGGTCTCGTCGTCGATGTAGCGCTCGAAGTTGATCAGCTTCTGCCCGCCCGAAGTCAGCACGAGTCCGCCCGCGAGCACGGCGGTCGCGAGAATCGTCGCGAGCCGCGCCCCGAGCGAATCCAGCGTCGGCACGATCGCCGTCACCGCGGCGATCGCCAGCGAGACCACGGCGACGATCGGCCACGGCCCCGACTCGAGCCGCGCAAGCTGCTTGAACCATGCGACCGACGAGCCATCGGCCCATCCCACGATCGCGCCCGCGAGCACGATGGTGAGTCCCGCCTGCAGCAGCGCGACCACGAGCACGCCGAGGCGCCCGCCGCGACCGAGCTTGCGCGCCGGCTCGTTGAAACCACCCAAGAACACCCACGGCGTGCCGACCGCGAACGCGATCATCAGCAGCCAGTCGGTCGGCGAGAGGTTCGCGAGCATCGGCCACTCGCGCGCGATCACCGCGCCCTTGTCGTCGAGCCGCTCGAGCATGACGGGATGCGCGCTGGCGATCACCGGCGCGAACACCGCGAAGAACGCGATGATCCCGATCCACACCATGCCCAGCACCGCGCCGCGGCGCTTGAGCACGCGCTCCCACGCGTCGGCCCAGAAGCCCTTCGCTTCCTGCGCGCCGACGCCGCGCATCACTTCGATGCCCGAGATCGCGCGCGGAGCGGTGGTCGACGCAGGCTTACTCATAGCTCACCCGCGGATCGGCCGCCGCATAGAGGATGTCCGCAAGAAGCAGCGCGAGCAGGTTGACGCACGCGATCATGAACGTGTTGGCGAGGATGATCTCGCGGTCGCGCAGGTCGATCGCCTCGATCACGAGGCTGCCCATGCCCGGCACGCTGAAGATGCGCTCGATGACCACCGAACCCGCGAGCATCGCGGGAAAGATCCCGACGAACATCGTGATCAGCGGCAGCAGGCTGTTGCGGAACACATGGCGCATGACCACGTCGTTGCGCGGCACGCCCTTGGCCTTGGCCGTGCGCACATAGTCGGCGTTGAAGTTCTCGAGCATCGCCGCGCGCGTCTGCTTGCTCAGCACCGCGAACGATCCGTACACGAGGCACATCACGGGCAGCGCGACATGCCAGAGCGTGTCGAGCAGCCAGCCGCAGTGCCATACGCCCGCGCTGTCGGTGTACGACAGGAACGTGTAGCCCACCGCCGCGCTGTCGTGCATGCCGCTCACGGGGAACAACCCGAGATACTGCTTGTTCGCGAGGAAGCCGATCGCAAACACGCCCGCGAGCACCGTCGGAATCGAATACAGCGAGAGGTACAGGAACCCCGTGAACACATCGAACCCACCGCCGCGCCGCACGCTCGCGAGGATGCCCGTCGGCACCGCGATCAGATACGAGATCGGGAACGCGATGAGATTGAGCAGCAGCGTGACCGGCAGCGCCGCCGCGATCAGGTCCCACACGGGGCGGTTCTTCGAGAACGCGACGCCGAGATCGGGCGAGTCGAGGTACATCGCGCCAGGGATCACCGCGTACCCGCTCGGCGGATACGGGCCCGCCTTGAAGCCGATGTACGCGCGCTGGCGCGCTTCCTCGGCGAGCGACCACTTCGCATGCATGTCGGCGGCGGCCTTCTTGAGCGCCTCGCACTTGGGATTCGCGGCGTCGAGCGCGATGTCGCGGAACTTCTCGGGATCCGCGCCGCCCTTCGGCTCGAGCCGCTCGGTCCACGGCTTGCCCATCGCGCGCACATAGTCGGCGAGCGTGTCCTTGAACATGCGCACCGAGCCGATGTACGCGCGGCGCGCGCCCTCGGCTTCGCGCTGGAGCTTCTTGAACTCCACGACCTGCTCTTCGCGCTGGCCTTCGCCCACGGTCGGCGTGAATGTCACCTGCACCGCAGCGGGCGCGGGAAACAGCCACGCCATCTCCGGCGCATTGATCGCGCGCGGCGCGCTCACGCGCTCATTGGTCGGCGTGCGGAGGTCGCGCTCGCCGAACTTGACCGGCGAGATGCGGCCGAGCCATCGGAAGTACTGCACGACCACGGGATCGTTGAGCCCGTAGCGGTCCTCGAGGTACGCCTGCATCTGCGCGACCTTGCTGGTGTCGCTCATCTGTCCACCCTGCACGGCAAGCCCGGCGCCGATGCCGCCCGGCGCGAGCGCCAGCAGCATGAACACCATGAACGTGATCCCCAGGATCGTGGGGACCATGAACAAGAGGCGCCTGAGCAGGTAGTTGACCATGAGGTGGCGCGCTCAGTTCTTCGTCGGGGTCGCCGAGCGGTTGACCTTGCAGAACTCCTGCGGCTCGAGACCCGTCTTGTACGGGTTCACGTTGCCGAACTCGCGCGACACGAAGCGCAGCCACGGCGCGACGCGCACAAAGGTGTACGGCTGCTCCTCGGCGATCGCCGCCTCGAACTCGCGCCACACGAGCATGCGCGCGGCCTCGTCCATCGTGCGGCGGCCCTTCTCGATCAGCGCGTCGGCCTTGGGGCTGACCCACTGCGTGAAGTTGTCGCCGCCTTCCTTGATGCTCTCCGAGTGCCAGATCTGGCGCGGGTCGCTCTCGGGCGCGTTCGCACCCCAGCCCATCGTGATCGCATCGAAGTCGCGCAGCTTGAGGAACTCCTGGTAGCGGCTCCAGTCGACCGGCCGCGTGGTGACCACGATGCCGGCCTTCTCGTAGCTGTCCTTCACAAAGCGCGCGAGGCGCTCGCTGATCTCGCCGCCGGTCGCATAGGTGTATTCGAACTGGAACTTGTCGCCCTTCGCGTTCTCGAGGATGCCGTCGCCGTCGCGGTCTTCCCAACCGGCTTCCTTGAGCAGCGCCTTCGCCTTCGCGGGATCGAACGGAAGCGGCTTCACGCTCGGATCGCTCGCGGGGCTCTCGGGGTTCATCGGGCCCTTCGACACGATGCCGATGCCGTCCCAGATGTCGCGGATCATGCGCTCGCGGTCGAGCAGCAGCGTCATCGCCACGCGCACGCGCTTGTCGGAGAACGGCGTCGCCGTCTTGCCGTTGCGCAGTCCGCACTGCCACGCGATAAAGCTGTAGCCGCAGCGCATGTTGACCCACTTGAGCGCGTAGTTCGACTTCTCAAAGTCAGGCTCCTCGCGCAGCACCTTGTTGAACTGCGGCGAGGTCGGCAGCATCATCGAGCCTTCGCCGTTGCGGAACGCAACGAGTCGGCCGAGGTCGTCCTTGATCGTCTTGAAGCGCAGGCCCGCGAGCGTGGGCATCTCGGCCCAGTACTGCTCGTTGCGCACGAGCACGACGTCCTGGCCGGGCGTCCACTGCGTGTCGAGATCGTCGCCTCCGCGCGGCAGATTCGCGATGCGGAACGGACCCGAGCCCATGATCAGGCCCGTGCCCTGGTTGATCTGCGCCGGCTCGAACTTGGAGAAGTAGTGCTTGGGCAGGATCGGATCGCCGAGCGCCACCAGCATGTTGGTGAACAGCGGCTCCTTGAACACGAACTCAGCCGTGAGGTCATCGATGACCTTCACGTCCTTGAGGTTGTCCATCGTGCTGCGCGTGCGCTCCGCCTCGATGAGCGGGTTGTTCACGAAGTCCATGAAGGTCCAGCGGATGTCCTCCGCCGTGACCGGCGTGCCGTCGCTAAAGCGCGCCTTCGGGTTGATGTGCGCGCGGATCCAGAGGCCATCGGGGTCGACCTGCCACGCATCCGCGAGCGCGCCGACCATCTTGAGCGTCTTGGGATCGAACGTGCTCAGGCTCTCGCACACGCGGTCGAGGACGCGCGTCGAATAGACGTCGCTGGAGATGTACGGCACGAGCTTCGCGGGCTGCGCCTCGAAGAGCTCGACAAACTCGCCGCCCGCGGCAAGGCCAGCGGTCTTGGCGGGATCGCTCGCCGAGTGCGGCGCGGGCCAGCGCTCGATCTTGACGCCGGGGCGCGCCCAGGCATCGCCGCCCGCCGCAGCGGGAGCGGTCCCCTGCTGCACGACGACGGCGGGCCGCTCGGCCAAGCCCTTCTCCAGAGCACGCTGGAGCTGCATCGACTGCTGCTCGATGTCGCCGAGCTTGGTCTGAACGCCCTCGATGGCGAGCTCGATGCGCGTCTTCTGCATCATCGAAAGCCAGATGCTGCCGAGGATCGCGCCGAGCAGCACGATCTGGATGAAGTCCTTGAGGCCGAAGCGGTTGTTCATGGTGGCACCTTGCCCCGCGCGGGGGCGCGAGGGTCGGACATCCTAACCGCAGCCAAGGCCGAAACGGTCCGCTCAGGCGGTCTTGCGCCCACGCATCGGATCAAATCGGTTGCGCAGTTCGTCGCCGAGAAAGTTGAGCGACACCAGCGTCAGCGCGATCGCCAGGCACGGCGCGACCAGCAGCCACCAGCGGCTGTCGACGGTGTTGAGCTCGCCCAGCCCGTCGGCCGCCAGGTTGCCCCAGCTCGGCATCGGCTCGCGCACGCCGATCCCAAGGAACGACAGGAAGCTCTCCGACAGGATCGCGCCCGGCACCGCGAGCGCCGCGTAGACCGCGATCGGCCCGACCAGGTTCGGCAGGAGATGCGCCGTGAACTGCCGCGGCGCCCCGACCCCGATCGCCCGGCACGCCTCCATGAACGGCTTGGCGCGCAGCGACATGACCTGCCCGCGGATCACGCGCGCCATGGTCAGCCAGCTCACGCCGCCGATGGCGACGAGCAGCGTGGCGAGATTGATCAGCTGCCGAGCGGCCATGGGCAGGTCCGCGCCGTTGCGCTCGAGGATTCCGTCAACCGCGACCGCGAGCAGCACGATCAGCAGCACCGACGGAAGCCCGAAGAGGATGTCCACGATGCGCATGAGCACCGCATCGACGCGCCCGCCCGCCGCGCCCGCGACCGATCCGTAGAGCGTGCCGACGATCACCGCGATCGCCGCGGCGCTGAGCCCGACGAGCAGGCTGATCGACCCGCCCGCCAGCAGGCGCGCGAACACATCGCGCCCGAGCCGATCGGTGCCGAGCACGCGACCGGGCACGTATTGGCCTGCTTTTTCCGCAGTTTCAACGCGCGCCATGTCCTGCGGCTTGAGCGATTGCCACACAGGCGGCAGCAGATTCAGCGAGAGATTCGACGCTTCGTATCGCGAGAGCTTCACGCCGCCGCTCTGCACCGCGCCCATCGACCACGGCAGCGTCGCGACGCAGGCGAGCAGCATTGCGGCAAGCACGGCAAACCCGATGCGCCCGGCAAAGCCGAGCCGAGCGCGAGGGTTCGCGCGGATTCGCGTGGTTGCGCCGTTCGCCTGCATCGGGCGCGATGCTACACGGAAGCTATTCGCGAGGCGCAGGACGCGCGCCCTGCTCACGCTGCGCGGGGCGTTCGGTCGCGTGCTTGGCGACTTCGGCTGCGAGCGCCTTGCGGTTCGCGGCGTCGGCATCGATGTCTGCGCGGAGCTTCTTCACGCGCGCGTCGAGCGCGTCAAGCTCCTGTCGGCGCGCGGCGAGCGTCGCGTCGACCTGCTTGGCCGACGCCTCGTCGAGCGCCTGGCGCAGCGCAGCGAGCGACTTTTCGTCGGGGCTTCCCGCTTCCATCGCCTTGCGAAGCTCCTTCGACGCGCGATCGGTCTCGGCCTGGGCGCGCAGTTCGGCGACCTTGGCCTCGAACACCTTCGGCGCGCGCTCCTTGAGCGCGACCATGCCGAGCAGGCGCCGCGCGGATCCGCGCAGGTTGGACTTCATCTGCTCGGGATCGCTCTTCGCGCGCGCCTCGATCGCCTCGCCCCACTCGGGCGAGATTTCCTTGGCCACCGCGATGGCGCGCGCGACGTCGTCGTTGGTGAGTTCGCGACGGCCGAACGTGCCGGGGATCAGCCCCTCGATCACGAGGCCTTCGATCATCGGGCGCTCGCTGTTCTGCCCTCCTGGACCAAACCCGCCCGCACGCGGCCAGTCCGGCGCGTTGGGAAGGCCGCGGCCTCCGCGACGCTCGCCATTGCGCGGCTCGCCGTCGCGGTTGTCGCCATCTGGGCGTCGCGCGGAATCCTGACCGGGAGCAGCCTGCGTGGGAGCAGCCTTCTTGGGCGCATCCTGCTTGGGAGCATCCTGCCGCGGAGCAAACGCCAACGACGCGGCTGCGACAGCAAGCACGAGGATCAGTGCGTTTCGTGAGGACATCGAGATTCCAAACGGCGCTTAGCGCGGAGAAGAGAGGCCGGTGATCGCGGCGAATTCGCCAGAGAGATCCTCGTAGGTCGTCCCGCCACCGTCAAGCAGCGCGCCGGTGTGGAAGATCGGCGCGATGTCCGCGGCGAGCGCGTCATCGAGGTCGGGATACTGCAGCGCGGCTTCGGTAGCGGCGCCCGAGAGCGCAACCACCATCGCCGACACGCCGCTCGAGGCAGTGCGCACGGAGGTCGCGCCGGAGAGCGCGCGATCGAGATGTTCCGCGGGAACAGCGCGCGACCGAACGGGCGCAGGCGCGGGCGCGATCGGCTCGACGACCGGGTTCGCGTCGACCAGCGCGCCACCAGGCGCGAGCTTCGGATCAGAGTTCGAGAACAGGCCGCGCGCGGCGAGCGCTGCGACAGCACCAAGACCCGCGACGACCGCGACCGCAGCCGCGATGCGCCAGATCCGCGCCGAACGCGACACACCAGCAGGTCCGATCCGCGCCACGACGGGCGAGACCTCGCCCTGTGCAAGCGGAAGCTGAAGATCGCTCATCGAAACCATGCGCTCGAGCGCCTCGCGGGAGAGCGCCCCGCGCTCCTCGGCGCCGCGTCGGTCGAGCATGCCCACCAGATCGACGAGATCGGCCGGGGTCGGCGCCTCGTCGCGTCCAGGCTGGGAGTTGGGCTTGAAGTCGCTCATGTGGCTCGAATCGATCTTTCTACACCGACTGCTTGCTGGCGCGGGGACTCGTGCGCGAAAGAGCGCACGACCCACCCGCAGGAAACGCCGCCTGACCGCGCAGATTGCCAAGCGTTGCACGATTCCCGAAGTCTGCCATCGGTCCCGCGGCGGCGCTGGTCGGTGTAACCCGCGCCACCCGTACAGATGGAACTACCAGATGGAACTACCAGATGGAACTACGCGCTTCAGCTCGGGGCACGAAGCACCGCTCACGGCTCCACCGCCGCTGCGTCCGAGTCCCCGACTCCCATGTCCTCAAGCATCACCCGAAGCTTTCGCAGCGCCCGGTGGTGCCGGGCGAGCAGAGTTCCCACAGGTTCGCTGTAGTAGTCTGATAAGGCTCGGAAGCTCATCCCGCCCGTGTGGCGGAGCTCGATGATCTCCCGGTCCGCCTCGGGCAACCGCGCGAGCGCCTTCGAAAGCTGGTCGCGGACCTCGTTCTCCGCGTCGCTGGAAACCTTGCTCGCGCGCCCCGCGACCGAGCGCATCGCCTCGTCGCCGATCGGCCGCGCGTGGCGGACGCGGCGACGCATCTCGTCGCGCAGGCGGTTCATGGCGATGCGGAAGATCCACGACTCGAACCGCCCGCTCTCCACGTACTCGCCGATCTTGGCGGCCACGGTGCAGAAGGTCGACTGGCAGATTTCCTCGGCCAAGTCCGCGTCGCGGCAATGCGCACGCAGGAGGCCGTTGATCCGCGGCGCAAAGTCCGCCACGACCTGCCGCCACGCCGCCGAATCGCCCGCCGCTGCGCGCTGCAGCAGCGACTGAAGCTCACGGGGATCCGGATCAGACGGTTCGTTCATGCACGCCGCTCAGGTGGCAAAGCCGCCGCGCGTGCTTGGAGGTTACCGCGCGAAGCGCGCCACGAACGCCCTCGGCACGAGGCGATTGCCCCGACTTTCCAATCGCGTGCGGACTCAGACCGGCAGGTCGTCCGACGGTTCCTCGGCCACGCGCATGCGCGTCGGCGCCGAGACGCGGCGCGGCAACTCCTCGGGCGCAGCCGCGAACGACCGTCCCTTGAAGCTGGTCGTCGAGCCGTCCCAGACGAGGTCGACGGTGCCGGTCGGACCGTTGCGCTGCTTCGCGAGGATGAGCTCGGCTGTGCCGACCTTGTCGGGGTTCTCGTCGGCCCAGTTCGGATCACCGCGGTGGTAGTAGTCCTCGCGGTGGAGCATCATCACGACGTCGGCGTCCTGTTCGATCGAGCCTGATTCACGCAGGTCGCTCATGCGCGGGCGGTGGCCTTCGCGCTGTTCCGCCGCGCGGTTGAGCTGCGACAGGCAGAGCACAGGCACATCGAGCTCGCGCGCCATCGCCTTGATGCCACGCGAGATCTCGCTGACTTCCAGCTGACGGCTCTCGACGCGCGAACCCGAGCTCATGAGCTGCAGGTAGTCGATCGCGATAAAGCCGATCCCGTAGCGCTCCTTCAGACGACGCGCCTTGGAGCGCATCGCGAGCAGCGACAGACCCGGCGTGTCGTCGATGAAGATCGGCAGCTTGGAGATCTCGCCGCACGCGGCCATGAGCCGGCGGTAGTCGTCGCTGCCGAGCATGTGCTTGCGGAGCCGCTGTGCATCGATGCCGCCGAGCGCGCAAAGCATGCGCTGGATCAGCTGCTGCTTGCCCATTTCCAGGCTGAACATCACGCTGGGCGCGCCGAGCTGCGCGATCTGCTGCAGCAGGTTGAGCGCAAGCGCGGTCTTGCCCATCGACGGACGCGCCGCGAGGATGAGCATTTCGCCCTTCTGCAGGCCGTTGGTCATCTCGTCGAGGTGGCCGTAGCCGGTGCGCACGCCGACAAAGCCGTTGCCCTCGCTCTGGTCGATCATCCGCATCGTCTCGTGGACGAGCTCGTTGGCGGTCGAAACCACGCCGGTCTCGCGCTTCTGCGCGATGCGGAAGATCTTCTGCTCGGCGCTCTCGAGCATGTTCTGCGCGGGCTGGCGCGAGGTGTGCGCCTCCTCGAGGATCTCGCCTGCCGCGGCGATGATCTCGCGCATCGTGGCTTTTTCACGCACCACGCGCGCCCAGTGCGCGGCGTTCGCGGCGCTGGGAACGCCTTCGGCAAGCTGCACGATGTAGTCGAGGCCACCGACCGCGTCGACGAGGCCGCGGTCTGTCAGCAGCTGGTTGAGCAGCACGAGATCGACCGTCGCGTGACGCTCGTAGATCTCGATGATCGCGTCGTAGATCCGGCCATGCCGCGGCGACGAGAAGTCCTCGCCGTTGCGCACCAGCGTGATCACGTCGCCCACGACCTTGGGGTCCCAGATGATCGCGCCGATGAGGCCCATCTCGGCCTCGAGCGCGACCGGCGGCTCGGAACCAAACAACGCAGCGACGTCACGACGCTGCGATTCGGTGGCCGCATCGTTGCGGGGCCGTCGCTGACCACGGCCAGAGCGGAAGTTGCCGCCCTCGCCGCTCGAATTCGAATTGGATTGGAACTGGTCGCTCACGCGGCAAAGACTATCCGACCCACGTGGGGTCGGCCGCCAAGCACACGCTTACGTCAGGATTCCCACAGCGGCCGGCGCGGAGACGCACCGGCCGCTGAGGATTGAATCCAATTGCCGGATCGCGAGGGCAGCCTCCGACAGCTGCCGTCGATCCTGCATGCAGTCCGGCCGTCAATCCTCGTCGCGACCGTTGCCGTTGTTGCGCGAGATGACGACGGTGCCGTCCTCGAGCGACTGCTGCATCAGACGTCCGACCTTGAAACGCACGCTCTTGCGCGGAGGCACAGAGACACGCTCCAGGGTCTTGGGATTTTGGGCCACGCGACCGGCTCGTTCCCGGATCTCGAACACGCCGAAGTCGCGAAATTCAAGGCGGTTGCCTCGCGCGAGTTCGCCGATGACGTGGTCCAGGAAACTCTGCACCGCCCGACGAACGTCGGAACGTGACAGGTCCGTTTCGGTCGCAACGCGCTCGATCAAGTCTTTCTTCGTAGTTGTTGCCATCACACACCTCGGGTTGGCTGGGGTTCTGCCAAAAGCCGTCGTAACTTGACTCAGGAATAACCCGAGTCACCCCAATACATACATCCGAAGTTGTGTATTTGCGAGAGTTTGCATTCTGCGGACCTTGCCGGGGGTTCTCCGAGTTAGGGATCAACCACCTGTGCCGGCTGCGAGACCCCCTTTCTAGGGTTAGGAACGCGATTCGTCACTCGTTCCTTGCTTCGAGGGCCGACCGAGGCACGGTCACGTCCGAGGTCGCTCCGTGAACACACCAAAGACTCGAATCCAGATTCTGGGACTGCCCGTTGCGGGACTGCTTGCGGTCGCCCTGTTGGGCGGCTGCTCGGGTTCCAAGCCCACGGCGTTCGTTCCGACCCGGAACGATCCCAATCCGGCGCTCGTGCTCTCTGGCGACTTCGACGGCAGCGAGTTCGCCGGCCGCGACGACGCGCGGCTCGGTCTCAACCGCGAAGTCACCGTGCGCACGCCGATCGTGTCCAACGCGTGGACCTACGACCGCCAGCGCATCATCGACGGCCGGCCGTACGTCGACTTCCGCGTCACGACGCGGACTTACGAGCGGCTGCAGCACTGATCGCGGCACGCACCCGCGCCTCGCCTTCAACGAAATCGATCGCAAGTTCCGGCACGACGACGGTCGCCTTGGGCGCGCGGTCGAGCTTGACCCAGTCCTTGCGCGACATCACGATCGCTTCCGCCCGCGCACGCGAAGCGGCCGCATCGAGTTCGTCTGCGCTCAACGCCTGGTGATCGCCCTTCTCGGCGACAGCGGCAACCACAGCGCCCGCACGCGCGACCATGCTGCGGAAATGCGCGGGATTTCCCAGCGCGCACGCACTCACGACCGTTCGTCCCGAAAGCCACGCGACTGGCTCGCGCCGAACGCCGTCTTGGCTGGCCGGGCCACCGTGCACCGCGAGCTCGCGCCACGCGTGATCGCACACCGCATCGGGTCCGCGGCCCCGTACCTGCTCGACCAGCCGCGACGCGCGCGCGCGCTGCTCTGGATCGTGCGCCTTCGTGAGCACCACGATGTCGGCGCGCGCGATGTTGCGCGCGGGCTCGCGCAGCCATCCGTTGGGCAGCAGGTCGCCGTCGAGCCCCGGACGCGACGCATCGACGAGCACGATGTCGAGTTCGCGCGCGAGCTGGCGGTGCTGAAATCCATCGTCGAGCACCACGATCGCGTTGCGACGGAGCTCGGCATCGGAGAGCGCGCGCGTGAGCGCCGCGTGACGCCTGGGATGCACGACAAGCATCGCGTTCGGCGCGGTCGTCGCGTACTCCATCGCTTCATCGGAGCGCGAGCCATCGCCGCTTGCTGCGTATCCGCGCATCGCGATCACCGGCCGCGCGCCTCCATGCTCGAGCGCCGCGCAGACCCACGCGACGAACGGACTCTTGCCCGTGCCGCCGGCAGTGAGATTTCCCACTGAAATCACGGGGATTCGCGCACCGTTCACCTCGAGCCGCCGCACGCCGCGCCCGCGGTCGAGGCGCGCGTTGCGCACGCCGACGCCCACGCCGTACGCACGCGCCGCAATCCAGGCGAAAGGCATCGCGAACGCCGGCAACGGTCCGCGCGCGTCATGCCCCATGCGCCGCGTCCTTCCGCTTGCCGCCCATCGTCTCGCGGCGCAGCTCGCGATAGTCGCGCACACCGCTGCGCGTGACGAGAATCACATCGATCACCGCGAGCACCAGGCACGCGACCAGCGCGAGCAGCACCATCGACCACGCCACGGCAAAGCCCACGCGATCCTCGTGCGGATGGACGAACGTCAGCGCACGCACCAACGGCCCAAGCGCCGCAAGCGCGCACACGATCGAACTGCGGCGAAGCCACCGCCGCCCGCGCGGAACATCCGCGCGTCCGAGCCGCGCGAAGTACCACACCAGCACGCCAGCGACCGCGATCGCCACGGGCAGCGTGATCCAAGCGGAAATCATCGTCCAAGGTCCAAGCGCACGCCCTTCGAGTGCAGGATCGATCGCAGCGAGCAATCCGATCATGCGGCACCTCCCACGAGTCCGCGCAGTCGCCCCGCAAGCCGATCGATCGGCAGCCCGACCACAGTCTGCGGATCGCCAGCGCAACGCACTGGCCAGCCGCGCGCGATCACCTCGGGCAGGTTGTAGCCGCCGGCCTTTCCACGCCAGTGCCCTTCGCTCAGGAAGCGCTCAAAGTCCTCCGCGGGCAGCTCGCCGATCTCGATCCACGCGACATCGCGCCCAACGCGGCACGAGCCATCGGGTCCGATCAGGCTCCAGCCCGTGATCACGCCATGCCCGCGCCCCGCGAGCGACGAGATCATCGCCCGTGCGTCGTCGACATCGACCGGCTTGCCGAGCACGGCACCGTCGCGTTCGCACACCGTGTCCGCCGCGAGAATCCACGCCGGTGCCGCCCCGCGTCGCGCGCGCCGATCCGCCACGCGCCGCGCCTTGAAGTGCGCGAGCGCAGGAGCAACCAACCCCGCGTGCAGTTCGCCGATGCGAATGCTCGCGTCATCGATGTCCGCGGGCTCGATCTCGGTCGTGAACCCCGCCTCCGCCATCAACCGCGCCCGGCGCGGCGAACCGCTCGCCAGCACGATCGGCTGCGCTGCCTTGGCGGAAAGATTGCGGTCCGAATCGAGCGTCACGCGGCGCAGAATACGGCTTCACCGAGAACTTCCGCTCCGCACGCACCCATCCCAGCCTCAAACTCGTACAGATCCGATGGTTGAAACCACAGTGTCGGGGCAGGATCAGACGCAAGAGGTTTGACAATCCCCCCTGCTTGAGTGAATCTCCTCCATTCGGCCTCCCGATGCTCCGATACATCGCCAAGCCGACGGCAGGCCGCGAGACCGTGAACACCGCAGTTGGCGAAGGGTCCACCAGATTGGCTGATCAGGCGAACCAGCAACCGACCATCGATCCCTCGTCCGGCGACAACGCCGGCACGAAGGGCGGCAGCGTCGCTGGCGGCGAGTCTTCGCGCAGCGGCTCCGGATTCGACTCCGTCCTCGGCCGCGCACTCGTCGAGCGCGGCATGGTCACCGACACCGACATCGAGAGGTGCGGCACCGAGATGCGCTCGCGCACCGCGCAGAGCATGCCCATCTCACTCGGCGAACTCCTCGTCGAGCGCAACCTCGTCACCTCCGAGCAGCTCGACAAGGTCCGCGCGGAGCTCGATTCCGCGCGCGCGTCGACGCGCATCCCCGGCTACCAGATCATCCGCAAGCTCGGCCAGGGCGCGATGGCGAAGGTCTACCTCGCCAAGCAGCTCTCGCTCGACCGCTACGTCGCGATCAAGGTCCTTCCGCCCAAGTACATGTCGAACCCGGGCTTCCTCCCGCGCTTCCAGAAGGAAGGCCGCGCGGCCGCGAGCCTGAGCCACAACAACATCGTGGCCGCCTACGAGATCGGCGAGGCCAGCGGCATCCACTACTTCGTGATGGAGTATGTCGACGGCGACACGGTCCACGACCGCATCCTCGCCCGCAAGCGCATTCCTGAGCGCGAGGCGCTGGAGATCATCCGCCAGGTCGCGTCGGCCCTCGAGCACGCGCACGCGCGCGGCTTCGTCCACCGCGACATCAAGCCGCGCAACATCATGATGACGCTCAGCGGCGTCGCCAAGCTCGCCGACCTCGGTCTCGCCCGCGCGATGAGCGACAAGGAAGCCGCCGAAGCCGAGTCGGGCCGCGCATACGGCACGCCCTTCTACATTTCGCCCGAGCAGATCCAGGGCAAGGTCGAGATCGGGCCGCCAGCCGACATCTACGGACTCGGCGCGACCTTCTATCACATGGTCACGGGCAAGGTCCCCTTCGAGGCCAAGACCCAGAGCGAGGTCATGCAGAAGCACCTGCGCCAGCCGCTCGTGCCGCCCGACCACGTGAACCCGCAGATCTCCGCCGGCACCGCGCTCATCATCGAGACGATGCTCAAGAAGGACTCGCGCGACCGCTATCAGAACGCGACCGCGCTGGTCAAGGACATCGACCTCGTCCTCGCGGGCAAGGACCCCGAGTTCGCCAAGCCGACCGTCGACATCGAGGCGATCGCGACCGCCGTCCAGGCGGGCGCGCAGGAACCCGTCGCCATCGTCCGCAAGGACAGCAACAGCGTGTTTGCGAATCCGATGGTGCTGACGCTCATCGCGCTGCTGGCGGCGAGCGGCATCCTCAACATCGTGCTTCTTGCGAAGCTCGTGCTGAGATAAGTTCGCGACCGCTCAACCCGCGCTCATTCAACCTGCGGCTTCGGCCAGCACCTCAACCAGAACCTCGACCTCGACGGTCGCGTCCAGCGGCAGTGCGTTCGTGCCAACGGCCGCACGCGCGTGGCGCCCGGCCTCGCCGAACACCTCCTGCATGAACTCGCTGGCGCCGTTCGCGACCTTCGGCTGGCCGTCGAAACGGTCATCCGACTGGACGAACACGCCCAGGCGCACGATCCGCTTGACCTTCGACAGGTCGCCACCGAGCTGGTCGGCGACCACCGCGAGGGCGTTCAGGGCGCACTGCTTGGCGGCCTTCTGGGCGTCCTCGATCGAGACCTTGGACGGGACCGGGCCGGTCGCCAGGAGCGCCCCGCTCGACATCGGCAGCTGGCCCGAGACGAAGATCAGGTTTCCCGTGCGCACCGCCGGCACGTAGGCGGCGACGGGCTTGGGAGCGGCGGGCAGGGTGAGGCCGAGACGGGCGAGTGCTTCGTGTGGGTTCGACATGGGGGCTGACCTGTGGATCTGGAGCGCGGAGCACTCTACAGAAGTTGCGCCACCTCAACGTTGCGACCAAACCGCGCGCTCGTTGGCCCTCACAACCCCGACTTGGCTTGGGTAGGAATCGCGAATTCAAACCAAACGGGAACTTGACACCTCGACGGGGCGTATTACTCTGCGTCACTCTCACTGACGGTTGCGGCATATTCCGAGGTCGAGCCACCTATTCGGCTCCTCTTCACACCGTCCTTCTTTCGACTGTCGGCACTGCCCGACGCATTGCTTCCCGCCGCAACCGCCGACATCCCGACCGCCCGCGCGCCAGTCGTGACCCGTATCTCTTACGACGTCCGAACCGACCTGCGAGCAAACACCAGCCTGCGCTCCCGACCCTCGATTGAGGCGTCCAACCCGCAGGTGCCCCCAAGAGCGACGCATGTTTGTCGCTCCGCAAGCTCCATCTGAGCCTCTGGGGATGGAAGACCGCGAAAGCGGATCAGCCAGTGGTTTGCCATGCATGTCCAAATCGCGCTGGGCACCCCGTATAGCTGGGAACCCCGTCAAGAAGGGGTGATTTGCCGTGCGTTCGCGCGCGTGTGAATCCCAAACGCACCCTGACCAGATCCTCCAAGATCCCGTCAGGGCCTGTCGCGGAAGCCCCACCCAGTTTCTTCGCCGTTTATCGACGCCTGTCATTCAGCGTCGGTTCATTCACCCCCCCGGGAGCCCGTCGTTGGACGGCCCCACAGTTCCGGAAGTCACCGACTTCCCTTTTCAGGAGATCGACTCATGAAGCGTCAGAAGAGCGGGTTCACCCTCGTCGAACTGCTCGTCGTCGTCGCGATCATCGCCCTGCTCATTGGCCTGCTTCTGCCGGCCCTCAGCAAGGCGCAGCGCACGGCGAAGAGCCTCCAGGATTCGGCCAACATCAGCCAGATCCACAAGGGCTTCCTCACCTGGGCCAACCAGGATGAGCGCGGCCGCCTCCCCATCCCCGGCCTCGTCAAGCGCCAGGCCGTTCCCGGCGCCGGCGCGAACGGCGCCACCGTGTTCGTCCCCGGTCAGGGACAAGAGGACCTCGCGCAGAACAACACCGCGAACCTCAACAGCTCCATGGTCGCCAAGGAGTACATCACGGTTGACGTCCTGATCTCGCCCGTCGACACCAACCCCGTCGTCAAGCGTCACGACAACTACAACCGCAACGCGTACAACCCGTCCGCGACGACCCCGACCTTCTGGGATACGGGTCACCTCGCGAACATCTTCCGCGCGGCTGACGGCCAGGCCACCTCGGTGTGCCACACCTCGTACGCCCACCTCGCCCTCCACGGCGAGCGCAAGAAGTTCAGCTGGTCGAACAAGGCCGACGGCACCCGCCCGATCATGGGCAACCGCGGCACCTACAAGGGCGCGTTCAACGGCGCGAACTACCAGAAGAGCTACAGCCTCACCTTCCACGCCCCGGACGACACCTGGGAAGGCAACGTGTGCTACGGCGACAACCACGTCAGCCTCGAGCGCAGCGTGATCCCAGACAACGTCCAGTACGAGTGCGGCAACATCAACCTCCGCAAGGACAACATCTACGCGTGGAGCGAGTTCGCTTCGTGCGCCGGTGGCGCCTCGACCGGCGGCGACACCTGGATGTGCATCGCGATCGGCGCCCCGAACGCGACCACCTACGCCGAAGCCCCCGAGAAGCTCACCGACGGCACCAACCCGACCTGAGCTCGTGCGTCGATCACCTCAACCTGAAACACACTCTCCATACCAACGGAGCATGAACATGAAGAAGCACAACATCAAGAAGATCTCGAAGGGCTTCACCCTCATCGAGCTCCTCGTCGTCATGGGCATCATCGCCCTCCTCCTGGCGATCCTCCTCCCCGCGCTCGGCAAGGCTCGCGCCACCGCGAAGCGCGTGAAGGACATGACCCAGATCGCCCAGATCCACAAGGGCTTCCTGACCCTCGCCCTCGATTACAACGACCTGTTCCCGACTCCCGGTCTCATCGACCGCGTCGGCAACATCCCCGGCAAGGGCGCCGAGGACGTTCTCATGAACACCCACGGCAACATGTACTCGGCCTGCATCATGCAGCACGCGTTCGATGCCGGCGTTCTGGTGTGCCCCGCCGAAGTCAGCACCAACGTGCTCGCGATGGCGAACTACAACTACGACACGTACAACGTGACCGCTGCCAACGACCAGTACTGGGATCCGAACTTCAAGTCGGACCTCACCGCTCTGTCGAACGTCAGCTACGGCACGCTCCACCTCGCGGGCACCCGCAAGGCCAAGGAGTGGAAGTCGACTCGTAACTCGAAGTTCGTCGTCGTCGGCAACCGCGGCGTCAAGGACGGCAGCCTCGCCACGAACGACTACAACAACTCGCGTACCCTCGCCATCCACGGCGGTGACAAGCAGTGGGAAGGCAACGAGTGCTTCAACGACAACCACGTCGTCTTCGCCAACAACTTCACTCCGGACGGCATCTCGCAGTTCACGTCGAACAACGTCACGATCGACGACAACATCTTCAAGGATGACCCGGAAGCGGCGACCGCGGACACCTGGCTGACCATGATCAGCACGGTTTCCGGCAGCGCGACCAACCAGACCTACACGGTCACGTGGGACTAAGTCATCTGGGACTAAGTCACTCCAGCCAGTCAGATCAAACCCGCGGCCGGCGCAAGACATGTCTTGCGC
>CAITDI010000096.1 GCA_903891095.1 uncultured bacterium | reverse complement strand
TCATGGCACGTGCCAGGCACGGTTTCAGAGGCCGGCGGGTGTGAGCTCAACCGTCGTCCCCGCCGCCACCACCACATGCTCCGCGCCGTTCGCGCGCGTCGCCGCGCGCAGCAGCTCCACCGCGCGCCTGATGTCCGCCGCCACCGGCGCGGTGAACGACATCGGCTTCTCCGTCATGGGATGCCTGATCCCGAGCGTCGTCGCATGCAGCGCCTGCCGCGCGAGCAGCATCGCGTCGCCCTCGCCGCCGAGCATGCGCTCGGTCGTGTGCTTCCCGCCGTACATGTCGTCGCCCACGATCGGTAGGCCGAGGTACGAGAGGTGCACGCGGATCTGATGCGTGCGTCCCGTCTTCAGCTCGAGCTCGACCAGCGCGTACTTCTCGCCGCTCGGCGCGACGTAGCGCTCGCGCACGCGCGCGATCGTCAGCGACGGCTTGCCCGTCTCGTCGTGGCGGACCGCGTACTTCTCCTTGATCGTCGGGTGCTTTCCGAGCGGAAGATCGATGGTCTCGACGTCCCTCTCGGGGCTTCCGTGCACGAGCGCGAGATACCGCTTGTCCGTACGACGCATCTCGAACTGCTTGCCGAGCCGCCAGTGCGCCGTGTCGTTCTTCGCGCTCACGATCGCGCCCGATGTGTGCTTGTCGAGGCGATGCACGACGCCCGGCCGCGCGAACTCCTCGCCGACCTTCGACAGCTCGCCGCCGGAGATGTACTTGAACCGCCACGCGAGCGCGTTCACCAGCGTGCCCGACTTGTGGCTGCGCGCGGGGTGCACGATCAGGCCCGCGGGCTTGTTCACCACGATGATCGCGTCGTCCTCGAACAGCACGTCGAGCGGAATGTCCTCCGGCGTGATCGCGCCCGACGGCGGCGGCGGAAGCGTCGCGACGATGCGGTCGCCCTTGCGGAGCTTGGTCGACGACTTCGGCACGCGGCCGTTGACGGTGATCGCCTCTTCGTCGATCAGCTTCTGGATCTGCGTGCGCGACAGGAACGGCACGCGGTCGACCATGTAGCGGTCGAGGCGCTTGTCGAGGTCCTTCAGCAGCTCGAACTCGACGGTGACGGGCGACTCGTCGTCCTTCGCCGCGTTCTCCTCGTAGATCGCGAAGAGTGCGTCGCGGTCGATGGCACCGCCAGCGCCGAGCAGCGAGGCCGTGCGGTCGATGCGTTCTTCAGGTGTCTCGCTCATGTTGCCCGCTGACGGCGCGCGTGGCGATCAGCCGCCGGTCGAGCCGGGGGCTGGGGCTGGGGCAGGGGCGGGGGCGGGGGCAGGAGCGGGCGCAGGCGCCGGCGTCTCGCCCGCCTTCTGCTGCTCCTGAATGACCTGCTGGAAGAGATCCGTCGCGCCGGCCGGGCCGCCGTTCGCAGCCGGCTGCGCCTTCACGGGAAGATCTGCGTTCTTCGGCAGCTGCATCGGCGTGGCGAGCGCGACGAGACCGTCGATGCGCGACTTCGCGAGCTTCGCGATCGGCGCCCAGGCGGTGCCCGCCTCGGTCTCGGCCTTGGTCAGCCACTGCTTCGCGCCGTCGAAGTTGCCGCGGCTCTCGGCCACGGCCGCGCGGCCGAAGTACGACTGGAGCAGCACGATCGCCGCGTTGTTGCTGTTGTTGCCCGCGAGCTTGAGCGCGATGTCGGCGGCCTTGGAGTAGTCCTCCTCGGCGGCGTCCTGCGCGACCTTGCGGCCGGCGTCGTCGAGCGCCACGGCGGGGGTCGTCACGGTTCCCTGCGCGTCGCGAACCTCGGCGACGAGCACGCCGCTCTGCAGCTGACGCAGACGAAGGTCGGCCGCGCTCAGGAGCGCCATCATGGCCGCCTGCGGAATGTCGGCGTGATCCTTCGCGATCTGCTCGAACGCCTCGGGCAGCGTCGCCTGACCGAGCTCGGACCACGCGACGGAGGTCTTCTCAAGGTTCTTGCGCTGCCAGAAGTTGAAGCCGAGGAACGCGCACAGCGCGATCAGCACCACGAGCAGGGTGTTGGTGCCGTTCTTCTTGAGCCAGTACACGAAGTCGTCGTTGAGACGGCTCTCGGTGAGGTCCTGGGTCTGCACTTGGCTGAGGCGCTTCTTGTCGGTCTTCGGATCCATAGGTGAGGGAATCTATCGACTTGCCGCCGTCCGCGCCAAAGCCAAAAGTCGTTGTTCGCGAGGGTTGTGGTCGCGATCGTGCTCGGGCAGGGGTGACCGAGAAGCTTTGCAGGGCCGACCCCGCCGCGCGACCCCGCCTCGAAGGCGCCGATTTCAGCGGTTCATGCGCAGGACGAGCTCCGCCGCGTCGGCGAAACCGTCCTGGTCGTGGTGCCCGCCGCGGGCCTTGGCGACGGCGGCGATCCGCGGATCGGCGTTCTCCATGGCGATCCCGAGGCCAGCGTGGCGGACCATCTCGAGGTCGTTCAGGCCGTCCCCGACGGCGACCGTCTCGGCGGGGTCGATCCCGTATTCGGCGCAAAGCGCCTCGATCGCGGTCCACTTGTTGACGTCGGGGGCGAAGGCCTCGAGGAGGTGCGTCGGCGACCCTGTCGCCTGCTCGGCGGTGAGCGCCGACCAAGCCTGCACGAAGATCCGGTCGCCGAGCTCGCGGCGAATGCGGTCGAGCACCGGCTCGAGCACGCTTCCGTGGGCGACGGTGCCGACGCGCACGGTGTGGCCCTGCTCGTCGTGATGCTCGAGCCTGGCGACGCGGCGGTAGGTGACGGGGAGGTGGTCGAACCACCACTCGGTCGCCGGGTCGAGCGCGTGGTCGCCGATCATCACATAGTCGACGCCCGCCTGGGTGTGGTCCTGCAGAAGCTGCGCGAGGTGACCGTGCTCGCCGAGGATCCGTGCCACATGGCGCACGGTCTCGGGCGCGAGGCCGCGGCGGATCACGACCGAGCCGTCCTGCGCGTCGTGCACCAGCGCGCCGCCCGCGGTGATCGCGTGGCCCTCGTGGTTGATGAAGTCGAGCACATGGTCGCACTCGCGCAGCGCGCGGCCGGTGGCGGGGATCACCTCGATGCCCGCGTCCTGCAGCTTGCGGATCGCGGCGAGGTTCCGCTCGCTCACCTGGCTCTTCCGGTTGAGGAGCGTTCCGTCGAGGTCGGTGACGAGCAGTCGGTATCGCACGCGAGGAAGATAGCGGAACCCGCCACGCGTCCGAGGCCCGCCACGCGTCCGAGGCCCGCCACGCGTCCGAGGCACGCCGCGAACCACTATCCTCCGCGCGTGCTGAATCCCGCCCCGGCAGCTGCTCCGACTCCGCTTCATGCGGCGGACGGTCCCGTGCTCGTCGACGCCTGCGAGGCGCTGATGAAGGGCGTGCTTGAGTCGCAGGTTCCTGTCGGCGCCGTCGCCGCGCCGCTCTCGCCGCGGCTCGCGGGCCTCGCGCGTCTCGCGCAGAACAACGACGCGGTGCAGAAGCTTCTCTCGCGCCACCAGACCGAGCTCATCCTCGGCGGTGACGGCGCGCGCGCGGTGTCGCTTGCGCTCGCGGCGGTGCGTGCGGGGCGCAGCGGCGTCGCGGTCGTTCCCGCGTGCGACCTCGTCGGTTCGGTCGAGGCGCTGCGCGACGCGCGCGCGAACTTCCGCGATCCCGAGCACGGACTCGCGATCGTGATCGAGGACGATCCCGCGGGCGAGCCGATGCTCTGCCCGCGCCGCATCGCGATCGACGCGGGGCTTCCTGTCATCGAGCCGCCCGACCTCTCGAGCCTGCGCGATTCCATCGAGCAGGCTCTGCGCATCTCGCGCGCGAGCGTGCGGCCCGTGGTCGTGGTCGCGCACGCGATGCTCCTCGTCTCGAGCGAGACGATCCTCGCGCGGCCGAACCGCGTGGTCGTCAACGTCGACGAGATGATCCTGCAGCGGCGCCTTCGCGCGGGAAACCGCTTCGTCGACACGGGCGACCTGCTGCGCGTCGCGCGGCGGCTCGAGCTCAACGCGGTCGCGAGCCTTCCGAGCCCGGGCGAGCGCGAGGTCGTGGGATTCATCGCCGTCGGCGTGTGCGAGCGCGCGCTGTCGCACGTTCTCGAGGAACTCGCGCTCGCGGGACGCGTGCCCGTCCTGCGCCTCGGCCTCGTGTCGCCGATCGACGACTCGACGCTGCAGCGCTTTCTCGACCGCGTGCAGCAGGCGGTCGTGCTCGAGGCGCGCCCTGGTTCCGCCGCGTCGAGCGTGCTCGCCGCAGCCGACGAGCTCCGCCGCCGCGGCATGCGCGTGCCGCAGATCTCGTTCCGCGAGATGCCGCCCGCGCCCGATGGATTCGTGGAGTACATCTCGCCCAACGACGCTGCGAGTCCGTCGATCCTCGTGCGGCGCATCCTGCATCTGCTGCACGCGGTGCGTCCGTCGCTCGCGGTCGCGACGCGGCTGGCCGAGCTCGATCCCGAGCTCGAGGCGATTGCGGTCCCTGCGCGCGACGCCGCGCTCGGGCTCGGCAGCGCGCTGCGCATGCTGCAGCAGGTGATCGTCGAAGCCGACCAGGAGCTGCGCTCGCGTCCCGATTCCGCGGAGGGCGAATCGGCGCGCTGGACGCTGTCGATCGAGGCGCTTCCGCAGCGCAGCGACACCGCGGGCATCGTGATGGTCGAGGTGCTGCCCAAGCGCCGCTTCCTGCGCGAAGGTGCCGAAGTCATCCGCCAGGCCGCGCGCGATCCGCTGCGGCGGATCGTGATCGCGGTGGACGTCGCCGGCGCGGGCGGCGGCGACGCGGATCTCGCGCGACTTGCCGATGCGGCAATTCCGCCGGGCGCCAGCGGCCGCGCGCGCGTGCTGCGCGCCGACATCAACGATCGCGCGGGCGTGCGCCAGCGCATCCTCGATGCGAGCGAACTCGACGGACTCACCGTGCTCGTCCTCGTCGACGGTCCGCCTGCGCGACTTGATCCCGACGCGATCGACCGCGGATTCCTCGAGCGCGACCGGCTCGGCTACCAGCCGCAGCAGCGTCTCGTGTGGGCCGCGGACATCGCGTGCGAGCTTCGTCCGCCCGCGGTCGCGGGGCTTCTCGACGAAGCCGAGGAGCAGGGCGCCACGCCGCTGCAGGGAAGCTTCACGCGCGAGGATCTCGGCATGCGCGTCGACGGCATCCAGTTCCGCGCGACGGCGATCTCGGAGCAGGTCGAGGTCGTGCGCACGAAGCCGCCGATCACCGCGTATTCGCGCGGCGCCGCAGGCCTCGCGCCGCCGCGTGCGCTGCACGGCGCGCAGGGGATCTTCCGCGTGCATCTCGCGGGTTTCCGCGCGGGCGCGCCGGGCGTCGCCGCGCGCATCCTCGCCGACGCAGGCCGCACGATGGGCTACCGCGTCGAGTATGTCTCGTCCGACGAAGCATGCGGCCGCGGCCGACGCGCGTGGACGCAGGTGCTGTTCACGCGCCTGCGCGGCAACGAGCCGCGCGCGCCGCGCACGGGCGCGATTCCCTACGGCGAGGCGGATCTCGTGATCGGCATCGACGCGGTCGAGACGCTGCGCGCGCTCGGCCCCGATCCCGCGCTGCGCGTGGCGAGCGTGACGCGCACCGCGGTCATCGCCAACAACAGCCCGCTCGAGGACCAGTTCGACGACGCGCATCTCGCCGCGTGCGAGCAGCTCGAGGGCGCGATCGAGCGCTGCGCGCAGGCGTCGCAGTCGTGGGTCGATGAATTCGCCGCGCTTTGCCGCACGAACCTGCTGTCGGAGCGGCTCGTCGATGTCGCGCTGCTCGGGCTCGCGTTCCAGCGCGGACTGATCCCGGTCAGCGTCGACGCGATCGAATCGGCGCTGCGCAAGGCCGAGTCGTCGGGCGTCGGCCGCTGCGTCGAGGCGTTCACCTTCGGACGCCGGCTCGAGGGCGGCGCCGTCGTGCGCCGCACCGCCGAGGAACGCGAGCCGCTCGAGCGCCTCGTGCGCCGCCTCGCGCTCGAGCTCGTGCGCGAGCGCTTCGGCGGCCGTCGCCGCGCGGAACGCTTCGCGCTCAGCGCATCGGGCATGATCGCCGCGTTCTCGCGCTTTGGCGACGACGAGGACACCGACCGCATCGCGCGCGCCGTCGTCACCGCGCTGCACCGCTCGATCGTGTGGGGCGGCACGCGGATGATGCGCGTGTACGAAGGCCTCATCGCGTCGCTGCTGCGCGCCGATCCGAGCGGCGGGCTCGCGCTGATCGCGGCCGAACCGCTCGCGAACGCGGTGCTCGTGCGCGACATCCTCTTCGTGCTCGCGATGACGACGAGCCTCGAGCAGCGCCGTCGCATCCGCGAGCGCCTCGGCGTGCGCGCGTCGCACGGCGACAAGCTGGAGCGGCGGTTCCTGAGCCGCTTCGAGGTGATGGTCGCGCGCACGCGTTTCCGGCTGGATTTCCGCTCGAGCGACTGGCCCGCGGAAGTCGTGCGCCTCGTGCGCCCGATCGTCCCGTGGTCGCTGCGCGGCGAGGTCCGCGCGCAGGAGATCCGCGCGTATGCGATCTCGCTCGCCGAGCGCGCCGCGCGCGGGTTTGAGAGCGATCCCGCGCATTGGGCGATGTGCATGCGGCGGTTTGCGATGCTCGCGTCCGACGGCGGCCTGCGCTCGCTCGGCGCGGCGGAGCTGCGCGCGAGCGTCGAGGGGCTGTGAGCGCGAAGCAGTTGCATGATTGCCCGTTGCATGAATGCCCGTTGCATGAATGCCCGTGGGCGGAAGCCCGCGGAGCGTTGGACGCGGGAGTCGATTCGAAGGCTCACGCACCCCGTTCCGCAGACTTCGTCTGACGGGCATTCACGGCTTTCGAAGGCTCGCGGTCTACGGCTCGCGGCTCACGGCTGGCCGGTTGACGACCACCCGTTGCATGAATGCCCGTGGGCGGAAGCCCGCGGAGCGTTGGACGTGGGAGTCGATTCATCGAAGGCTCACGCACCCCGTTCCGCAGACTTCGTCTGACGGGCATTCACGGCTTTCGAAGGCTCACGATCGACGTGAAAATACCGTGGCCTAAACCAGAGGAAGCAGCCGCAGCTGCGACCGCTCAGACCTTGTGCTCATGCCGCAGCTGCCCGCACGCCGCCGCGATGTCGCGGCCGCGGCTCGCGCGGATGTGCGTGTTCACGTGCTTCTCGCGCAGCACTTCCTGGAAGCGCCGCACGTCCTCGTTGGTCGGGCGCGCGAAGGGCATGCCGTCGACCTCGTTGTAGCGGATGAGGTTCACGTTCGCGCGCATCGTGCGCGCGAGGCGCGCGAGCTCCTCGGCGTGCTCGAACTGGTCGTTCACGCCGCCGAGCAGGATGTACTCGAGCGTGATCTCGCGGCCGGTCTTGACGAACCACTCCTGGCACGCGTCGAGCAGCTCGTCGATCGTCGAGTACTCGGCCCACGGGATGATCTTGCGGCGCAGCTCGTCGAACGGCGCGTGCAGCGACAGCGCGAGCGTGACGGGCACGTCGAGCGTGCACAGCTTGCGGATCGCGGCGGGAAGTCCCACCGTCGACACCGTGATCTTGCGCGCGCCGATGCCGAGGCCCCATTCGGCGTTGATCGTGCGGATCGCCTGCGTCACGTTCGCAAAGTTCGCGAGCGGTTCGCCCATGCCCATGAAGACGACGTTCGACACGCGGCCGACGCCGTCGAGCCGGCCGAGCCGCCAGATCTGCTCGACGATGCGGCCCGCGGTGAGGTTGCCGTCGAGACCGCCGATGCCCGACGCACAGAACTTGCAGCCGACGGGGCAGCCGATCTGGCTCGACACGCATGCGGTCTTGCGGTCCTCGGTGGGGATCATCACGGTCTCGGTCTGCCGGTCGCTGCGCGTGCCCGCGATGCGCAGCGCGCTGCCTTCCGGCGCGGGCTCGGTGTCGCCCCATTCGATGAGGAGCTTCTGCGTGTCGTCGGTCGCGACCTGGTGGCGGATCACCGTGCCCTGCAGTCCGCAGAAACGCTCGGTGAGCTTCGCGCGCGCGTCCTTCGAGAGGTCGCTCATCTGCGCGAAGTCGACCGTGCCCTTCTCGTAGACCCACTTGAGCACCTGGCCGCCGGTGCGGCGGGGGAGCGCCATCGCCTCGCATGCCGCGGTCAGCGACTCGAGGTCGTGTTCAAAAAGCGATTCACGCGCGGATGCCGATGCTGCTGCTTCGAATGTCATGGTGGTTCAGTGTCCGCTCTCGCTCGCGCGCAGCGTGACCTGCACCGTGCGGTTCGGGATGTGCTTGCGCTCGAGCCACGCGGCCGTGTCGGCCTCGCGGTCGATGCGGATGCGGCGCGTGTCGGGATCGACGCCGCGGCCGCGCATGAGCTCGCGCAGCGTGCCGGGCAGGCCGAACTCGACGCGCTCGTCGTACACGTCGCGCTGCTCGACCTCGCCGCCGAAGCGCTCGATGAGCGCCTCGATCACGCCGTGCACGAGGTCCTCGGGCACGCTCGCGCCCGACGTCACGAGCACGCTCTCGACGCCCTCGAACCACGCGGGATCGAGCTCGCTCGCGTCGTCGATCAGCCGCGAGCGCGTGCCGTCGTTCATCGCGATCTCGGTCAGGCGCACGGAGTTCGAGCTGTTCTTGCTGCCGACGACGAGCACGAAGTCCGCCTCGGGCGCGATCGCGCGCACCGCGGTCTGGCGGTTGGTGGTCGCGTAGCAGATGTCGCTCGACGGCGGCTCGTGGATGTTGGGGAACGCGGCCTTGAGCGCGTGGATGATCACGTTCGCATCGTCGAGCGAGAGCGTGGTCTGCGTGAGGTAGACGAGCTTGTCGGCGTCGGCGATCGCGAGATGCGGGATGTCCGCGGGACTCTCGACGACCTGGATCGCATCGGGCGCCTCGCCGCGCGTGCCGACGACTTCCTGGTGGTTCTTGTGGCCGACGAGGAGGATCTGCCAGCCGCGCCTGGCGTAGCGGATCGCCTCGGCGTGGACCTTCATCACGAGCGGGCAGGTCGCGTCGATCGAAGTGAGCCGCTTGGCCTTTGCCTGCTGGCGAACCTCGGGGCTCACGCCGTGCGCGGAGAACACGACGATCGAGTCCGCGGGAACCTCGTCGATCGACTCGACGAACGTCACGCCGCGGTTGCGGAAGCGCTCGACGACATGACGGTTGTGCACGATCTCGTGGTAGACGAAGACCTTCTCGGTGCCGCAGATGTCCAGGAGCTGGTCGACGACATCGATCGCCATGTAGACGCCGGCGCAGAAGCCTCTTGGGTTGGCGAGAAGGATCTTCATGAAGCGCCGATCATACGCCCACCGCGGCGCGGCGTGAGGTACCTTTCCGCTCCCGATGGCTTCGCGCAGCATCATTCGTGACGACCTCTCGCGATACGGACCTGACCAGGCCGCCGCGGTCTCGCTCGCGGACGCTCGCGCGTACTGCAAATCGCTGGCAAACGCGCAGTACGAGAACTTCTCGGTGCTGAGCCCGCTCGTGCCCGAGGACCGGCGCGGCGACTTTGCCGCGGTGTACGCGTTCTGCCGCTGGGCCGACGACCTCGCCGACGAGTCGGGCTCGACCGAGCGCGCGCTCGAGCTGCTCGCGTGGTGGCGCGGCGAACTCCTGCGGATGCACGCGGGCGAGGCGCGGCATCCCGTGTTTGTCGCGCTCGCCGACACGTTCGCGCGGCGCGGGCTTTCGGTCGAGCCGTTCGGCGACCTGATCAGCGCGTTCGAGCTCGACCAGACCAAGACGCGCTACGCGACCTGGGACGAGGTGCTCTCGTACTGCAGGTACAGCGCGAATCCCGTCGGCCGCATCGTGCTCAAGGTGCTCGGCGAGAAGTGCGACGACGCGCAGCTCGCGGCGAGCGACGCGCTGTGCACCGCGCTGCAGCTCACGAACCACTGGCAGGACATCAACCGCGATTGGTCGGAGCGCGGGCGCATCTATGTCCCGTCCGACATGCACGACATCGCGGACTTCGAGCGGCGCCTCGCGGAGACGATCTCGCAGGGGTATTCGTCGGACCGCGAGTTCTTCGGCGATTCGCGGCGTCTCGTGCGGCGGCTCGTCGCGCGGACATGGGATGTCTACGCGCATGCGGAGCCGCTCGTGCCGAGCGTGTCGCGCGCGTCGCAGCCGCTGCTGTGGCTCTTTGCCGCGGGCGGTCGCAGCGTGCTGCGCACCGTCGAGCGCTGGAACTGCGAGACGGTGCTCGTGCGGCCGAAGCTCTCGCCGCCGCGCAAGCTGCTGCTCGTCGCGCGCGCGATGGTGATGAGCCGCGTGCCGTCGTATCTGCCCGCGCTTCCTGGCCCGAGCGAGTGGATCGTCGATCCTGAGCCCGATCCGGATGCGTCGCTGTATCCGAAGAAGGCGCCCGTGCCGGATGCTCTTGCTGAAGTTGCGGAGCAGGGCGCGTGACCAGCGACGCGGCGGCGTTCGCGGCCTGCGCGGAGATCACGCGCACGCAGGCGCGGAACTTCTACTACGGGCTTCGACTTCTCCCTGAGCCAAAGCGCAGCGCGCTGTACGTGGTGTACGCGTGGATGCGCGTGGCGGACGACATCGCCGATGCCGATGGCGTCGCGGTCGATGCGCGGCGCGCGTCGCTCGATGCGTTCGAGCGCGACACGCGTGCGGCGTTGGCGGGTGGCGAGGGTGTGGGTGCGGGCGAAGGCGGCGGAGGAGGAGGAGGAGGATCGGGCGATTTCGCTGTGGTGCTCGATGGGCTCGCGCGCGTTGCGCGGAGATTTCCGCTGGTGGACGCGGAGTTTCTCGGTGCGATCGAGGGGCAGCGCATGGATCTCGCGCCGCGCGTGTATGCGGATTTCGCCGAGGTCGAGCGGTATTGCGACCGTGTGGCGTCGACGGTCGGGCGCATCTGCCTCGACATCTGGGGCGTGCGCGATGGCGCCGACGCGGAGCTTGCGCGCGAACTCTCGACCAAGCGCGGCGTGGCGTTCCAGCTGACGAACATCCTGCGCGACATCCGCGAGGATCACGCGCGCGGGCGTTGCTATCTGCCCGCGGACGAGCTTGCTGCGAACGGGATCGCGGTCGAGGACTTGCTGGCGTGGAGGCGGGGTTCTGAAAGCCGCTCGGAGAAGGACGCGAATTGCGAGCGCTTCATGCACATCCAGTGTGCGCGCGCGCAGCGGATCTTTGCGGAGAGCGCGGCGCTCGACACGATGGTCGCGCCCGACGCGGTGGCGACGATCCGCGCGATGAGCGCGATCTACCGCGGAATCCTGCGGAAGATCGCGCGCGAGCCGCAACGCGCGCTGCTCGAGCGCACGCGGCTCACGGCGCTCGAGAAGTCGTGGATCGCGCTGCGCGCGCGGCTCGGGTTGCTCGGAGCGACGGAATGAGCGCGGGCGTGCAGGCAAACGCAGTCGTCCAGCGCACCGTCGCGATCGTCGGCGGCGGAGTCGCGGGCATCGCCGCGGCCGTGCGCGCGGCCGACGCAGGCTGGCGCCCCGTGCTGATCGAGACCCGCACCAAGCTCGGCGGCCGCGCGACGAGCTTCGATGATGTCCGTACGGGTATCGAGCTCGACAACTGCCAGCATGTCGTGATGGGCTGCTGCGCGAACATCCTCGAGCTGTACGAACGGCTCGGCGTGCTCGGCGAGATCGACTGGCACGAGACGCTGTGGTTCGCGCGCGGGAACGGCGCGACGGACGCGCTGTCGATCGCGCCGCTGCTGCCCGCGCCGTTGCACTATGGGCCGAGCTTTGCGCGGATGAGGTTGTTCTCGCTTGGCGAGAAACTGGCGATTTCGCGGGCGTTTCTTGCGATCCTGCGCATGGGGCCGCGCGGCCGCGTGTGTTGGCAGGGGCGCGCGTTTGGCGAGTTCCTGGCGGAGACGCGGCAGCCTGCGCGCGTGGTCGAGCTGTTCTGGGATCCCGTGGTGCTGAGTGCGTGCAATCTGCCGAGCGCGCGCTGCGAGGCGGCGCACGCGCTGAAGGTGTTCGACGAAGGCATGCTCGCGCATCGCTTTGCCGGCGCCGTCGGCGTGTCGCGCGTGCCGCTCGCGCGGTTGTACGACGCGGCCGAGGAGATCATCGTGCGCGCGGGCGGCGAGCTGCGGCTGCGCACGAGCGCGAAGGCGCTGGCGTTTGACGGCGCGCGGATCACGGGCGTGGTGTGCGACGACGGCGTGGTTGGCGCGCAGGCGGTGATCAGCGCGGTCCCGCCGGATCGCCTCGCGAAGCTGTCGAGCGGGACGCTGCGTGCGCATGACAAGCGGCTGGCGCGGCTTGAGGAGTTTGCGTTCTCGCCGATTCTCGGCGTGCATCTCGCGATGAAGCGTCGCGTGATGAAGACGGCGAACCTCGCGCTCCCGGGCCGCGCGACGCATTGGTTGTTTGCGCATGAGGGCGCTCCCGCAGGTTCCGGGTTCGTCCAACGCATCGAGGCGGTGGTGAGCGCGGCGGATGGCTGGATCGGCCTTGGCGAGGACGAGAGCACCGCGCGGGTGCTTGCAGATATGGCCTGGGCGATTCCCGGCGTGACGCGCGACGACATCGCGTGGTCGCGGCCGGTGCTCGAGAAGCGTGCGACGTTTGCGAGCACACCGGGAATCGACGCGATTCGGCCGCGCGCGCGCGTCGAGGCGGGGGATCTCAAGGGTGGCGTGGCGAACTTGTTCCTCGCGGGCGAGTGGACCGACACGGGTTGGCCGAGCACGATGGAGGGTGCGGCGCGTTCGGGTTTCGCCGCGGCGGCCGCGTGCTGCGGCGGCGGGGGAGTCGCGGCGGACTTGCCGGCGGCGGGCCTCGTGCGCCTCGCGCGTTCCCTCTGAAACGGTGCCAGGCACGTGCCATGCAGTGCCAGGCACTGGGCGGCACGTGTCGTGCACGCGGCTCTAAGACATGTGTGGTTCCGGTGCCAGGCACGTGCCATGCAGTGCCAGGCACTCGACGGCACGTGCCGTGCACAATTTCTAGATCGCGTTGGACGTGGCCCGCGCCGCCGCCCGCACCATCTCCTCCTCGCCCTCACTCGCCGCAATCTCTGCGCACCTCTCTCGCACGCGCTCTGCCAGCCCCGCGTCCCCCCGCGCCACGCTCGCGAGCGCGAGCAGCGCGTTCCGCTTCATCATCGCCAGCGTCGCGCGGCGCAGCGCGCTCGACACCACCAGCCGCGCGCGATCCGCCTCCGTCCACCCCAGCACCTCGAGCAGATCCACCGAATCCAACCGCGGCGCATGCAGCGGACTCGCGCCCACACGCCGCGACGCGCGCGTCGGTTGCGCGTGCGGACACACCTCCTGGCACACGTCGCAGCCGAACCACCAGTCGCCCGTCTTCCCGAAGAACTCCGCCGGTATCGCGCTCCGATGCTCGATCGTGAGGTACGCCGTGCAGCGCGTCGCGTCGACCGAGTACGGCGTGATCGCGCCCGTCGGACACGCGTCGATGCAGCGCGTGCACGCGCCGCACAGATCCGCGGTCGCGCCCGCCTCGTCGCGCGCGCGCGGCGCCTCATCGCTCGCCGCCACATCCGCATCGGTCACGATCTCGCCAAGCAGGAAGTAGCTCCCCAGCGCCGGGCGGATCATCAGCGTGTGCTTCCCGATCGCGCCGAGCAGCGCGCGCGCCGCCTGCTCGCGCTCGAGGATCGGATGGATGTCGCCCGTCAGCCGCGTCTGGCAGCCTGGCGCGCATTCGCGCATGAAACGCCCGAGCTTCCGTAGCCGGTCGCGGATCACATCGTGGTAGTCCTTGCCGCGCGCGTACCGCGCGATCCGCCCGCGCGCGCCGCGCACGCGATCGGGCTTGCCGTCGTGGTAGCGGTCGGCCACGCAGATCACGCTGCGCGCGCCGCGCACGAGCGTGCGCACGTCGGTCGCCTCGGCCACGCGCTCGGCGATCCAGGACATCTCGCCGTGCTTTCCGTCGGCGATCCACTGGCGCAGCGCGTCGCCGCGCGAACTCTCCGCCGCGCGCGCGACACCGACGAGCGCAAAGCCGAGCTCATGCGCCTTCGCCTCGATCGCTTCACGAAGTTCGGTGCGGTCCATCGGCGGGGTCGTCCTCGGCGGGGTCATCGGAGTCTCACGCGTGCAGTCACGGCGTCAACGCCCGAACGCGCCCGAGTACAGCCCGGCAAGACCCGCGGCCGCGCCCCACACCATGAACACGACGGGAATCACCACGAGGAGCGACGACACCGTCATCCACAGGAACGGCTTCTTCGTCCCGCGCACGAGCGGCACGCACGATGCGAGCGTCGGGATCGACAGCACCGCGACCAGCCAGGGCGCGCCGAAGTAGAGCTTCGTGACGGTCGGGATCTCCACGCGGTTCTCGCGCAGCGTCGGCTCGAGCTGCGCGGCGATGAAGTACGCGGCCACCGACAGCAGCACCACCGTGCCGATCATCATCCAGCCCTTCACGCGACCCATGATGGACCAGCCCGTGCCCGTGCCACTGCCCGTGCCAGCACCCGCGCCCCCCGCGGCGGAACTCGTCGGGTTGTTAAAGATCGGAGCAGCAGGCGGCCCTGGCGGCATCGGCGGCATCGGTGGTTTCGGCGGAAACGGCGGGGGATTCGTGGCCATGCACGAAGCGTATCGGGCACCCGCCCCGCGCCCCGCCAACAAACCACCGCGAAAACGACCGCGGCCCCGGCAATCGCCAGGGCCGCGGGAAAGTCTGTTGTCGTCTCACTGCTTCGCGGCTTCGCTCAGTTCTCCACGCCCGCGCCGCCCGGCGCGCCTGCGCCAGCGGGGCGACCACCGCGCGGACCGCGACCTGCGCCGCCGCCACCCATCGCGCCGCCCGCGGCCTTCATGATCGCCTGCTGCACCGCAGCCTGCGCCTCTTCGGCCGTGGCGAACTCGCCGGCCTTCACGCGCGCGGCCACATCCGCGGCGGCCTTCTTCATCGGGCCGATCATCATGCCCATCATCGGGGCGGCCTGCGCCATCATCTCGGCCTGCGCGGGCTCCATGCCCGCGAGCATGTCGAGCTTCCAGCCCGACGACGTCTTGACGAAGTTGATCTCCTTGCCGTCCTCGGTGGTGTAGACCGCGGTCGAGCCGTCGTTCGACTTCTTGGTGAGGTTGGCCATGCTGGCGGGGCTGGCCATGCCAGGCATGCCGCCGGCCATCGCGCCACCCTTGCCCATCGCGCTCGCGCCGAACTTCTCCGCCATCGCGGCGATCAGCGGCTTCATCGCGTCGATCGAGCTCGAGATCATGCCCTTCATCGCCTTCGCATTGGCGTTCGAGTCGTCGATCAGGTCGACGAACATGTCGGTCGCAGCGACCGGATCGCTACCCGACGCGGCAAAGCGCGCGACCAGCGCGTCGAGATCGTCGTTGCCACCCGCGCCTGCGCCACCAGCGCCCGACATCGAGCGACCGCTCGAGCCCTTCGACGCAGCAGCGGCCTTCGTCGGCTCCGCAGCCGGCGGCGTGAGCAGCGAGTCGACCGTGAGGCCGTCCGCCATCTTCTTCACGCCGTCGACATAGGTCTTGATGCCCGCCAGCGCCGGATCCTCGCCGGCGTTCGCGAACATGTCCGCGGCGGCGCCAGCCTTCTCCTTGAGCGCGGCGATCGCGGCCTCGGCCGCGGTCTTGATCTCGCCGAGACCCGCAGCGCCCGCGCCGCCGGTCGAAGCCAGCATGCGGCCCTGCGCGCCGAGGCCACTGACCTCGCTCACGCGCATGCGCAGCTCTTCGCAGGTGATCGTCTGCTTGAACGCATCGCCCTCGCCATCGCTCGCAGCGTCGGCGAAGTCCTTCGCGGCCGCCTCGTACGCGGCCTTGAGCGCGCCCGCGCGCTCGTCGGCGAGCGTCTTGCGGAGGGCGTCGGCGGTCTTGCGGAGATCCGCGGCCATCGCGCGCGTCTTCGCAGCCTGGCCCTCGATGTCGGCCTTGAAGCTGCCGAGCAGGTCGATCGCGGCCTTGGTCGCGTCCTGCATGCCCTGCGCCTCGCGCATCGCGGCCGAAGCCATGCGAGCGCGCGACTTGAGCGCGTCGGACTCGATGGCGTCGTTCGACATCGTCTTCGAGAGCGAGCGCACTTCGGCGCGCATGCTCGAGGCTTCCTCGACGAGCGCGAGGCCGGCGGTGGCCGACGACTCGCGCGCCTTGCGGAGGAGCACGGCGATGTCCTGGTTGAGCTGGGCGATCTTGCCCGCGCTCGAAGAGATCTGCCGGTCGAGGTTCGCGACCGGACCCTCGAGCTGCTTGGACGCAGCGGCGATCGCGGTCGAAGCCTGCTGGCTCTCGGCCTTCTTGCCCTCGGCGAACTTGCGCGCGCCCGAGACGTCCGTCGCCTCGGCCGCAGTCGCGAGCGCCTCGAGATCGGCGGCGATGCCGTTGGCGGAGTGCACGAGCCCGCGCACGACTTCCTCACCCGACTCGAGCGACGTGGCGCGCGAGAGGTTGATCGAGCCAGCGGTGCGGTAGACGCTCGCGGCGAGCTTGCGCGCCGCGGCCTGCTGGACGGGCGTGCCGCCCGAGAGACCCTTCGCGCGGTCGGCCACGCCGCGCAGCGCGGCGATCGACTCGGCGGACGGGTTCGACGAGAGCAGGTCGGGGTGACCGCCCATCGTGGTCGCGTACGAGGCGCAGACCTCGTTGAACTGGCGCTCGTAGGCAGCCTGCTTCTCGAGTTCGGGGTCGTTGCATCCGGTGACGATCACGGACGCGAGGCAGCCCGCGACGAGGGTGGCGAGCGAGCGCGAGGAGACGAACGAGAAGCGGTGCGCCATGGAAACGATCCTGCAGTAAACAATCGGTGAAGAAGCCACCGCCACGGGGAGCCGAAGCGGGCGGGGGAGTGTAACGGAAGGTTCCCCGATGGTGGGGAGTTGCAGCGCGGGAAGCCGCGCGGACCGACTACCGATCCGGGCCCGTCGGAGCAGCCCGGTCGGGCGACTTGAGGCTCGGCGGCGTGAACTCGATCGGGTACTCGCCGTGGGGCTGCCGCATGGAGCGGACCCAGTCGACGAAATCGTCCTGAAGCCCGTGGCGCCCCTGCGTGAAGATCGGCGAATAGCCGCGGACGTCGGGGTGGGGCCAGCGCGCCTCGGTCTTGGGCAGCGCGTACTGGTAGATCAGGCTGTCGATCGGCTTCTCAGGGTCGATCAGCGGCCGCGTGTCGATCCTGGTGCGCAGGAGGATCAGCAGGTTCGTGTAGCGAACATTGTCGTCCTTGAAGTCCTTCCCGTACAGGAAGAAGCGCCCCGCGTCGGTGCCGCCGTGGCACTTGCTGGTCGCGCAGTTGCCGATCAGCCACGCATTGTGGATGCGCGTGCGGAACATGTTGAGCGACTCGGGCTCGCCCAGCACCTTGATGTCGCCGTACAGGTCGCGCGCCTTGAGCGCGAAGAGCAGCTTGACGATCTCGACGGGTTCCTTGGTGTAGAACGCGGTCTTCTCCGCGCTCTTCGCGGGGATCAGCGAGCTGTCCGCGTACTTCTCGAGCATGGTGCGGATGAGCGACTCGGGCACCTGCAGCCGCGGCGGCTTGGCGAGATCGAGCTCGTACACGCGGATGAGGTTGACGTCGGCGTCCGACAGCAGCGTCGTCCCGAGCTTGCCCGCGGGCTTGACGCGCGACGGAGCCTTGCTCGGGTCGTTCGCCGGGTCGGTTGGGGCCGCGGCGCCGCCCTCCATGAGCGCGATCTGCGCGTTGACTTCCTTGAGCAGGCGCTTGGCGTCGTAGTGGTTCGTCGCCTCGAGCAGGCTCTCGAGCTCCCGCTTCGACTCGGGATACATCTTCTTGTTGTAGAGCCAGAGCGAGAGCGTGTAGCGCGCCGCGTACTGGTCGGGGTCGAGCGTGGTGCGGAACCGCTCGTACAGCTCGCGATCGGTCGGGTACGGACGCACGCCGTACACCGCCTCGCGCGGGTACTTGGTGCGGATCCCCTGGATCTCCATCACGACGAACTCGTAGCCGTCCTCGATGAGCGAGCCGATCAGCACGCGATCGTCGTTGAAGATCACCTTCACGCGGCGGCCCGAGGGACCTTCGAGCAGGTAGGTGATCGAGACGAGGCGGTTCTTCGAGAAGCTCTTGATGCGGCCCTTCTCGTCGCGGAGGACGATCACGGCGTCGTCCTCGCTCTCGATCTGGCCGGCGGCGACCGACACGCGGTCGATCACGAGGTACGCGCGCTTGCGCGGCTCCTCAGGAAGCGCACCCTCGGTCGGGATGCCCGCGGGGTTGATCGCGGACGGAGTGCCGTCGTCGGACTGCTTGGCGGGCGCAGTCGCGGGCGCAGTCGCGGGTGGAGTCGCAGGCGCAGTCGCCGGCGGATTGGTCGCGGCGGGGGGCTGCGCTTCTGGCTTCGGTGGATCTTGCGGCGGTGCTTCTGGCTTCGGTGCTTCAGGCTTCGGTGCGTCAGGCTTGGGCGCATCCTGCTTCGGCTGCTCCGCCGGAACCGGCGGTTGCACGGCGGGCGGATTCGCGGGCGGAGCAACGGGCGGCTCCGCCTGGAGCGCGAGGATGGCAGCGATCGTCACCAGGATCATGGGTTCGACATCGTACGGGCATGCGGGGTCGACTGAGGCAGCGCATCCGCAAGTTCGCCAAGGAAACCCGCGCGCTCGGCCGCGTTCGGTGGTAGTTTTCGGCCCTCTCGAAAGCCCCTAACGAAGCGAGGTTCCCATGAAGCTTGGCGTCATGTCCGCACTCTTTGCCGGTCGCAAACTCGAAGACGTCGCCGCGTACTGCGCGGAGATCCGCCTCGACGCGATCGAGCTTCCGGTCGGCGCGTATCCCGGCAAGCCCTTCTTCGATCCCGCCAAGGTCCTCGCCTCCAAGAAGGAGCAGGACAGGATCAAGGGCATCCTCAAGGACCATGGCCTGACGCTCTCGGGCCTCGCGGTGCACGGAAACCCCGTCCACCCCGACAAGAAGCACGCGACCGCCGACCACCGCGACTTCGTCAACGCGGTCAAGCTCGCGCCCGCGCTCGGGACCGATGTCGTGATCACCTTCTCGGGCTGCCCCGGCGGCTCGAAGACCGACAAGATGCCCAACTGGGTCACCTGCGCGTGGCCGCCGGACTACGCGGCGATCCTCGAGTACCAGTGGAAGAGCGTGCTCATCCCGTACTGGGCCACGCAGGCGCGTCTCTGCGCGCAGAACGGCGTCAAGGTCGCGTGGGAAGCGCACCCCGGCTTCTGCGTCTACAACCCCGACACGCTCATCCGCCTCAGCGAGGCGTCGATGAAGGCCTCGGGCCTCAAGGGCAAGCCGATCCTCGGCGCGAACCTCGATCCGTCGCACTTCTTCTGGCAGGGCATCGATCCGATCGAGAGCGCGCGCGTCCTCGGCGAGGCTGGCCTGCTCTTCTACTGCCACGCGAAGGACACCGAGCTCCACACGCACGAAGGCCGCGTCAATGGCTACAACGACGCGCGTCCGTACGGCGACCTCAAGAACCGCGCGTGGAACTTCCGCACCTGCGGCTACGGCCACGGCCACGAGTTCTGGAAGCCGTTCATCTCGATGCTGCGTCGCCACGGCTACGACCACGTGCTCTCGATCGAGCACGAGGACGCGCTGATGTCGATCGAGGAAGGCCTCGAGCGCGCAGCGGCGTTCCTGAGCGAGGCGATCATCTGCGAGCCGGCGGCGAAGCCGTGGTGGTGTTGATCGTGGTGCTGATGGTGGTGTTGATGGTGGTGTTGAAACCGAGTCGTTGACACGGGTCGTTGAAAGCGATCCGTTCGGAAGCCTGTCCATCCCGCGAGAAGGAGAACTCGGATGCGTATCGAGGAACGTCGTGCCCTGCTCGGGGACATGGAGCCGCAGCGTCGCGGCGTGAGGCCGCTGGAGGTCGCGGCGGTGCTGCTCGTCTGCTCGCTTGCGGGCACGACGACGTGGCTCTTTGTTCGCGCGCGGGCCGCTGATGCCGCGCGCGTCGAGGCCGTGGCCGAGGCCGACGCCGTGCGCGCGAAGAGCGCCGCCGACATCGCCGCCGCGCAACGCGACGCCGAGCTCGCGCGCGGCGAGGCGCGCGTCGAGGCCGTGGCCGAGGCCG
>CAITDI010000095.1 GCA_903891095.1 uncultured bacterium | reverse complement strand
AGGCACTCTTACCCAAGGCGGAGCTGAGCGGAACCGACTGGCGCCACGAGCATCGCGAGTGGGACCCGGCACGTGCCGTGAGGTGCCAGCCACGTGCCAGGCACCTCGCGGCACGTGCCAGGCACCGTTTCAGAGGGCGGGCGCGAAGCGGCCGGCCGCGGTGGCTTCCGCGATACCCGCGATATTCATGCCGCGAAATGCCCGCCCGAGCAGCGCAGCGATCAACTCCTCGCTCACGCCGCCAGCTCGCGCCCGCGGGACGAGAAAGTCGCGGTACCGCGCATCGGCCTCGATCGGATCGTTCTTCGCAAGCTCCACGACTTCCGCAAGCAGCGGCAGCTCGTCGTTCATCCGCGCGACAAACGCATCGATCTGCAGCCCTAGCGCGCGTTCGCCGCCATGCGTCAAAACCGCGCGCAGCTCACGCGGCAACGCGCGCAGCCGCGCGATCGACTCGCTCCACGCAGGAATGTCGATGTCCGACGGCGGCACGGGAATCGAGATGTACTCCGACGACGGCGAGATCATCCCGAGCACGTCGCCCGTGAACACCAGTTCCGCCGCGCGGCCAGCGACGCCCGCAACCCACGCATGATGATGCCGCGCATGCCCCGGCGTCTCGACAGCCTCGAACCGCAGGCCCGCGACATGCACCGCGCGACCATGCTCGACCGCACGCAGCATTTCCGCCGCAATCGGCAGCGGATCGCCATAGAAACGGTCGTAGCGGGGGCCATGCACCGCGCGCGAGCCGGCGATCAGCCGCGCGGGCTCGGCAAGGTGCCGCACGCCGCGCGGATGGACGAACACCGGCACGCCCTCGCGAGCGAAATGCCCCGCGCTGCCCGCATGATCGAGATGGATGTGCGTGACGAACAGCGCCCGCAGGTCGCGCGGCGCGAACCCAATCTCCGCCATCTGCGCGCGCAAGCCCTCGAACGCGACCGCGCAGCCGCACTCGACGAGCACCGCGCCTTCCGGACCCCGCACGACGAACGCCAGCGCCGTCCTCGGGATCCCGAGGTACATCGTGTCGAGCGGAATGACGGCAAGCGGCTGCACGGCGAGAAGGTTACCGCGGTCGGCCGCCTTTTCGCGGCTCCGAAAATCAACCATTGTCTTTGCTTGACGAAAGACAACTGTTGCCTATCCTGACCCGATGCCCCGTCCCGCCATCCATCATGTGCCGCATCCCAAGCACTGGTCGGTCCTCGTCGCGCCCGTGCGCCTCGAGGTCGTCGAGGCCATGCGCATGATCGCACCGTGCTCGATCGCCGAGATCGCCGCCGCGCTCGACCGGCCGGCCGACACGCTCTACCGCCACATCGACAAGCTCAAGCGCGCGGGCATGGTCGTCGAGGCAGGCGTCCGCCGCAGCGGGCGGCGCTTCGAGCAGGTCTACGACCTCGTCGCCGACGACTTCCGCGTGGGCTTCAAGGAGGTCTCCGGCCGCACCGCGAACAAGGCCTACAACGACACGA
This sequence comes from uncultured bacterium, assembly GCA_903891095.1. Taxonomy (GTDB): domain Bacteria; phylum Planctomycetota; class Phycisphaerae; order Phycisphaerales; family SM1A02; genus QWPT01. The sequence goes on along the minus strand of CAITDI010000095.1, from coordinate 6,428 downwards.
TGCAGTCGATCCTCAAGATCGCGAGCCGCACCGCGCGCGATTCCGCGGCGGCGAGCGAGCTCGTGGGCTTGGGCGACGATCGCAACATCATCGGCAAGATCGAGCACGCGTGGCTCACGCAGGAGGAGTTCCTCGAGCTGCGCGAGCTGATGATGAAGGTCAAGCTCTACATGGACGCGCGCAAGGCCCGGCGCGAGGGTCGGCTCTATCTCGCGGCCGTGATCGCGATGCCCGTCACGCGCAAGCGCGGCGCCAAGCGCAACGGCGCTGACACGAAGTCCGCCCTCAAGTCCAACTCGGCATCCGCCCCCGCGGCCACCAGAAAACCCCGCAAAAAGGCAGGTAGGAAGTGAAGTCCCTCATCGCAGCATGTGTCCTCGGAATGGCCGCAGCCGGCGCGTCGCAGGACGCGCTCCCGCAGTGGAAGAAACTCCCCAGCGAGCAATACGGTGAACCGAAGAGGGGCAAGCAGGACGACATCTCCTTCATCACGCCCGAGCTCGGCATGTACGGCAACGGCGCGGGCAAGATCTTCAAGACCACCGACGGCGGCGAGTCGTGGGAGCAGGTCTTCACCAAGCCCGGCACCTTCGTGCGCTGCCTCGCGTTCGTGACTGACAAGGTCGCGGTCATGGGCAACATCGGGCCCGGGTACTTCCCCGGCGTGACCGATGCGACGCCGCTCTACCGCACCGAGGACGCGGGCGCGAACTGGCAGCCCGTCACCGCGATCGAAGGCGCGCCCGTGGTCGGCCTCTGCGCGTTCGACGTGCTCAGGATCCCGTTCATCAACGCGGGCAACCTCGACCACAAGACGCGCATCTACGGCGTCGGCCGCGTGGGCGGACCGACCGCGTTCATCTGGTCCGACGATCTCGGCGCGAGCTGGAAGCAGGGGAAACTCCCCGAAATCTGCCAGATGGCGTTCGACGTCAAGTTCCTCGACGAGAAGCACGGCTTCATCGCCTCGGCCACGAGCGCGAGCGTCGAGGAATCGCACGCGCTCATCCTCGCCACCGACGACGGCGGCGCGACCTGGCGCGAGGTCTATCGCAGCACGCGGCCGTTCGAGACGACCTGGAAGCTTTCGTTCCCGACCAAGGACGTCGGCTACTGCACCGTGCAGTCGTACAACCCCGATCCGGCGTCGTCCAAGCGGTTCGTCGCCAAGACCACCGACGGCGGCAAGACCTGGGCGGAACTCCCGCTCGTCGACGAGCTCAAGGTGCGCGAGTTCGGCATCGCGTTCGTCGACGCCGACCGCGGCTGGGTCGGCGCGATGCCGCACGGTTTCGCAACCACCGACGGCGGCAAGACCTGGACGAACGCCGACTTCGGCAACGCGGTCAACAAGATCCGCCTCGTGCCGTCGAAGGACGGGATCGTCGGCTACGCAATCGGCGTTGAAATCCACAAGCTGGTGTTGCCAAGCAGCGCGCCCGCAAAGTGAACCTCCATAGGAGCCACCCCATGAACCCCAGCATCTCTCCCGCCAGCATCCTTCGCCCCGTCCGCAACCTGCTGCTCTGCGCGCTGCCGATCCTCGGCCTCGCGGGTTGCTCGATCAACCAGGTGTCGTCCAAGGGCGAGCTCAGTCAGACCGTCGCCGACGCGAAGTCCGTCGTCGTCGCCACCGAGAACGGCAGCGTCGAGCTCATCCGCGATCCCGCGGCCACAACCATGCAGATTTCCGCGGCGATCCGCTGCTCCGCCGACACCGAAGAGAAGGCCGCCGCACGCGTGAAGGCGACGAAGCTCACCGCCGAGCGCGACGCCGCTGGCAAGGTGCGCGTGACCGTCGAGTTCCCGCCGCGCGAGTCCGTGCTGGCCGCTGCCTACTCCGACGAATCCGCCAGCCTCGTGATCCGCGCGGCGAATCTCGACGGCGTCGACGTGTCGACCACCAACGGCGGCATCACCGTCGGTGCCTTTGCAGGCCCCGCGAAGCTCGAGACGAGCAACGGCTCGATCAAGCTCACGGACTACGCGGGTCCGATCGACGCGCGCTCGTCGAACGGCGCGATCGTCGCGTCGGGCGTGCTCGCGCCGGTCGTCGCCGACACATCGAACGGCCGCATCGAGATCACGCTCGCGCCGCAGGCGCAGGGCAATCTCGAGCTCGACACTTCGAACGGCTCCGTCCTGCTCGAGCTCGGCGAAGGCTGGCAGGGCACCGTGGCCGCCGACACGAGCAACGGCAAGATCGACCTTTCCGGCGGCGAAGTCGTGCGCAAGCAGGGCACGAACACCATGACGGTCGGCGACGCCTCGAAGGCGATCGCGAAGATCGACACCAGCAACGGACGCGTCACCGTCCGCAGCGCGAAGAAGTGAACGAACGCATCAACGCCGGCATCAACGGCGGCATCAACTCCAGCAGCAACTCCGACAGCAAGAGCAATACATGCACACCGCACCTCTCTCCATTCGCGGCCTCGTCAAGATCCACCCCGGCCCCGTCTGCGCGCTGCGCGGCGTGGACCTCGAGATCCCCGAGGGCATGTTCGGCCTGCTCGGCCCGAACGGCGCGGGCAAGTCGACGTTCATGAACATCGTCGCGGGTCTCATCGAGCCGACCGCGGGCAAGGTGCTGCTCGACGGCACCGACGTCGTCGAGAACCCGCGCTTCATGCGCGAGCGGCTCGGCTATCTCCCGCAGGATTTCGGCTTCTATCCCGATCTTTCGGGCCGCGCGATGCTGGAGTTCCTGCTCAAGATGAAGGGCGTCTCGGGGCCGAAGGGCCGTCGCGCGCTCGCCGACGAACTGCTCGAGCGCGTGAACCTCACCAGCGCCGCCAAGCGCAAGGTCGGCGGCTACTCGGGCGGCATGCGCCAGCGCCTCGGCCTCGCGCAGGCGATCGCGGGCAATCCGCGCGTGCTCATCGTCGACGAGCCGACTGCGGGCCTCGATCCCGAGGAGCGCCAGCGCTTCTACCGGCTGCTCGCCGAGATGAGCGCGGGGCGCGTCGTGCTGCTCTCGACGCACATCGTCGACGATGTCTCCACGCTCTGCCCGCGTCTCGCGGTGATTCGCTCGGGCGAAGTCGTCGCCGACACCACGCCGAGCGCCGCGCGCAACGCGGTCGACGGGCTCATCTACGAGGGCTATGTCGCCGACGCCGAGTTGCCCGCGTTCGCCAAGCAGCACCGCGTGATCAGCGCCGTGCTGCACGAGGGCCGCAACAACCGAGTGCGCGTGTTCGTCGGCAGCGGCATGAGCGCGCCCGCCGGATTCCAGCGCAGCACGGGCACGCTCGAGGACGCGTACCTCGTGCTCATGCGCTGCGCGCAGCATGAGCTGCCGCCTGCACTGTCGCACGCCGTTCCGGTGATGGCCGGAGGTGCCGCTTGATCGGCCGCTTGCTTCAACGGGTGCTCGCGTTTCCGCGGCTCGAGCTCGCGACATTCTGGAAGCGCCCGATCAACATCATCATGTTCGCGGTGTTCGGGCTCATGACCTTCGGCTTCGTCGCCGGCGGCGTGCAGGTGAAGGCGGGCGGCGCCGACACGGGCTCCGCGAAGATCGCGATCAACTCCGCGTTCAACCTCGCGTTCTGCGGTGCGGCGCTGTGCACGCTGATCCTGCCGTTTTTCACGGCGGTCGCGTGCGGCATGCCCGTGCTCTCCGACTTCGACCGCAAGATCAACCGACTCGTCGCGTCGACGCCGATCTCGCACGTCGAGTACGCGTACTCGCGATTTCTCGGCGCGTGCAGCGTGCTCGCGGTGATCCTGGCCGCGTGGCTCGTGGTCGAGATCGGGCTCTACCAGCTCTATCCGATCGACGAGAACGAGCGCGTCCGCACGGCGTTCGCGCTGTGGAACTACATCGGGCCGCTGGTGATCTTCGCGCTTCCGAGCGTCGTCTTCATCGGCGGGCTCTCGATGTGGCTCGGCGTGCGCACCAAGCAGCCTGTGCTGGTGTTCTCGCTGCCGGTCGTGATCCTCGTCAGCGGCATCTTCTTCGTGTGGAGCTTCAATCCCGAGTGGCTTCCGTCGTGGGTCGATCGCCTGATGCAGGCCGCCGACGTCACGGGATTCCGATGGTTCACGCGCACATACGTGAACGAGGACCGTGGCGTCGCCTTCTACAACACGGCGCCTGTCGCGATGGACGCGCTGATCGTCGCGAGCCGCCTTGCGTTCGTTGCCGCGGGACTTGCCGCTGTCTGGGCGACGGGCCGTCGCCTTGCGCGCACCGAGCATGACGATCTTCGCGTCGGCGACATCCAGAAGCTGCTGGCCGAGGCTGAAGTCGCCGCAGCCGCGGCAGCAGGCGGCGAACATGCAGCGATCGCCGCGCGCGGTGGAAATCCCGAAGCGACCGTCGCGGCGCCGGGCTTCGTGCGCGGAACGATCGACATCGTGCGCTACGAGACGCGCGCGCTTCTGCGGTCGCCCGGCGTGTGGCTGTTCGGTCCGATGATCCTGCTGCAGGTGTGGGGCGCGACCAGCTTCCGCCAAGGGCCGCTCGACACGCAGCTCCTGATGACGACGGGCATCGGCGCGGCGGGCGCGTTCAACACGCTCACGCTGCTCCTGTGCTTCCTCACGCTGTTCTACACGGTGGAAAGCCTCGTGCGCGAGGAGCGTTGCGGGCTGAGCGCGATCTTCCGCGCGTCGCCGGTGCCGACGGCGTCGGTGCTCGCGGGCAAGGTGCTCGCGAACGCCGTGATGGCGCTCGTGATCATCGGCTGCGCCGCGCTCGCGATCGCGATGGTGCTCGGAAAGCAGGCCTTTGACACGGGAATCGCCGTCGAGTTCGACGTGCCCGTGCTCTTCCTCATCCTCGGCGTGCTGCTCGCGCCGACGCTGATCGTGTGGTGCGCGTTCACCGCGTTCCTGTACGCGATGCTGCGCAACCGCTTCGTCGTGTACGGCGTCGCGCTCGGCGCGCTCATCGGCACGGGCTTCGCGACGCAGTTCGGCTACATGAACTGGCTCACTTCGTGGCACATGTGGAGCGCGGTGCAGTGGAGCGAGCTCGATCGCCTCGGCTTCATGTGGCAGGCGATGCTGGTGAACCGGCTCACGGTGCTCGCGCTCGCGGCGTTCTTCATCGTCGCGACGCTGTCGATGTGGCCGCGGCGTCTGCCCGATCTCCGCGCGATCGCCGATCGCATGAAGCCCGCTGCGTTCCTGCGCGGCGCGCTGGTGCCGGTTCTTGCGGCGATTCCCGTGATTTCGCTCGGCGCGTACGCGGGCCTCTCGGTGCGCAATGGCTTCCAAGGCGCGCCGCAGCGCGAGGCGCAGCGCGCGTACTGGAAGCGCAACTCGAAGACCTGGGAAGACGTCCCCGTCCCCGCGCTCGACAGGGTCGACGGCGAGGTCAAGCTCTTTCCCGAGACGCGCTCGCTCGAGGTCGCGGCGACGTACGTGCTGCGCAATCCGCACATGACGCCGATGGCCGAGGTGCCGATCACGGTCGGCCCGCATTTCGAGAGCTCCGATTGGACCGTGAATGGCGTCGCCACCGATCCGACCAAGAAGGACCAGCCTTCGCCGTGCATCGAGAACCGCAGCGGGCTCTATGTGATCCGCCCCGCGGCGCCGCTCGGGCGCGACGAGACGGTGACGGTCAGCTTCAGGCTCAAGGGTTCGTTCCCGAAGGGCTGGACGCGTTCGGGCGCAGGCGCGAGCGAGTTCGTGCTGCCGTCGGGCGTGGTGCTCACGAGCTTTAGCCCGAGTTTCCTGCCGATTCCGGGCTTCTCCGACGGCGTTGGCTTGGATGACAGGAACTCGCGCGACGCGCGCGAGTATCCGCGCGACCACTGGAAGTCGCGCGTCGATCCTGGCTTTGGTCCCGCGTGGGCCACGCAGGTCAAGCTCGCGGTCGAAGGCCCCGCGGACTGGACGGTCAACGCGTGCGGCACCGAGAGGGAATCGACCGTCGTCGACGGCCGTCGCCGCACCGTGTGGGAGACGGAGCATCCCGTGCGCTTCTTCAACATCGTCGGCGGACCGCTTGACGCGAAGAAGGGCGAGGCGACGACCGTGTTCTACTCGCCGCGCACGCCCGCCAACGTCGACACGATGGTCAAGGCGCTCGACGCCGCGCGCAAGAACTACAGCGCGTGGTACGCCGCGTATCCGTGGACGAACCTGCGCGTGACGCAGTTCCCCGGCCTTGCGGGATATGCGCAGGGCTTCCCGGGAAACATCTCGTTCTCCGAGGGAATCGGCTACATGTCGCGGCCCGTGAGCAAGGACGAGGAGGAGACGGGCACGCTCGACGTCGCGTACTACATCGTCGCGCACGAATCGGGGCACCAGTGGTGGGGCAACATCGTGATGCCCGGCAAGGGGCCTGGCGGGAACATCATCAGCGAGGGGCTCGCGGAGTTCAGCGCGCTCATGCTGCTGCATCACGAGCTCGGCGAGGAGCAGGGCAAGACGCTGCGCCGCCGCTGGGAGCAGCAGTATGTGTT
>CAITDI010000094.1 GCA_903891095.1 uncultured bacterium | reverse complement strand
GGCCCTTGCGTGCATCGCGAGGGGCTGGTGCCCGGTCCCTGTCCCGCACGGATCGAAGGGTCCGCTCATTCCCGGCTGGCAGAAGCTCCGCATCGGCGCAGGCGACGCCGAGCGCCACTTCGCGGGCGACGCCAACATCGGCGTCCTGCTCGGCGAGCCCTCTGGCTGGCTCGTCGACGTCGACCTCGACTGCCCCGAGGCACGCGAGGCCGCGGAGCGCTTCCTGCCGCCCACCGCCTGCGTCACGGGCCGCGAGTCGAGCAAGGCGAGCCACAGGTGGTACGTGGCCGAAGGCGCCCGCACGCGGCAGTTCCGCGACCCTGTCGACCGCTCGATGATCGTCGAGCTCCGAAGCACCGGCGCGCAGACCATCGTCGGCCCGAGCATTCATCCGAGCGGCGAACGCTACGACGCGCTCGATGGCATCCCCGCGACGATCGACGCCGAGGAACTCGAGGCCTGCGTGCAGCGCCTCGCCGACCATGTGATCGCGCGCAGGCACCGCATCGCCGAGCCGGTGGGCCAGGGCGGGGCGGCGGACGATGAGCACGTCGAGCGGCGTGCGATCGCCTACCTCGACCGAATGCCTCCGGCGATCTCCGGTTCGGGCGGGCACGCCGCGACCTACGCCGCGGCCACGGCGCTCGTCCATGGATTCGGCATCGCCCCGCCGAGGGCGCTCGCGATCCTGCGCGACCACTACAACCACCGCTGCGATCCGCCGTGGTCGGAGGCCGAGCTCTCGCACAAGGTGAACGACGCCGAGCGCAAGCCGCACTCGCGGCCCTACGGCTGGCTGCGCGACGAGCGCAAGGCGGCCGACCTCGGCGTCGACCTCTCGAACTTCAGCCTCTGTCAGAGCGAGGCACGCGAGGGCGACGCCCCTGCTGCATCCGACGGTCCGCCCGACCCGGGGCCGTTTCCCGAGCAACTGCTGCGCGTGCCTGGATTCATCGCCGACGTCATGGCGCACAACCTCGCGACCGCCCACCGGCCGCAGCCAGTGCTCGCGCTCGCGGGCGCCATCACGCTGCAGGCGGTGCTTGCGGGCCGCAAGGTGCGCGATGAGCGCGGCAACCGGACGAACCTCTACGCCGTCGGCGTCGCGCCATCGGGCGCTGGCAAGGACCACGCGCGCAAGGTGTCGAAGAACGTGCTCTTCCATGCCGGTCTCGACGCGCTCGAAGCGAACGAGGACCTCGCGAGCGACGCTGGCCTCGTCAGCGCCCTCGAGATCAACCTGGCGTCGCTCTTTCAGTTCGACGAGTTCGGCCGCTTCCTCCGGACGATCGGCGACGCGAAGAAGGCGCCGCACCTCTACAACGTGCTCACGGCGCTGATGAAGCTCTACTCGAGCGCCGACACCGTCTTCAAGGGCAAGGCCTACGCCGACGCGAAGCGCAACAAGGTGATCGACCGCCCGTGCGCGATCGTCTACGGCACCACGGTGCCCGAGCATTTCTTCGAGTCGCTGACCGCCGACGCGCTCGCAGACGGCTTCATGGCGCGGCTCCTCGTCTTCGAGGCCGACTCGACCGCGGTGCGCCAGCGCGCACATGCGACGGCGATCCCCGAACCGATCCTCGAAGCGGCCCGCTGGTGGGGCGACTTCGCGCCGGGCGGCGACCTGCGGCGGACGAATCCCGATCCCGTCGTCGTCCCGACCACGCCCGAGGCGGTCGCGGTCTACGACCGCTTCGCGCTCACGGTCGACGCGGAGCTTGCCAAGGACTCGCCGGGGCGGTCGCTGTGGGCGCGTGCGGAGGAGAAGGCGTGCAGGCTGGCGCTCGTCCATGCGTGCAGCGCAGACCGTGCGAAGCCGGTGGTGGGCCAGGAGGCGGCGGAGTGGGCGTGCGCCGTGTCGGAACACCTGACCAGACGGATGCTCCACCTCGCGCACGCATGGGTTTCGGATGGCCAGTTCGACTCGCGGCAGAAGCGGGTGCTTCGTGCAATTCGCGCGGTTGAAGGAAAGATCTCCGCGTCCGATCTGTGCCGCCGCACGCAGTGGCTGAGCAAGCGCGAGCGTGGCGAAGTCATCGAAAACCTGCTGGAAACAGGCCAGATCGTGATGCGCACCGAGTCGACCGCCACGCGCCCGAGGACGGTGTATGCGCTGGCCTGACTTCAATAATTCAATCGTTCCCAAGAACTTCGCGCGCGTACGCGTGGGCGTGTGCGCGCGGGTGGAGGGAGAGAAGGAATGAAGAATATCTCTCTCTTCTCTAAAACATCTACAAAACAGGCCCTCCGCGCGTCGGAGATCCTTCAACGAGGCCCCTGCAATATCTCGGACGGATCTGAACGATTGGGTCCTCCCGGGCGCCTGAAAGCCTCGCTTGGCCCGTCGGAGGAGCAGGCAATCGCGAGTGAGTTTGTTTCGCGTGGGTCGCGGCCCTCGCCCTTGGCCCACGGAGCCCGCCACGTTGCCACAGGAGGCGCCCGTCGCGTCCACGGCAACCATTGCGCCACCCGCGCACGCCTCGCCGCACAAGCCAACGTCGCGCCCTTGTGCGCGTCGCCCGATCACCACGCCAACCAAGGAGAAGGTCATGTCGCCTGAAGCCCCCGCACCTATGTCGGTCGAGCTCCGTCCGCTCGATGCCGTCCGCCCCTATGCCAACAACCCGCGACAGAACGACGACGCGGTCGAGGCCGTCGCCGAGAGCATCCGCCGGTTCGGGTTCCGCCAGCCGATCGTCGTCGACGCCGACGGCATCATCGTCGCAGGCCACACGCGCTTCCGGGCCGCCCAGCGACTCGGCCTCGCGACCGTCCCCGTCCACGTGGCCACCGACCTCACCCCCGACGAGGTGCGCGCCTACCGCCTGGCCGACAACAAGACCGCCGAGCTCGCGTCCTGGGACGACGCCATGCTCTCGATCGAGCTCGATGCCCTCCGCGGCGCAGGGATCGACTGGACCCTTCTCGGCTTCGACGAGGAGGAGCTTGCGAAGCTGCTCGCGCCCGCCGGTACCGAGGGGCTGACCGATCCCGACGCCGTCCCGGAGAAGCCCGCCGACCCAATCACGAAGCCCGGCGACCTCTGGCTCCTCGGCAAGCACCGCCTCCTGTGCGGCGACTCGACGAGCGCCACGGACGTCGCCCGGCTCCTCGACGGCGCGGTGCCCGCGCTCATGGTCACCGACCCGCCCTACGGCGTGGAGTACGACCCCGAGTGGCGCATGGACGCCGGGCTCACCGGGAACACCGCACGCATGGGCAAGGTCATGAACGACGACCGCGCCGACTGGACCGAGGCATGGAAGCTCTTCCCCGGCGATGTGGCCTACGTCTACCACGCAGGCGTCTTCGCCTCGACCGTGCAGCAGTCGCTCGAGCGGGCTGGCTTCGCGATCCGC
>CAITDI010000093.1 GCA_903891095.1 uncultured bacterium | reverse complement strand
GTCACGCAGTCAGAGAAGCCTCATCGGCAAGGATGTGTTTCACTCCGCAAAGAGTGCGCGTCGAAGTGGCGATTTCTGCGCGCGGTAGTCGTCGCGCTCGGGCCGTGCGCGCGCTCGCTTGGGCGCGATCAACACCCCACGTGGTCCCCGCCAGAGGAAGCGGCCGCAAGCCGCGACCGCTCAAACTACGGGAGCAGCCGCAGCTGCGACCGCTCAAACTACGCCGCGACCGCTCAAAATCGTCGCGCTCGCGCCGTGCGCGCGCTCGCTTGAGCGCGATCAACACCCCACGCGGACCCCGCCAGAGGAAGCGGCCGCAAGCCGCGACCGCTCAAACTACGCTGCGACCGCTCAAAATCGCCGCTTAAACGCGAATATTCTTCACCTCGTCATACGCATCCACAACCTTGTTGCGGAGGGCGAGGAGCATCCGGAACGCCGAATCGGCCTTCTGGGTGGCGATCATGACGCCTTCGAGGTCGTCGCGCTGGCCCGTGAGCAGGTCGTTGGTCGCCTTGGAGGCGTCCTGCTGCATCTCGTTGACCTTGCGCATCTCGTCGAGCAGTTCCTGCTTGAAGTCGGCACCGCCGGCGTCCTGCTGGGGACGCACGACACCGGTCGACTGGGTGTTCACGCGAGAGACGATGCCGAGCGGATCCATCATGGCGAGCTCAATTCTGCTTTGCCCTGCGGCCTCGGACTGCGGAAGCAGCCTCGGACACCGGGTTTCCTCGCGGGGACTTCAGCATATGCCGTGCCAGCGGCGCACGGCGGGGTCAGGCGATGATCCTGAGCGCCGCGTCGATCATCGACTTGGACGCCTCGATGGCGGCAAGATTGGCGTCGTAGGTCCGGCTGGCCAGCATCGCGTTCGACTGCTGGATCACGGGGTCGATGTTGGCGTAGCTTACGAACCCGTCCTTGTCGGCCATCGGGTTCTTGGGGTCCTTGACCTTGCGGAAGTCGTTGCGCGGCAGGATCGCGGCGACATGCACGCCATCGGCCGCGCCCGAGGTCGGGTCGCCCTGGGCGAGGTAGACCACGCGCTCGGAGAACGGGGTCTCCTTGCTGTTCGGGTCGACGGGCACGTCGACGTTGGCCATGTTGGCCGAGATCGCGTCCAGTCGCGTCCGGGTGGCGACGAGGGCAGAGGTGGAGATGTCGAAGACGCCGAACATGGTGTGGATTCCTTAGGCGCGAGGCGCGGGTTTCTCCGGCTCAGGGCCGTTCGCGGATCGCGGTGTTGATCAGGTCGAATTCGCGTCGGCTCAGCTGCGAGGCGATGCGGAACGCGTAGGCGTTCTCGGAGAGCTTCTGCATGAGCCGTTCCACGCTGCGGTCGTTGCCGTCGTGGAACATCACGTTCTCGCCGAGCGCCTCGGGCTTGAGCTCGGTGCCGCGGTCGCTGAACGACACGGGCGCGGAGCTGTCGAACTCGAGGCTCCCCTGCTCGTTCACGCTGTCGGCCTCGAGCGCCTCGCGCAGCGACGCCTGGAACGCCTTCGGATCGACGTCGCTCGGGCGGAATCCGGGCGTCTCGACGTTGGCCAGGTTGCCGGCGAGCAGCTTCTGGCGCGCCGACATGAACTGCATCGAGCGCTCAAGCGCGGGAAGCGAGGAACTGCCGAGGAATCCGTCGATCATGGCGTGTACTCCTGATGCATCGCGTGGCCAGAGCCCGGTCAGCGCCCGCTCAAAGCTCGAGCGGGACCAGCGACTCTTCCTTCCACTTCTTGAGCTTGAGGCCGAGCGTGCGGACGCCGATGCCGAGCGCCTTCGCGCTCTTCTGGCGGTGCCCGCGGAAGCGCTCGAGCGTCGCGACGATCGAGCGACGCTCGATTTCGTCGAGCGTGAGCGCGCCGTCGCACACGAGGCTGGGGATGCCCGTGCCGTCGCCGACTGGCGCAGGCGCAGCCGTGACCGCAGCAGCCGCAGCGGCAAACGTCTCGATCACGGGGAATTCGTTGGCAACGCGCGATTCGCCGCCGTTTGGGCGCGACAGACGCACGCCGACGCCGCCGTTCTGCGAGGCGGAACCGTTGATCGCGGGCGCGCCGTTGTTGGCGACCAGCCACGGCGCGACGAGGTCGGCCGAGATCGTGTCGCCCGAGGCGAGCACTGCGGCGCGTTCGCAGAGGTTCTGCAGCTCGCGCACGTTGCCCGGCCACGAATACTGCTCGAACAGCGCGAGCGCGTCCTTCGAGAGCTTCTTGCGCTTGCCGCCCTCGCGGTCGGCGACGAGACCGAGGAAATGCTCGGCGAGCTCGCTGACATCGCTCGCGCGCTCGCGCAGCGCAGGCATGCGGATCGGCAGCACGTTGAGTCGGAAGTACAGGTCGCCGCGGAATCGCCCGCCGTCGACCTCGCGCGCGAGATCGCGGTTGGTCGTCGCGATGATGCGCACGTCGGCCTTCTGCGGAACGCTCGAGCCGACGCGCTCGAAGCTCTTCTCCTGCAGGACGCGCAGGAGCTTGGCCTGCAGGTCCGGCGGAATCTCGCTGATTTCGTCGAGCAGCAGCGTGCCGCCGTCGGCGAGCTCGAAGCGTCCCTTGCGGAGACGGTCGGCGCCGGTGAACGCGCCCTTCTCGTGGCCGAAGAGCTCGCTCTCGAGGAGCGCGCTCGACAGCGCGGCGCAGTTGATCGCGAGGAACGGGCCGCTCGCGCGCGGGCTGTTCTCGTGGATGAAGCGCGCGGCGACTTCCTTACCCGTGCCGGATTCGCCGGTCACGAGCGCGGTGCCGTGGCTTGCGGAGATCGGCGTGAGCCGCGAGCGCAGCTCCTCCATCACCGGGCCCGAGCCGATCATGCGGTGGCTCTGCGCGCGGCGCGTCTGCGGCGCGGCGTTGGCGCGCAGGACCTGGTTCTCGCGGAGAAGCCGCGCGTGCTCGAGCGCGCGCTCGGCGGAGATCGCCAGTTCGTCGCCTGAGAACGGCTTGGTGACGTAGTCGAACGCGCCCTTCTTCATCGCCTCGACGGCGGTCTCGACGCTGCCGAACGCGGTCATGAACACGACCGGCAGCTCGGCGTCGATCTTGCGGATCTGCTCGAGCAGCTCGAGGCCGTTCATGCCAGGCATCTGCAGGTCGGTCACGATGCACTCGGGACGCTTGTCCGCGATGCGCGCGAGCGCCGCGCTGCCATCGGCGGCCGTGACCACCGTGTGGCCCTTGCGGCTGAGGATCGCCGCGACGCTGTCGCGCATGAGTTCCTTGTCATCAACAACGAGAATCCTGCCCATGCTGCAACTCCTTCATCCAGCGTTTGCGTGGACGTGAGAACTTCCGCCGATCCGTCGGCGCACCGCCTCGCCGAGGGACACGCCCTCGGCCGCCGCCATCCGCGAATGCTCGAGCGGAAGAGAAAGCTCGAGCCTCGCACCGACCTGCTTGCCATCGATTCGCCGCGTCGAGTCGACGCACGCGGTCATCCCGCCATGCGCGTCCACGATGCGGTGCACGATCGCGAGGCCGAGGCCGGTGCCTTCCTCGCGGGTCGTGAAGAACGGATTGAAGATGCGCTCGCGCGCCTCGGCGGGAATGCCCGGGCCCGTGTCCTCGATGGAGAGGACGACGAATCCGCGGCGAATGCCGTCGGCGGTGCGAAGGCGCGCCTCGCGCGCGGCGAGCGTGATCTCGCGAACCGTCGCGCCGCGCATCGCCTCGACGGCGTTGCGCACGAGGTTCGACACGGCCTGCGCGACCAGCGCGCTGTCGGCGCCGAGCTCGCACGCGCCGTCGACCTCGCAGCGGATCGCAACGTTTTCCTTGGCGAGCACGCCTTCGCAGTCGGCGACGGCGATGTCGAAGATCTCGCGCGCCGTCGTCGGCACGGCGTGCACGCGCGTGTCGCGCGCAAAGCTGAGCACATCGCCCACGATGCGGTCGAGCCGGTCGGCCGCGCGGCGGATCTTGTCGACGCACGCCGTGGAATCAGGGCGATCCGCGACATCCTGCTGCAGCATCTCGGCGTTGAGCGCGATCGCGCCCAGCGGATTGCGGATCTCGTGCGCGATGCCCGCGGCCATCTCGCCGAGCGCGGCAAGCGAGCGCGAGCGGCGCAGACGCTCGTTGGCCTCGGCGAGCTCGGCCTGCAGACGCTCGACCTGCGAGGTCAGCGCGGCATGCGTCTCCTGCAGCCGAGTGGTCGCCTCGGAGAAGGACCGCATGAACTCGGCGAAATCCGCGTTGCCCATCGGACTCGCCGCAGCAGCGACGACCGTCGAGGAAGCTGTGTTCGGCATCGCGCTCATCAGCCCTTCCTGTCGGTGAATCGTGGTTGCGAATCGGAACGCGGCCCGTACGCGCGATGCGCGGCGTGGCCCGTGTCGGCGCGCGCGATCTCGACGCTGGCCTGGCGACGGCGCTCGCCGAGCTCGGCGGCAAAGCGCGCGTCGGACGACTCGATCTCGGAGAGCAGCGCGAGGAAATCGCGCGAAAGCGCCTGCAATTCGTCGCTCTCCGCTGCAGGCAGGCTCGCGACGTCGCGCGAGAGCTCGCGCCACTCGGTGTCGAAGCTGCGCATCGACGCGATGCACGACTCGCGCGCGCCGAGGTGCGACGCGAGGATGTCCTCCGCCTCGCCCTGCGCGATCTCGCCGCGCGCAGCGGCATCGACGGCGCCGAGCACATGCGGCTCGTGCTCCGAAAGCGCGCGCATCGCGCGCGCCGACGACACGCGGATCTGCGCGATCTCGCAAAGTCGCGAAGCGCTCATCGGTGCGACTCCTGCTTCTGTTCCGTCGCGCCAGCGACCTTGGTCGCGCCGGGCGGATGGTTGCGGAGCCAGGTCTTCCAGTCCTCGCGGGCGAGGATTCCGCCGTCGCCGACGAGCGCCTGGTCAGGCAGGCTCTCGATGCGGCGCAGCGCGCGCGTGTGCGCGGCCTCCGCGCGCGACAGGTCGCCCATCGCGTCGGCGGCATTGACGATCTGCACGAGCGCGACCACGCTCGACGCGCTGTCGGCGTACTTGCGGTCGACGGTCTCGTAGAAGTCGATCGCTTCCTTGTACTGCGCGCGGTCGAACGCGCAGTGCGCGCGCTGGAGATACGCGTTGCGCAGCATGTCGCGGCCGAGGCCGTCGAGCGCGCGTCCGCGGCCCTCGAGCGCGTCGATGCTCGACTGGAACGCGCGCTGCGCCTCGAGCGTGCGATCCGACGCCGCGCGCTCGACCTGCGAGCGACGCGATCCGGTGAGGTCGTCGCGTGACGCTTCGTCGCGCGCGGCCTTGGCGATCTGCTGCAGGCTCAGGCCGAGACGGAACTGCCGCTCGCCGACCGCGACGTCGTTCGGATTGCGGTCGACCAGCTCGCGCAGGCGCTCGGCGCTCGCGACAAAGTCGCCGCGGTCGAACGCGAGCTTCGCGTAGAGATCGAGCGCCTCCTGGTACTGCTCGCTGTCGGGTCGCAGGCCGGCGCCGCCCTCGAGGATCTTCTTGAGCTGCGCGAGCGCGCCCGCGGTGTCGCGGCTCGCGACGAGCGCGCGGCACAGCGGCATCGCGACGCGCGGATCGTTGCGCGTGATCTTGTACACGCGCTCGTACGACTCCTTGGCCTTGTCGTACTCGCCGCGCAGGCTGTAGATGTTGCCCATGCGCAGGTAGCTCTCGGTGCGCTTGCTGTCGCCTTCAGGCAGGATGTCCGTCGCGCGCGCGAAGTGCATCAGCGCAAGCCCGAGATCGCCCGCGCACTCGAACCCGTCGGCCGCGCTGAAGTGCAGCATCGAGCGCTGCACCGCGGGCAAGTCCTTCGCGGAGTCGGTCTCGAGGTAGCTCGAGTAGCTCTTGCCCGCGCGGCTGAACTGCGCGTTGATCTCCGCGCGGTCCTCGGGGTCGATCTCCGTCGGGCTGCCCGAGCGCTCGATCGCGGCCGCGCGCATGAGCTGCGCCTGGCGGTAGCAGCTCTCCGCGAGCGTGATGAACGCGTTCGCGCCGTCGACATCGCGCGAGCCGAACGCCGTCGCGCGCTGCGCGAAGGCGATCGCGTTCGGATACTTCTCGTCGCCGAGTTCGTTGCGCGCGAGGGCGTTGAGCGTGCGCAGCGATTCGCCGGCAACCGCGGGCGAAAGCGCGCCCTTCTCGGAGAGCGCGACCAGCGTGTCGAAGTCGCGCAGCGCGTCGTCGATGTCGCCGAGCAGCGCGCGCGCGTTGGCGCGGCCGAGCGTCAGCGCCTGCTTGAGGGCAGCGGGATGCTCGGCCTGCACGCCGCGGTCGAAGATCTCATGCGCGTCCTCCGCGCGATCGAGCGCGAGCTTGGTGCGGCCGAGCGCGAGATCGATCTCGCCCGCGACCAGCGACGAACGCTGCGCGAGTTCATGGGCCTGCTCGAGCGCATGCTCGGCGTCGGAGAACTTGTCCTGCTGGCGGAAGCCCTCGCCCAGCAGATACCAAAGCTGCGCGAACTCCTGCTGCGAGACGATGTCGCCGACCTGCGACGCACGCTCGGCCAGCCGCAGCTCGACCAGCAGGCGGTCGGTGGCGTCGGCGACGCGTCCCGACGCAAGCCGCAGCCGCGCCGCGAGACCAGCGGCCCACGCGCGGTCATCCGCGGAAATCCGGCGCAACGAGCGGAACGCCTCGTGCTCCTTGAAGAACTTGTCGGTTTCCGCCGCGGCGGTGCGCGATCCGTTCGCAGCACGCGCGGCCTCGTACGCGTCCTCGACCCGCTTGCGGCCGAATCGCACCTCGAGCTTGCGCGCGCGATCGTGGTCGCCGGCCTTCTCAGCCGCAGCGATCGCGTCGGAGTTGCGCTTGGCGCCCTCGAGCGCGTTCGCGTAGCGCGCGTACTGGCGATCATCGAGATCCGCACCGTGCGCGAGCGCCGTTTCGTAGAGCTTGGCGACCGCTTCGTGGTCGGCTTGCGAGCCGTCCTTTCGCTCGGCGAGTTCCTCGGCGGCGAAATCGGCGCGCAGCGCCTCGTAGCGATGGACGAACTCCTCGGGCGCCCCGGCGATGTGCGGTGCGACGACCTCGTCGAGGATCTTGCGCGCGACGGGGATGTCGCGGCCCTCGATGTACTTCTCAGCCTGATCGAGCGCACCCTCGAAGTCGTTCGCAGGCTTTCGCGCCGTGCCGAACCAGATCGCAGCGGCAACGCCACCCGCGCCGATCACCAGCAACGGGATCTGCCACGCATCGCGCCACGCGCGCGCCGGCGACGGCGACGGCGAGGGCTTGGCTGCGGGAGTTGGATCGGTTGACGGCGTGTCCGACATCGCTGGCCTCAGAATCCTTCCGAGTGCGCCCTTTCTTGCGGCGCTGGCGTGCCAATCCTTGGCACGCGCGGCATCTACCCAAGCCCGACCTACGGAACAGAATCCCGAAGGCACCGAGCCTGTTCGGTACATCGGCAGGCAAGAAGAGAATCCTCAAAAGGCAGAAACTGCTCAGACCGGGTCGTTCCCGCCCGACGGAGCGTCGGCGGCGGTCGACCGAGCCGACTCGAGCGCCGCGTACGCTCGGGCGTCGACCACGGCGGTGCCCGTGAGCATCTCGGCAGGACCGTCGCTCCGCGGATGCAGCATCGACAGCAGCATCACCACGGGGCTGGCCACGGCGATCGCCGACGCCAGCGACCGCAGCGCGCGCCGCCCAGCCGAAGCCGGACCGCCCGTCGATCGGATCACCCGCAAGCCAACGATCCACTTACCCAGCGACCGCCCGAAGCAGATGTCGCCGAGCGACGCAAACACCCAGCCCGAGGCGAACACCCAGATCGCGGGCAGGTTCGCGCCAAGATCAGGAAGGAACGCGGGGATCTGCAGCAGGTTGCCCGGCCGCCCTCCCACGATCGCCCAGACCACGATCAGCCCAGGCAGCAGGTCGATCGCCATCGCCGCGCCGCGACGACCGAGCGATGCGCCGCGCGGACGGGAACGCTCGAGCGATTCCACCAGCTTGAGCACCTGCTCGGGGGTCTTGCCGTGCAGGCTCCGCATGCGGCCTTCGAGATACGCCTCGGATCCGAAGATCACCGCCGCCAGGACCAGCGCCACCGACAGCACGCCGAGGATCGGAAGGTGGATCCAGCTGCCCGACACGAACCCAGGTGGCGCGAGCGAGATCGCCGCCAGCGGCTCGCCCTGCGAGAACGAAATCCCGCGCACCACCGCGTGGCCACGATCGACGCCTTCGGTCGGCACCTCGAGCAGCGTCGCGCTGGCGCCAAACGGCGCCACCGACCACGGCTGCGTCGGCTCTTCGAAATCCGCCCACGGCTGCACCTGACCGTCGCGCACAAGTCCAAGCCGCACGCGCGGAGCCTCGCCCGCGATCAGCGCGCGCTCGACGAGCACGCTGCGCCCCGAGATCTCCATGCCGCCGAGCGCTGTACGCGCGTCGATCCCAGCACCGGCGCGTGCCAGCGGCTCCACCGACCACTTGCCGTCGCGGAAGTCTGCAAAAGCCGCGCGTCCATCGCGCGCGCCTTCGGCTGCCAGCGCGCCGCCGCGCGCAAACAGGCGCACGGGCTCCGACATGTCCAGGTCGGGCAACGCATGCTTGGTCCACTGCGCCGCGGCGCCCGACTCGCACGCAACGCTTCCGAACCACAGCTCGGCGGGACCATTGGCGTTGGCGCTGCCGAGCGCCTCGCGCACGCGGATGATCGCAAAGAGCACGTCGCCCGCGACCGCCATCGCACGCAGTTCGCCTGCCACCGGCGGACTCGGCAGCACGCGCGGGATCCCCTGCGGCACCGTGAACCACAGGCCCGTCGCCTCGTTCTTGACCGCAAACATGCTGACGATGAACGCACCCGCGCCCCGCTCGCCCGGAGTCGCCACCACGACGCGGCAGCCATCGGCCGCGATCGCATCGGGCTCGCGCGGAAAGCGCATGACCAGCCGTTCGGTCGGCCTCGGCTCGTCCACCGCGTGATGCATGAGCGCGTATCCCGTCGCAGCGGCGACATCGCCGCCCGCGGTTGAAGCCGCGTTGCCGGTCGACTGCGCGTCTGCACGCACGACCCACCAAAGATGTCCGTCGCCCGCCGCCGAAAGCGGCATCGGGCCAGGCAGATCCGCGCGGGACCACGACGCGCTCAGCAGCGCGACCATCGCAGCAAGCACCGCGAACATCACCCGCCTCAGCTCGGTCATTTGCTCTTGCCCGCGCCGGAGGTCGGCTTGGCAACAGGCGGCTTGGCAGTGGCAGTCGGCGCGTCCGCAGGCACGTAGTGCGCCACCGAATCAGGCCGCAGCTGCGTCGTGAGTTCGTCGAGCATGAAGAACTTCGGCTTCATGCGCTTGACCATCGCCACCGGCTCGTCGAGGTACAGGCGCACCTCGGCCTTGGGCTCGCTCGCATGCACCTCGATGCGACGCGCGACCTTCGGCCACGCGCCTTGCGCGAGGTTCGCCGCCTGCGCGGTCGCGTACTCGGAGAGGGTCGCGCGGATGATCTCATTGCCCGCGCCGTTGTTCACGACCAACTGGGTCGGCAGGCCGGCCGCATCAAAGCGCATCACGCCCTCCACCTTGGGGAACGGCGCCCAATGCAGCTCGAAACGCTCGTGCACCGGCGCGCCTGCAGCCGCACCCGCAATGCGGCGCACCGTGTAATCGCCCTGGATCGGCGCCATGCCCGCAAGCACGCGCACGCTGCGCGGCGTGAGCATCGTAAAGTCGCCGCCACCGCGGTTGTCAAACGCCTGGCCCCACACGCGATCGTCGACGTGGTCGTAGACGATCAGGCTCGTCGGCTCGTGATCGAGCCGAAACACCCAGCCGCGCGTGCCGTCGCCGCCGACCCACAGCAGGTTCTCGCCGAGCTTGGACGCGCGCATCGCGCCGCGCCCGCCAGACGCCATGAAGATGTCCGCCTCGCACTGGTCGAAGTGATCGCCCGCCGAATCCGCGTAGCGCATCTCAAGCGACGCGCGCGACTCAAACGTGTCGAGATGCTCCGTGCGCGCGTTGTGGCCCGCGACGATCTCCGCGAAGGCGCGCTCCGCGTCGGCCTGCTCGACGGCCGGGTCGACCTGCACCTCGCCGCTCCCCGCGCCCGCGGGGACAGCCTTCGGGCCGCAACCCGCGCCCGAGATCAAGCACATCCACGCGCCGAGCAATGCGCACGCCGGCAACGCTGCGTCACCACGCGCCATCGAGGACCTCGCCGAGCTGCTCGGTGACTTCCTTCATCGCGGCTTCGTCGAGCTTGGGATTCACGACGGGCATCGGCTGCTCGCCTTCGGCCGCGCCCTTGGGCAGGACGTGCCAGACCTCGACGCCCTTGTCGCTCTCGGTGCCGGTCACGCGCAGCAGGCGCTTGCGGACAAGCAGCAGCATGAGCACAAAGCGGAACCGCACGCGATGCGGCCGCTCGTCGGCGCCGAGGCGCTCGAAGAGGTCGATCAGCGTCTGGTCGTCGACAAAGCCGCGGCGCTTCTCGTTCGGCGCAGCGACCACCGCGCGCCAGAAGGCGATGACGCCCTTCGGCCGCTGCGGCGAGTTCCATCCATCCTCGGAGAAATCGAGTCGCGCGAGCGGCGCGGCGTCGTCATCCTCGCGCTCGACGAGCGCCACGATGCACGCCTGCCCCGCGACCAGCGGCGCGCCCGTGGCCGCGCACTGTCCGGAGGAACGTCCGATGTCCCAAGTGGTCGAGATCCTGCTCATGAGCCCGCGATCATACGGTGCGCCGCGTATGATCGCGGGCTCCGATGGGATCCATTTCTGACGTCTTCCACGCGGACGGCGCCCTCGAGATCTTGCTCGAGCTGGCGGTGATCTGGCTGTGCGTCTACGGGGTCCTCCGCTTCCTCCGCGGCACGCGCGGCGCGGGCGTGATCAAGGGATTCCTGCTTGTCGCGGTCGCGCTCACCATGCTGATCCGCGTGTTCGGCGACGCGACCGACGGCTTCAGCCGGCTGCGGTTCCTCTTCGACCGCGTGTTCAACCTGCTGGCGATTCTGCTGGTGGTCGTGTTCCAGCCCGAGCTCCGCGCGGCGATGAGCCGGCTGGGACGCACGAACTTCTTCGGCACGCGCCGTGCGCAGGCGACGGGCCTCGCCGAGGAGATCAGCGATGCGGCGAAGTTCCTGTCGCGCAACCGCTTTGGCGCGCTGGTCGTGATCGAGCGACAGGTCGGCGTCGGCGACCTCGAGGGCGGCACCGAGCTCGACGCCAAGGTCTCGGCCACGCTGCTGCAGAGCATCTTCTGGCCCAACTCGCCGCTGCATGACCTCGCGGTCGTGATCCGCAACGGCCGCGTCTGGGGCGCAGGCGTCCAGCTTCCGCTCGCAGAGGAAGGCTCCGTCCCCAGCACGCTCGGCGCGCGCCATCGCGCCGCCGCGGGCGTGACCGCCGACAACGACTGCATCGCCGTCGTCGTGAGCGAGGAGAACGGCGGCATCCGCATCGCCGAGTCCGGCCGCCTGTCCGAGCCGCTCAGCGCGGACGAACTGCGCGAAGAACTCGTGCAGCGACTCTCCGCACAGCCCGTCGGCTTCACCTCCGAACGCCGCGCGAACGGAGCGCTGCAACTATGAGCGGCGGCATGAGCGGCGGCATGAGCGGCGTCATGAGCAAGGCAACGCGCATCGAGACCTGGCGCGAGCGTCTGCTGACCATCGCCACGGTCACCGCGACCACCGCGCTGGTGTGGGTGTGGGCGTCGAGCCAGACGCGCCAGTCGGCGGATGTCACGTGCGAGATCCACTTCGTGCCCGCGACTCCTGAGAGCCAGATCGTCGAGCCGACCGAGCCCATCACGCTGCGCATCCAATTCACGGGGTCGAAGATCGCGGTCGATCGGGCGATCGACGCGATGAACGGCCGCACGATCGATGTCCCGGTCGGAACTGCGGGAGTCCCCAACGAGAGCGGCGCGCACAAGGTGATGCTCGCCGACATGCTCGCGCAGCTTCCCGTGGTTTCGGAGTCAGGCGCCGCGGTGCATTCGGTGCAGCCATCGTCGGCGGGCCTCGCGGTCGAAACGCTGGTCACCCGCGAGGCGCGCGTCACCGCGCGTTTCGGCAACGCACGCGCGGGCGGCGAGGTCGCGATCGAGCCGTCGACCGTGCGCGTGATGATTCCGTCGCAGCAGCTCGCGGGAATTCCCGACCAGCTCGTCGTCGATGCGATCGTCCCCGCCGATACGCTCGCGCAGCTCGAACCGGGCCGGCGGCATCAGGTCGAGGCCCCGCTCACGCTGCCGCCCGACGTCGCGGCGATCGCGGGCCGTGCGCGCATCACGCCCGCCAAGGCGCGCGTGGCGTTTACGCTCGACAGCGCCGAGCGCGCGCTCACGATCAAGCAGGTTCCCGTGCAGATCTCGGCGTCGCCGACGCAGCTCGCGTCGCACGCGGTTCGGCTCGCGCAGTCCGACGAGTACCTCGCGAACGTCATGCTCGCCGGCCCCGAGCCCCTGCTGCGCGCCATCGAGCGCGGAGAGATCAAGTCGACGGTGGCCGCCATCGTCACGCTCGGTGATGCGGACTTCGAGCAGACCTCCGTGCGCAAGCCGATCGCGTTGTGGTCGCTGCCGCCAGGCGTGCGCGTGGTGAGCGTCGGCGGGCTGACGGCGATTCCGACGGTGCAGGTCGAGATCACGGCCAAGTGAATCGCACGGGCCTCTCTCGTCCTCAACCTCTCTAGTTCTCAAGCTTGACCGCGTGATACGCCTTCTTGCCGCGGCGAACGAGAATCACGCCGCCCGGAAGCACGTGCTCGCTCTTCACCACGAAGTCCGCGCCGACCTTTTCGCCGTTCACGCTGACCGCGCCGTTCTGCACGAACTCGCGCGCCTCGCGCTTGCTCGCCGCGCACGTCGTGCCGGTGATGAAGTCCACGATTCCCACGCCCGCCGACAGCGCGCCCGCAGGCACGCCGCTCGACGGCAGGTCGCCCGCGATCTCCGCGATCTGCGCGGCATCGAGGCTCTTCACGTCACCGGAGAAGATCGCCTCGCTGGTCGCGATCGCGCGCGCAAGCTCGGTCTCGCCGTGCGTCATGCGCGTCATCTCGGCGGCGAGCGTCTTCTGCGCCTCGCGCTTGCCGGGCTCGTGCGCGAGCGAATGCGCCAGCGCCTGGATCGGATCATGCTCGAGGAACGTGAACCACTTGAGGAACTTCACCGCGTCGGCATCGGTCGTGTTGAGCCAGTACTGGTAGAAGCGGTACGGGCTCGTCTTGTCGGCGGTCAGCCAGATCGCGCCCTTCTCGGTCTTGCCGATCTTCTGGCCGTCGCTCGTGGTCACGAGCGGGCATGTCGCGCCAAAGCTCTCGCCCTGCGCGACGCGGCGGATCAGATCGATGCCCGACACGATGTTGCCAAACTGGTCGCTGCCGCCGAGCTGGATCGAGCAGCCTTCCTTGCGGTAGAGATGCAGGAAGTCGTACGCCTGCAGGATCATGTAGCTGAACTCGGTGTAGCTGATGCCCTGCTCGCGCCCCTCGAGGCGCGACGCGACCGAGTCGCGCGCGATCATCTGGTTCACGCTGAAGTGCTTGCCCACGTCGCGCAGCATGTCGAGGTACGACATCGAGCTCAGCCAGTCGACGTTGTTGCGGATGACCGCGCCGTTCACGCCGCGGAAATCGAGGAATCGCTCGAAGATCCGCTGCTGGCTCCGCGCGTTGTGCTCGACGAGCTCGCGCGTGAGCAGCTGACGCTCCGCGCTCTTGCCGCTCGGATCGCCGATCAGGCCCGTGCCGCCGCCCGACACGACGATCGGCCGGTGCCCCGCGCGCTGCAGGTGCGCGAGCAGCTTGATGCCCATGAAGTTGCCGATGGTCAGGCTGTCCGACGTCGGATCGAAGCCCGCGTAGCCCGCGCGCGTACCGCTCGCGAGATGCACCGCGAGCTCAGGCGAGGTCGTCTGGTGCAGCAGCCCGCGCCAGGTGAGTTCATCCAGGAATGACATTGCGGATCCGTTCTTCTGCATGTGTCGTGCCGGTGATTGATCGTGCGCTCAGCGCGCAGCCGCGAGCGACTCGCGCTTGGAGCCGATCTTCGCGAGGAGATCCGCCCAGCTCTTGTTGAAGCTGTCGCGCCCCTCGATCTGCAGCGTGTCGGCGAGCTTGGCGAGGTCGACGCCAGCGGCGGTCGCCGCGGCAAGCGCCTTCTCGGCGGCCACGCCGTCGGTCGCCATCGCGCCCTGCGGGTTGCCCTTCTCGGCCACCGCGAGGAGCGTCTCCTCGGGAATCGTGTTCACCGTGTTCGGCGCGCCGAGCACATCGCAGTAGAGGCTCGGCGAGAGCGCGGGATCCTTCGTGCCGGTCGACGCCCAGAGCACGCGCTGCGGCGTCGCACCCTTGGCGATGAGCGCCTTCCAGCGCGGCGTCGCGTAGAAGTCGAGCACCGACTTGTAGACGCGGCCCGCCATGGCGATGCCGACGGTGTTCTGCAGGTTCGCAGGGAGGGTCTTCGCGGTGCCGCGGTCCCAGCGCGAGACAAACACGCTCGCGACCGAGCACACGAACGGATCGAGACCCGCCGCCACGCGACGCTCGATGCCGCGCGTGTACGCCTCCGCCGCCGCGAGGTACTGCTCGCGCGAGAAGAGCAGCGTGACGTTGATCGGCACGCCGCGGAAGATCAGCTCCTCGATCGCCGGGCAACCCTCAGGCGTGCCCGGGACCTTGATGTACAGGTTCGGCCGCCCCGCGCGCTTGTGCAGCTCGATCGCCTGCGCGACGGTGCCCGCGGTGTCGTTCGCCAGCAGCGGCGAGACCTCGAGCGAGACCCAGCCGTCGATGCGGTTGGTCTTCTTGTGGATGTCGGCAAAGAGATCCGCCGCGCGCGTCAGGTCGCTGATCGCGCAGGCGAAGAAGATCTCCTCGATCGACAGACCCTTCGCGGCAAGCTCGCGCACCTGCGCGTCGTACGCGTTGCCCGAGCCGATCGCCTTCTCAAAGATCGTCGGGTTCGACGTGAGGCCGGTCACCGACAGGTCGCGGATGTAGCGCGCGAGCGTCCCCGAATCGAGCAGCGTGCGGGTGATGTTGTCGACCCAGAGCGACTGACCAAGGGCGGCGAGACGGGCGGTGGGGAGCGTGGCGTTCGTCATGCGGAGGTTTCCAAAGGGGTCTTCGGCACACTAACAGAGCAAACCGCGCAAGGGCGTGGCATCTCAGGCAACTTCCCCTGCCCGTCGCGGCCCAAATCTGCCGATGAAGATCCCCCTTCCAAAGGAACAGCATGGCCGCCAAGAAGAACTCCACCTCGACCCAAAAGTCGTCTACCAAGAAGCCCTCGACCACGAAGGCCTCGACCAAGAAGCCCGCCCCCGCCAAGTCCGCCGCCGGACCGACCGTGCCCGCATGGCACGTCGCGCCCGACAAGACCAAGGCCTGGAAGAAGCTCACCGCCCTGTCCAAGACGGGCAACTTGATGACGGGCAAGTCGATGGACCTCCGCAAGGCCTTCGCCAAGGACAAGTCGCGCGGCACCAAGTTCGCCGTCGAAGCCCTCGGCATCCACCTCGACTACTCGAAGAACCTCATCGACGGCGCGACGATGGACGCGCTCTTCGCCCTCGCCACCGAGTGCGGCGTCGCGAAGCACATGAAGGCGATGTTCGCC
The DNA here is from genome assembly GCA_903891095.1 of uncultured bacterium. Lineage (GTDB taxonomy): Bacteria > Planctomycetota > Phycisphaerae > Phycisphaerales > SM1A02 > QWPT01. Next base: position 30,361 of record CAITDI010000093.1, on the reverse strand, counting down.
GGCGACGCGATCAACGTCACCGAGAACCGCGCCGTGCTCCACACCGCGCTCCGCGCGCCAAAGAACGCCGTGATCAAGGTCGACGGCAAGAACATCGTGCCCGATGTGCACGAGGTCCTCGCGCGCATGGAGAAGTTCGCGAACGCCGTGCGCAGCGGCGCGTGGCGCGGCCACACCGGCAAGCGCATCCGCACCGTCGTCAACATCGGCATCGGCGGCTCCGACCTCGGCCCCGTCATGGCGTACGAGGCGCTCAAGGACTTCACCGAACGCTCGATCGACTGCCGCTATGTCTCCAACATCGACGGCGAGGACTTCTACGAGAAGACGCGCGACCTCGATCCCGAGGAGACGCTGTTCGTCGTGAGCTCGAAGACCTTCACCACCATCGAGACGATGACCAACGCGCAGACCGCGCGCGCGTGGAGCCTCAAGAAGCTCAAGGATCCCGCGGCGGTCGCCAAGCATTTCGTCGCCGTGTCGACCAACGCCGCCGAGGTCGCGAAGTTCGGCATCGACACCGCCAACATGTTCGGCTTCTGGGATTGGGTCGGCGGCCGCTACTCGATGGACTCGGCGATCGGCCTCTCGACGATGGTCGCGGTCGGGCCCGACAACTTCCGCGAGATGCTCGCGGGCTTCCACGACATGGACGAGCACTTCCGCACGGCCCCCGCGCGCAAGAACCTGCCGTATCTCCTCGCGCTGATCGGCATCTGGAACCGCGACTTCCTCGGCTGCGAGACCGTCGCCGTGCTCCCCTACTGCCAGTACCTGCACCGCCTGAGCGCGTACTTCCAGCAGCTCGAGATGGAGTCGAACGGCAAGCGCGTCCAGCTCGACGGCAGCCCCTGCCGCTGGCAGACGAGCCCGGTGATCTGGGGCGAACCCGGCACCAACGGCCAGCATGCCTTCTATCAGATGATCCACCAGGGCACGTCGCCCGTGCCGTGCGACCTCATCGCGTTCGCGCAGCCGCTGCACGCGGTCGGCTCCGAAGCCGCGGGCGAGCACCACGACATCCTGCTCGCGAACATCTTCGCGCAGGGCGAAGCGCTCGCGTTTGGCAAGACGCCCGCCGAAGTCCGCGCCGAGGGCACGCCCGAGTGGCTCGTGCCGCACCGCACGTTCACCGGCAACCGCCCGACCAACACCATGCTCATCGAGAAGCTCTCGCCGCGCATGCTCGGCCGGATCATCGCGCTCTACGAGCACAAGGTGTTCGTGCAGGGCTCGATCTGGCGCGTGAACAGCTTCGACCAGTGGGGCGTCGAGCTCGGCAAGGTGCTTGCCAAGCGGATCATTCCCGAGCTTTCGGGCGCGAAGCCCGCGAAGACGGCGCACGACAGCTCGACCAACGCGCTGATCGCCAAGTACAGGGCATTGCGCGGTCGCTGATCGAAGTGAGCCGTTGCTACGATGCGGCGCTATGGCTATGGCTCGCATCACCGCAACCGCTGCATGCTTCGCACTCGCACTCGGCTTGGCCGGCACCGCCTCGACGGCGGCCTCGGCCAAACTTGTCGCCCAGCAGGAAACCGGCGTCACCAACACCCTGACCGCACAGCAGCTCATGCAGTCGGTCGCGAACTACGGCGTGTGGATGTCGCACCCGACCTTCGGGTGGGTCTGGCAGCCGCACGACGTCGAGCCGTGGTGGCAGCCGTTCTCCGTCGGCGAGTGGATCGTGACCCAGGACGGCTCGCCGTACTGGCGCAGCGCGTATCCCTTCGGCTGGGCGACCGAGCACTACGGATCATGGACCTACGACCAGCGCCGCGGATGGCTCTGGGTTCCAGGCCGCGAGTGGAGCGCCGCGCCCGTCTCGTGGCGCGCGACCGACGGCATCGTGGGCTGGGCGCCGCGCCTCGCCACCACGGAGAAGACGCAGTCGAGCGAATGCCCGCAGCCGACCTTCGCATGGATGTTCGTCGCGACGGAGCGTGTGTTCAACACGACCAACTTCGAAGTCGCCGAGCAGGAGCTCATGTCGCGCGACATGCACGGAACCTGGGGCAAGTGGGCACACACGCAGGACGGCGTGCTCGCCGCGCGCGTCCCTGCACCGCGAAATGTGACCTTGCTGGATGTAACCAACTGCCTCGCGAACACGGATGCGACGCAGGTGTTTGGCGCCGCCGCCAAAGCGCGTGGCATCTCGACGCAGGGTTCATCGATCAACTTCGTCAACAGCCGCACGCTGATGGGCAGCGGTCGCGCCGTGCGCGGGCAGCTTCCCGTGTACGGGCCGTCGATCATCGGCGACATGCCGGCGACGAGCGACACGCTGACCTTCGTTCCCGCCGAGTCGGTCCAGCCGCTGACGCCGGTCACGCGCATTCCGCCATCGGTGGTCGCGGCGACGCCTGTCGCGCCCGTTGCGCCGGTGCAGCCCGTTCAGCCGGTCATGGCGGCTCCCGTGGCGCTGCCGGTGCTGGCGGCGACGCCTGCAACGCCGGTTCCCGCGGCGACCGCGTACGCGTACCAGCAGTCGCTCCTCAACCAGTATCAGGCGCAGTCCACCGACGCGATGCGTCGCATGCACGCGAACGACGCGACGACGCCGCCCCACGTGGGCTTCGACCCCGCGAAGACCAACGACTGCCACCAGCGCGAAGCCGCCGAGGCGCAGCGCGAGGCCGACCGCCAGCGACAGCTGCTCGCCGCGCGCCAGCAGGACAACGCCGCACGCGCGGCGAAGACGCCGGCTGACAAGAAGCCCGCCAGCAGCGGCCAATGAAGCGCACATCCCCGACGCGAAGGACGCCCTGCCCTTGACGGAGCGCATCTACCTCGACTCCAACGCCACGACGCGCCCCGCGCCGGAGGTCGTCGATGCGATGACGCGCGCGATGCACGATTCGTGGGCGAACCCATCGAGCGTCCACCGCGCCGGCGGCGAGGCGAAGCGCATCGTCGAACTCGCACGCGAGAGCGTCGCGCGGCTGGTCGGCTGCCAGGACCGCGAGCTGGTGTTCACCTCGGGCGGGACCGAAGGCGCAAGCCTCGCGATCCGTGGCTCGCTCGAGCACTTCGCAGCAAGCGAGCCCGCGCGGCGCGTGCTGGTCACGTCGCGCTTCGAGCACAGCGCGGTGCGCGAACTCGCGCAGCAGCTCGAGAAGCGCGGCGTCGAGGTCGTGTGGCTCCCAAGCTCCCCCGCTGCAGCGGGAACGCCGGACCTCGACGCGCTGTCCGCTCTGCTCGCCTCGCGTGCCAACGAGATCGCGCTCGTGAGCCTCATGTGGGCGAACAACGAGACCGGCGCCATCACCGACATCGCGCGCGCGGGCGCGCTCTGCCGCGAGCACGGCGTGCGCTTTCACACCGATGCAACGCAGTGGATCGGAAAGCTGCCGACGGATCTCGCGGCGCTGCAAGTCGACCTCGCGAGTTTCGCCGCGCACAAGTTCCACGGGCCGAAGGGAGTCGGCGCGCTCTATGTGCGCCGCAACGTGCGCATCACGCCGCAGACCTACGGCGGTCCACAGGAGCGCGAGCGACGCGGCGGAACGGAGAACGCCCCTGCCATCGCAGGCATGGGTGTCGCGGCGGATCTCGCGCGGACGTGGCTCGCGGGCGACGGCGTCGCGCGCGGAACGATGCTCCGCGACCGATTCGAGCAGGCTGTGTCCGGCGCGACCAGCGGGATCGCTCACGCATCCGGCGCCCCGCGTCTGTGGAACACCACCAACATCGGCTTCACGCGCCTCGAGGCAGAAGCGATCCTGCTGCTGCTCTCGGAGCGCGGCGTCTTCGCATCGGCCGGCGCCGCGTGCTCGTCGGGATCGCTCGATCCGTCGCCAGTGCTGCTTGCGATGGGCATCGCGCCCGAAGTCGCGCACGGTTCGATCCGCTTCAGCCTCTCGCGCGACACCACCGAAGCCGAGTGCGACGAAGCCGCCCGCCGCGTAATCGAGGCCATTGCCCGCCTGCGGTCGTCGACATCCGCGGCCGTAGGGAACTGAGCGGCGTTCGGCCGGCCAGTACCTACGCAAAACGACACAGGCCCAGCTTTCGCTGGGCCTGTCTCTCATGCGGCCGAGAGGACTTGAACCTACGTTCTTTGAGCGCGCCAAGGCGGCTACCGCCGCCTCAGCGCTTTCGCACGGCTGAGCGGACTGAATCCGCTTCAGCCTGGTCCACGATGAACGTGTTCAAGTCCTCAACTACGCAAAACGACACAGGCCCAGCTTTCGCTGGGCCTGTCTCTAATGCGGTCGAGAGGACTTGAACCTCCACGGGTTGCCCCACTAGTACCTGAAACTAGCGCGTCTGCCATTTCGCCACGACCGCGTGGGAGGCGGAGTGTACGGCGGCGAAGCCTTGGCTTCAAGCATCACGCGAACAACGCAAAAACACAGGCAGAGCGTGAGGAGCCTCGCCGCTCTGCCTGCGCTACGCGAATGGATCGTTTCCCGCCATGCGGGACCTGTCGTGCTGCCGGTCTGGAGAACCAAGCGGAACGACTTCGCCTTTGCGCCTAAGGCGTGCGATCACCGGCGCCGCTCCGACACGGCGTTACCCAGGATCAACCGCCTTGCGGCGCTGTTCCGAATTCACTCGTCTTCGTCGCCGTCGTCGTCCTTCGGCGCGGGGCCCTTCTTGGCAGTGCCCTCGTTGGCGGCCATGCGCTTCTCGATCACGCGCTGGCGGATCTCCGCGAACATCGCCGGGTTCTCCTTGACGAACGCCTTCGCGTTCTCGCGGCCCTGGCCGATGCGCGTGGTCTTGTAGGCGAACCACGAGCCAGCCTTCTCGATGATGTTCTCCTCGACGGCGAGGTCGACCAGGTCACCCGTGGTCGAGATGCCTTCGTTGAACATGATGTCGAACTCGGCTTCGCGGAACGGCGGCGCGACCTTGTTCTTGACGACCTTCGCGCGGACGCGGTTGCCGATGTTGCGCTCGCCGTCCTTGATCGCGCCGATGCGGCGGATGTCGATGCGGACCGACGCGTAGAACTTGAGCGCCTTGCCGCCGGTGGTCGTCTCGGGCGAACCGAACATGACGCCGATCTTCTCGCGGAGCTGGTTGATGAAGATCACGATGCACTCGCTCTTGGCGATGGCGCCGGTGAGCTTGCGCATGGCCTGCGACATGAGGCGGGCCTGGAGACCGACGACGGAATCGCCCATTTCGCCCTCGATTTCGGCCTTCGGGATGAGGGCCGCGACCGAGTCGATGACGATGATGTCGACGGCGTTCGAGCGCACGAGCATCTCGCAGATCTCGAGCGCCTGCTCGCCGGTGTCGGGCTGCGACACGAGCAGCTCATCGAGGTTGACGCCGATGCGCTTGGCCCACGAGGGATCGAGCGCGTGCTCGGCGTCGATGAAGGCGGCGACGCCGCCCGTCTTCTGGGTATTGGCGACGACGGTGAGCGCGAGGGTGGTCTTACCCGAGGACTCAGGGCCGAAGATCTCGATGATGCGGCCGCGCGGCAGACCGCGGCCACCGAGCGCGAGGTCGAGGCTCAGCGCTCCGGTCGGGATCGACGGGATCGGCGCGAGCGAATCGCCGTCGAGCTTCATGATCGAGCCCTTGCCGTACGCCTTCTCGATCGCGCCCATGGCGCGCTCGATGGCGGCAAGCTTGCCCTTGCGCTCTTCATCAACCTTGTGCGCAGCCTTGGCGGCGTCGGCCTTCGAAAGCACGGGCGCTGCGCTCACGCGCGGCTTGTCCTCGATGCTGATGGCGGCGGAAGCGGGACGGGTCGTGTTGCTGGAGGGAGTCGGCATGGGACTGGTTCCTGTGGCGGGCCGGGGGCCGGCGTTCGCGTTGCTTATCGCGGCGCTTGTCGCGGCGCTTGCCGGGCTGGCGGGCGTGCTGTTCTTTCCGTTCTGAGTCGCTGCAACCATCTGTATCCCCTTCTAGAGCCTGTTGGGGGCGCGATCTTTCCATGGGTCCCGAAATCACGCGCTTTCTGCGCCTGCTCGTGGCTTTCCCACTCGGTTTCTCATTCGCGCCCGAGTTGAACCTGACCAGCGGATCGACTGCCTGACACCCGAACAGAATCCGCTCTTCTGTTCGGTGTATGTTCGGACAGTACCACATCGGTTCGAGCTGTGGGCATCACCCTACTTTTTTCCGAACAAATTTCTCCGCGCGGTTTGGCGAGGCACCGTCGCTCCACGAACCCGAGGCGCAGCACAGCCTCCTCCGCGGCAAAGTCGGAGCTCTCCAAGCAGCTGCGGTTCAACTCAGTAGTTCGGCGTCGGCGCCCGGAACTGGTCCATGTCGATCGACTTGAAGTACGCGATCGTGCGCGCAAGACCTTCCCGCAGCGGGACCTTCGGCTCCCAGCCCAGGCGGGTGCTGGCGAGCGTGATGTCGGGCTTGCGCTGCAGCGGATCATCCGCCGGCAGCGGCCTGGCCTTGATGATCTGCGACTTGCTGCCCGAAAGCTCGACCGTCATCTCCGCCAGCTCGCGGATCGTGAACTCGGTCGGGTTGCCGATGTTGACCGGTCCCGGCAGGTCGTCGGGCGCGTTCATCAGCGCGAGGAAGCCGTTCAGCAGGTCGTCGACGTAGCAGAACGAGCGCGTCTGCGTGCCCTCACCGTAGATCGTGATCGGCTCGCCCGCGATGGCCTGGCGGATGAAGTTGCTCACCACGCGGCCGTCGTACGGGTGCATGCGCGGACCGTAGGTGTTGAAGATGCGCACGACGCGGATGTTGACCTTGTTCTGACGGTGGTAGTCGAAGAACAGCGTCTCGGCGGCGCGCTTGCCCTCGTCGTAGCACGCGCGCGGCCCGATCGGGTTCACGCTGCCGCGATAGCTCTCGGGCTGCGGATGCACCTCGGGATCGCCGTAGACCTCGCTGGTCGACGCATGGAAGATCTTCGCACGCACGCGCTTGGCCAGGCCGAGCATGTTGATCGCGCCGAGCACGCTCGTCTTCATGGTCTTGATCGGGTTGAACTGGTAGTGCCCCGGCGCCGCAGGGCACGCGAGATTGAAGATCTCATCGACCTCGAGCATGATCGGCTCGGTCACGTCGTGGCGGATGAACTCGAAGTTCTTGCAGTCGAGCAGGTGCTCGATGTTCGACTTCTGGCTCGTGAAGAGGTTGTCGAGGCAGATCACGTCGTGCCCCATCGCCACGAGGCGATCGCAGAGGTGAGAGCCGAGGAACCCGGCGCCGCCGGTGACGAGGATGCGCTTGACCATGGGGCGGGGATGGTACGAGAAACGCCGTCGAAATGCGGTTGCGGAGTCGCCGCTGCACGGCGAGTATGCCGAGATGGCAAGGTCGACGAGACTCTCGCATGACGCCCCGCGCTTCGTCGTCGGAACGATGACGGGCACGAGCATCGACGGCGACATCGACGCGGCGCTCGTGGCTGTTCGCGGGCACGGGCTGGCCATGCAGGCCTCGATCGAGGCCACGCTCTCGCGGCCGCTCGGCGCGGTCGCCGACGACCTCCGCAGGATCGCAGCGCAGGAGCCGATGCCGGCGCGCGACTTCGCGCGGATCGCGCGCGCGTTTGGCGAGGCGCACGCGCGCACGCTCGACGAACTCTGCTCAGGCGCCGGCGTGCAACCCGACCTCGCGGTCCTGCACGGGCAGACGGTCTTCCACGCTCCCCCGCTCACCTGGCAGCTGCTTGATCCGTGGCCCGTCGCGGCGCAACTCCGCTGCCGCGTGCGCTACGACCTCCGCAGCGCGAACGTGGTGAGCGGCGGACAAGGCGCGCCGATCACGCCGATCGCGGACTTCGTGATGTTCGCCGACGACCGCAGCGCGAAGGTCGTCATGAACCTCGGCGGCTTCATCAACGTCACGTTCGTGCCGATGCGCGCACAGGGCGTCGAGGCGATCCGCGGCTTCGACCTCTGTGCATGCAATCACCTGCTCGATCACGTCGCGCGCGCGCGGCTTGGCAGCGCGTACGACGCCGACGGCGCGGCCGCCTCGCGCGGGACGTCCAGCGAAGCGATCGCAGAGCGCATCTCGCTCGCGATCGCGCCCACGCAGACGGCTGGCACAGCGCGGCGCTCGCTCGGGACGGGTGACGAGGCCGCTCGCCTTGTCGAGCTCACGGCGGCGCTGCCGCCCGACGACGCCTGCCGCACGATCGTCGAGGCGATCGCCGACGCGACGGCGCGCACGCTCCGCGCCGAGCTTTCCGAGCCGACGACCGACATCCTGATCGCCGGCGGATCCGCGCGGAACCGCGCGCTCCAGGCGGCGATCGCGCGGCGCACTGGCGCAGCCGTTCGCACCACCGACGAATCGAACGGGGTTCCCGTGGGCATGCGCGAGGCGGCGGAGATGGCGATCCTCGGCGCGCTCGCCGACGACGGGGTGCGCTACTCGCTGCGGCAAGTAACTGGCGCGGAATCGCTGATTCCCGAGTCGGCGGTGATCAACGCTGGTTTTTCCGCGGGAAACGCGCAGGACTGAACCCACTCTTCACCGTTTCTTGACAGCGGAGGGACGACTCGCCCTACCTTACTTCCCATGTCGAACGCCAAGGCACAGGTTCTCATCATCGAAGACGAGCCTGAGATCGCGGAGCTCATCGAGTTCCACGCCGAGCGCGCAGGCATGCGTCCCCGCAAGGTCCACAGCGGTCGCCTGGCGATGGACCTCATCCGCCGCGAGAAGCCCGACGTCATCGTCCTCGACCTGATGCTGCCCGACCTCGACGGCCTCGAGATCTGCCGCAAGCTCAAGCAGTCGGACGACACGCGCTCGATCCCGATCGTCATGGTCACCGCCAAGGGCGAGGAATCCGACGTCGTCGCCGGCATCGAGCTCGGCGCGGACGACTATGTGACCAAGCCGTTCAGCCCGCGCGTCCTCATGGCGCGCCTTCGCAACGTCCTCCGTCGTGCAGGCGTGATCGAGGATGCGCCTGCCTCCGGCGAGCGCATGATCATGGTGGACGGCCGCCTGATCATCGACATCGACCGCCACGAGGTCCTCTGCGAGGGCAAGAAGACCGACCTCACGCTGACCGAGTTCGGCATCCTGCACTACCTCGCGAGCCGCCCGGGATTCGTGCGCACACGCGACCAGATCATCAGCGCCGTGCACGGCAAGAGCACGGTTCTCTCGAGCCGCACGGTCGACGTGCACATCACCGCCCTGCGCCGCAAGATCGGCGAGCTCTCCGAGTGCGTCGAGACCGTCCGAGGCGTCGGCTATCGGTTTGCCGACAGCGGCATGGACGACGCGTGACCCTCGCGATCGCCGCGCACTGACGGTTACACTCGAACGATGCTCGGCCACTTGTCCGCATTTGGTTCCACATTCGGGACCGCATCCAACGTGCTGCTCGAATCATCGGGCGACGGTCTTGCCATCGCTGGATGGACGATTGCCGCCGTGCTTGCGACCGGCTGGGCGGTCTCCGCGCGCATCAATCGCCGCAGCAAGCGCGCGCTCGAGCAGGAGCTCGCCCGCGAGGACTTCGATCCGCGCGACGACGGCAACTATCCGATGCTCGAGGCCACCGCGAGCAGCGCGCTCCGCCGAGTTCGGCTCGAGCGGCAGCGGCAGACGCGTCTTGCGGATCGGCTTCTCGAGATCGAGCGCGTGGTTCGCGCGACGCCGATCGCGGTGATCGCGCTCGACCACATGCAGCGCGTTGTCTCGGCAAATCCCGCCGCAGAACGCCTGCTCGGCTTCGACGAGCGCACCGCGCGCGGCCGGCTGCTGCAGGAAGTCGTGCGCCAGCCCGGCCTCAACCGCACCGTGGCGAGCGCGCTCAACGACGGCGGCCGCATCGAGTGCGAACTGCACCTCGAGCTCGACGCCCCGCTGGAGGTGCAGGTTTCCTGCGAACCGCTCCACAACGATGCGCAGCCGCCAGGCCTCGTCGTGAGCCTCGTCGACGTCACGCGCATGCGCCGGCTCGAGTCGATGCGCAGCGAGTTCGCGGCCAACGTCTCGCATGAGCTGCGCACGCCGATCACGAACATCAAGGGCTACGTCGAGACGCTGCTGCAGGTCGGCATCGACGACCCCGAGCGGCTTCGGAAGTTCCTCGAGATCGTGCACCGCAATACCGTTCGGCTCTCGGGAATCGTCGAGGACATCCTGACGCTCGCATTCCTCGAGGAACCCGAGGCGAGGCACTCGCTCGAGCGCGCGCCCGTCGCAGCCGACGAGGTCGTGCGCCAGGTGATCGAGGACCTCGAGTCGGCGGCAAGCGCCAAGTCGATCCGCATCAGCACCAAGCCAGCGCCGCGGCTCGTCCTGCTTGCCAACCGCTCGCTGGTCGAGCAGGCGCTCGCCAACCTCGTATCCAACGCCATCCGCTACGGAGGCGAGGGCAGCGCCGTCGGCATCGAGCTGGCCGAGGAAGGCGAGCTGATCCGCATCTCGGTCGTGGACACCGGGCCCGGCATCGCGGCCAAGCACCTGCCGCGCATCTTCGAGCGCTTCTACCGAGTCGACAAGGCGCGCGCCCGAACGCAAGGCGGCACGGGACTCGGGCTTGCGATCGTCAAGCACATCGCCGTGATCCACGGCGGGCGGGTCGAGGTCACGAGCCAGCTGGGCGAAGGCTGTCGGTTCAGCCTGTTGCTGCCGCGCACGACCGAACGCTGAAACCCGCGCCCACGCCGCGATTTCCCGTCGATTGAACACTTCCTTTACACGATCTTGGCGCGATCGGGCGACCCTCCCCGCATTCAGAAATCGTTCACGTATTGCGAAGTCCGACAAGTTCCTCCGAGCCAGACTCTCCGGACATCCACAGCATCCCGCGAAGGAAACCCATGAACACCATGCTCAAGATCGCCTCTCTCGGCCTCATCGCAACCGCCACGGCGCTCATCGCCGCGGCCCCGCAGGACACCAAGACTCCCGACCTCAAGACCCCCGATCTGAAGACCCTCGATCTGAAGACCCTCAAGGGCGCCATCAAGATCGACGGCTCCTCGACCGTCTACCCGATCACCGAAGCCGTCTCTGAGGAGTTCAACAAGGTCGCCGGCAAGGTCCGCGTGACCGTCGGCGTCTCCGGCACCGGCGGTGGCTTCAAGCGCTTCTGCGCGGGCGAGACCGACATCTCCGACGCCTCGCGTCCGATCAAGAAGGCCGAGTCCGACGTCGCCGCCAAGGCGGGCATCGACTACGTCGAGCTCCCGATCGCGTTCGACGGCCTCACCATCGTCGTGAACCCGAAGAACACCTGGTGCAGCTCGCTCACCGTGGCTGAGATCAAGAAGATCTACTCCGCCTCGGGCACCGCCAAGACCTGGAAGGACGTCAATCCTTCGTGGCCGGACAAGGCGATCAAGGTCTACTCGCCGGGCACCGACTCGGGCACCTTCGACTACTTCAAGGAAGTCACCGTCGGCAAGGACGGCGCGATCCGCAGCGACATGAGCGTGTCTGAGGACGACAACGTCCTCGTTCGCGGCGTCGAGGGCGACGAGGGCGCGATCGGCTTCTTCGGCTGCGCGTACTACTTCGAGAACAAGGACAAGCTCAAGGCCCTCACCATCGACGGAGGCAAGGGTCCCGTCGCAGTCTCGACCAAGACCATCGAGGACGGCAGCTACGCGCCGTTCAGCCGCCCGCTCTTCATCTACGTGAACAAGAAGAGCGCGGCCAAGCCCGAGGTCGCTGCGTTCATCGAGTACTACCTCAAGAACGCGCCGAAGCTCGTGAGCGAGGTCGGCTACGTCAAGCTCCCCGACGCGATCTACGCCAAGGTCGCGAGCAATTGGAACGCGCGCCGCACCGGCACGCAGTTCACGAAGCCGACGGGCGAGGCCGTCACCGGCCCGCTCGCGAACGTGTACGAGTGATCGCGAACGACAGGAACACCCACGCGACGCGGCGGCGAAAGCCGCCGCGTTGCATTCCAGCCCGCCCCATGAAATCTCATCGCGGTCTTTACAGGACTCGCACGACCGAGCGCTGACGCGACTGCGCGCCACACGCTAGATTGCCTGCCCTCCTGACGGCGCGTGGACGAGACCGCAAACGTGACGACCCTGCCCACAACCCCGGCCGTCCGCGACATCGCTGCCCTCGGGCGGCCGAAGTCGACTGCCGCGCGTCGATTCCGTGAGCAGATGATCGTGGGCACGCTCGCGATCGCCGCGACCTTCTCGATCCTCGTCACCACCACCATCGTCATCGTGCTCGCGCGCGAGACGTGGGGCTTCTTCCACTTTCCCGACGTCTCGGTCGGCGAGTTCTTCGGAGGCCTGGAGTGGAACCCGCTGCTCGGCAGCGAGAAGCACTTCGGAATCTGGCCGCTGGTCTCGGGAACGCTCCTTGTCACGGTGATCGCCGCGTCGTTCGCGCTGCCGATCGGACTCGTGACCTCGGTGTATCTCAGCGAATACGCAAGCCCGCGCGTGCGCGCGACGCTCAAGCCGACGCTGGAGATCCTGGCAGGCATTCCGACGGTTGTGTACGGCTTCTTCGCGCTCACGCTCATCACGCCGCTGTTGCAGAAGATCAGCCCCGCATTCGGCAGCTACAACGCGATGAGCGCGGGACTCGCCACCGGCATCATGATCCTGCCGATCGTCTGCTCGCTCTCGGAAGACGCGCTGCGCGCCGTGCCGCGCAGCCTTCGCGATGGCGCGCTCGCGCTCGGCGGCACCAAGTTCGACGTCTCGGTCAAGGTCGTGGTTCCTGCGGCGCTTTCGGGCATCGTGGCGGCGTTCCTGCTCGCGATCTCGCGTGCGATCGGCGAGACGATGATCGTCGCGCTCGCCGCCGGCGGCATCGCGCAGATCACTGCGAACCCCACCGCCGAAGTGCAGACCATGACCGCGTACATGGTGCAGATCTTCCTCGGCGACGCGCCCGCGACGGGCGTGGAGTACAAGTCGAGCTACGCAGTCGCGGCGATGCTCTTCGCGATGACGTTCGTGCTCACGATGGTCGGCCAGTACATCCTGCGCCGCTTCCGCGAGGAGTACGAGTGATGGCAACGCCGCGCTCCACCGCGACCCGCCTCCTGACGAACCGCGCATTCCTCGCGGTCTGCCTGCTCGCGACCAACGTCGCCGTGGTCGTGCTCGCCGTGCTGCTGATCTCGATCCTCTGGCAGGGCCTGGGCTCGCTGAACTGGAACTTCCTCACGCACGCCGCCTCGCGCAAGCCTGCCGAGGCGGGCATTCTGGCACCGCTCTGGGGCTCGGTCTGGGTCTGCACGATCTGCGGCCTCGTCGCGCTCCCGCTCGGAATCGGCACCGCGATCTACCTCGAGGAATTCGCGCGCAAGGGACGCTTCACGCGCATCGTGCAGACGAACATCATGAACCTCGCGGGCGTGCCGTCGATCGTGTACGGCATCCTCGGACTCACCGCGTTCGCCCGCATGTTCGGTGCGTTCGGCACCTCGGCTGAAGACGGCGGCTTCGCCATCGGCAACGAGGAGAGCCTGCTCTACTTCAAGCTGCCCTTCGGCTCGAGCGTGCTCGCGGGCGGACTGACGCTGATGCTCGTGATCCTGCCGATCGTGATCATCGCCACGCAGGAAGCGCTGCGCTCCGTGCCCAAGTCGCTGCGTTCGGGCGCGCTCGCGCTCGGCGCGACGCCGTGGCAGACGGTGTGGGGCATCACGCTCCCCGCGGCGATCCCAGGCATCATGACCGGCGCGATCCTCGCGATGAGCCGCGCGATCGGCGAGAGCGCCCCGCTGCTCGTCGTCGGCGCGGTGCTCTTCGTGCTCAACGCGCCGGAGAACCTGATGAGCGACTTCGCGGTGCTGCCGCTCCAGATCTTCAACTGGGCAGGCCGGCCGCAGGACGAGTTCCACGCCATCGCTGCGAGCGCGATCATCGTGCAGCTGGTGGCGCTCCTCGCCTTCAACGGAATCGCCGTCTTCATTCGACAGAAGCTGCAGAAGCCCCTTCAGTGACGTGAGCCTACCCATGCAGATCGAGTCGACTCCTCCATCACCAGGCACTGGCGCCCCGCAGCACGGACAGCATGTCCGGCAGTTCATGGCCGTGCCAGGCGCGCCGTCGCCGGTCGCGACGCCAACGGCCATCGCGGTGCGCGGATTCTCCAGCTGGTACGGCTCGTTCCAGGCGCTCAAGAGCCTCGACCTCGACATCCCATCGCAGCAGGTGACGGCGTTCATCGGACCGTCCGGCTGCGGCAAGAGCACGTTCCTGCGCTGGATCAACCGGATGAACGACACGATCCCCTCGGCGCGCGCCGAAGGCTCGCTGCAGCTCAACGGCGTCGACCTGCTCGAGAAGAACCTCGACGTCGTCGACCTGCGCCGCCGCGTGGGCATGGTGTTCCAGAAGCCGAATCCGTTCCCGAAGTCGATCTACGACAACGTCGCGTTCGGCCCGCGGCTCCACAAGCACTACACGCGCGCGGAGCTCGACGAACTCGTCGAGCAGAGCCTGCGGCAGGCGTCGATCTGGAACGAGGTCAAGGACCGCCTGCAGGCGTCCGCGCTCGGGCTTTCGGGCGGTCAGCAGCAGCGCGTCTGCATCGCGCGCGCGATCGCGATCGGCCCAGAGGTCATGCTGATGGACGAGCCCTGCTCGGCGCTCGACCCGAAGTCGACGCTGGCGATCGAGGAACTCATCGAGACGCTTGCAGACCGCTACACGATCGTGATCGTGACCCACAACATGCAGCAGGCCGCGCGCGTGTCCGACCAGACGGCGTTCTTCTTCGAAGGGCGACTTATCGAGTCTGGGTCTACAGAAGACATCTTCACCAAGCCGAAGAACAAGCAGACCGAGGATTACGTCACGGGCCGCTTCGGATAATCGCATTTCGCGGGGTCTACATCCATGTCAGTCCACCTGCAGTCGCGCATCATCAACCTCCGCCGCAACCTCCTCGCGCTTGGCGCGCTGGTGGAGCAGCGCGTGACCAACGTCATCGAGGTGATCCGCGACGGCGACGTCGACCTCGCGCGCAAGGTGCGCCAGGGCGACGCCGAGATCGACCAGATGCAGCTCGATCTCGAGGGCGAGTGCATGCGGCTCCTCGCGCTCGGCAGCCCGATGGCCAGCGACCTCCGCATGATCCTGACCGCGATGCGCGTCTCGAACGAACTCGAGCGCATCGCCGACATGTGCAAGGGCATCTCGAAGCGCGTGATCCGACTCGTCGAGAGCGGCAACTACCGCTATCC
The DNA here is from genome assembly GCA_903891095.1 of uncultured bacterium. Taxonomy (GTDB): domain Bacteria; phylum Planctomycetota; class Phycisphaerae; order Phycisphaerales; family SM1A02; genus QWPT01. The sequence goes on along the minus strand of CAITDI010000093.1, from coordinate 15,270 downwards.
GCCCGCACTCGTGCAGATGGCCGAGGCAGCGCTCAACATGATGCGCGACGTGCTCGTCGCGTTCTCGAACGAGGACATCCGGCTCTGCCTCGAGGTGCGTCGCGCGGACAGCTACGTCGACGACCTCAACCGCGAGGTGGTCGCGTGGGCGCGCGAATGGATCGCCGAGAACGTCGAGTGCAGCGGCGTGGCGATCGAACTGCTCGCGGTGTCGCAGCGCGTGGAGCGACTTGCCGACATCGTCACGGCGATCGCCGAGGACACGGTGTTCCTGGTCGAGGGCCGGCTCGTGCGCCACGGCGCCGAGTGACGGTCGCATTCGCGCATCGCGCAGATTCCGCTTGTGAGGGCAGGTCCGCGAGGCATGTTGCCCATTCAGCGGGCGTTTCCTAGCGTTTTCGCTTGGGTGTCGTAGACTCGCCGCGACCGGCGTGGATGATCCGCGTCTGGTCGGTCCGTCACAACGCCCATCAGGCTTGAAGACATCAGCCTCAGAGAATGAATCGCTTGCGCGCGAAGCCCAACAGCCGCCCCGGCAACCCACTTCGGTTGCAGCGTGAGCTCGACACCCATCAGCATCCCCTTCGGGATGCACGGGCCGAGCGGGTGTTTCGCCAGGCGGTCGCGCACGAGATGCTGCTTGCCCGCGAGAGCACGCGCGATCCGCAGTTCGATCCGACGGATGCGCGCTGGCGCCTCGCGCAGGAGACCGAGCGTGCGCTTCAAGGCGCCGTGCTCGCGTACGAGGATCGCAAGGGGCTGCTCGCGCTCGCGCAGCGGCTCGGCATCCGGCCGTTCGATGCAAACCTCATCGTGGCGCTCGTGCAGGACCGCGCGCGACGCGGAGAGTCGATCGAGTCGGCGGCGCCGACGATCGCCCTGCTTCCCAAGCCGACGTTGCAACGGAGCCTCGCCTGGCTCTGGGTCACGGCGATCTCCGCGGCCATCGCGACCGACGCCGTGCTCATCGGCTGGCTGATTTTCCGCTGAAATTCACGGGCGCGCGGCCTACGCCGCGACGACGACGCGCACTTCGCCCGACTCGCTGCGCTCGGCAAAGCCGAGTTCGACGAGCGCCTCGAGCGCTGCGAGCTGCTCGGCGGACTTCTTGCTCATGCCCCAGCAGCCCGGGAAGCGACGCTCGCCGAGGCCGACGCAGATCTCGAAGCACTTCGCGTGATCGGGGCCCTTCTCGTTGAGGACGTGGTACGCGGGCGTGCCGAGGTCCTTGCGCTGGAGCGACTGCTGCAGCACGCTCTTGAAGTTCTGCTGGTGGCCGAGACGCGTCGATTCATCGATGCGCTCCTCGAGGCAGCGGAGGATGAACGCGCGCGCCGGCTCGATGCCGCCGTCGAGATGGATCGCGCCGACGACCGACTCGAGGAGCGCCGCAAGCAGCGACTGCGGAAGCGACGCGCGGTCGCCCATGCCCTTGCCGAGGTGCACGGCGTCTGCCAAACCGAGCTCGGTCGCGACCTCCGCGCAGACGCGGCGGCTCACGGCGTTCGACTTGATCTTTGTGAGCTCGCCCTCGAGCTCGACGGGAAACTTGCGGTAGAGGTGCTCGCAGACCACCGCGCCAAGGATGGCGTCGCCGAGGAACTCGAGGCGCTCGTTGCTCGCGACTCGCGTGGGCGAGATGGATGCGTGGATGAGCGCCTGCGCGAGCAGGGTTCGATCCGTGAACCGATAACCGATGCGAAGCTCGACTTCGTCGAGCGAGATAGAACCGTCCATGACCATGTGGCCCGTCGATGAACGGGCCTCCTGAGTGGCCGAAGCGGGTTCTCCAGGCGCCGCGAACACCGCGGAGGCTGGAGGACGAGCATCGGTCCGTGCAAATGTACTCCGATATCGACCGCGGGCGGCCGTCGATGCGCGCAAGATTGCAGAAGGATCGATTTCTCCCCGGTCAACCGCCTTGCGGGAAGCGCGCAAGCCTGTTACCGTCTGCGACTCGCTTTCGAGGTCTATATGCACTATCCGCACAAGCTCAGCCGCATCAAGAAGATTCGCAAGGTCGGTTTCCGCAAGCGCATGTCCACGCGCAAGGGCCGCAAGATCATGAACTCGAAGCGTCGCCTCGGGCGCCGTCTTACGACGCGCTGATCGCTCGCGAACGATTGAAATCATCCCCACACGCGGCCTCGTCGAGGTCGCGTGTGTGTTTTTTCAGGTCGAACGCGGTTCTGCGATTCCACTCGGACGGCGCCGCGCACCGATAGCCCCACTACACCATGTCGATGTACCGGCATCTCGTTCTCATGGGTCTCAGGGCGTCGGGCAAATCCACGCTTGGCGCGGCTGCCGCGCAGGCGTTCGCTGCTCCCTTTGTCGACCTCGACGACCGAACACGGGAAATCCTCGGGGCGGCGACGGTGCGCGATGCGTTTCGCGACGCAGGCGAGGATCGGTTTCGCGCCGCGGAGGCGAATGCACTCGCGCGGGCGCTGGGCGAAGTTCCGCAGGTGATCGCGCTCGGAGGCGGCACGCCGACCGCACCAGGCGCGCGCGAACTGCTCGAAGCGGCGCGCAGCGCGGGGCGCGCGTACATGGTGTTCCTCGACCTTCCCCTGCCGCTGCTCGCGGAGCGGCTCGCTGCCCATGAAGGAGACCGCCCCAGCCTGACTGGCCGGGGCGTCGTTGCGGAACTCGAGGTTGTCGCGGCAGCTCGGCGACCGCTTTACGCGGCACTCACCGACGTGCGGCTCTTGGAGCCACTGCGGGCAGAGGAACTGGTTTCGATCATCGCCTCGCAGGTCAGTTCGGACTCGTCCACGAACGGCTGAGCGGGCGCGGGACGGAGCCACTTCTGGCCCAAGTAGCGCTCGAGGATGTCGCGGGAGCCTTCGGCGAAGGTCTCGAACTCGACCGCCATGCGGCGCGGACCCGGATCGTCGAGCTGATCGAACACGCGCACGATGCGGCCTTCGGCATGGATCGGCGTCACGCAGCCAGGAAGCGAGATCTCGACCAGAACTCGGGAACCCTTGCGCATCGGCTCGTCGAGCTCGAAGCGCATGCCGCCCATCGAGACGTCGTAGACGTGACCTTCGACGCTCGGCGCGGACGCCTTGCGCTTGGACGGCGCGGGCGCGACCGACACCGCGCTGTACATCGGGTCCACGACGAAGCGCGCGTGCTGGCGGCGGTCGGTCGTGACTTGGCTGGAGGTCGGGGTGGGTGACGAGGTCGAGGTCTGCATGCGAGGTCCTTCATCGGCTGCGGGCGCTCAATCTCATGCATCTGCGGCACGCCGAGGCGGCGGAAAGGTCCGCTAGCCGCGGGGATTGCGCGCGCGCGGTCGCGGCGGGCGGGCGAGCGCCCCGCTATCTTCGCGGCATGACGAAGTCGACCGACGGTCTCATCCTCCGCGGCGCAGAGGCGTCGATGGACGCGCTGCGCGGAAAGACGATCGCGGTGCTCGGCTACGGGAACCAAGGACGTGCGCACGCGCTCAACCTGCGCGACTCGGGCCTGCGGGTCGTGGTCGGCGGGCGCGCTGGTTCGGCAAAGGTCGAGCAGGCGCGCAGCGAGGGTTTCGAGGCGATGACGCTGACCGAGGCGGCGGCGCGCGCGGATCTCGCGATCGTCGCGCTGCCCGATCAGGCGCAACCGGCAGCCTGGGGCAAGTGGATCGAGGACGCGCTGCCGACGGGCGCGGTGGTTGGCTTCGTGCATGGGTTCGCGATTCGGTTTGGGTTCATCGCGCCGCGGGCGGATCTTGGCGTGGTGCTGGTCGCCCCGAAGGGTCCGGGGGCGACGGTGCGCGCGCGGTACGAAGAAGGCCTGGGAATCCCTGCGCTGTTTGCCGTGGAGCGTGAGAACGCCGCGGGCACGGCGCGGGCGACCGCGATCGCGTGGGGCGCGGGCATCGGCTGCGCGCGCAGCGGACTGATCGAGGCGACGTTTGCGGCGGAGGCGGAGAGCGATCTCTTTGGCGAGCAGGCGGTGCTTTGCGGCGGGCTGCTTGCGCTCGTGCATGAGAGCTACGCGCTGCTGGTCGCGGCCGGGTATCCGCCGGCGGTTGCGTACATCGAGTGCTGCCACGAGGTGAAGCAGGTCGCGGATCTCTTGTACGCGCGCGGGCCCGACGGCATGCGGCGCGCGATCTCGGACACGGCGGAGTTTGGCGCGTTCGTGGCGGAGCAGGCGCTGGTCGACGAGCACCTGCGCGCGAAGCTGCGTGCGCTGCTTGCGGATGTGCGGAGCGGCGCGTTCGCGGAGCGGTTCATGCGCGACCACAATGCGGGGCATCCGGAGTTTGCGGCTTGGCGGAAGGCCGCGAGCGAGCATCCGATCGAGCAGGCGAGCGCGACGGTGCGCGGCTTGATGCCGTGGCTCCGCGACGCCTGACGCCGCGCCCCGCCGGTGCCTGGCACCAACCTGGCACCAACCGCAACCCAACCAGGTTCGCCAGGCACGTGCCTGGCACGGTGTCTCATGGGGGCCGGTGCCGTGCACCAACCGTGTTGGCATGGTGGGTGCGCGGTTGGTGCCAGGTTGGTGCCAGGCACCGTTCGTGGTCGATAGATCGCGCGTGACCATTCTGCAAGCGATCATCCTGGGCCTCGTCGAAGGCATCACCGAGTACCTGCCGGTCAGCTCCACCGGCCACCTCATCCTGACGGCGTGGGCGCTCGGGCTTTCGAGCGGCGATGAGGCGAAGAAGGCCGCGGTCGATGCGTTCAACGTGATCATCCAAGGTGGCGCGATCCTCGCGGTGCTTGGGCTCTATCGCGCGCGCGTGCTGTCGATGCTCAAGGGCATCGCGGGACGCGATCCTGCGGGCTTGCAGCTGTTCCTCAAGCTTGTCGTGGCCTTCCTCCCCGCGGCGGTGCTCGGGCTCGCGTTCAACAAGCGCATCAAGGAGCATCTCTTCCTGCCGGTTCCCGTGCTGATCGCGCTCGGCGGCGGCGGCGTGCTGCTGCTGATCCTGTCGCCGTGGATCAAGTCGCTCACCGCGCGCGAGGCGGACGAGCGCGATGACTTCTCGATGATCTCCTACCGCCACGCGCTCGCGATCGGACTCATGCAGTCGCTCGCGATGTGGCCGGGCACGAGTCGCTCGATGGTCGTCATCATCGGCGGCATGCTGTTCGGGCTGTCGCCGCGGCGTGCGGCGGAGTTCAGCTTCCTGCTCGGGCTTCCGACGCTTGGCGGCGCGTGCGTGTACGAGCTCTACAAGAGCGCGAAGCCCGATCCGTCGGCGTTCCTCACGTCGCTCGGCGGACCGGTGCCGGTCGTCGTCGGCATCGCGGTCGCCACGATCTCCGCGGCGTTCGCGGTGAAATGGCTCGTCGGCTACCTGTCGCGCGGCGGATTCGCGGTGTTCGGCTGGTGGCGCGTGTTGCTCGCGGCCGCGGTTGGCGCGGCGATCTTCACGGGCAATCTCGAGATCACAGCTCCGAGTACGAGCCACTCACCGGCTCCCCAAGCGCCGGGCGGAACTGCTCCATCAGCGTCGTCACCTTGAGGCGCGTCTCGCCGGGATCCGCGGTGTGGTCGACGATGCCGTGCAGCTCGAGGTAGTTGCCGAGGCCGGCGACCGCGTCGAGGTGGATGCGGATGTTCTCCACGGACCAGACCTCGCGGCGCTTGATGACCAGGCGTGCGACGGTGCGGTCGAGGCCAGGCCAACGCACCTCGACCTGACGGTCGTCGAGCGAAGTCCAGCGCGAAGCGCGCGGTCCCGTGCGATCGGGACGGTCGTACCAGATCCACAGCTCGCGCACGGCGCCTGCGGCATCGTTGCGCTCCACGCGGCGCTTGAGGCGGCCTTCGGGCACGCGCACGTACTCGTCGGTCTGCAGCAGCACGGCGGCGCGCTTGGCGCCGACGTTCATCGCGATCGCCTTCGCCAGTTCGAGGTCGCGCAGTTCGGCTTTGAACTCGATGTTCTTCATCGTGATGCCGTCCTTCCCCGCATCGACCCGCCGCGTGCATTCACCCCTCGTCGCCCGCGCGCAGCAGCCCGCCGCGCGCAGCGCCCGCCTGCTCGCGGGTCTGCAGCGGAAGTCCCGCCGCAACGCGCGCGAGCTGCCGCTCGACCTCGAGCCGGTCGTTGAAGTTCGAGCGCAGCGTCGCCGCGGGCTGCTCGGACTTCGGATCGACAATCCAGACGCCCCATGCGCCGTTTCGCAGCGCGCCGACCTGGACCATTCCGTCGCGGTCGATCAAGGGATCGGTGAGCTCCGACCACGCGGGCTCGACGCGGTGCGCGCCCTTGCCTGCGTCGACCTCGAGCCGCCACTGCGCGCGCTCGGAGACGAGTCCGTCGGGCGTGTACCAGAGGACGACGCGCGCAGACACGCCGCTTTCCTCGACGCTGCTGCGCGGAAGGCTCTTCGCGCGCGGGAACAGCTCGCCGCCGAGGAACCACGCGAGCGCGGCCGCCAGCGCGACGAACACCGCGATGCGGAGCGAGAGATTGCGAACGCCGAGGAGGACTTGCGACACGGGGCGGGCAGTCTACTTGAGACCCGCCGCTACTTGAGACCCGCCGCGACGAGTTCCGCGAGGAAGCGCGATTCATCCCAGACCTCGACGCCGAGTTCCTGCGCCTTGGCGAGCTTGCTGCCCGCTTCCGCGCCGGCGACGACGACGGAAGTCTTCTTCGACACGCTGCCCGCGACCTTGGCGCCGGCGCGCTCGAGGATCTCGGTGGCTTCGGTGCGGCCGAACTGCTCGAGCGTTCCCGTGACGACGAAGGTCTTGCCTGCGAACGCGTTCGCGCCGGCCTCGACGGGCTTGGGTTCGCGGCTCGTGAGATCGACGCCGACGGCGGCGAGATCGGCGAACACGCGCTTGGCCTCGTCGCTCGCGAGCCACGCGGCGACGGACTTCGCGGTGATCTCCCCGAAGTCGGAGAGCGCGGCGAGTTGTTCTTCGGTCGCGGCGAGGAGTTCGTCGGCGCTGCGGAAGCGGCGCGCGAGCGTCTTCGCCGCGCTCGATCCGACGTGCTTGATGCCGAGGCCCGCGAGCACGCGGGTGAGCCCACGGTGCTGCGCGGCGTCAGCGGCGCTCTCGATGAGCGAGGTCGCGCGCCTGCCAGGGCCCTTCTTCTCGATTTCGGCGAGCGCCTTGTCGCCCTTGGCGAGCGTGCGCGCGACGGTCAGCGTGTCGAGACGGAAGACATCGGCGAAGTCCTTCACGAGTCCCGCGTCGACGAGCGCGTCGACGATCTCCTCGCCGAGGCCGTCGATGTTCATCTGGTCGCGGCCGACGAACCACTTGAGCCGCTCGCGAAAGCGCGCGGAACACGAGGAATTCCCGCAGAAGAGCTTCGGCCCCTCGCGCTCGACGGCGGCGCCGCACGCGGGGCACGCGGTGGGCGCATCGATCGGCTTCTCGCTGCCCGTGCGCTTCTCGACCACCGCGCGCACGACCTGCGGGATGATCTCGCCAGCCTTCTCGATGATCACGCGGTCGCCGATGCGCAGGTCGCGGCGCTGGATCTCCTCGATGTTGTGGAGCGTCGCGTGCTTGACGGTCGAGCCTGCGACGAGCACGGGCGTCATCGTCGCGCGCGGCGTGATGGTGCCGCCCTTGCCGACCTGCCAGTCGACCTTCTCGAGGACGGTTTCCTTCTGCTCGGCGGGATACTTGTAGGCGACGGCCCAGCGCGGGCTCTTCGCGGTCATGCCGAGCTTGTCCTGCTCGTCAAAGCGATCGATGCGCACGACCATGCCGTCGACGGCGAAGTCGAGCGTGTCGCGCTTGTCGGCGAATTCCTCGATCGCGCGCGCGGCGCTTTCGGCGGACCCGTGGCGCGCGCCGATCGTCGAGACGGGCACGCCGAGTTCCTTGAGGTACGCCACGAACTCCGAGTGCGACGCGAGCGCGGGCAGGCCTTCGCCTTCGCCGCGGCCGTGCGCGACGAACGAGAGGCGGCGCGAGGCGACGATCTTCGGGTCCTTGTTCTTGAGCGTGCCGACGCAGGAGTTGCGCGCGTTCGCGAAGAGGTCCTCGCCGTGCTTCTCGCGCTCGGCGTTGATGCGCTCGAACTCGCGCACGGGCATGAAGATCTCGCCGCGGACTTCGAGCACGGCGGGGACGGCGGTGCCCCACTTGTTCTCGCGCGGCGCGCGGAGCTTGAGCGGGATCGCGCGGATCGCGCGCACGTTGTTGGTGACGAGGTCGCCCTTCTCGCCGTCGCCGCGGGTGAGCGCTTCGACGAGTTCGCCGTTCTCGTAGCGGAGCGAGATGGCGAGGCCGTCGACCTTGGGATCGGCCCAGAGCGCGGGGCCTGCGGCGGCGAACAGGCCGCCGACATCGCCGTCGGCCGCACCGCCCGCGCCGAGCGCATCGGCGCAGCGCTGGTACCACGCGCGGAAATCGTCGAGCGAATACGTGTTGTCGACGGACTTCATCGGGGCGCGGTGGGCGCGCGTCTCGAACTCGCCTTCGAGGGGCTGGCCGCCGACGCGCTGCGTGGGCGAATTGGCGTCGAAGAGCTCGGGATGCGACTGCTCGAGCGACGCAAGTTCCGCCAGCAGCGTGTCGAACTCCTGGTCGCTCATGAACGGCGCGGCGTCGACGTAGTACGCCGTGTTCGCGCGCGCGAGGAGTTCGCGCAGCTCGGCGATCCGGGCCGGGTGGTCGTGTTGCGTGGACTTCGACATGGATGCTGCAAACCCGCTTCCCGCGCGGGCGTGCGCGTTCTACCATGCGCCGATGCCCACGTACGTCTACGCAGTCGTGAAGCCGGACGGATCCCTTGGAGAGCACTTCGAGGTGATCCAGAAGATGAGCGATCCTGCGCTCACCAAGCACCCCGAGACGGGCGCGCCGGTGCAGAAGGTCCTGCAGGCGCCGATGCTCGGCGGCCAGCACTCCGAGGCGGCAGACAAGCGCAAGACTTCCGACGCGAACCTCGACCGGCTGGGCTTTACCAAGTACCAGAAGGTCGGCGACGGCAAGTACGAGAAGACGGCGGGCGTGGGTCCGAAGTCGATCACGCGCGAGTGAGGCGCGCCGCCAGCATCTCCCCCGCCGCGCGAATATCGCCGACGCGGTCATCGCCAGCCTCGCGTTCGATCGCGAGACGCACGGTCGCGGGCACCGAGCCGAGCGCGGCGAAGAACGCGTTCCAGTCGACCGCGCCCGTGCCAGCGCGCACTTCGCTGCCCCACGCTCCGGCGACCTTGGTCGGCAGCGCGTCCTTGATGTGCACCTGGGCGATGCGCGGCGCGAGCACGCGGACGGCGGCGACGGGATCGCCCATGCCGTAGAGGATCATGTTCGCGGGATCGAAGTTCACGCCGATGGTCGCGTCGCCGAGCGCGTCGAGCGCGTGGGCGAGCGTGTCGGCCGACTCCTGGCCGGTCTCGAAGGCGATGCGCGCGCCGTGCGCGGCGAACATCGCGCTGATCTCGCGCAGGCGGCCGAAGAGCTTGGTCCGCTCGGCGCCCTCCTCGTGCGGGATGAACCCCGCGTGGAACGTGACGAGCTTGATCCCGTGCGCGCCCGCGAGAGTGGCGACCTCCGCGGCGCGTGCGCGCGTCGCGGGCCAGGTCGCGTCGGGGACGACGCCGCCGGTCACGCGGATCGTGTCGAGCGTCGAGTAGTCCTCGCCGACGGTCTCGAGCATGCCGCTCGCGACCTCGATGCCGGCCGCGGCGAGCTGGGCGAATGTGTCACGCCAGACGGCGGGCTTCTCGACAATGGGCGTGAGCGCGAGCTGCACGGCCCGAGCGCCCGTGGCCTGCACGCGCGCGACAAGTTCGGCGGGCGATGCGGCTTGGAGGCTCCACGAGCAGACGGCGACGGGCGCATTCGAGATCGGCATCGCCGCAATCTACCGCAACTGCGAGGCGGTTCCGAAAACCGCCCCGCCGCGCAACCGAATCGCGCAGCCCGCGTTCGACCCTGCCAAAGCAACGCGAGGCGCGACTACCATGCGGCGCTCCTCGTGGACACCGCCAAGATCAACCCCGACAGCGAGACATCGAGCGCGGCGCCGCCGCACGCTGCTGCTGTCCAGACGGGTCCCGTGCAAACGGGCCCCCTCCAAACAGGCCCCCTCCAAACAGGCCCCGGGATCCGCCCCCCCACCCGTCCGCAGACGCGCCTCGAGCGCCTCGAGGCCTGGGCGAGCCGCCTGTCGATCAAGAACAACTTCTGGCACAAGATCTTCTCGCTGGTGTGGCTGCCGTTCGCATGGCGGTCGGGCATCAAGATGCACGGGATCAAGAAGAACCTCAGCACCGAGCGGTTCGCGGCGATCCTGCCCTTCCGCCGGTTCAACCGGAACTTCTACGACGCGATGGCCGGCGCGGCGCTGCTCGGGAACTCCGAGGTCGCGGCGGGCATGTACCTCTTCTCGGTGTGCGGCGGCGACTACACGGTCGTCTGCAAGGAGATGAAGTACCGCTTCCTGCGGCCGTGCCTCGGGCCCGCGATCTACCGCGTGGTCCAGAGCGAGGACGTCGAGCAGAAGGTCGCGGCGGGCGGCGAGTTCAACGTGACGCTTGAGCTCGAGATCTTCCAGCAGCAGATCGTCAAGCAGCGCGACGAGATCCTCGTCGGGCGCTGCAACATCACCTTCCACTGCACGCCCAAGTCGATGGTGCGCGAGCGCGCCGGCAAGCGCCGCGCGCGGATGGAGAAGAAGGCCGCGCTGGCCGACGCCGCGCGCGCGTCGGAAACCGGCGAGAAGTCCGCGTGATGGGCCAACGGATGGACATGGGCATGGACATGGGCATGAGCATGCGCGTGCGCACCGTGCTCTCGGGCTTCGCCCTCGCGACCAGCTGGACATGGTGCATCGGCATGTTCGCGCCGATCGTGATCGGCTCGCTCATGGGTTGGCCGGGCATCCTCGCATTCGCGGTGCCGAACGTCCTCGGCTGCGCGCTGTTTGGCTACCTGCGCAGCGCCGAGCGATCGCGCCAGGAGACGCGCGACCACGCGCTCGCGATGGCGGTCTTTAGCGCGGCGACGATCGCGTACCAGGTGTTCTTCGCGGGATGGCAATGGGGCCAGCCGATCAGCGAGGCGATGACGACGACCATCGGCAACGGCCGCGCGCTCGGCGCGGGCGCGGTGTTCGCGGCGGCGGTCGCGCTGGCGATGCTTCCGCGCGGCGTGCTGTGGGGGCTTGCGGCGCTCGCGTATCCCGTGAGCCTGCTCACGTTCGCGTTCCTGCCGTGGGGCTCGATGCACGCGGTCCAGACGCAGGGCGAGTGGCAGCCCGCGCAGATGTGGCTCGTGCTGCCGACGATCGTGTTCGGCTTCATGCTGTCGCCGAACCTCGACCTGACTTTCCATCGCGCGCGGCAGGAAGTCGCCGCGGGCCAGAAGCCGCACAATTTCGCGGTGTTCGGCGTGACCTTCGCGTCGATGCTCGTGCTCACCTGCTGCTACCTCGCGGCGGGCGCGGGCGGGCTCAACAATCCCGCGGTCCGCACGCACATGGCGGTGCAGCTCACGCTGACTTCGGCGCTGCATCTGTCGGAGCTCAGGCTCGCGCGGATCACGTCCAATCAGCGGATCGTGCTCGGCGTCGGCGCGGGGCTCGTCGGGCTCGGCGCGTCGCTGTACGACCCGAGCCGCGAGATGTACCTGCGTTTCCTCGGGCTGTACGGGCTGCTCTTCCCGGCGTATGCGGCGCTCGCGCTGCGCACGATCGGCAAGCCGACGCTCGGCGCGCTGATCGCGCTCGCGGTCGCGCTCGCGGCGGTCACGCCGATCCTCGACCACGCGTTCATCGAAGGGCCGACGCTCAGCGCGCCGCTCGCGGTGATCGTGCCGCTCGCGGCGATCGCGCTGTTCGCGCGGCGCGGGCGCGCTGCGAACGACGCCTGATTTCCGCAGCAAACGGCGGGATTGGTGCGATATCCGCTCGACACGCCCCGTACGCTGCAGCGATCCCACGCCATGAGCAACGTCTTTCAACCGATCGCCAAGAAGGACTTCGACTACGCGGCCGCGCAGCACCTGCTCAACCGCGCGGGCTTCGGCGGCACGCCCGCGCAGGTGCGCGCGCTGGTCGAGCTCGGGCTTGACGACGCGGTCGACTACCTCGTCGACTTCAAGGGCGAGCGCGTGTCGAACGACGGTTTCGCGTTCAAGAACGACATCCTCCGCGCGCAGACGCCCCAGGAGCAGGAGCTCCTCCGCCGCGCGCGCATCGAGAAGGACACCGAGACCATCGCGCGCCTCGAGCGCGAGCGGCAGGATCGGCAGAACAACGACCGCGCGCAGATCGCCGCGATGAAGCGCTGGTGGCTCGCGCGCATGATCGAGTCGGGCCGCCCGCTGCAGGAGAAGCTCACGCTGTTCTGGCACGGGCACTTCGCGACCGGCTACCGCACGATCGAGAACAGCTGGCACATGCTGATGCAGAACGGGCTGTTCCGCTCGAACTGCGCGGGAAACTTCGCCGATCTCGCGCGCGGGATCATCAGCGATCCCGCGATGCTCAAGTACCTCGACAACGACGAGAACCGCAAGTCGAGCCCCAACGAGAACCTCGCGCGCGAGCTGCTCGAGCTCTTCACGATGGGCGAGGGCAACGGCTACTCCGAGCGCGACATCAAGGAAGGCGCGCGCGCGCTGACCGGCCGCACGTTCAAGGTCAACGACTACTTCTTCGACAAGCAGGTGCACGACGCAGGCGGCAAGCAGATCCTCGGGCGAAGCGGCAATTTCTCGGGCGAGGACTTCATCTCGATCATCCTCGAGCAGCATGCGTGCTCGCGATTCGTGGCGTACAAGCTGTACCGCTTCTTCGTGAGCGACGCGCCGACGATCACGCGCGACGGCGTCGAGACGATCGAGCGCACCGCGAAGGCGCTGCGCGACGCGCGCTACGAGCTGCGGCCGGTGCTGCGCGCGCTGTTCCGCTCGCAGCATTTCTACGCAAAGGAAAATCGCCTCTCGATCGTCAAGAGCCCGACGCAGCTGATGGTGCAGACCGTGCGAAGCCTCGGCACGCCGGTGCGCAGCATCGACCGGCTCGTCGACTCGGGCGACTACATGGGGCAGGAGCTCTTCCAGCCGCCGAGCGTGAAGGGCTGGCCGGGCGGACGCTCGTGGATCAACACATCGACCTTGTTCATGCGGCAGAACACGGCGGTGTTCCTGATCAGCGGCCGGAGCGTGCGCGGGCCGGCGCCTGATCCGACCAAGGACGGCGGAAAGCCCGAGCCATTCGACGCGATGCATCTCGTCGACCACCTGCGCGACTCGACCGGCGCGCTCGACGCGCGCGAATGCGTGCGCAGCGTCGCGAGCTTCGCGCTCGGCGGCGATCCCGGCGCGGCGCGGCTTGCGGAGCTCGACGCGTATCTCGAGTCGGTGGGCGGCGCGGGCGGCGGCAACTCGGCGATCAAGTCCACGATCAAGTCCACGATCAACCCCACCATCAACAACGAGCGATTACAGGCGCTTCTCTGCCTGATCGCAGCGATGCCCGAGTTCCAGCTCTGCTAGAAATGCCGACGGCCACCATGATGCACGAACACGCCTTCACTCGACGGCTCTTCATCCAGCGCGGATGCGCGCTCGCTTCGCTTGCGGCGACGGTGCCGTACTTCATCGAGCAGAGCGCGCTTGGGATGCTCGGCGATCCCGCGCTTTCGTCGCAGCCCGGCGTGCCCGACGAGCGCATCCTCGTGGTGATCCAGCTCGGCGGCGGCAACGACGGGCTCAACACCGTCGTGCCGTTTGGCGACGACGAGTACTACCGCGCGCGGCCGCAGATCGGTATCCGCGGTCCCGGCGCCGCCGCGCAGAACGGCCAGCCCGCGGCGCTCGCGCTCGACGGCGCGCGCGGCGTCGGACTGCATCCGAATCTCGCGGCGCTGAAGGAGCTGTACGACCAGGGCCTCGTGTCGGTCGTGCAAGGCGTCGGCTATCCGAACCCGAACCGCTCGCACTTCACGTCGATGGACATCTGGCAGACCGGCCGCCTCGACGCGAAGGGCTCGGGCTGGCTCGGCCGCTACTTCGACAACACCTGCGGCGGCACGCCCAAGCCCGAGGCCGCGATCGCGATCGGCCGCAACGCACCGCTCGCGCTCGAGGGCGACGTGCAGAAGCCCGTCGCGTTCGAGAGCCCGTCGCTCTTCCGCTGGATCGGGCAGGACCTGCATCCTTCGCTCAAGGAGCCGTACGACCGCATCAATCGCGCGGGCGCGGCCGCATCGCCGACGGGCGCGAGCGAGCCGGACTCGCAGAAGTCGTTCCTCATGCGCACCGCGCTCGATGCGCAGCTGTCGAGCGACCGCATCCGCGCGGCCGCGGCCAAGGACCCGCTCGTGCCGTATCCGCAGCATCCGCTCGCGAACCAGCTCAAGATGATCGGCGCGATGATCCGCGACGGCATGCCGACGCGCGTCTACTACGCGTCGATGGGCGGCTTCGACACGCACGGTTCGCAGCTCGGCACGCACGGCAACCTGATGAAGCAGTTCGCCGAGTCGGTGCAGGCGTTCCAGCGCGACCTCAAGGAACAGCGCAACGACGCGCGCGTGACCACGATGGTGTTCAGTGAGTTCGGCCGCCGCGTCAAGCAGAACGCGTCGGGCGGCACCGACCACGGCACGGCGGCGCCGATGTTCCTGATCGGCGCGGGCGTGAAGCCGGGCGTGTTCGGGAACCACCCGTCGCTCGTCGATCTCGACCAGGGCGACCTCAAGTACGGGATCGACTTCCGCTGCGTGTACGCGTCGGTGCTCGAGGACTGGATGAAGGCGCCGTCGGAGAAGATCCTGCGGGCGCGGTTTGCGAATCCGCACCTGTTTGCGGCCAAGGCGTGAGGCGTTAGGATCACGCCATGCGTTCCGCCCACATGAATTCGGTTGTTGTTGTTGCTGTTGCTGCGACTCTGATGACGCTTGCGCCGATGGCGATGGTCGGTTGTGACCGCGCGGTGCCGGCGGAGCAGAAGCTCTCCGCGCCGGTGAACTTTCGGCTGTCTGTGAAGGGCATGCACTGCGAGGGTTGCGAGAGCGCGATCTGCGACAAGGTCGGCAAGATCGCGGGCGTGACCGCGTGCAAGGCGAGCCACACTGCGGAGGACGTCGAGGTGATCGCGCCGGCCGAGCAGAAGGCGGCGATTATCGCGGCGATTACGCGGTTGGGGTATTCGGTTGAGAAGTGAGGGATCGGTGATCGCCGGCTGCGCCGGCGCGCCCGTGTGAACTCTGACGCACGGCGACCACTACCTCTGCTTTGCAGAGGAAGTGGCACCCGCGCTGCGCGCGGCGGCAAACTCGGTCACCACGTCCACCGCCGCGCCGGAGGCGCGGGTGCCACTTCCCC
>CAITDI010000092.1 GCA_903891095.1 uncultured bacterium | reverse complement strand
CGAGCTCAGTCACCGCCGCGTCACCCGCGCCGTCGTTGTCGACGTCGGCGAAGAACGTGGTCGGCTCGGTACGAGCAGCCGTGTTCGGGCAGTTGTCGTCGTTCGACGCAACGCCGCAGGCGATCGCAGAACCCGCACCATGACCGTCGCCATCGGCGTCGGCATAGAGGAGCGCGCTGTCGTTGCAGTCGGAGCTATCGGTGGTGAAGCCCGCCGGAGCCGAAGTCTCGCACACCGAAGTGGTCGAGCCAGCGGCGCCAAAGCCGTCCTGATCAGCGTCGGCGAAGTAGGTCACCGCGTTGAGGAGGGCAGCGTTGTCGGCGCAGTTGTCGTCGTTCGATGCGACGCCGCACGCGATCGCAGCACCCGCACCGTGGCCGTCACCGTCGGTGTCGGCGTAGAGGAGGGCGGCATCGTTGCAATCGGAGCTGTCGGTCACGAATCCAGCCGGAGCCGAGGTCTCGCACACCGAGGTGGTCGAGGCAGCGGCGCCGAAGCCGTCCTGATCAGCGTCGGCGAAGTAGGTCACCGCGTTGAGGAGGGCAGCGTTGTCGGCGCAGTTGTCGTCGTTGGACTCGACGCCGCAGGCGACCGCAGCACCCGCACCATGGCCGTCACCGTCGGTGTCGGCGTAGAGGAGGGCAGCGTCGTTGCAGTCGGAGCTGTCGACGACGTAACCCGCGGGAGCGCTGGTCTGGCACACCGCAATGATGTCGAGCGCGGCGCCGAAGCCGTCGTGATCGCTGTCCGCGTAGTACGTGAGCGGGCTCACCAGGAGCGCGTTGCTCGGGCAGTTGTCGCCAGCGACGGCGACGTAGCCAACGGGCTGATCGCACACGGTCTGGTTCACGGCCGCGTCACCCGCGCCGTCGTTGTCGACGTCGGCGTAGAACGTGGCCGGCGCAATGCGCACGACGGTGTTCGGGCAGAGGTCGTCGTTCGACGCCACACCGCACGCGATCGCAGCGCCCGCACCATGACCGTCGCCATCGGCGTCGGCGTAGAGCAGCGCAGCATCGTTGCAGTCGGTCGTATCGGTGGTGTAGCCAGCCGGCGGCGAGAGTTCGCATGCCGCGATGGTCACCGCGAGCGCGCCGAAGCCGTCGCCGTCCGCATCGCGGTAGTAGGTGATCGGCGCGGAGAGCGCAGCGTTGTCGGGGCAGCCGTCGATGCAGTTCGCAAGGCCGTCGCCGTCGGAGTCGGTGTCAGGAACGCCGCAGCCGCAGGTGCCGGGGCGAATCTTGTTCGGATCGCTGGGGCAGAGGTCGGTCGTCGCGATGGTGAACGAGTCACCCGCGGCGATCGCGCCAACGCTTCCGAGCGAGGCGGGAACGGTCGACTGACCAAAGATTCCCGAGCCCCACGCGAAGACCTGTCCGTCGGAACGGAGCGCCACCGAGTGGAACTGGCCGGCCGCGACCTTGACCACGCCGGTCAGGCTGGCGGGGACGTTCGACTGGCCGTACTGGTTGGAACCCCAACCCACGACCACGCCGTCGGCGCGAACCACGAGGCCGTGGCAGCCACCCGCAGCGATGTCGAGCGGGCTGGTGATGCCGGCGGGGACGATCGACTGACCGTCGTCGTTGTGGCCCCATGCGAAGAGCGAGCCATCGTTCATGACGGCGAGGTTGAAGTCGGCACCCGCGACGACGCGCGAGAAACCGGTGACACCCTCGGGCACGCTGCCCTGGCCGTAGCTGTCGTTGCCCCACGCGACGAGCGTGCCGTCGCCGAGGAGCGCCAGCGAGTGGTCGGTGCCCGCGGCAACGCGGACGACGCCGATCGCCTGGGTCGGGATGTACGACTGTCCGCTCGAGTTGTCGCCCCACGCGCGGATCGTTCCGTCCGCGAGGGCGACGAGCGTGTGCGCGCTACCGGCCGCGACATCGACGACCGTGCTCAGCGCGGGGGTATTCGTCTGGCCGACACCGTTGCTACCCCAGCCGACGACCGTGCCGTTGGGGAGAAGCGCGTACGCATGGTCGCCGCCGGCGACGATCTTGGTCGGTGCCGCGGACATCGCGGGCACGTTGAGCTGGCCGCCGTAGTTGGAGCCCCACGCAGCGACGAGCGGCATGGTGACCTTGACCACGCCGGTGCCGACGGTGCCGTCGTAGCCGCCGACGCGGAGGTAGTAGGTCACGCCACGCGCGACCGTGTAGTTGCGGATTTCAGACGAGTAGGGCTGGCAGCCCGTGGTGTCGAGCGCGTCACCGTTGCAGGCGACGAGCGACAGCGCGTTGCACGAACCAACGTACAGCGCGATGGAAGTGTCGTAGCTTCCAACGCTGCAGGTCGTGAAGTTCGCGACGCCGTCTTCGGTCGGGGTGAACTTGAACCAGACGTCCTGCGTGCCGGGGCTCCACATCAGGAAGCTGTCGGCGCAGAGCGTGTCGGCCGGTTCGTTCGCGCTGGGCGTGGCCACAGTCGTGTCGAAGGCAGCGGGCACGCCCAGCTGCAAGGTCACAGCCGTGCTGCACTCATCCTGTGCAAGGCTGGACTGGACCACGGCTCCGAAAGCCGCGAGGCCCGCAATGGCGACAAGCGCCGAAAGGCGCGATCCCTGGAGGGCGACGGAATTCCGATTTTCGATTGACATATGCACCTCATATCCCCGGAAGTTGACGACAAGCACCGACCTAAGTCGGATGACGACTCTGCAGACTGCCTCAGGATTTGGCCGCGGGAAGAGGTCGGAGGGTGGAACATCGAAATTCCACAACCTCATATTTGACAAGGGCTTAAATGGCAAATCGCGCGTTGTATTCTCGGGCGCGTTCCTACAGATATCCATCGCAATACAGATCAGTTGATCATTACTTGCGACACGGATCCGCCCGCCGCCGCCTGCGCGTTTACCGCCAAAACAAAGGTGTTTCCGCATGCACGGATTCTGCTCGGATTGCTGAAAAACACATCGCCCCCGCGTGGCTCGTGCCGCGCGGGGGCGATGGGTATTTGTCTCGTTGGCTCAGCCCCAGTGACCGAGCAGGATGGCGAGATCGGTGCCGTCGGTCCTGCCGTCACCGTTTACGTCCCCGGTGCCGCTGGTCGAGTTCCAGTTGCCGAGCAGGACGGCCAGGTCGCTGCCATCGACGTGTCCGTCGTGGTTGATGTCGCCCGGGATGGCCTCGCACGAGTCGGGGATGCCGTTGCTGTTGGTGTCCGCCGCGCCAGCGCGGATCTCGCAGGCGTCCGAGATGCCGTCGTTGTCGCAGTCGCCGAACTGCGACGTCGAGGTGAACGCGAGCGTGTGGTACGTGCCCGCCGCCAGCGCGCGCACGTTGGTGAGCGCGGGCGTGGGAACCGTCGCCTGGCCGAAGTCGTTGCGGCCCCAGATGCGCACGACGCCGTTCTGCTGGAGGGCCATGGTGACATAGCCGCCCACGAAGACCTTCTGCACCGGACCGAGGTCCGCGGGAACCGTGCACTGACCGAAGGTGTTGTTGCCCCAGCACGTGACCGTGCCGTCGCTGCGGCACGCAGCCGAGTGTGCGCCGCCAGCGCCGATCGAGGTCACGCCCGTCAGACCGGCAGGCGGAACAGCCTGACCCATGTCATTGCGTCCCCAGCCGGAGACCGTGCCGGTCGAGCGCAGCGCGATCGTGCTCTGCGTACCCGCCGCGATGGCGGTCACGCCGGTGAGTCCGGTCGGCACGGTGCACTGGCCGTATGCGTTGTTGCCCCAGCACACGACGATCTGGTTGGCCTGCAGCGCGACCGAGTGGGCGTAGCCCGCCGCCACCGCGGTGACGCTCTGGATGCTCGGCGGCACGGTGCACTGGCCGTCGGTGTTGTTGCCCCAGCAGCTCACAAAGCCGCTTGCGAGGAGCGCCATCGAGTGCGATCCGCCGCCCGCGACCGCAGTCGCCACCGTGACCGTGCTCGGGACCGTGGTCTGACCGAAGTCGTTCAGGCCCCACGCGAACACCTTGCCGTTGAGCTGCACCGCGAGCGAGTGGTAGCTGCCGGCCCCGAGCGCCTTGACCGCGCCAAGGTTCGTCGGCGGGACCGACTGACCGTAGTTCGGCGGGCCGCTGCTACCGGGCGAACCCGCGCCCCATCCGCGCACCGGCGCGGTGACCTGGCAATCGTCGGGAACGCCGTTGAGGTCGCAGTCCTTCGCGCCCGAGGCGATCTCGCACGAGTTGAGGATGTTGTCGCCGTCGCAGTCGAGCGCGGGGTTGTTGGTGATCTCGGTGGCGTCGTTGATGCCGTTGCTGTTGCAGTCACCGAACGAACCCTGCGTGATCGTGTGCGTCAGGTCGCCGAACATCATGGTGAAGTTGCGGACGAACGCCGTCGTGTTCGGCTGCACCGTGTAGGCGAAGGTTCCGTTGCCCGATCCCGGGCCGGGGTTGGTCACGGTGATCCACGACGGAACCGCGACCGGCGTCCACGCGCAGCCCGAGGCCACGGTGGTCACGTTCACGGTCGCGCTGCCGCCGTTGGCGAGATAGCTGCCGCCCGCCGACGAGATGGTGAGCACGCACGCGGGGTTCGACGAGCACACGACGCTCGGCGCGCACGGGGCCGTCGACATGAAGTTCGTGATCTCGCTCGCCGAGATCGGGTGGAAGAGCATGTTCATGTTCGACATGCCGCCCGCGCAGAGGTGGCAGTAGCTCATGATCGTTCCGGTCGTCGCGACCGAGCAGTCGCCGCCCGCGCAGTTGTCGATCGGCGGCGAGTGATCGTGGGTGTGCGGCGCGCCGGCGGTGTGGCCGAGCTCGTGCGTGAACACCATGATGTCCCAGTTCTGGCCGTTGCGGTTGACCGTCGGCGTCGGGAAGAAGCCAGCCATGTTCGCGCACACCGCGTAGGCGTAGGCGCCGCAGGTGGAGCTGAGCCACGCGATGCCGCCGCCGAGGCCGCGGCCGCTGACCATCACGGCCACGTCGCGGGAGATGCCGGTCATGCTGCCGTCCCAGATCGACTTCATCTGGTTGAGCTGCGTCGGCGTATCGGTACCGGTCCACGGATCGACCGTGGTCCAGATGCGCGTGAAGATGATGCGCTGCTGCACGCTGGAGTCGCGGCGGTAGATGTCATCGCTCGCGGCGACGAGGGTCTGGATGTAGCCGAGCGTGGCGGTCGTGCTGCCGCCGAACAGACCCACGAACTCCTGGTCGGTGTCGATCGCGATGTCGACCGTGCGGCAGTTGGGCAGGAAGGACGAGCCGCCGCTGTTGTTGCCGTTGCCGTTGCCATTGCCGCCGTGGCCGCGTTCCGCGGCGTCGGGCGCCATCACGGCCTGGCAGTCGAACGGCAGGAACTCGATCTCGCGGAACGCCTCGCTCGCCATGTCGCACACGACGGGAACCGACGTTCCGTCGAGCGGACCCGAGCTGAGGATGTACTTCGACTCGCTCGAGTAGACGTAGCCGAACACGCCGGCCGGCGTGACCGACAGGAACACGCGCGACGTCTCGTCGCCGAGGATCGTGCCGCCGAAGAAGTGCATCTCGGGCGCAGCCATCGTGGTCGTGCGGCCCTTGGGTCCGACGACCTGATAGACCGCATCGGGCGCGGCGGGGTGGATGCGGTGGACGACGAGGTCCGTGCCCAGGCCGCCCGAAAGCGGGAAGTCGGCGATGATCGCTTCGCCGTTCTCGGGCACCGTGAGGAGCGCGTCGTGGTCGACCGAGACCGCCTGGCCACCGGCGATGAACGCCGCCTGGTTGAACTCGCGCACGAACGGCGACGAGACCGGCAGCTTGCCCGGGTGGGTCTGCGAGAACGCGGGGGCAGCGAACGCAAGCGCGGCGAGCGCGACGAAGCGAAGTGAGTTGGTCATCGGATGCCAGCTGAGTTGGAGCGAAACCTGCGGAAACGGTGCAGGAAACCTATGT
>CAITDI010000091.1 GCA_903891095.1 uncultured bacterium | reverse complement strand
GCTGTGGAACCCGTGATCGGACAGCAGCAGCACCGTCACGCCAGGACCCGCGGCCGCCAGGATGCGCCCCAGCGCCGCGTCATGCCACTCGTAGACCTTGTCCATCACGCCGCCAAACAGCCGCTGCTCGCGCTCGGACACATGCGCCATCCGCGGCGCGACGAACTGCATGAAGTGATGCCCGACGGTGTCGATCGCATCGAAGAACACCATCGTCGCGTCCCATGATTCATCGCACGATGCACCCCGCGCGAGCGCCGCGATCGCCGCGCCCTCGATGCTCGCGGCGTACGCCATCAACTTCGCCAGCTGCTGCACGCGCGCGTCGCCCGCGCCGACTTCGTCGAGCTTCGGCAGCAGCTCGCGCAGGCGTTCCCGCGAAAACCCACGCGCGCGCTGCCGCGCTGCCGCGACCGCGTCCGCCGCAGACTCGGGATGCACCGTGCCCGACACCAACGGCCACGGCATCGACTCGCTCGCGGGTTCGCCCTCCTGCAGGAGGTTGGTGGTCACGCTCCCCTTGATCGGCTCCGCGGGATGCGACGCGTACCAGCCGACGACGTTGGTCGCCAAGCCGTTCTGCGACAGGATGTTCCACAGCGCCTTGGTCTTGCGCGTGGTGCTCGACGAGACCTGCAAGCCCGAGCCATCGGGCTTTGGCTCGACAAAGTTGAGCACCCCGTGCTTGTCGGCCGTCTTGCCCGTCGTGATCGAACTCCAAAGGAGCGGCGAGAGCTTGGGCTCGAGCGTGCCGAGATCGGCGCGCGAGCCCGCGTCGACCAAGCGCCGGAGGTTCGGCATCTTGCCCGCAGCGAACAGCCTGTTGATCAGGATCCAGTCGGCTGCATCCCAGCCGATGATGAGGAGTCGCGTGGCGGTCCGCTGAGCCATGGTCGCGCGATGCTAACAGAGCAAAAAAGCAGCGTGGGTGGCTCGTTCGAGCCACCCACGCGATGCTGTCAGTCCAAGACTGTCCTGTACTGTCGTTGCCGTGCCTATTCAGCGACGACGACGGCCAGCGAGGCCGGCGAGGCCGAGGAGCGCGATCGCGCCCGGGGCGGGGACAGCACCAGCACCAGCGAGGATGCCGACGCCAGCGTCGCTTTCCCAACCGTAGTCAACCACGGTGCGGGTCATCGAAGTACCGGACGAGCCGGCCGCGCCCATGAGGAAGCGCATCCAGCCGTAGTGCGTGAGGCCATCGGCGGCGACGAACTTGAAGCCGATGGTGTTCTCAGCGCTGTACTGCCAGTTGCCCGCGGCGGAACCGAACACCACAGCGGTGGTGGCCGTGTTGTACGAGCCAGCGCCGTCGATCGCGGTGCCGAAGGCGATGTTGCCCGCAGGACCCGTGGTCACGCCCGGGTAGCGCAGCTGACCGCCACCGGTCGAGTTGAAGAAGTTCATGCCGCCACCCGACATGAACGGGTTGACGTCCCAACCCGGAACGCCCGAGCCCGGGCCGTTGCTGAGGGTGTTGGTCTCGACGTTGATGTAGCAACCGTCGATGTCGACGGCGCAGACGAGGTTGATGACACCGCTGTAGACGACGGCGGCGTTGGCAGCGCCAGCGACAACAGTGGCCGCGGCCGCAGCAGCGAAGTGCTTGGCAAGACGATTAGAAACCATAGAACATCTGCCTTTCAAAGCAGCGTCCATCGCATTGGCATGAGCGGGATTGGCTCGACTGGCTGGAAACCAGCGCTTGGTTTGACAGGGACTCAAGCAGACCAACTGAGGGACAGGGACAAGGACGCGTGAAGTCTGTCTCCTGCTTGTTGACATGCAAACCCTGCGACCGCAATTCTTCGCAGATTCTCGCCGAAGAACGGGGCATCTCACGCGTACCTCGTCGAAACGCCGCGGAAAGCCGAGCCGCATCGCCTTGTCAGCAAAGGACTTATCGCGCCCGCTCAGCTCAGGGACTCCAGCCAAAACAAGACCGCAGGCGCCAGAAATTTCTGGCGCCTGCGTCAGATCGTTTGAGGAATCGGCAACTCAGCGGCGACGGCGACCCGCGAGACCCGCAAGGCCGAGGAGCGCCATCGCGCCTGGAGCAGGAACCGCGCCGACGTTGATCGACGTGCCCGCAACGCTCTCATAGCCCAGCACCGCAAGCGTGCGGATGTCCGCGGTCGCGCCGACGTCCATGCGGCCCCAACCGTAGTGGGTCGCGCCGTCCGCGGCGGTGAACTGGAAGCCGAAGTAGTTCGACGCGTTCAGCACCCAGTTGCCCGGGGCGGAACCAAAGGTGACCGCGCCGGAGCCGTAGCTGCCGCCCGAGCCGACGACGGTGTTGAGCGCGAGGTTGCCCGCAGAGCCCGCGGTCGAGCCCGGAGTGCGGAGCATGCCCGTGCCGGTCGCGTTGAACCAGGTGATCGAGCCGCTGTTGTACGGGTTGAGATCCCAGCCGTTGACGGCCGAACCTGCGACGCCAGACGCACGCGTCTCGACGTTGATGTAGAGACCGTCGATGTTGGCGGGGATCACGAGGTTCGCGTCGCCCCAGTAGACGACCGCGGCATTGGCGGCGCCAGCGACAGCCGTCGTAGCGACAGCGGCGGCAGCAAAGTGCATAGCGAGACGATTCGAAAGCATGTCCCAACTCCAGGTCTTTGGATGTCGTGGTGTGATTCCCTCGGTTCCCCACGCTGCCCCTTTTGCAGCGCACAGGCTCGACAACGAGCCCGTCGGGAATCAACCCTCTCCAAGCAAAAAGAATGTGCCACGATTCCTGACTGCGGCAAGCGGTCTCTGCAGTAATTCCGCCCGACTCGGGGCATCGGACCGATCGGTACGGCAGGGTCCATATCTCAAGCCTCCATCCGACCGCGACGGGCGGTAGCGTGCGCGAATGCACACGCGCCCCCTCGTCGAGTCCACCGAAGGCCCCGTCTCCAGCAGTAGACGCATCCCGATCCGACGCATGGCTTGCCTGTCCATGCTCGGAGCCGCCGCCATCGCCGTCGCCGCGTGTGCACCAACGACGCGCATCGAGGATCACGCACGGGCGGCCCCCGCTCCGACCGATGCACCCGCCATGCGTCCGCCGATCGTCATCTCGACCTGGAACCACGGCCTCCCCGCCAACCGCAAGGCGCTCGAGGTGCTCGCCGCGCCCACGAGCTCCGCGCTCGACGCCGTCGAAGCGGGCGCCCGCGTGGTGGAACTCGATTGCCCCGACATGACCGTCGGGCTCGGCTCGCGACCCGACCGCGATGGCTTCGTGACGCTCGACGCCGCCGTGATGACCGGCGACGGACGCGCCGGCTGCGTGGCGTTCGTGCAAGGCGTCGAGCACCCTGTCTCGCTTGCGCGCCTCGTGATGGAACGCACGCCGCACGTGCTGCTCGTCGGCGACGGCGCGCAGCAGTTCGCGCGCGAGTGCGGCATCGAAGTCGCGCCGCCCAAGCTCACGCCGCAAGCCGACAAGGAATGGCACGCGTGGCTCAAGGAGAAGAACTACCAGCCCAAGGTCAACATCGAGAACCACGACACCATCTCGATCCTCGCGCTCGACGCGCACGGCGTGATGGCCGCGGCGTCGACCACCAGCGGCCTCGCGTACAAGATGCACGGCCGGGTGGGCGACTCCCCCATCATCGGCGCGGGAATCTTCGTTGACGCGCCCGTTGGCGGCGCGATCTGCACGGGCCTCGGCGAGACGGTGCTCCGCACGCTCGGCGCGCATCTCGCGGTCGAGGCGATGCGCGCGGGCGCCACGCCGCAGGAAGCGTGCGAGCTGGCGATCGCGCGCATCATCGAGAAAAACCCCAATCCGCAGAACTACCAGGTCGGCATGCTTGCCCTCGACTTCAAGGGCCGCACCGGGGCGTACGCTGTGCAGAAGGGCTTCACCTACGCGCTGCAGGCCGAGCTCAAGCCCGCCGCATCGAAGTTCTGAACTTTCCACGGAACGGCGAATCCTTCCCGCGCGCGGCGCGCTCCGATGGCGCCCACGATCCGTTTCGACCCCCCCGCGAACAAGCCTGCCGACAACCCGAGGTCCACGCCATGTTCTTCCGACAGATCTACGACGAGAAGCTTGCCGAAGCCGCCTACCTCATCGGTTGCCAGAAGGTCGGCGAGGCGATCATCATCGACCCCGAGCGCGACATCGACCGCTACCAGCAGATCGCCGCGGCCAACGGGCTGCGCATCGTCGCGGCGGCGGAGACGCACATCCACGCGGACTTTCTCTCGGGCGTGCGCGAGTTCGCCGAGAAAGGCGCGCGCGTCTACCTCTCCGACGAAGGCGACGCCGACTGGAAGTACCAGTGGCTCGACAAGAAGTCCGGCGGCGGCAGCTACGACGCGGTGCTCGTGAAGGACGGCGACGTGTTCAAGGTCGGCAACATCGAGATCCGCGTGATGCACACGCCGGGTCATACGCCCGAGCATGTGTGCTACGAGATCACCGACCGCGGCGGCGGCGCGAACGACGCGATGGGCGTGGTCACGGGCGACTTCGTGTTCGTCGGCGATGTCGGCAGGCCCGATCTGCTCGAGAGCGCCGCGGGCATCGCGGGGCGCGCGGAGCCGTCGGCGCATCGGCTGTTCCACACGGTCAAGATGTTCGAGTCGTGGCCCGACTACCTGCAGATCTGGCCAGGGCACGGCGCGGGCAGCGCATGCGGCAAGGCGCTGGGCGCGGTGCCGCAGACGACGGTTGGCTATGAGCGCCGCACGAATCCCGCGATTCGCGCCGCGAACACCGAGCACAACTTCGTCGACTTCATCCTCGAGGGGCAGCCTGAGCCGCCGCTCTACTTCGCGCGCATGAAGCGCGACAACAAGCTCGGTCCGCGCGTGCTCGGCGCATTGCCCCAGCCGCGAGAGCTCGGCGCGCGCGAGCTGGCCACGGTCGACACCAAGCGCACCGCGATCATCGACACGCGCGCATGGGCGGCGTTCCGCGAGAACCATGTCGCGGGGTCGCTCTTCGTGCCGCTCGAGAAGTCGTTCAACACCGACGCGGGATCGTTCGTGACCGAGGACGAGGACATCGTGCTCGTGATCGATCCAACGCGCGTGGAGGAAGCCGTGCGCGACCTCGTGCGCATCGGGCTCGACCGCGTGGTCGGCTACTTCGACGCGTCCAAGCTCGGCGAGGTCGCCTTGCAAGGCGGACGCATGGCGTCGACGCGCGAAATCGCCGCAAAGGATGCCGCCGCCGAGATCGAATCGCGCAAGCCTTTCGTGCTCGACGTCCGGCGCGCGACGGAGTTTGCCGCGGGCAACATCGCTGGCGCGACCAACTTCGCGCACACGCGGCTGCTCTCCAAGCTCGCTTCGGTGCCCAAGGACCGCGAGATCCTCGTGCATTGCCAGGGTGGCGTGCGCAGCGCGCGCGCCTGCGCGCTGCTCGAGCGGCACGGCTACCACGCGACCAATCTCGCCGGCGGATACGCAGCGTTCACCAAGGCGCGTCATGTGCCCGTGCATGCGGAATCGCGCTGAACTCCACCCGACACGCCTCACTCAGGACGCAGAATCATGACCACCGCAACCACCAGCGCCGTTGCCAGCGGCGCCGCTCCCACCACCGACATCGACGCGACTGCCGCACAGTCGCTGCTCGCGCGCGACGGCTGCGTGCTGGTCGACGTGCGTGAACCCGACGAGCACGCGCGCGAGCGCATCGCGGGCGCAACGCTGGTCCCGCTGTCGACGCTGACCGCGGCAAAGATCGCCGCACTCGGCGCGCAACGCGTGCTCGTGCACTGCAAGTCCGGGCGTCGCTCGGCCGACGCGGCCGCACGCTGCGCGGAACTCGCGTCGCGCGGCATCGAGGTCACGAGCGTGCGCGGCGGCATCGAGGCGTGGAAGGCCGCTGGTCTCCCCACCGTCGTCGACGCGTCGCGCCCCAAGCTCGGCGTGATGCAGCAGACGCAGCTCGCGATCGGCGTCGCCGTCGTCGCGGGCACCGCGCTCGGCGCACTCGTCGATCCGTGGTTCCTCGTGATCCCCGCGTTCATGGGCTCGGGCCTGATCTTCGCGGGGGCGACGGGATTCTGCGGGCTGGCGACGCTGCTCGCGAAGATGCCGTGGAACAAGCCCGTGAAGGCCAGCGCTTCCTGCGCAACCGGATCATGCGCGCGTTGAGCGCTTCGTGGATCTCGACGCGGCCAGACGGTTCGCGTTCCTCATGACGCGTCGCCGCCACCCGATCCCGCAGACACGCGGAACATGTGCCCATCGGGATGCCGCAGATGGAACTCACGCACGCCCCACGGCTCGTCCGTCGGCGGCATGGTGACCGTGTGGCCGCGGTGCACGCAGTCGGCGTGCATCGCGTCGAGCGCCGCGCGCGAGTCGAGCCACCACGACATCCACACACCGTCGGTCATGTCGTCGCCAGGCCAGCGCGGCATGATCGTGCCGCGCGAGCCCTGCCCGCCGCAGCAGAGAAAGATCTGCCAACCGTGCTCGTGACCGTCGGGCCCCTTCCAGCTCGCGCACACGCTGGCGAACTGCGCGGCGCCATGCGCGTCGCGATCCGCAGCGCCTTCGATCATGCCACCCTCGTTGTGGGTAAAGCCGCGCTTCCAACCGAGCGACTCGAACCACGCGAGGCTCGCGGGCACGTCGGAGACATTCAGAATCGGTGTGATGCCAGTAATCGCCATGCTGAGGTGCTCATTCGGCGATTCGCGCCAATCTCCAACATTGGCCGAGGCATGTTCGGGAGTTCTGCTAGACTCGGATCTCTCTTCCGCCGGTGACCTCAGCGCAGACAGGACGTCTGCGACCCTTCAGGATCCGAAGAATGCTTCTTCCGATCCGTGGAGATTACGACTGGGATTCAGCCGGCAGTGCACAACAACGACCGCTCGGGACCGTGTCCTTCGCGCTCTGTGCACGCCAATAGGCTTGATCCCGTCCCACTGGCGATGCCAAGGGCACGCGATTCCGCCAATACCAAGCCCGCGCCGCACGCGATCTGTCGCATGGCGTCGGGCGAAAGGCTTTTCGTGACGACAGTTTCTGCTTCCGCTTCCGTGTCCGCCGCCCCGCAGTCCAGCAACACCAACCAGAACGCCAATCAGGCGACCTTCGCGAGCCTCCATCTCGCGCCGGCGATCCTCGATGCGCTCATCGCGGACGGCTACCAGAACCCCACGCCGATCCAGGCGCAGGCGATCCCGCCCGCGCTCAACGGCAGCGATGTCCTCGGCATCGCGCAGACGGGCACCGGCAAGACGGCGGCGTTCGCGCTGCCGATCCTCAATCGGCTCCTCTCGAACATCACGAAGGGCCTCAAGCTTCCCGTCGGCCGTCGGCCGAAGGTGCTCGTGCTCTCGCCCACTCGTGAGCTCGCGGCGCAGATCGCCGAGAGCTTCTCGAGCTACGGCCGTCACACGCCGCTGCGTCACGCGGTGATCTTCGGCGGCGTCGGCCAAGGCCCGCAGGTCCGCGCGATCCAGCAAGGCGTCGACATCATCGTCGCCACGCCGGGCCGACTGATCGACCTGCTCGACCAGCGCCTGGTCAACCTCAGCGAGATCGAGTTCTTCGTCCTCGACGAGGCCGACCGCATGCTCGACATGGGCTTCATCGAGCCGATCCGCCGCATCTCGGGGCTTCTGCCCAAGGCGCGCCAGACGATGCTCTTCAGCGCGACCATGCCGAAGGAGATCCGCCATCTCGCCGACTCGCTGCTGCGCAACCCCGTGACCGTGACGGTCACGCCGGTCTCGTCGGCGGTCGATCGCATCGACCAGACGCTCTACTTCGTCCTCAAGGCGCAGAAGACGCAGCTGCTCATCCATCTCTTCGACACGCTCGACATGGGCCGCACCGTGGTGTTCACCAAGACCAAGCACGGCGCCGACCGCCTGACGCGCAAGCTCAAGGCCGCAGGCATCCACGCCGAGGCGATCCACGGCGACAAGGCGCAGAACCAGCGCGTGCGCGCGCTCGAGGCGTTCCGCTCGGGACGCTCGTCCGTGCTCGTCGCGACCGACGTCGCCGCGCGCGGCCTCGACATCGACGACATCACGCACGTCGTGAACTACGACCAGCCGATGGAGCCCGAGGCGTACGTGCACCGCATCGGACGCACCGCGCGCGCCGGCAAGAGCGGCCACGCGATCGCGTTCTGCGACGTCGAGGAGAAGGGCCTGCTCAAGCAGGTCGAGCGACTGATCAAGTTCGAGATCCCGCGCGTGCGCGTGCCTGATTGCGTGCCAAAGACCGACGAGTCGGCGGCCAAGGCGGGCGGCGTGATGGTCTCGAAGCCGATGCAGAACGGCGGCCGCGAGTCGTCGCCGATGATCGAGACGCAGCCCGTGCGTCCCGCGGCGCATCACTCGCAGCAGAGGACGCAGCAGCCGAAGTCACAACCGTCGAGGCCGCAGCAACCGCGCAGCGATGACCGTGGTCCGGCGCCGCGTGCGCATGGTCCGCGCATCGATCGTCCGATCGATCAGGGTCCCGCGACCGAGGATCGTGGCATCTACGCGCCGCGTGCGAGCATGGGCAAGCCCGGCGCTCGCAGCGCAGCGCCGTCGAAGTCCGCGCCGCCGATCGCGCGCGCTGGCGAGCCTGCGCCGAAGCCCGCACAGAAATCGTGGGCTCCGAAGCCCACCGGCCCCGGTCGCTTCGGCAACAACCCCTTCGGCAAGTCCGGCAAGCCGAATCGCGGCACGAACTTCCGCGGCGGAACCGGCTTCAAGGGCCCGAAGCCGTAACGCGAGGCGCGCCTGAGCTGCAGGCTCACACAACCCGCTCCGCAGGCTCACGCCTGACGGGCATTCATGTCCATCGAAGGCTCACGACGGCCAGCTCACGACCACAGTTGGCATGAATGCCCGCGGGCGGAAGCCCGCGGAACACCGGACGTGGGAGTCGAATCAATCGCCCCCCGCTTACGGGCACGGTCCCCAGGCACCAAGCAGCACCGAGAGGTCCTGCGGTCCGACGACGCCGTCGCCGTTGAGATCCGCATTGCCACCCGCCGCGCCCCACTGACTGAGCAGCGC
>CAITDI010000090.1 GCA_903891095.1 uncultured bacterium | reverse complement strand
CGTTCAGCAAGATCAAGAAGGAGACCCCTATGAAGTTCCGTCCACTCGGCAACAAGATCCTCGTGAAGCGTGACGAAGCCGCAACCAAGACCGAAAGCGGCATCTTCCTTCCCGAGTCGAGCAAGGAGAAGCCGAAGCAGGGCAAGGTCGTCGCCCTCGGCGAAGGCCACCGCAGCAAGGACAACGGCAAGGTCGCGCCGTTCACCGTCAAGAAGGGCGACAGCGTGATCTTCAGCTCCTACGCGGGCACCGAGATCAAGATCGACGGCGACGCGTTCCTCATCATGACCGAGGAAGACATCCTCGGCGTGATCGACTGATCGCGCAGAGCTCTCACGCCCGAAGCCCCCTCATGCCTGAAGTCCCATGCCCATGACCTCCGACAAGCTCCGCCTCGCGTTCAGCGAGCTCAACGGACAGCGCGACCTTCGCATCGAGTTCGACCACGCGTTGAGCTGCATCGTGAAGCGCGCCATGCTGATCCCGTGCGAAGCCGACGGACTGGTCAAGGTCACCGACGGATCGCACGTGTACATCGTGGATTCGGAGCGCGTGGCCTGGGTCGAGATCGGCTAGGAGCCTGAGCGGTCGCAGCTCCGGCTGCCCCCTCCGGCAGGAAGTACGAACAACGTAGTCAACACACCGCGCATCCGCGCAGCAATAGAAAGAAGCACCCACATGGCAGCCAAGCAGATTGCATACGACAACGACGCACGCGAGCGGATCCTCCGCGGCGTGCAGAAGCTCGCCCGCGCCGTCAAGGTCACCCTCGGCCCGTCGGGCCGCGTGGTCGTCCTCGAGAAGGCCTTCGGTTCGCCGACCGTCACCAAGGACGGCGTCACCGTCGCCAAGGAGATCGAGCTCGAGGATCCGTACGAGAACATGGGCGCGCAGATGGTGAAGGAAGTCGCGTCGAAGGCGTCCAAGGACGCCGGCGACGGCACCACCACCGCGACCGTCTACGCCGAGGCGATCTACCAGGAAGGCCTCCGCAACATCACCGCCGGCGCCAACGCGAACGCGGTCAAGCGCGGCATCGACAAGGCCGTCGCGGCCGTGATCGACGACCTGCACCGCATGTCGAAGAAGGTCTCCGGCACCAAGGAGATCTCGCAGGTCGGCGCATGCTCCGCCAACCAGGACACCACGATCGGCAACATCATCGCCGAGGCGATGGACAAGGTCGGCAAGGACGGCGTCATCACCGTCGAGGAAGGCAAGAGCCTCGACACGCACGTCGAGCTCCTCGAGGGCATGCAGTTCGACAAGGGCTTCCTCAGCCCGCACTTCTCCAACAACCCGACCACGCTCGAGTGCGTGCTCGAGGACTGCTACATCCTCCTCTACGAGAAGAAGGTCAGCAGCGCGAAGGAGCTCCTCCCGCTCCTCAGCAAGATCGCCGAGAGCGGCAAGAGCCTGCTCATCGTCGCCGAGGACGTCGAGGGCGAGGCGCTCGCCATGCTCGTCGTGAACAAGCTCCGCGGCGTGCTCAAGGTCTGCGCCGTCAAGGCGCCGGGCTACGGCGACCGCCGCCGCGAGCTCCTGCAGGATCTCGGCGTGCTCGTCTCGGGCCAGACCATCATGGAGGAACTCGGCATCAAGCTCGACGGCGTCACGCTCGCCGAGCTCGGCCGCGCCAAGAAGGTCGCCGTCACCAAGGACACCACGACCATCGTCGAGGGCGCCGGCAAGTCGAAGGACATCCAGGCGCGCATCGAGCAGCTCCGCGGACAGATCGAGCACACCACCAGCGACTACGACCGTGAGAAGCTCCAGGAGCGTCTCGCCAAGCTCGCCGGCGGCGTTGCCCAGATCAACGTCGGCGCCGCGACCGAGGTCGAGATGAAGGAGAAGAAGGCCCGCGTCGAGGACGCGCTCCACGCGTGCCGCGCGGCCGTCGAGGAAGGCATCCTCCCCGGCGGCGGAACCAGCGTCATCCGCGCCCGCAAGGTGCTCGAGAAGGCCAAGAAGGGCCTGCCGGCCGACGAGGCCGTGGGCGTCGACATCGTGTGGCGCGCGCTCGCCGCGCCGTGCCGCCAGATCGCTGCGAACGGCGGCCTCGACGGCTCCGTCGTCGCGCAGAAGATCGAGGAGTCGGACGACGTCAACTTCGGCTTCAACGCCGCGACGCAGAAGTACGAGAACCTCGTTGCCTCGGGCATCATCGTGCCGACCAAGGTCGAGCGCGTGGCGCTGCAGAACGCGGCGTCGATCGCGGGCCTGCTGCTCACGACCGACTGCGCGATCACCGAGATCAAGGAGAAGAAGGAGAAGGCTCCCGCAGGTGCGGGCGCCGGCGGCGAGTACTGAGCGTCGCGCTTCAACGAGTGATCCAGCCGAGGCCGCCGAAGGGCGGCCTCGGTTCTTTTTCCAAGGCGCGGGTGCTGGTAGCCGTGAATGCCCGAAGCGCGAATGCCCGCAGGCGGAAGCCTGCGGAACGCTGGACGTGGGAGTCGACCTTGCACGCAACCCGTGCCGCAGGCTCGCGCCTGCGGGCATTCACGGCTGCGGGCATTCGCGGCTGCGGTCGTTTACGAGGTCGGGCATTCACGGCGGATGAGATCAGGGCGCGGGGCAAGCAAGTCGCGAACTCTCCACCCGACGTGCCAATTTGTCGCGCGTCCGCTGAGAGATCGCCTTCGCCCGTGCGGAAGCAGAGACGTCGTTTCACCCAGACCAGGACTCTCTCATGCACGCCGTCATCAACCGCATTGCCGGGACCCTCGCCGTAACCCTCGCACTGTCCGCAACCTCCACCGCCCTCGCGCAGAGCGTGGCTGGCTGGGGTAGCGCCGGCTTCAGCAACATCGACACGCTGTCGGGTGTGGTGCAAGTCGGCGGCGGCTTCGCGCACACCATCGCGCGCATGTCCGACGGCTCCGTCGCGTGCTTTGGCGACGACGCCTACGGGCAATGCAACGCCCCGGTCGGACTCCGCGACGCGATCTCTGTTTCGGCGGGACAGTTCCACTCGATGGCGCTGCGCGCGGACCGAAGCGTGGTCTGCTGGGGCCAGAACTTCGACGGCCAGTGCACCGTGCCGCCGGGGCTCGGCTCCGTGGTCAACATCGCGGCCGGCGGGTACCACTCCGTCGCGTTCAACACGCTCGGCATCGTCGGCTGCTGGGGCAACAATGGCTACGGGCAGTGCACGGTTCCGCCAGGAACGACGGGTGTGCTCGGTATCGCGGCGGGCTCGTACCACACGGTCGCGATCAAGTCGTCGTCGCTCGTGTGCTGGGGTTGGAACTCCGCGGGCCAGTGCAACGTGCCCGCGGGCGTGACCACCGTGAGCCTGGCGGCGGCGGGTCAGTTGCACACCGTCGCCATGCGCACCGACGGCTCGGTCGTCTGCTGGGGCGACGACACCTACGGCCAGTGCAGCGGCGCGACCGGCACCACGAACGTCACCCGCGTCGCCGCAGGCGTCTATCACACCGTGATGCTCAAGCTCGATGGCACCGTCGTGTGCGCTGGATGGAACGCCAACGGTCAAAGCGCAGCCGCGACGGGTCTCACCGGCGTGACCGCAATCGGCGCGGGCGCGCGGCACACGCTCGCGGTGCATGGCGGATCGCTCGCGATGTGGGGCGACAACAGCGTGGGACAGACCAATCCCACGACCGGCCCGATCGGCTACGCGAAGGCCGTCGCGATCGGCGATGGCTTCGGCCTCGCGCTCACGCCCGCAGGCAACGTCGTCTGCATGGGACGCAACGATCTCGGCCAGTGCAACCAGCCGGGTGGCGTCACCGGCGTGACCGCGATCGCCGCGGGCCGCTACCACGCGGTCGCGCGACTGAGCGACGGAACGGTGCGCTGCTGGGGCTACAACGCGTTCAACCAGTGCAACGTGCCGACGGGCCTCGTGAATGTCGCTGACGTCTCCGGCGGCGAGGCGCACTCGATGGCGCGGCGCACCGATGGTTCGGTCGTCTGCTGGGGCAGCAATTTCTTCGGTCAGTGTTCGGTGCCGAGCGATGTCGGCGTCGCGGTCCAGATCGCGGCGGGTGGATACTTCTCGCTCGCGCGGCGCGCCGACGGAACGCTCAGCGGATGGGGCTTCGCAGGCGAAGGCGCGATCACGCCGCCGAGCGATCTCGGGCTCGTCGCGCAGGTCGCCGCGGGTAACCGCCACTCGGTCGCGCTCCGCACCGACGGAACCGTGCGTTGCTTTGGCTACAACTCGTACGGTCAGTGCAGCGTGCCCGCGGGTCTCGCGGGCGTCGCCGCGATCGCGGCCGGCAACGTGCACACCGTCGCGCTCAAGTCCGATGGCGCGGTCGTGGTGTGGGGCAAGTCGGTCACGACCGTGGTGCCGAGCTTCGCGGGCGCGGTCACGCAGATCGCCGCAGGCGGCGAGTCGTCGGCGGTGCGCGTGCTGATCGGTTCGTGCGGTGATCCCGCGAGCGGCAGCTGCTGCACGGTGCATGTCGCGCCGTTCTGCTCGGATCCTTCGTGCTGCAGCACGACGTGCACTGCGGATCCGTTCTGCTGCGCGACGAGCTGGGATTCGACCTGCGCCTCGTACGCGCAGCTCGCGTGCGGCCAGTGCGTGCCCGCGGCGTCGAACGACGACTGCATCACCGCGGAGCCGATCGGCGTCGGAACGCACGCGTTTACCACGCTCGGCGCGAGCGGCATGACGACCGGCGTCTGCGCGGACTTCGGCAATCCGTCGATCTACAACGACATCTGGTACGCCTACACCGCGACGGGAACCGGCGAGGCGATCGTCTCGACCTGCGGCCTCGCGAACTTCGACACGAAGATCGCGGTCTTCCGCGGCGGCTGCCAAGGCGCGATCGTCGGATGCAACGACGACTTCGCATCGTGCGGCGGGTTCACGTCGCGCGTGACGTTCCCGACGACTTGCGGCGAGACGTACCTGATCTGCCTCGGTGCGTACGCGCCGACCGGCAAGGGCTTCGGTCAGTTCCAGGTCGAGCAGTCGGGTTCGTGCGCGCCGCCGTGCAAGACCGACCTCAACCACGACGGCAAGACCGACGGCGCGGATCTCGCGATGCTGCTCGGCTCGTGGGGCACGGCGCTCGGCGATGTGAACGACGACGGGCTCACGAACGGCGCGGATCTCGCGGTGATGCTCGGCGCGTGGGGCGCGTGCGGTGGAGGCTGATGCCGACGCGCTTTGGCCTGTTCTCCTCCCGAGCCGCGCACCCGCGCGGCTCGGTTTCATTTCCACGCGTCCCACCCTCGCCCGAGAACCCGCGCATCGCCTCGGTTCTGCGTGCGTGAGCGACTCCGCAGGCGGAACCCGTGCAGCGCGGTGGTATCGTCGCGCGACCATGTTCTCACGCCGCCTGGCCGCTGGATCGCTTCGTTGCTCGCTCGCGTCGCTTGCCTCGCTCTTCGCAGCGCAGGCCCCCGCGCACGCCGACGGCCTCGTCGGCTGCTGGGGCAGCAACATCTCGGGTCAGTGCGCGGTCCCCGCGAGCCTCGGCATCGCGACGCAGATCTCGGCGGGCGTCGAGCACACCGTCGCGATCAACACCGCCAACCAGGTTCTCTGCTGGGGCAGCAACGCCGACAACCAGTGCCTGATTCCGGGCAACCTCGGCACGGTCACCGCGGTGGCCGCGGGCTACTACCACAACGTGGCGCTCAAGACGACGGGCACGGTGATGTGCTGGGGGCTCAACGACTTCTTCCAGTGCAACGTGCCTGCGAGCCTCGGCACCTGCATCGCGGTCGGCGCGGGATACGACCACAGCATCGCGATCAAGACGGGCGGCACGGTTGCGTGCTGGGGCGACAACAGCGCGTTCCAGTGCGCGGTGCCGACGAACCTCGGCACGTGCACCAAGGTCGCGGGCGGCGCGTACCACACGATCGCGCTGCGCACGGCGGGCACGGTGATCTGCTGGGGACTCAACAACTTCGGCCAGTCGGTCGTGCCGCCGACCCTCGGCTCGTGCACGGCGATCGCGGGCGGCTGGTACCACACGGTCGCGCTCAAATCCAACGGCACGGTCGCGTGCTGGGGCGACAACGGCTTCGGCCAGTGCAATGTGCCCGCGAACCTCGGCACCGTGACCGCGATCGCGTCGGGCTACGACCACACGGTCGCGCTGCGCACCAACGGCACCGTCGCCGCGTGGGGCCGCAACGACTGGGGACAGGCGAGCGTGCCGGCGACGCTTCCCGCGTGCAACCGCATCGCCGCGGGCAACGACAGCTCGGTCGTGGTGAGCTCGGGGCCCGTGATCCAGTTCGTGAGCATGACGCCGACGACCTGCGGCATCGCCAACGGCGCGGTCGATCTCACGATCACCAACGCCGTGAGCGTCGCGTGGACCGGGCCGAACAACTTCACCGCGACCACGGTCGACCTCGCGAACGTCGCTGCGGGCACGTACATCGTTACGGCCACGGGCGCGGCCTTCACCTCGCCCGCGCAGGCGCAGGTGATCGTGACGGCGACCGCTGACACCACGCCGCCGGCCGTCACGAGCTACACCAACGCGCTCAGCGCCGCGGCGAATCCGAGCTGCCAGGCCGCGGTCGCGAACTTCGCCGCCACCGTCGTCGCGACCGACAACTGCTCGGTCACGGCGATCACGCAGGTTCCCGCCGCGGGCACGATGGTCGGCCTCGGCAACACCGCGGTCGTGATCACGATTCGCGACGCCGCCAACAACAGCGTCACGCGCAACGCGACCTTCACGGTGACCGGCACGAACGCGACGTGGTTCCGCGATGCCGACGGCGACACCTTCGGCAATGCCTCGGTGACCGCGACGGGATGCGCCGCGCCCACGGGCTACGTCGCGAACAACACCGACTGCAACGACAACAACGCCGCGATCAACCCGAACACCGTCTGGTACCGCGACCTCGACGGCGACGGCGCGGGCAACGCTGCCGACGGCACGCTCACGCAGTGCGCGACGCCTGCGGGCTACGCGCTCACCAACAACGACGGCTGCCCGACCGATCCCGCCAAGACCGCGGCGGGCGCGTGCGGCTGCGGCGTGGCGGACACCGACAGCGACGGCGACGGCATCCCCAACTGCCACGACAACTGCATCAACATCGCCAACGCCGATCAGCGCGACTGCGACAACAACGGCGTCGGCGACGTCTGCCAGATCGCGGCGGGCACGCCACCCGATTGCAATCACAACGGCGCGTACGACGTGCCCGGCGAGTACGCCACGATCCAGGCGGCGATCGACGCGGTCGGACCAGGCACGCCGCGCGTGGTGCTGGTGGCGACGGGCACCTTCCCTGGACCGATCAATCTGCGCGGCAAGGATGTCGTCGTGCGCGGCCTGAGCCAGGTCGCCACGATCGTGCAGGGCACCGCAGGCGCGGCGCTCTCGGTTGCCACGTTCAACGGCGGCGAGCCCGCGACGGCCGCGATCGAGAACCTCACCATCCGCAGCGGCACGGTCGGCACGCCGCTCATCCTCAACGGCGCGGCGACGCGCTTCTACGGCGGCGGCGTCCTCGTGCGCGGCGCGTCGGGCGCGTTGCGCAGCGTGATCGTCGAGAACTGCGGCGCGGAGTTCGGCGGCGGCGTCGCGGTCGTCGGCGGAAGC
The DNA here is from genome assembly GCA_903891095.1 of uncultured bacterium. GTDB lineage: Bacteria > Planctomycetota > Phycisphaerae > Phycisphaerales > SM1A02 > QWPT01. The sequence continues at coordinate 7,877 of CAITDI010000090.1, read as the reverse complement.
TTCCTGCTCGACAGCTGCATCGTCCGCTCGAGCACCGCGACGACCGACGGTGGCGGCATCTACATCTCCACGGGAATGGTGCAGCTCAATGCGACCACCGTCACCGCGAACCACGCGCCCTACGGCGGCGGCATCGCCAAGCCGTCGGTGGACGCGTCGACGTCGCTCACGCTCAACGGCAGCGATGTCTGCGGCAACACCGTGTGGAACATCAACGGCAGCTTCACGCAGGGCGCCGCGGCGTCGCACGTGTGCGACTGCCCGGGCGACGTCGACGGCAACGGCGTGATCAACGCGCTCGACATCGCTGCGCTGCTCACCGTGTGGAACACCGACGGCGGCGCCTATCCGCGCGCGGACGGCAACCACGATGGCGCGGTCAACGCGCTCGACGTCGCGCTGCTGCTCTCGGGCTGGGGCGCGTGCGCGCCGTAATCACAGCCATTCAAAGCCACTTCAGGACGACAAACACCAGCCCGCCAAGCACGAGCCCGATCGCGGCGATCCGTCGCGCGATGCGCCACTGGCGCTTCTTGGCCTTGACGCGGTCGACCCACACGCGGCCGTCGGATTCCTTGACCAGCACGCCCGACCGCAGGAGCGGCTGCAGCGGGGGATCCTTGAGCCCGAGCGTGTTGGGCTTGCGCGCGGTGTCGGGCGAATCCGCGCCGACCTTGAGCAGCGCCGAAACCGGCCCGCGCGTGGTGAGCGCGGCGAGCATCATCATCACCGGCCCCGCGATGGCCGTGAACTGCATGAGGTTGCCACCGAGACCGCCAGGTTGACCAGGTACAGGCATGGACTCACACAGTAGCGCGGCTCAGCCCTCGGAGCCGAGCACATCGCGGCCTTCGATGCCGTCGGTCGTGAGGATGTGAAAGCTCGTGTTGACCAGGAAGTCGTACGACGCGTAGCCGTAGTAGCCGGTCGCGCCGAAGGGCGTGTTGCGCGACCACAGCCTTCCTGCGCGCTGCTCGGCCTGCATCGCGCGCTGGCAACCGACGAGCTCGACATGTCCGTCGAAGAACAGCGACCCGGGCGCCGAGTTGTAGCCGTGGTTGAAGAACCACGCGGTCGTCGCGCCTGTGAACGCCGTGTTGATCGGCGACGCAGGCGTGTTCTGCAGCCAGTTGTGCTCGATCATGCGTGTCTTGAGCGACGGGTAGCGGCATCGCGACACGGACGGGCTGCGGAACCCCGCGGGCAGCACGTTGGGATTCGTATAGCCGTGCCCATCGAGCGCCGCGCCGTTGCGGCGCATCACGCCTGGGTCCCACATCGCCGCCGGCGAGAAGCAGTACGAGCTGTCCTCGTAGTGCACGCCGTCGTAGGTGAACGCGGCGGGGCTCTGCAGGTACTCCTCGATCTCGCCGAGCGCGACGACGTCCTTGGGCGCGTACAGCGCGGGATCGTAGAAGCGCCCGTTGATGTAGCTCGCGAACGCCATCACGCCAGGGATGCGGAAGCTGCCGAAGCCGCTGCCGCCGCCGGGATTCGCCGCGGTGCCGAACTGGATCGGCACGTACACCGGCCAGTTGTAGCAAGCCTCCGGCCAGCCGTACTGCGAGCACTTGCCCGTCGACCCGATGAAGTAGCCCCAGATGCCGAACGTGTCGCGGCCGATCAGCTGTTGCGGCGGGCACGCGACCTGCGCGAGGTACTGCCCGCAGTTTCCGCCCGCGAGGCCGACGTCGTCGGGGCAGGTGGTGAACTGCCGGTCGTTCCAGTCGCCGGCGTAGGCCTCGTTCGCGGCGCCGAGGCCGCGGAGGTTCGCGAGCGACTGGTTCACCAGCGCGCGATCGCGCGCGCGGTTGATCGCCGGCAGCAGCATCGAGACAAGCAGCGAGACGATCGACACGACGACGAGCAGTTCGACGATCGTGAAGGCGTGTGCGGGCTTCCTGCGCATGGGGATCTCCTTGGTTGGAGCGCACGGCGACTCCGCCGCGTTGACGCGGTCCTCATCGTCCGCACACGCGCGCTTAACACAACTTCCGCGGGCAGTCGCGCGCGTTGCCGCGCGAATGGGGCGATGACCTGCACATCATTGGTGTCCTCGTCGCGATGAGTTAGCGGGAGCGTTCCGCGTTCGTGCGGGCAGGCGAAGCGCAGCCTTTCGCACTCATCAAGTGGCCGGCGACCATGAATGCTCGCCAAACCACGAATGCCCGCAGACCACGAAGCCCCGCAAACCACGAAGTCCGCAGACCACGAAGTCCCCAAAAACCACGAAGCCCCGCAAACCACGAAGTCCCCAAACCACGAAGCTCCCAAAACCATGAAGCCCCCAAAACCACGAATGCCCGCAGACGGAAGTCTGCGGAACGGGTTGCATGGGAGTCAAGCAAAGCCGGATCCAGTCGCACTTCCACGTCCAGCGTTCCGCAGACTTCCGTCTGCGGGCATTCACGGCTGCGGGACATTCACGGCTGCGGAACTCACGGCTGCGGGACTCACAGCTCCGGCACTCACAGCTCCGGCACTCGCGGCCCCGGGCATTCACGGATCAAACTGGCGACACCGCCCAAAACGAACACCGCCCGCGTCGCCGCGGGCGGTGGTGGTTGTCACGATCTGTGAAACACGCCCCAGGATCAGGCGAGCACTTCGCCTGATCCGCGAGACACGGTTCAGCCTTCCGCGCCCAGCACGTCGCGGCCTTCGATGCCGTCGGTCGTGAGGATGTGGAAGCTGGTCTTCACGAGGAAGTCGTACGACTGTCCGCCGTAGTAGCCGTTCGCGCCGAGCGGCGTGTTCTTCGACCAGACCGAGCCCTGGCTCGGGGCCACGCGCTGGTCGGCCTGCTGCGAACGCTGGCATCCGCACAGCTCGATGTGACCGTCGAAGAAGAGCGACGCGGGCGCCGAGTTGTAGCCGTGGTTGAAGAACCACGGGGTCGCGTTGCCCGCGAAGTTGTTGTTGATCGGCGACGCGGGCGTGTTCTGCAGCCAGTTGTGCTCGATCATGCGCGTCTTGAGCGACGGGAACTTGCAGCGCGACACCGACGGCGAGCGGTAGCCCGCGGGCAGCGTCGCGGGGTTCGTGTAGCCGTTGCCGTTGAGCGTGGCGCCGTTGCGCGCCATGACCTTCGGATCCCACATCGCGGCGGGAGAGAAGCAGTACGAGCTGTCCTCGTACGCGGTGCCGTCGTAGGTGAACTCCGACGCGCTCGTGAGGTACTTCGAGATCGGGTTGATCGCGACGATGTCCTTGGGCGCGTAGAAGGTCGGGTCGTAGAAGCGGCCGTTCACGTAGTCGTGGAACGCCTTGGTGCTCGGCATGCGGAAGCTGCCGAACGCGTTGCCGCCGCCGGGATTTCCCGCGGTGCCGAACTGGATCGGGATGTAGACGATCCAGTTGTAGCAAGCCTCCGGCCAGCCGTACTGACCGCACTTGCCGGACGAGCCGAGGAAGTAGCCCCAGATCGACGCGCCGTCCCAGCCGAGGAACTGCTGCGGCGGGCACGCGACCTGCTGGAGGTACGTCGTGCAGTTGCCGCCGACGAGGCCTGCGTCGTCAGGCCAGGTGGTGAACTGACGCGAGTCCCAGTCGCCCGCGTACTTCTCGTTCGCTGCGGCGAGGTTCTTGAGGTTCGCAACCGACTGCGTGACGAGCGCCTTGTCGCGGCCCTTCTGCACGGCAGGCAGGAGCAGCGCGATCAGGAGCGCGATGATCGAGACGACCACGAGAAGTTCGACGATGGTGAATCCGCGCGATGAGGGTCGTTGCATGGCAGGGTCTCCAGGTTGGGGAACTCGGACATCATGACGGCGGTTTCGGTCCGAGAGAATCAACATCGGCCGCTTGGTTTGCAAATCGCCATGGAAAGTGGCGCGCCGCCGCCCCGAGAGGCCGGCTCCCGGAAAACGACAACGGCCCGCGACTTGCGTCGCGGGCCGTTGATGAACTCCTAGGTTCCGTCCTTCAGGATCTGAGGAGTACTTCCTCAGATCCGTAAGGCGTTCCCAGGATCTGAGGAGTACTTCCTCAGATCCGTAAGGCTTAGCCTTCCGCGCCCAGCACGTCGCGGCCTTCGATGCCGTCGGTCGTGAGGATGTGGAAGCTGGTCTTCACGAGGAAGTCGTACGACTGGCCACCGTAGTAGCCGTTCGCGCCGAGCGGCGTGTTCTTCGACCAGACCGAGCCCTGGCTCGGAGCAACGCGCTGGTCAGCCTGCTGCGAGCGCTGGCAGCCGACGAGCTCGATGTGTCCGTCGAAGAAGAGGCAAGCCGGGGCCGAGTTGTAGCCGTGGTTGAAGAACCACGGGGTCGTGTTGCCCGCGAAGTTGCTGTTGATCGGCGACGCCGGTGCGTTCTGCAGCCAGTTGTGCTCGATCATGCGCGTCTTGAGCGACGGGTACTTGCAACGCGACACCGACGGCGAGCGGTAGCCCGCGGGGAGGGTGGTCGGGTTGGTGTAGCCGCTGCCGTTGAGCGTGGCGCCGTTGCGCTGGAAGACCTTGACGTCGTACATCGCGGCCGGGGAGAAGCAGTAGGAGCTGTCCTCGTACGCGGCGCCGTCGTAGGTGAACTCAGCGGCGTTCGTGAAGTACTTGGCGACGTTGTTGTACGGAACGACGTCCTTCGGAGCGAAGAGCGTCGGATCGTAGAAGCGGCCGTTGACGTAGTCGTGGAAGGCCTTGAGACCGGGAGCGCGGAACGCGCCGTAGCCGGAGTCTGCGCCACCGAGGCCGATCGGCAGGTGGACGACCCAGTTGCCGCAGTTGCCCGGGTAACCCGCGCACTTGCCGCCGCCGAGGAAGTAGCCCCACATGGCGCCCGAGACGTCCCAGCCGAGCAGCTGCTGCGGCGGGCAAGCGATCTGGGTGATGTAGGTGTTGCAGTTGCCGTTCACGGTGCCCGCGTCATCGGGCATGCAGGTGAACTGGCGGGAGTCCCAGTCGCCGGCGTACTTCTCGTTCGCCGAGGCCAGGTTCTTGAGGTTCGCCACCGACTGGGTGACGAGGGCCTTGTCGCGGCCCTTCTGCACTGCCGGAAGGAGCAGCGCGATGAGGAGAGCGATGATCGACACGACGACGAGGAGCTCGACGATCGTGAAGCCGCTCTTACGGTTCGGATGAGCCATGTGACTCAACCTTTCTGCGGGATGAACCCGCGAGGGAGCGCCTCTCTGCACGCATCGTTTGTCCATCCGGCCGTGTCGACACATCGACTTGATGCCCCGACTCCGGGTGCACTCCGGTTTGGTGATGCCTTGCGCGCTCGAATGTTGGCAGGCCGAAGACATGCAACGGCCGACCTGCCGGGTAAATCGACGCCGTGAGAGGCGGCGTCGTCGCCGTTAGACGGAGAGTACCTTCGCGCGCCCTGCGGCAAGAGATCCAACCTTTGAAGTCGGAGGATTTTGATTGGGCTCTCGGGTCCCGCGCGATTGGCTTGGACTCGAGTGATTCTGCCCGTTATCGGGCAGCGGTCTGTGGCACAATGGCCCGATGCGAATCGTCAGCACTTGGTCGTTTGGTCAGCGCGCCAACGAGGCGGCTTGGCCGCATCTTTCGGCGGGACGGGCGCTGGAAGCCGTCGAGGCGGCGTGTGCCTACGCCGATTCCGCTCCAGACATCGACAGCGTGGGGTACGGCGGCCTGCCTGATGCGTCGGGTAGGGTCAGCCTCGACGGCTGCGTCATGCTCTCGCCTGGGCTGTGCGGCTCGGTCGCGGGGCTCCGATCCCACCTCCACCCGGTGAGCGTCGCGCGGCGCGTCATGGAGCGGACCCCGCACGTGATGCTGGTCGGGGCCGATGCCGACGCGTTTGCGGCCCGCGAGGGCTTCGCGCCGTCGGAGTTGCTTTCGCCCGAGGCCCGTGCGGTCTACGACAAGTGGGTTCGCGAGGGCGGGGCGGTCGACCAGAGCCGAGACGGGCCGAGCCAGACGGTCCACAACGAGGTTGCGACGGCGCGCAAGCTCGGGTTCGACCCGCTGCGACCGGTTGATCGGCGGCATGGGTCGGACGGCCGGCTCTTCGGCGGCGACTCGGGCAGCTTCCCGCCCGACGAGGCCCGCTGGCGCCACCACGACACCATCGGTTGCCTCGCGCTCGATGCGAAGGGCGTGCTCGCGGGCGGCTGCTCGACGAGTGGCACGCCGTTCAAGGTCCCGGGCCGCGTGGGCGACTCGCCGATCATCGGGCACGGGCTGTACGTCGACCCCGCCGTCGGCGCGGCGACCGCGACCGGTACGGGCGAGCTGATCATGGGCATCTGCGGCGCGTTTCTCGTGGTCGAGTCGATGCGCCGCGGCGCGACGCCCCTCGACGCCGTGCGCGACGCGGTCATGCGCATCGCGAGCTCGTACGAACTCGCATCGCACCACCAGGCGGCGTTCCTCGCGATGGCGAAGGACGGCTCGTTTGCCTCGGCGTCGCTGCGCCCCGGCTACCGCACCAGCGTGCGCGACGCACAGGGCGCGCGGGCGGTCGAGCCTGATTTCGTGGCGATTCCCGACGCTTCGGTCACCGAACCGACGGCGTGACGGCCTCGACGGCGCGCGTCCGTTGCCGCCATCAATTGCTGCCGATCGGGCCGTTCGCGACCGAAGTCGGCGTGGTCTGCCCCGCGGTCACGCAGATCGGCTTGCACTTCTCACCCCACGCGCGCGCGACCTTGCCGTCGCGGATCTCGAACCACCAGCTCGTGCGCTCGATGGTGTTGTTGCTCGACGCGATGAGGAGCAGGACATACGAGCCTTCGGTCGTGCGACGGTCGCAGTCGTAGCGCAGGATCTCGGCGCCATCGGCGGTCGTCCCGCGGTGCGACGGCTCGCCGAAGGTCGCGGTCACCCAGTCGGCCGGCGTCTTGCCTGGCTCGATCACCGCGATCGACTGCTCGCTGATCTGCGGCCCGACGTCGCGCACCGTGCGTCCGCCCGCGTAGATGCAGCCCGACGCGAACGGCATCGCGACGGCGGCGAGGATGATGGCGAGCGTTGCTTTCGGCGGCATGGGTGAAGACGGGGTATAAGCGCGATCTCACGCAAGAAACCGCCGACGCCGCATCTTGGCATGATTGGCCGTCGAACCGCGCGGCGCACGGAAATTCCAGATGAAACTCTACACACGAACCGGCGACGACGGCACTACGGGACTCTTTTCGGGCACCCGCGTGTCCAAGGACCATCCTCGCATCGAGGCCTATGGCACCGTCGACGAGTTCAACGCCATCATCGGCATGGTGATGGCCGCGTGCCGCAAGGACGTCAAGTTCGAGGCGCGCCTGCTGGAGATCTTCTCGCAGGTCCAGTCCCGGTTGTTCGACATCGGCGCGGACCTCGCGACGCCCGAAGGCGCGAACAACAGCTCCAAGATCCTGCGCATCGAGGAGCACCACGTGGCCGAGGTCGAGAGCTGGATCGATGAAGTCGACGGCGCGAATCCGCCGCTCAAGACCTTCGTGATGCCGTCGGGCTGCGAGCTCGCGGCGCGCCTGCATCTCGCGCGCACGGTGTGCCGCCGCGCGGAACGGCTCATGGTCTCGCTCGGCCAGCTCGAGCCGGTCGGCGCGGGCCCGCTGCGCTACATGAACCGCCTGAGCGACCTGCTCTTCGCGATCGCGCGTCAGGCGAATCACCACGCCGGCGTCGGCGACGTGCCATGGATCCCCGCGCGCCCCGCGCCAGCGAAGTGAGTGCGGCGCGTGGGCGACCGTGAATGCCCGCAACCCGTTCCGCAGATTTCGGCTGCGCCTCATCTACGGGCATTCGCGCTTTGAGCGGTCGCGGCTGCGGCCGCTCCCTCTGGCGGGAGGGCTGGCTGGGGCCCTCGCTCAGCCCTCGTCGACCTGGCCGAGCTTGAACAGCTGGATCGCCTTCTTCGCCTGATCGAACGACAGGCGCGAGCGACCCTGGTGGATCATGCCGACCT
>CAITDI010000089.1 GCA_903891095.1 uncultured bacterium | reverse complement strand
GCGAATCGCCCACCCTCGAGGAAGACGAGCATCGCCTCGTCGTCGAGACCGCCGTCGCGCTCGGCCACGCGCGCGGAATGCAGGTCATCGCAGGCGCAGGCTCCAACTCCACGCGCCACGCCGTCGAGCTGCAGAAGCTCGCGTTCGACCTCGGCGCCGACGCGGGCCTCCAGGTCTCGCCGTACTACAACAAGCCTTCGCAGGAAGGCCTGTACCGCCACTTCATGACCGTCGCCGATTCGTGCCCGCTGCCCGTGATGCTCTACAACATCCCCGGCCGCTGCGGCGTCGCGATCAATCCCGACACCGTCGCGCGCCTCGCGAAGCACCCGAACATCGTCGCGATCAAGGAAGCCACGGGCTCGATGGACTCCGCCACCGAGATCCGCCAGCGCTGCGGCATCACGATCCTCTCGGGCGACGACTCGCTCACGCTTCCGTTTGCCGCGTGCGGCAGCGCGGGCGTCGTCAGCGTCGTCTCGAACATCCTGCCCGCGCGCGTGCAGGCGCTCTGCGACGCGTTCCTCTACGGCACGTTCGCCGAGGCGCAGGCGATCCACCGCGAGATCTTCCCGCTGGCGAAGGGCCTGCTCTCGCTCGACGTGAACCCCGTGCCGCTCAAGGCCGCGATGAAGATGCTCGGCCGCGACACCGGCGCCGTGCGCCTGCCGCTCGCTCCCGCGTCGGCCGACGCGACCGTGCGCATCGCCGAGATCCTCACCAACTTCGGGCTCAAGAAGGCCGAAGCGACGGCCCACGCGTGAGCGCGCCGACGCCGACCAATCCCCACGACGCGCGCTCGAAGCCGTACAAGATCGCGGTGCTCTGCTACCTCTACGACGAGGAGGGGCGCCTGCTGCTCCTCCATCGCCGCAAGCCGCCGAACCGCGACATGTACTCGCCGATCGGCGGCAAGCTCGAGATCGCGATCGGCGAAGGCCCGCACGACTGCGCGCTGCGCGAGATCCGCGAGGAAGCCTCGGTCTCGCTGCGTCCCGACGAGATCCGCATGATCTCGATCGTGAGCGAGACCGCGTACGAAGGCGAGGATCACTGGCTGATCTTCCTCTTCGAGGTCACGCGCCCGATCCGCAAGGGCGAGATCCCGCACTCGGAGTTCGACGAGGGCCGCCTCGAGTGGCACCGCGTCGAGGATGTCGAGAAGCTCCCGATCCCGGCGACCGACCGCGAGGTCATGTGGCCGAACGTGTGCAAGCACCGTGGCGGGTTCTTCATGGTGCACATCGATTGCTCCAGGGAGCCGATGGAGCCGCGCATCTGCGAATCGTGGATGTGATCGCCGCCGCGCGCCGGCGAGTGAAAATCGCAATCTCCGCACAAAGCGGGACTTAGGCTCGAACACGCGCGTTTTCCGCGATCCACGCTTTGAAACAGCGGTTTCGGCGGCATCTTTGGATCCGTCATAGGGGAAGGCGGTTGTCCGCCTTCGTGTGAGGGAGTCAAGTTTCGAGTTCGTGCGTGGTGTTCCGAAGGGTCCTGTTGGATCCGTCCTCGGTGCTCTGTCGTCGCGGTCTCGACCTTGTTTAGGGAGATTGGGATGCGCAACTCGTCTATTCGTGGATCGGCTTCGGCCGTGTTTTTCGCCGCCGCAACTGCTGCGTTCGCGGGTCCGTTCGTCGCCACCAGCGATGCTTCGATCACCGTGACGCTGACTGGCTATTCGGCCGGCTCCTACGTCAACGCGGGCTTTAGCAACCAGCTTGCCTGGGACTCGAACGCCTCCGTGCAGCAGTACTCGATCCGCGCGTACCAGCATCAGCTGGCCGCGACCGACGGCTCGCAGTCGCTCAGCTGGTGCGCCGAGGTGTACCAGGGCCTCGATGTCGGCAACTCGTACACCTTCGATCTCGTCGCCGCGGAGAACGCGCCGAGCGGCATCGTCGCCCCCGGCCCGATGGGCCAGCTGAAGGCGACCATCGTGCGCGATCTCTTCGCGCGCTGGATCGATGCCTCGACCGGGCTCGTCGCCGGCGCCGCCACCGATCGCGATGCCAAGAGCGCGGCCTTCCAGGTCGCCGTGTGGGAGATCACCCACGAGAACCTCAGCGCCTCGAGCGCGCAGGCCGCTCTCTCGCAGATGTCGCTCACGAGTGGAGCTTTCCGCGCCACTCTTTCCGCAGCGACTTCCGCTTGGTACTCCACGATCATGCAGTCGCTCGGCGTCGGTGGCTTCCAGGAAGTCGCCCTCGAGGGACTCTCGAGCCCGACCGCGCAGGACCAGCTCCGCATGGGCGTGGTGCCCGCGCCCGCTGCAATCGGAGTGATCGGCGTTGCCGGCCTCCTCGGCGGCCGTCGCCGTCGCTAAGCCTGAAGCACTGAACCTGAAGCACTGAACCTGTAGCACTGAACCTTTCCGCAACGAATCGCCCGCACGATCGATCGCGGCTGCGCCGTTCCCCGGCAGCCGCGGTCGGTCGGCGGGCTGATTCGTTTTTGCCGCTTCGCGTATTCTCGCACGCATGTCCGTCGAACTCTCGCCTCCCGACCTTCCCGACTACCCGATCCAGCGATCGGTCGAGGAGATCGCGCGCACCTGGAAGATCGACCCGCGCATTCCCGCGACGGTGCCGGGCTTCGACGCGCCGTTCTTCCAGGCGGGGCTCGCGGGCTACAGCGACGGCGCGATGCGGCTCATCGCGCGGCGCCACGGCGCGCCGTTCTGCGTGACCGAGGCGCTGCTCGACCGCACGCTCATCAACGGCGGCAAGGGCCGGCGCAAGGAGGATCCCGATCTCCTCGCCACCGAGTGCGGCATGGGCGAGATCGAGGACAACGTCGCCGCGGGCCTCGACGACCATCCGATCGCGGGCCAGGTGATGGGCACGTTCCCCGACGACATGGCGCGCGCGAGCGAGCTGCTCGTGAAGATGAACTACGACGTCATCGACGTGAACCTCGCCTGCCCGGTCAAGAAGATCAAGAAGTCGAACCGCGGCGGGCATTTCCTCGCGTATCCCGACGACGCGATCGAGATCCTCCGCGCAGTGCGCGACGTGGTGCCCGCGAACATCCCGTGCACGGTCAAGCTCCGCCGCGCGTACGACGACACGCCCGAGATGGCCGAGCGCTTCGAGCAGATCTTCGCCGCGTGCTACGAGATCGGCTACGCGTGGGCGGTCGTCCACTGCCGCACCGTGCAGCAGAAGTACCTCGGGCCCGGCAAGTGGGAGTTCCTGCGCGACCTCTGTGCGCGCTACCCCGACCGCGTGATCTTTGGCTCGGGCGACATCTGGACCGCCGCCGACATCTTCCGCATGCACGAGTACACCGGCGTGCACGGCGTGAGCGTCGCGCGCGGCTGCATCGGCAACCCGTGGATCTTCACGCAGGCGCGCGCGCTGATGCGCGGCGAGCCCGCGCGCGAGCCGACGCTCGTCGAGCAGCGGCACGCGCTCGAGTCGCACTTCGACCTCGCGATGCAGCTGCACGGCGAGACCGCGGGCGGACGGCGCATGCGCAAGTTCGGCATCAAGTTCGCGACGCATCACCCGCGCGCGGACGAGGTCAAGCGCGAGTTCATCGACTGCGAGACGGTGGAGCAGTGGAAGGCGACGCTGGCCAAGTGGTATCCGCCGCTGCCGTGAGCCGCGCGGCGCCGCGGAGGTCGTGCAGCGCGACGCCCGCGCTCGGTGCGAGCGATTCCTCCTCGATGTAGAGATGTCCTGTCGCCGCCAGCGTGCGCGGCGCGCGCAGGCCGTGGCCCGCGTACTCGACGATCGCGCAGGAGCTCGCGAACAGCGCCGACGCGATCGGCGACGGTCCTGCGAGTTGTGCCAGGCACGCGGCGTCACTCGTACCAGTGAGATCGAACTCGAACGCCGCACCGGCGTCCTCGGCGCGGGCACCCGCGTCGAGCCACGCATCCACCCCCGGCGCGCCGACGACGAGCTTGCCCGCGCGCAGCGCAAGCGCTTGTCCGAACGCCGCGCCCATCTCGCGCACAGGCGAGCGCACCACGCGCGGCATTGCGTCTGCCGGTTGCGCGAGATCGAAGACCCACGCCGCGCCGCAGATCACGCCGCCGTCAGCGCTGCGCGCGCGCGGCGCGCCGACCGCGAGGAGGTTGCCGTCGAGCGCGAGCGACGCGCCGAAGTACGCGAACGGCGCGGATTTGAGCCCCGCATCTGGCGCGCGCAACGAGCGGACATACGCGTACGCCACGCCATCGGCGCTCGATGCGCGTCGATAGAGATGCACCGCGCCCGCGTCGCGCGTCGCGCCATCGCTCCTGCTTTCGCCCCAGTCCTCCACCACGTCCTCCACCACGTCCTCCACCACGTCCTCTACCACGTCCTCGCCCATCGCGCCGACCGCGAGCCACTCGCGCGACACCGCCACCGCGCATCCGAACCACGCGCTGGTCTCGAGCGACGGCGCGACGATCTCCTGCGCGTGTCGCCACGAAGCAGCAGCGGGGGCGCCAGCCGCGGGCTCACGAATGAACACGTGCACCGCGCCGCAGTCGATCGCGCCCGCGCAGTCCGCACGCGGCGCGCCCACGGCAAGCACCGGCGCGTCGCGCGCGAGATCGACGGCCTGGCCGAACGACTCGGCGTTCGCGAGTATGGCGGAGCCATCCGCGACCGGTGCGGCGACCGTCGCAGTCCAGCTCCACGCGGTCGGACCGCGCGCATCGACCACGCGTTCGTACAACTCGACCGCGCCCGATGCGGAGCCCGTGCTTCCGTCCGGTCCATCGCCCGCGCGATCCGCGCCGACCGCAGCCACCGCGAGTCCGTTGATGGAGCCCGCCTGCAGCCATCGCGCGATCGCTGCCGAGCAGCCGAAGTGGTCGCCCGTCCCGCGCGCGGAAAACGCAGCGATTTCCTGCGGAATCACCTCGTTCGCCGCACCGACGCCGACGCGCACGAACACCACGCGCCCCGGCTCGAGCGCGTCGTCGCCGTCGGTCGGCGCGGTCACGACGAGTTCATCCGCGCACGCCGCGACCGCCTGGCCGAACCGCTTGTCGCCGTCGTTCGGGGGCGCGATCACCGCCACCGGCGCCGACCGCGGCGGTGCGAGCATGGCCGCGGGCGCAAGCGCCGCCGCCCCCGCGGCGGGCAGCAGCGATCCGACCCCCATCGCGATCGCTGCCGCCGCCGTCGTCATCATCACCACCACGCATACCGACGCCATCGCGCCGCTTCCGCATCGCTTCATCGCAAGCCTCCTGTGTCTTTTCGCCCTGGCCTGGTTGTGGTCTGGGTTGTTCTCGATTGCTCGTGTCGCGCTCGACGATCGAGCTGCGCCAAGACTACCGAGGGTTTGGCGCGTTCCCGAAAGTGACGCACTTTTGCGGACAGGTTTTTCCACGCGCCCGTTTTCGTTTTCTACACTCCGCGCATGACCATCCCGCAGCGCACCGGACTCTTCACCTACCACGATGGATCCGCGGAGCTCGAGGGCTTTCTCGCAGCGCCGAGCGTTCCGTCCACCAAGCCGCGGCCCGTCGTGCTCGTCGTGCACGCGTGGGGCGGGCAGGACGACTTTGCGCGCGCGAAGGCGAGCATGCTCGCCGACCTCGGCTACCTCGGCTTCGCGATCGACGTCTACGGCAAGGGTCGCCGCGGCAGCACGCAGGAGGAGAACTCCAAGCTCATGACGCCGTGGGTGCAGGATCGCGCCGCGCTGCGCACGCGGCTTCTCGCGGCCGTCGCCGCCGCGCGCACGATCGAAGGCGCTGCGCCCGAGCAGATCGGCGTGATCGGCTTCTGCTTTGGCGGACTCTGCGCACTCGATCTTGCGCGCGCGAACGCGCCCGGTCTGCGCGCTGCGGTCGCGTTCCACGGGCTGTTCATGCCGCCGAACATCGGCGCGCAGCAGCCGATCAAGGCCAAGGTCCTCGCGCTCCACGGCTACGACGATCCGATGGCCAAGCCCGACGCGATGGTCGGCTTTGCCGACGAGATGACCGCTGCGCACGCCGACTGGCAGGTCGTCGCGTACGGCGCGACCGGCCACGCGTTTACCAACCCGCACGCGCACGATCACGCGAGCGGGCTGTTCTACCGCGAGATCATCGCCAACCGCGCGTTCAAGGCGATGCAGGATCTCCTGGCGGAAGCGCTCTAAGGGCTTCCCTTCGCATCGGGCAGCCGCGATACTGCGGTTCATGCCATCGAGGTCACTCCGTCGTTCGGCCGTCGTCGCTTCGCTCGCGCTGCTTGCATGCGCGGATGC
>CAITDI010000088.1 GCA_903891095.1 uncultured bacterium | reverse complement strand
TCGCGATGAAGCGCACCTGCGCGCCCATCATGTTGAGGAACACGTGGTAGGGCCCGATCGCATCGAGGGAGACGAATCCCGGGTAGAGCAGGATGCCGATCTTCTCGCTGCCCTCGCGGAGCTGGAGATCCTGCATCTGCCGCTCATGCCGGCCGGCGGCGTCCTTCGTCGCGCGATCCTGCCCGGCCGAGTCCTGCGCCGGAGCTGCGGCGGAACCCACGCGCCCCGCGGCCGCCGCCCCGATGGCCGCGGCCGCGAGCATCCTGAGCGCATCGCGGCGGTTGGTCCCGCCGGCCCGCTGGGAAGGCACGTGTCCCTGAAGTGCATGTCCAGGAACCGCATGTCCAGGAACCGCATGTCCAGGAACCGCATGTCCCCGATCCGTCTGAGTCCGCTCCGTCATGGCGTCGTCTCGCTTTCGATTCAGTAGTAGAAGTTGCCCAGCATGTGCTGGATCCGCAGGTCCTTGCTCCCCGCGCCGCCGAGATCCAGGCTGTCGCCGTCGAGCCAGTCGACCGAGCCGTCGGACCACGCGCGGTGGATGCCCTCGAACTCCCGGCGGTAGAAGCGGAAGTCGCTGTACCTCGGGGTCGATGGCTTCACGCGAAAGGTCTCGAACCGCCGCTCGTCCGTGGTGTTGAACTCGCCCAGCACATCGGCCCACATCACGCCGCGGCTCTCGTTGCGCCGGTGCGCGGAGTGCCCGGGATTCACGATCGTCGCGATCCCCGAGGTCACCATCTGCGAGTCCTCGATCCCAGCGACGTACACATACCCCGTGTACAGCCCGCCGCCGACGGTGAGGCCCAGTGCGAAATCGCTCTCGACCGCGAATGGCGAGTTGATCCACACGGGCTGCTGCGGACGCGATGGCCAGTCGATCGCCGGTCCCTCGGGCACCGGCATTCCAAGGAACGCACCGATCTGCCGCAGGCGCTCGACGCGGATGCTGCTCGGGACGATGGTGCCGAGATCGGGGAACACCCGGTGCTCGGTGAAGTACCCGATGTCGGCCATCGCCAGGTTGCGCAGGTTGCTCACGTTCTGCGCCGCCATCGACATGCGGCGAAGACGGCCGAGGAGGCCGAGCACAAGTGCTGCGATCAGCGCGATGATCGCGACCGTCACGAGCACCTCGACCAGCGTGATGCCGCGCGGGCCGCCGACGCCGCCGGAACGGCGCGGGACATGTCGCAGGAAGCTCAACATGGGCCCCAGGCGCTCAGGAGTGCGGCGAGATCCTCGGAGCCCACGGTGCCGTCGCCCGAGATGTCGGCGGAACCACCCTTGCCCCACTGGCTCAGCAGGACCGCAAGGTCGGCCGAGCCGGTCTGCCCGTCGGCGTCGAGGTCGGTGCCGCACGCCACCGCGAGGTCGGCGGCGATCACCAGCGTGCCGATCCTGAGCCCCATCGACGACTCGGGGAACCCGAGCAGGATGAGCGCATCCGAGATCAGCATGTCGGCGGAGATGAGCAACTGGCCGCCCGAGGCCGAGATGTCCGCGTGGCCGAGATCCGCGAACACCGCGTGGGCGAAGGTCAGGTTCGAGGTCAGCACGAGTCCGGAGCGCACCTTGTCCGCGCGGCCCGGCGCGTAGCGGAGGCCCCAGTCTCCGAACAGCAGCTGTCCGTTGATGCCCGGGTCGAGCGAGAATCGCGTCAGGCCGCCGAAGGCGATCTGCTCGCCGCCCGAGAGGAACGGACCCACGTCGTTGCCCGGGGTCCAGGTGCCGAGGATGTCGGCCGGATCGAGCTCGAGCGTGTTCGACTGCACGCCGCGCCCTTGTGGATTCGCCGTTCCGGGAAGGTTGAGCGCCCACGACACCGACGCCGGCGGATTGTTGTTGGGAAGGCTCACGACCTCGTCGTAGCTCTCGGTGATGCCGAACACCGCGTTGAAGCCAGCGAGCGGCGAGTTCGCCAGCAGCACGGGGAGGTCGTAGGTGAGCGTCGCGGTGCCGCCGGTGATGGCGACCTCCTGCGCGTGGATCGCGGCGGCCGTCGCAAGGGCGGCACCCGCGGCGAGCGTACGGACGATGGCGTGCGGAACGGTGTGTCGGATGGTGTCGTGCATGGTGGGTGTCTGCGCAGAGAGTGGTCCCGGACCCCGGACCCGGACGCAGGAGTGCGGCCGGGCCCGGGATCGCGAGCGATGAGAGTCGATCGGATTCAACGACGACGACGGCGACCGAGCGGCGCGAGCGCGAGGAGCGCGAGCGCGCCCGGCGCGGGAACGAGGTTCGCGGTCAGCGAGAAGTCGCCGATATCGGTTCCGAGCGTTCCGGCCGGGAAGCCGACCGCGATCAGTCCGTCAGAGATCAGCAGGTCGCCGGTGATCGTGAGCACCGAACCCGAGACGCTGATGTTCGCGCTGCCGATGTCGGCGAACGCGACATCGGTGAAGCTCACATTGCTCGTGAGCACGAGGCCGGAGCGGCCGCCACCCACGCGCGACGCCGAGTAGCGCAGGCCGAAGTCGCCGAGGAGGAGGCCGCCGCCGCCGAAGAGCGGATTGATCGCCCAGCGGGTCGCACCGCCGAAGCCGATCTGCTCGCCGCCCGCGACGAACGCGCCGAAGTCGCTGGCGCCGCCCCAGCTGCCGAGGACGTTGGTCGGATCGAGATCGAGGCTGGTGCCCTGGATGAACCGACCCGCCGGGCTTGCGGTTCCCAGCGCGTTGAACGCCCAGGTGAGCGACGACGACGGGCTGTTGCCCGGCAGCGAGAGCAGCTCGGTCGCGGTCTCGGTGATGCCGAACGACGCGTCGAGGCTCGAGAGCGGCGTGCTCGTGGTGATCGTGGGCATGTCGAAGGACAGCGTTGCGGAGCCCGAACCGACCTGGTCGGCGAGCGCGGCGGAGCTGCACGAGAGGGAGAAGAGAACGACGAGGGAAAAGGACTTCATGGAACAACTCTCTGATGAAACGGGGAAGACGAATGGGAACGCAGTGACGACCCGACGCAGACAACGCGCGTGCGGCGGGAGGCGGCCGACCACCGCGGAGGAAAGACCTCCGCGGACAGGCATGCCGCCGGGATGCAATGGACCGATCGGGACGGACACACGTGACCGTCCGACCGCCGTTGCGATCGTGGAAAGCAGGATGAGGTTGGAGCGACGAAGGCTGTCGAGACCGGCTGGCCACCCGCGGTCGACACACGCTGCGCGGCGAGGAATGCTCCGCGCAACACACCGGCCACTGCAGGACGCAGTGCCGGCCGTGCGAATGCAGGCACAGACGGTGAAGCCCGGAACCTCTACCGGGGAGGCGGCGACTCGGCCTCAAGCGGCCGCGACATCCAGCGCGCGTCATCGGCGCGGGCGGCTTCGACCCGAGCGGTCTCGAACAGGCGGAACCCGATCGTCGCCCACGGGAGCGCCGGAAGGACCGCGATGGCGGCGAGCGCCGCAGAAGTTCCCTTGCAGCCGAGCGCCGACATGCACGGTCCGAGGATGGTCCTCGAAGCACCAGCGTGCGCCGCGTCTTCTGCCGCACAGCACTGCCCGGCGTTTGCCGCGGCCGCGGTCGCGGAATCGGCGCCGGAGCGGTCGCAGCAGTCCGCCGCCGCGACCGGCGCGGAAGCGGCGGCCAGCGCCGCGTGCTCGCGCGCCGCGCAGCACGGCGGCAGCCTCGGAGCCTCGGAGGAGCGGACCGCCACCGCCGGCGCGGCGAGATCGCGCCGCTCGGCCTCGCTCTTGCGTTTGGCGAACAGCGCCAGCAGCGAGCCGCGCACACCCGAGGGTGGTGTGACACCGTTCTCGATCGCCCAGGCGACGCGCTGTTCCTCGGTGTGGCAGCAGCAGTGCGACCAGCACTCGCTCGCGCCCGCGCAGGCGCAGGAGCAGCCTTCGCACGGGAATCGCTCGGGCTCCGCGAGGCGCGCGGCCACCGCTCCCAGGACCGAGTCGAGCCAGCGGGGCGTCGGCACGACACCGAACGATGCGGCCACGAAAGCGAGCAGCGTCAACGCGACAACCGCACCTTTGGGGTATCCGGACATGGATCGGTGGCGAGCCACTGCGGGCAAAGATAGCCCCCGATCGCCGCTGATGCCAATCTCGTCCTTCGGATTCGTCCAAAAAATGCGAAGGAAACCAAGAGTGAAGTGTCTTCGGACACGGCGACGACGCCCTTGCTCATTCGCACAATGACGCACGCGAAATCAGGCCGCGCCTTCCGAGACCCGAACCCGGACTCAGACGACCAGCGTCTCCGGCTCCTCGATGAACTCCTTCAGGCTCGCGAGGTACTGCGCGGCCATCGCGCCGTCGATCACGCGGTGATCGAGCGACAGCGTCGCCTGCATCTGCGTGCCGACGACCAGCTGGCCGTCGCGCACGACGGGCTGCTGCACCGCCGCGCCGCAGGCGAGGATCGCCGAGTTCGGCGGGTTGATGATCGCCGTGAAGTGCTCCACGCCGAACATGCCGAGGTTCGAGATCGTGAAGGTCGCGTCCGACATGTCCTGCACGGACAGGCCCTTCGTGCGCGCCTTCTCGGCGAGGTTCTTGGTGTCGGCCGAGATCTGGCGCAGGCTCTTGTGGTCGGCGTCCTTGATCACGCCGACGACGAGCCCGCCGCCCTTCTCCTCGGGCAGCGAGATCGCCACGCCGATGTTCACGACCTCGTGGATGCGCACATGGTCGCCCGCGAAGCTCGCGTTGAAGTACGGATGCTCCGCCATCGCCAGCGCGCACGCGCGCACGAGGAAGTCGTTCACGCTGAGCTTGACGCCCGAGCTCTTGAGCTTCTCGTTGTAGTTCGCGCGCATCTCGATGAGCCGATCCATGTCGAACTTCATCGTGACCTGGTAGTGCGGGATCGTCGTCTTGCTCTCGACGAGGCGACGCGCGATCGTCTGGCGCATGCCCGTGAGCGCGACGTCGCGCCCGGGCATCGACAGCGCGAGCGGAGCGCTCGCGGTCGGCACGCCGCTGGTCGACACGGCGAGCGCCTGCGCGGGCGAAATGCTCGTCGCGGCGGTCTTCGCCGACGACTTGTTCTCGATCGCCTGCTCGACGTCGCGCTTGATCACGCGGCCGCCGGGACCGGTGCCCTTCACGGCGTTGATGTCGATGCCGTTGTCCTCAGCCATGCGGCGCGCGACGGGGCTCACGCGCATGCGCGGGCCTTCGTCCGACTCGACCGGGAAACCTTCCATGCCGTGTCGCGTCGCGGTCTGCACGACCGGAGTCGGCGCAGGCGCGGGAGCCGCAGCAACCGGCGCAGCGACGGGCGCGGGCTTCGCAGCCGGCGCAGCGGGAGCCGCGGCCCCACCCTTAGCTCCGCCAGCCTTCACCTTCGCCACATCCTCGCCCTCAAGGGCCACGATCGCGATCGGCGTGCCGACCTTCACCTGCGTGCCGGGCTGCACGAGGATCGCCGCCATGCGGCCATCGTCGAAGCACTGCATCTCCATCGTCGCCTTGTCGGTCTCGATGTCCGCGACAACGGATCCCGACTTCACGGAGTCGCCTTCCTTGACGTTCCACTTGATGACGGTTCCCGCTTCCATCGTGTCGGACAGGCGGGGCATGGTGATTTCAATTGGCATGGCGTGTCTCTGTCGGGTGGCTGCCGGAACTCTCCATCCGATCCGACGAGGTCTTCGTCGGATCCGAAAGGATGGTGATTTCAATGGGCATGGCTGGATCGCAGTCGCTTGATGCGTGGGTATCGAGGAAGAGTTTCAATTACGCGCGGTACGTAGCAGCGCGAACCGCCTCGCAGATCTTGCGGACGTTCGGCAGGTACTCCTGCTCGAGCTTGCTCGAGTACGGCGTCGGCACGTCGTCCGAGTGGACGCGGTGCACGAAGTTGTCGAGGTCGTCGAAGCAGTGCTTGTGGATCAGCGCCGCGAGCTCGCCGCCGGGCGACGAGAAGCTCCACGACTGATCGACCACGACCGCGCAGTTCGTCTTCTTGACGCTCTTCACGACGGTCGGCAGGTCGAGCGGACGGATCGTGCGGAGGTCGATGACCTCGCAGTCGATGCCTTCCTTCGCGAGGATCTCGGCGGCTTCGATGCAGAAGTGCACGGGACGGCCCCACGAGCAGATCGTCACGTCCTTGCCCTTGCGGCGGATCGCCGCGTGGCCGAACGGGATGAGGTACTCGCCCTCGGGCACATGGCCCTTGTTGCCGAGCATGCGCTCGCTCTCGAGGAAGAACACCGGATCGTCGTCGCGGATCGCGGTCTTCATCAGGCCCTTCGCATCGGCGGGGCACGACGGGATCACGATCTTCACGCCGGGCACGTTCGAGAAGAGGCCTTCGACGCACCAGGAGTGCGTCGAGCCGAGCTGGCCGCCCGCGCCGTCGTTGCCGCGGAACACGATCGGGCAGCCGAGCTGGCCACCGGACATGTAGAGCATCTTGGGCGCGTTGTTGAGGATCGGGTCGGCCGCGACGAGCGAGAACGACCACGACATGAACTCGACGATCGGGCGCAGGCCCATCGATGCGGCGCCGATCGCCATGCCGGCGAAGCCGGACTCGGAGATCGGGGTGTCGATGATGCGGCGCTCGCCGAACTCGGCCAGCATGCCCTTCGAGACCTTGTAGGCGCCGTCGTACTGCGCGACTTCCTCGCCGAGCAGGAACACGCGCTTGTCGCGGCGCATTTCCTCGCTCATGGCCTCGCGGATCGCGTCGCGGAACTCGATCTCGCGGGTCGGACCACCGAGGGTCTCGGGCTCACGGAACACGGGATTCGACATGACTGCGCTCATACCAGGCCTTCCTTTCCATCCGTCGCGCGGAAGCTGCAGACGTTGTTCGCTCCACCGGTGAACTCAGGCTGCGACGAGCCCGGGAAGCGGCCCCACGGCTCGACGAACACGTCGGTGTAGAGATCCGACATCGGCGGCTCGGGGGACTCGTTCGAGAACTGGATCGAGTCGCGCACTTCCTCGCGGCAGCTCGCCATGATCTCCTTGATCGACGCGTCGGTCACGACGCCGTGGTCGAGCAGCACGCGCTCGAACTTGCCGATCGGGTCGTTCGCCTCGTGGCGCTCCTCCTCCTCGCGCGTGCGGTACTTGCGCGGGTCGGACATCGAGTGGCCCTTGTAGCGGTAGCACTTCATGTCGACGAACGCGGGGCGCGAGTTCTCGCGGCACCACTCGGCGAGCGCGTGCATGTCGTGGTAGACCGAGAGGACGTCCATGCCGTCCATGGTCGCTTCCTTGAGCCCGTGCGCGCGACCCTTGATGGTGAGGTCGTGGCTCATCGTGGTGCCGCGGTTGATCGCCGTACCCATCGAGTAGCCGTTGTTCTCGACGATGAAGATCACCGGCACGTCGAACAGGCCCGCGAGGTTCATGGTCTCGTAGAACGCGCCCTGGTTCACGGCGCCGTCGCCGAGGAAGCACAGCGTGACGCGCTTGTTCTTGCCGCCGTTGACGACCTCGTCCTCGTACTTGGTCGCGAACGCGAGGCCCGTGCCCAGCGGCGTCTGCGCGCCGACGATGCCGTGACCGCCGTAGAGGTTGTTCGGCTTGTCGAACATGTGCATCGAGCCGCCCTTGCCCTTGGCGCAGCCGCCGACCTTGCCGAACATCTCGGCCATGCAGGCGCGGCTGGTCATGCCGCGGGCGAGCGCGTGACCGTGGTCGCGGTACGCGGTGACGATCGGATCCTCGGGACGCACGGCCTGCGTGCAGCCGACGGCGACCGCTTCCTGCCCGATGTACACGTGGCAGAAGCCGCCGATCTTCTTCTCCTGGTAGCTCTGGATGCAGCGCACCTCGAACTCGCGGATGAGGTGCATGTCGCGGAGCCACTTGGTGAGCGTGGCGGGCGGGAGGCTGGGCAGGCGGCGCTGGCCGCTTGCTGAGGTTGAGGACGTCGCGGTCGAGGTAGAGGTCGACATAGGTTGCTTCTTGGTGGGTGCCGGGGTCGAGACCGACTTCGTCGTCGCGCGCTTCGCCACCTTGACCGCCTTTCGGGCGGGCTTGGCACGGGTAGCAGCGCGGCTCTTGGCGCCGGGCTTCTTCAGGCTGGCCGACGCGGCCGACTTTGGCTTGCTGGCGGACTTGTGCTGCTTCCGGGTCGGAATCGGTCGGCTCGCTTGCGGAGCGGATGCCACCGGAGGGAGAACCGGAGGGCAGCCGCAATGGCTGGATCCGACGGATGACACCATCCGACGGAAGCCGTCGGGAACCCGACGGCAAGTCGTGCATTGATACCCGAAAGTGGGTGGTTTTCGCAAGGGTTCGGGCGCGTTGCACCCCCGCTCCGTGGCAAAACGAACAGAGCCCGCCCGCGATGCCGCGGACGGGCCCTGATTGGTTGCCTGCATGAAGGCGTTGTCCAGAAACCCTGCTGCGTTTGCCGCAGAGTCGGGCTCAGCCGCCCTTAGCCACCCTTAGCCACCTTTGGCGCCGACCGAGGTCTTCTCGGTGGCCGAAGCCTGCGCCGCCGCGTCGACATCCTTCAGCGTCTTCGCCTGCAGGAGGAGGAGCGCCAGCTCAAGCTGAGGGTCCATGCCCGAGTTGAGGAGCTTCTCGACCGAGGGGCGAACGGCGGGATCAGCATCCGTCTTCGCGTCGGTCTTGCCGTCGGTCTTGCCGTCGGTCTTGCCGTCAGTCTTACCCTCGGCGTTCGCGACGACCTTCGGCTTGTGGTTCTTGAGGCCGATGTCGTCCGCCTTCTGGCGGAGCATCGCGGCTTCCTCGATCTGCGCGGGGGTCATCTTCACGACGACGTCGGGATAGACGCCCCAGTCGGTCGAGCCCGGGCGCTTGTGCACGAGACGGCCCTTGGTCTCGCCGGGGCCCGGCGGGAGCACGTAGTACTGCGTGGTGAGCTTCATCTGCGCGTCGGAGCGGCCATCGCCGCACGGGTGCACGGTCTGCACCGAGCCCTTGCCGAAGCTGCGGTCGCCGAGGACGACGGCGCGGTCATGCGCCTTGAGCGTGCCCGAGAGGATCTCGCTCGCGCTCGCCGAACCCTGGTTGACGATCACGACCAGCGGAAGGTCCTTGAGCACGGCGCGCTGCGGCTCCGCGCTCATCTGCCAGACCTGGTTGCCGTTGCGGTCCTGGCCCGACACGATCTTGCCGCTGTCCATGAACACGTTCGAGAACTCGACCGCGCTCTTGAGCAGACCACCGGGATTGAAGCGAAGGTCGAGGATCAGGCCGTTGAGCTGGCGCTCGGAACGCATGTCCGCGATCGCGGCCATGAAGTCCTCGAAGCTGTCGTCGTTGAAGCTGCTCAGGCGGATGTAGCCGATGCCGTCCTTGGGATCGATGTACCAGTCCCACTGCGGCGTGCCACGGTCGTCGAGCGACTTCTTCCACCAGCCGTTGACGGAGCGGATCTTGATCTCCTCGCGGACGAGCGGGATATCGATGTTGTCCTTCTCGCCCTCGCGCTTGACGGTCAGCGTGACGGTCCTGCCGGCGGGGCCGGTGATCGAGTCGACCGCCTTGTTGAGCGTCCAGCCGAGCGTCGACTTGCCGTCGACGGCGACGATGCGGTCGTCGTTCTCGACGCCCGAGCGGAACGCAGGTCCGCCCTCGAGCGGGTTGATGACCTGGATGTCGCGCTTGTCGTCGTGACGGATCATGATGCCGACGCCGACGAAGTTGCCCTTGACCATCTGCTCGAAGCGGCGGAGCTGCTCGGGCCAGATGATCTGCGAGTACTCGTCCTCGAAGCGACCCGAGAGTTCCTCGATCGCGCCGTCGCCGAACTCGCGGAAGAGCACGGTCGTGGGCAGGTTCGGGCCCTTCTGGTTGGCCTCGAGGATGTCGCGGAGCGCCGAGTTGAACTGCGGCTTGCCGACCGCGTCGCGGTTCATGTGCGCGAGCGTCTCGACGTTGCGGTTGACGGCCTCGAGGAGGACGTCGGTCTTCTCCTTGTCGCCGAGGCCGGGGAAGTTCTCCTTGAGCGCGCCGGTGGTCGCGAGCACGCGCACGGCATCGAGACCGCCCTTGACGAGCGGCTCCCAGCCGCCGGCCGAGATGTGCTCGTTGGCAGCGGTGTTGAGCGCGCTGACGAGCATGCCCTTGGAGATGCCGTCGAGCGTCTCCTTCCAGTCGTTGGCAAACGCCTCGTTGAACGGCGGAACCGGCTTGCCCGGCTCGACGCGCTCGGCGTAGGCCTTGCGGAGTTCATAGAGCTGACGCGGCGCGTACTGCGCGAGCAGCGTGATGCGCTTGTTGACCTCGTCGAGCTTGGCGTCGTAGCGGCGCAGCGTCGCGCCGTCGCCCGACTCCTCGTACAGGGTCTTGAGGCGGTACAGGATCTCCTGCGCGACCATCCAGTCGCCGGCCTCCTGCGCCTTGTCTTCCGCGACCTCGGCCTGCTTGATGAGCTCGACGATCTCGGGCATCTGCAGCGTCGACTTCATGTCGTCGGAGAGCGTCTGGAGTCGCACGGCCGCGGTGAGCGCCTTGGTGAACTCCTTCTTCTCGAGCTGGGTCTTGAGGTCCTCGAGCGCCTTGGCGCGGTCGGCGGCGCGGGTCTTGTCGCTCGCGTCGACGTGCTCGCCACGGGCGGCGATCAGGTCGCGGAGGCGCTTCGACTCGGCAGTGGCGCGCGACTCGGGAACCTTCTTGAGCGCAGCCTCGACGGTCGCGAGATCGCCGCTCTTGGCGGCGTTCCACACGCTGTCCGACCAGCGGGCGACATCGGTGTTCTCATCCACTCCGGCGACGGCCGTCGAGAGGAGGGAGCCAGCAAAGAAAAGCCCAGCGCAGAACAGATTGGCTGGGCGAATGAAACGGTTGAAGGAGAGTCGGGACTTCATGCTGTGCTCCACGAATCAGGCGTGACGGCTGTTTCCATCTCTGCACTGCACACCGCAGATCGGACGATGTCAGCCGCGCACTCGGACGAGTCAGGTCGTCGGCGGTTTTCCACCGATGGTTGAAAGTGTCTCAGAAAGATCGCCCCTTGGGGCTCTCCGTGTACCGTTTCTATCGGCACGAGGTTCCATCCTCGGCAGCATCGCGAGCAGATTTCCCATGCGGAACCCGCGCGACCCTCACACACCGACGAAGCCTTCGCTGAACGCTGCGACCAGCGCGTCGGCCAGCGCGAAGTCCGACGTCGCCAGCGAGCCGTTCCCCTGCCCGTCGTGCACATACGACCTCCGCGGTCTGCCCTCGGGCGGGCGATGCCCCGAATGCGGCACGCGGATTCCAGCTCGTCCGTCCCGCCCCACCGCTTCGCGGTGGCTGCGGTCCGATCGGCGCGATGACATCGCGGGCACATGGCGAAGCCTAGGCGCGACGGCGCTGCCGCCGATCGTGCTGATCTCGACAATTCCGTTCCAGCAGCCGTTTGGGGTGGCGATCGCGGTGTGCGTCGGGTTCGCGCCCGCGTTTCGCCTGGTAGCGATCCGGCATCTGTCGAAGCTGCCCGACGACATGCGCTTTGTGCTCAAGCCACAGATCGCGCGGCTGCATCGCCTGCAACAGGTCGAGCTGGGATTCGTCGCCGCGGTGTTGATCTACGCCGCTGCGGCGACGTTCGGGCTCGCTCCGCAAGATGCGGTGCACGCCTACCGAGCCCTGCTCTTCGGCTGGTGGATGACGGCCGCGAGCGGAATCTGGGCACAACTCAAGCTCGGCGACGCACTCGCGCGGAGGCTCGTCGATCCATCGGTGCTTCCGACCGACGAGCCAAGCCGCGCGCTTCGGCGGATCGCTCTGTCGATGGCGCTGGTCGTGGCGGCGTTCGGGCTGTACGCGACTGCGTTCGTCCTCGGCAGCGCGGGGAGCGGGCAGGCGCTCGCGGTCGCGGCGATCGTCGTCATGCTGGTGGGCTGTGGCGTCTTCGCCTACGCCGCGTTTGCCGCGCTTGGGCACGCGAATCTCGTGACGGAGTGCGTGTATGAATGCGAGGCGCTGCGCGACGCGCCGCCGTCGGAACTCGCCGAAGATCCGCTGCACGAGACGCCGCACGAGACTCCACACGCGCCGGCGCCGCTTCATCCCACGAAGACCGCAGGCTCCGAGCACAGACCAAAGCGTCCACCGCAACTGCCACCGCCGCAACGTCCACCATGGGACGACGACGATCCGATTCCGCTCGCGTGACCCGCGTCGCGCTGCCGCTCAGCGGCGGAACGCGCTCTCAGCAAGATCGATCGCGCGCCCAAGCGCGGACGCCTTGTTGATGGTCTCCTGCCACTCCGCAGTCGGATCGCTGTCGAGGACGACGCCCGCGCCGGCCTGGAGATGCACCGTCCACGGCGCTGCGCCCGCGCCGTGCACCGGAATCACCATCGTCCGCAGCGCAAGCGCGATGTCCATGTCGCCCGAGTAGCCGATCGCGCCGATGCCGCCCGAGTACGGCCCGCGCCGCGTGGGCTCGAGCTCGTCGATGATCTCGATCGCGCGGACTTTCGGCGCGCCCGACACGGTTCCGACGGGGAGCGTGGCGCGCAGCGCGTCGAACGCGTCGCACTCCGGCCGCAGCTTGCCGGTCACGGTCGAGCTGATGTGCATCACGTGGCTGTAGCGCTCGATCTCCATGCAGCGGTCGATCGAAATCGTTCCCGTCTCGCACACGCGGCCGATGTCGTTGCGACCGAGGTCGACGAGCATCACGTGCTCCGCGCGCTCTTTCGCGTCGGCGAGGAGTTCGCGCTCGAGCCGCTGATCGTCCTCATGCGTCGCGCCGCGCGGACGCGTGCCCGCGAGCGGGCGGTTGGTGACCACGCCGCCGTGCACGCGGCAGAGAATCTCGGGGCTCGACGCGACCAGGATCGCGCCCTCGCCCTGCAGGTAGATCTGGTACGGGCTCGGATTGACGATGCGCAGCGCGCGGTAGAGGTCGAACGGATCGACCGACGTCGTCCGCTCGAGCCGCTGCGAGAGCACGATCTGGAACGCGTCGCCCGCGGCGATGTACTCCTTGGCGCGCAGGACCATCTGCTCGAACTGGCCTTGGCTGAGGTTCGACGCCGGCGTCGCAGGCCGACGCGAGAGATCGATGTCGATCGCGCCATGCGGGAGCCGCGGACCATCCGCGGAAAGCTGCGATTCCAGCGCGTCGAGCCGGTCGACGAGCGACGCGTACGCGCGCTCGGGCGACGGGTACTCGTCGACGCGCGCAGAGACGATCGCGTGCATGGTCTTCGCGACATGATCGAACACAACGATGTCGCGATAGAGCCCGAAGTGCAGATCGGGAATCCCGCGGTCGTCCTTGGGCGCGCGCTCGAAGGAGAGTTTCTCCGGCTCGAGGTAGCGCACGCTGTCGAAGCTCGCGAAGCCGACGAACCCACCCATGAACGCAGCGGGCAGCTTCAACGGCGCGAGCGCGGCGGCCGATGCGGGCTTGTAGGGCGCGGCGAGATCGCGGAGCACCGCGAGCGGATCGCGCGACTCGATCGAGCGGCGCGTCTGGCGGCGATGGTCGACGATCGTGGTCTGGAACGCGCGCGACGTGAGCTCGATCGCAGGCCGCGCGCCGAGGATCGAGTGACGGCCGACGTTGGCGCCGTTCTCGACCGACTCGAACAGGAAGCTCGGCGCAGTGCGCTCGTCGGGCAGCACGAGCTTGCGGTACGCCTGCACGGGCGTGAGCTGGTCGCTCATCAGCCTGCGCGAGAGGATGACGAGCGGGCCTTCGGCGCGCTGGCGGTCGAATGAGTCCTTCAGTTCGTGCACGGTGGTTCCTGCGGGCGTGTGCTGCGGAGATTGCTCCGAGCCGAATAGTCGAGTTCCTGAGCCGCGCAAGGTAGCCGATCCGCAGGCTGCGCTACCATCGCGGCTCGATGACCGCCGCCTCGATCTCCGATTCCCGCACGCCGATCGCGCCGCCCGCTGCGGCGCGGCTGACCGGCATCAAGAAGACCTACTTCAAGCCCGACGGCTCCGTGCTGGTCGAGGCGCTTCGCTCGCTCGACCTCGTGATCCCGCGCGGCGAGTACATCGCGATCATGGGCGCATCGGGCTCGGGCAAGTCGACGCTGATGAACATCCTCGGCTGCCTCGACCGCCCCACCGCGGGCCGCTACGAACTCGATGGCGAGGCCGTCGAAAGCCTCGGCGACGACGCGCTCTCCCGCGTGCGCGGGCAGAAGATCGGCTTCGTGTTCCAGGCGTTCAACCTCATCAGCGAGCTCACGATCACAGAGAACGTCGAGATCCCGCTGCTCTACCAGGGCATTCCCGCGGCGGAGCGCAAGCAGCGCGCGATCGAGAGCCTGACGGTCGTCGGACTGCAGGACCGCCTGCATCACCGGCCGCGCGAGCTTTCGGGCGGCCAGCAGCAGCGCGCGGCGATCGCGCGCGCGCTCGTCGGCAAGCCTGCGATCCTCATGGCCGACGAGCCGACGGGCAACCTCGACTCGGCGACGGGCCAGTCGATCCTCGAGACGTTCGAGCACCTGCACGCGCGCGGACTCACGCTGATCATGGTCACGCACGACGACCGCATCGCGCAGCGCTGCGAGCGCGTGGTGCGGCTCAAAGACGGCGTGGTCGAGCACGACCGCGCGGGCGGTGGTCGCAAGCCTCACGCGTCCGCCGCGGGAGAACGCGCGTGAAGTCGACGCAGGGCGAGCGCGCGTGGATCTCGGTCGACGCGAATGCGCGCGTCCTCGGCATCGATCCCGGCACGCGCATCGCCGGCTACGCGGTGGTCGACTTCGATCGCCGCGCCGAATCGCGGATCGTCGATGCGGGCGTGTTCCGCATGCATGAGTCCGCGGACCTCCCGGTGCGCCTGCGCCAGTTGTTCGACGACGTCACCGCGCTCATCGCGGAGCACAGTCCGTCGCACCTCGTGCTCGAGGCGGTGTTCTCGCACGCCGACTACGTTCGCTCGGCGATCCAGCTCGCGCACGCGCGCGGAGTCGTGCTGCTCGCGGCGGAGATCCGCGGGATCCCGATTGCGGAGCTTCCGCCCGCCGAGATCAAGAAGGCCGTGAGCGGCAACGGCCGCGCGACCAAGGAACAGATGCAGCGCGCGGTGATGAGCCAGTGCGGGCTCGCGGCCATGCCCGAGCCGCCCGACGTCGCCGACGCGATCGCCATCGCGCTCTGCGGCGGCCGTCGCTTGCGGGGGCTCGCGTGATCGCGCGCGCCCCGCTGCTTGCCGTGTTCACGGGGGCCGCCCTGCTGCTTGCGTCGTGCACCAGCGCGCCGCCCGCGGCTCCATCGCAGGCCGCAGCCCCCGCATCGGCCTGGACCCAACTCTCACCAAAAATCCGCGTCAACCGCAGCGCTGGCGCCGTCGAGTTCGACACCGTGAGCGTGCTGCAGACGGGATTCCTCGAGCAACTCGTGTGCACGGTCGGCACGCGCGAACACGAATCGCTCTTCGCGTTCGAAGGCAAGCCCAGCGAGATCCACGCCGCGCTTCTCCTCGCGGGGCTCGTACCCGGCGCGCCTGGCCGATGGCGAGAAGTCCCGCGCGCCGACGGCGGATTCGACATCGAGTCGATCGCGCCAACGGGCGACGAACTCTCGCTGCGCGTCACCCTCGCTGACGGCACAGCGCACCCGATCGACTTCTTCGTGCGAGCTTCGCCCGCGGGCTCGACCGACCCCTCTCATCGCGCGCCGAGTCGGTTTGTTTTTGCAGGCTCGCGTTTCCACACCGATCGCAAGACGGGCAAGGAGCGCTACGTCGCCGATGGCTCAGGCTCGCTGATCGGACTGGTGACGTTCGGCGACGAGACCATTGGCGCGCTCGAGGTCATCCCCGACCAGACCAGCGCCGCCCAGCCGATTTGGGAAGTGTTCACGGAGCGGATGCCAGCGCCGGGCGCCGCCGTCAGGATCTCCATCACGAAAGCGCCTCGCGTCGGCAACGCAGAACCGTCAGTGCAACCAGGCCAGGCCAAGCACCTCTAGGCCAAGCACCTCTAGGCCAAACTCCTCTAGAGAAGTCCAGCAACGGAAATAAAAAAGGCCCGGTCGAGACAATGCCTCAGACCGAGCCCTTCCGGGGGCGAAATTGGAGCGCTTCGAGTGATTTCGCAAGCGCGTTGGGAAGATACTCGCCGCCACCTGCCCGTCAAGAAACCACGGATCGAAGTTACGAGATTCAGCGGAATATCTGTAACACTATGCATGCATCGATACTTACACGCACCGTTCGCATCGCCGCATCACCCCTGTTTTCAGAGTTCGGCGAGGGCTCGAACGCACCTGCTAAGGCGCTCAATGGGCTACTCGGCTCGAATCCCTGGGGAATTTCCGCGGTCGGCGAGTTCGAAATCGAAGCCCGAGGCGCGCCCGCAGCGTCGGGTTACATCGTGGACATCTCGGTCCTCGATGCCGCCGTCCGTGCGGCCGCAGGCAATCGCTTTCGCGACGCCAGCCAAACCGAAGCGCGGACCGGCCAACCGACCGACGTCGTTGCCTTGGTCGCGGCGGTTGCCGAGCAGGCCGCGGGCGCCCTTCCGGTTGCCATCACAGCGCTCACGTACCGACCGAGTCCTTTCCGATCCATCTCCATCGAGCGGCCGTCCGCCGCGAACAACATGAACCAGTCGCACCGAGCCGTCATCTCCGAGACCTTCGAGTTCGCCGCCGCGCACCGGCTCAACCTTCCCGAGCTGTCCGCGGAGGAAAATCGCCGCCTCTTTGGAAAGTGCAACAACCCGAACGGCCACGGCCACAACTACCGCATCGAAGTCGCGGTTGCGGTCGACGCGGGATCGCCGCCGAGGTTTGGCTTCCCCGCGCTGCAGTCCTTGGTCGAGCGCGAGATCATGGCGCGCTTTGATCACAAGCATCTCAACCTCGATTGCCCTGAGTTCGCGAACCTGAATCCATCGGTGGAGCACATCGCGCGCGTTTGCCACGGGTTGCTCGACAGCCCGATCCGCCAGGGCGGCGGCGAACTCCGCTTTGTGCGCGTGTGGGAGACGGACAAGACAAGTTGCCGATACCCCGGCTAAAGAGATCCTTCGAGAGAGCCAACCATGTCGATCCAGAACGCATCCCGCTGCAACTCGCTCGCACTTCTTGCCACGGCGCTCGCGATGACGCCGGTGATCACGGCCGCGGGGCAGCAGCAGTCCGTCAAGCCCACCCTCGTGGGTGCCGCTCCGCCCGCGGCCGCTGCACCGCAGCTTCCGCCGCCGCTCAGCCGCACCGAGCAGCGGTTCCGCGACCTCGCCAAGTACATCCGCGACCGTGGCACGATCGACGAAGGCACGCGCGATCAAATCGTCAAGCTCGCGGGTGAGATCGATGCCGAGCTCAAGGCCCCCACCACGGCGCGCGATCAGATGCTGCGGCTTCTCCCGGCGCGCGCGCAGATCGCCATCTGGCTTGCGGACGAACCCGCGATGGATGCTGCGTTCGAGCAGCTCGCGTCGATGTCGCCGGCATCCGACATGATCACGATGCTCTGGGCGCGCGAACTGATCAACAGCGCGCGCTTCGAGAAGGCCGTGTCGGTGCTCAACAAGCACGGCTTTGCCGACGCGCAGCAGATCGACGCCAAGATCCTGCTCGCGCAGGCGCTCATCGGCATCACGCGATTCGACGAGGCGCAGGCGGCGCTTAACTCCGCCCCGCCGCTCAACCGCTCGCCGCAGCAGCTCAACGCGATCGCGGGGTACTCGGGCCGCATTCCCAAGCTGCGCGACCTCTGGAACCGCGAGCTCGTCGCCATCGCCAAGGACCAGACGCGCGCCGACCTGCCCACGGTGCAGCTCGCGACGACGCGCGGACCGATCCTCGTCGAGCTCTTCGAGGATCAGGCCCCGAACACCGTCGGCAACTTCATCGAGCACGTCGACCTCGGCACGTACACGGGAACCAAGTTCCATCGCGTCGTCCGCGGGTTCGGCGTTCAGGGCGGCGATCCCTCGACCGCGAATGGCGGCATCGGCGGAAGCGCCACCGGCGGCTGGACCGTTCCCGACGAATGCGAACGCGGCGACCGCCGCGCCACGCTCGCGGGTCGGCTCGTGCTCGCCAAGCAGCCTGCTGCGGACAGTCCGCTCAAGGCCGCTGCGAACTCAGGCGGCTGCCAGTTCATGATCCTGCTCGGACCCGACGAGAACCTCGATGGCATGTACACCGTGTTCGGCCGCGTGATCGACGGCTTCGATCGCGCGCGCCTGCTCACGCCGGAAGACGAGATCGTCAGCGCGACGGTCGTGCAGCGGCGCAACCACGACTACAAGGGCGTGCGCCTGGGAACCGACGCGATCGGCAACTTCGCCATGCCCAAGCCTGGGACGCCTGCGCGGCCCGACCCAGGCGTGGAGAACCCGATCAATCCCAAGTCGGTGGTTCCCGAGAAGGACCCCGCGCTCGCTCACTGATCGCGGGACTTGTCGAGCACCGCGCCGGTCGCCGCGTCGTAGCGGTACGTGCAGCCGGGCTCTTCCTCGCGCGTCGGCTTGTGCGCGCCGTCGCAGAACGGGAACTTCTTCGAGAGTCCGCAGGCGCAGACGAAGACCGGCTTGTCGCTCGGTTCGACCTTGACGGGGCCGGTGGCTTCCAACTTGACGATGCGTGCCATGAAAATCGTGCTCCTAGCTGATGGTTGGGGACGCTGATGGCTGGGGACGCCGATGATTGGGGACGCCGATGATTGGGGACGAGCGTGGCGCTTCAGTGCTCAAGATCAGCTTCGCCGAACAGGCGGAAGCCCTTGCGGCGCAGGATCTGTCCCGCCAGCGTGTTGTCGTCGGTCGACAGCACCACCGTCGCCTCGCCCGACGGGCGCGGCATGGTGGGGAACGCGAAGTGGATGTTGAGCTCCGCAGCGAGAAGGAACTTGCAGAGGTGATGCAGTTCGTGATCCTTGCTGAGCTCGGCGACGAGCACGTCGGTCTGGCACACCGCGAACTCGTGGCGATCGAGGATCGTGCGCGCGAGGTCAGGCTGGTCGACGACCAGGCGGATGACCGCGTAGTCGGAGCTGTCGAGGATCGAGATCGCGCGGACGGAGATGTTGCCCTCGTCGCTCAGGCTGCCCAGCAGCTCGAGCAGCTTTCCAACGCGGTTGTCGAGAAAGATGCTGAAGTGACGCACCATCGGGGGCGCGTATCCGAGTTCCGTTTCAGGTCGCATCATGCTCATGGGGCGGGGATGCTACCCGAACATCCGCGCAGGCCACAGGGGAAATCCCGCTGAAATACGGCGGGTCTGAGTCGATCGCGCAGAGCGCGCGTCGCAGGCGCCGCCTCGGCCTGCGAGACGCGATACCCTCCGCGAATGGCCTCCGCAGCGCTCGTTTCCATCGCCGGTTCGCTTCTCGCCTTCGCCTTGCAGGGCCCGCCGGCCGTCGTTCAACCGGCGGCGACGACGCCGACGACCGCAGCGAGCGCCGACGCGACCGCCAAGTTCAACGCGATCGTCGAGGCGCAGGACGCGTGGCGCATGATCGTGTACCCGGAGTACGCACTCCGCCGGGGAATCCGCGCGCGCGCAGGCGAGCTCACCGACGCGTCGCTCGCAGGCATCAACAAGCGACAAGCGACAAGCGAGCAGTTCCTCGAGGAACTCCGCGCGATCGACGCGGGCAAGCTCTCCCCTGCCGACGCGCGCGACTACGCGCTCATGCGCCGCGAGCTCGAGCTCGGCTCGGAAGGCTTTCGCTTCAACGGCTGGATGATGCCAGTCAGCGGCCGCAACGGCCCGCACCAGGACATCGCGCAGATGGGCGAGCTCGGCACGTTCGCCGACCTCGCCGACTACGACGCGTACAACAAGCGCCTGCTCGGCGTGCCGGGCATGCTCATCGGCACGATGGAGGTCATGCACGCAGGCATCGACTCGGGCGCGATGCCGCCGAAGGTCACCGTGGTGCAGGTTCCGCTGCAGATCCGCACCGTGCGCCAGTCGCTGCGCGAGACGCTGCGCAAGCCGTTCGCGTCGATGCCCAAGACGATCGCGCCCGCCGACCGCGAGCGCCTGCTCGCCGACTTCGAGCGCACGATCGATCCGATCGACACCGCGCTCACGCAGTTCGAGGCGTTCTTCATCGACGAGTACCTGCCCAAGTGCCGCGACACGATCGGCGCGAGCGCGATGAAGGACGGCTCCGCGTGGTACGCGCACGAGCTCAAGTCGCACACCACGACCGCGCTCACGCCGCAGGAAATCCACGACATCGGCAAGAGCGAGGTCGCGCGCATCCGCGCAGAGATGATGACGGTGATCGCGAAGACCGACTGGTTCGCGGCCGATGCTTCGCGCGCGAAGATGACCGACGACGCGCGTTTCGCCGCGTTCATCGAGTTCCTGCACACCGACCCGCGCTTCTACTGCAAGACTGCGGAGGAGCTCCTCGCGCGCTACCGCGACGTGTGCAAGAAGATCGACCCCAAGCTGCCGACGCTGTTCGCGACCTGCCCGCGCCTGACCTACGGCGTGCGCGAGATCCCGCGCTTCATGGCGCCCGCGCAGACGACCGCCTACTACCAGCCTGGTGCACCGCTGCGCGGCGAGGCGGGCAACTTCTACGCCAACACCTATGCGCTCGACCAGCGGCCGACCTACGAGTTCATCCCGCTGTCGCTGCATGAGGCGGTGCCGGGGCATCACTTCCAGATCGCGCTCGCGCAGGAACTCACGAATGTGCGCGAGTTCCGCAAGGATCTCGGTTCGACGGCATTCACCGAGGGCTGGGCGCTCTACGCCGAGCGGCTCGGGATCGAGATGGGCTTCTTCGAGAATCCCTACGACGACTTCGGTCGCCTGCTCTACGAGATGTGGCGTTCGTGCCGGCTCGTGGTCGACACGGGCATCCACCAGTTCGGTTGGACGCGCGAGCAGGCAATCGCGTTCATGACGGCGAACACGGCGCTCAGCGAGATCAACATCGCCAACGAGGTCGACCGCTACATCTCGTGGCCGGGTCAGGCGTGCGGCTACAAGATCGGCGAACTCACGATCCGCCGCCTGCGCGCCGACGCGGAGAAGGCGCTCGGGGCGAAGTTCGACATCCGTCGCTTCCACGACGCGGTGCTCCTCGACGGACCGCTGCCGCTCGACGTGCTCGAGCAGAACATCCGCGCGTGGATCTCTTCGGAAGAGCGTCGCATCGCCGCACAAGGTTGATTTCGCGGCAAGAATCGCGGAATGACGACGACGACGACGACCCCGACAAAGATGACGCCAACGCCATCACCAACCTCGCGCCTTCCGCTGCTGCTCAAGCAGGTGTTCGGCTACGACGAGTTCCGCCCGCTGCAGCGCGAGATCATGGAAGTCTCGCTCGCGGGGCGCGACGCGGTCGCGATCCTGCCGACCGGCGCAGGCAAGAGCCTGTGCTACCAGCTGCCCGCGCTCGTGCGCGACGGACTGACGGTCGTCGTCTCGCCGCTCATCGCGCTGATGAAGGACCAGGTCGACCAGCTGCAGGCGGCGGGCGTCGCAGCAACGGCGCTCAACTCCTCGCTCGAGGATGGCGAGGCGCGCCGACGGCTCGCGGACCTCGAGAACGGCCGCACGAAGATCCTCTTCGTCGCGCCCGAGCGGCTGGTGATGCCCGACTTTCTCGCGCGCGTCGCGCGTTGGAACGTGAGCGCGCTCGCCGTCGACGAAGCGCACTGCATCAGCGAGTGGGGCCATGATTTTCGCCCGGAATACCGGCGTCTGCTTTCGGTGCGGCAAGCGCTGCCCGGCGTTCCGACGCTCGCGCTGACCGCGACCGCCACGCCGCGCGTGCGCGAGGACATTGTGTCGCAGCTGCGGCTCGATGAACCCGAGGTGTTCGTCGCGAGCTTCAACCGCCCGAACCTGATGTACCGCGTGGTCGCGAAGGACGGCGCTGCGGCGCAGGTCGTCGAGTTCGTGCGCGGACGGAACGACGACTCGGGCATCGTCTACTGCCAGTCGCGCAAGTCGACCGAGGCGATGGCCGCCGCGCTGTCGAAGGCCGGCGTGTCGGCGCTCGCGTATCACGCGGGGCTCGAGGCCGAGACGCGCGCGCGCAACCAGGACGCGTTCCTGCGCGACGAGGTGCGCGTCGTGTGCGCGACGGTCGCGTTCGGCATGGGCATCAACAAGCCGAACGTGCGCTTCGTGATCCACGCCGATCTCCCCAAGAACGTCGAGGGCTACTACCAGGAGACCGGCCGCGCGGGCCGCGACGGACTGCCGAGCGAGTGCCTGCTGCTCTACTCGCGCGGCGACGTCGCCAAGTACGTCGGCTTCATCAACGAGATCGAGGACGAGGACGCGCGCCGCGT
Source organism: uncultured bacterium (assembly GCA_903891095.1). Taxonomy (GTDB): domain Bacteria; phylum Planctomycetota; class Phycisphaerae; order Phycisphaerales; family SM1A02; genus QWPT01. Next base: position 60,132 of record CAITDI010000088.1, on the reverse strand, counting down.
GTCGCGCGCGCAGCTCGACCGCATGGCGGGATTCGCCGACAGCGCGAAGTGCCGCCGCGTGGAGCTCCTCGGCTACTTTGGCGAGACGTGGGAAGCCGGCCGCTGCGACGGGTGCGACAACTGCCTCGAGCCGCGCGAAAGCTACGACGCGACGCTCGATTCGCAGAAGCTCCTGAGCTGCGTGCTGCGCATCGCGCAGAAGTCGGGCTTCGGCGTCGGGCTCCAGCATGTGGCCGATGTCCTCGCGGGCGCCGACACCGAGAAGATCCGCCGCTGGTTCCACACCGAGCTCACGACCTACGGCATCGGCAAGGACCGCCCGCGCGCGGCGTGGGTCTCGCTCGGGCGGCAGCTCGTGCAGTCGGGGCATCTCGCGCTCGGCGAGGGGCAGTTCCCGACGATCGAGATCACCGAGCTGGGCCTCGACGCGCTGAGGCAGCGCGCGCCGATCATGCTCGTCAAGCCCGTCGTCAAGGCGAGCGACGACGAAGCCGCCGCCAAGCCGTCGCTCAAGGCAGGCGCGGTCGAGTGCGACGAGGAGCTGTTCACGCGACTGCGCGGCGTGCGCAAGACGCTCGCCGATGCGCGCGGCGTGCCGCCGTACGTCGTGTTCAGCGACGCGACGCTCCGCTACATGGCGCGGCTGTATCCGACGAGCGACGCGGAGATGCTGCGCGTGCCGGGCGTCGGCGAGAAGAAGCTCGCGGACTTTGGTCGCGAGTTCCTCGCCGAGATCGCGTCGTGGCTCGAGTCGCATCCGCGGATGGCGTTCGCGCAGGTCGCGCCTGCGAGCGCGGCGCCCGCGCGCAAGCCGCGCACCGACGGCGCGCTCAACGAGACCACGCGCGAGACGCTGGCGATGTTCCGCGCGGGCCGTTCGATCGACGAGATCGCTGCGGAACGCGGGCTCGCCACCACGACCATCGAGTCGCATCTCATCGCAGCGATCGAGTCGGGCGAGGAACTCCCCCGCTCGCGCTTCATGAGCGACGACATGGCACGCGAGGTTGAAGCGGCGTTCGCAGCCGAACGCGGCATGGGCCTGAAGGCGATCCACGAGCGCCTCGAGGGGCGCGTGTCGTACGGCGTGCTGCGCGTGCATCTCGCGCTCGCGGCGCAGGCGAAGCGATAGCGGGACGCGCGACGCGCGGCGCATCACCCGCGAAAGATCGCGCCAGCCCTCTTGCCGACCAGCGCCGCCGCGGTCGCGAGCGCCACGCCGAGGAACGCCATCGCCCACACGCCGAGCGCGCTCGCCACGCCGGGACCGTCGCCGAGGCGCTCGGTGAGCGAGAAGATCGCCTTCGTGATCGGGAAGTCGCTCTCGCGCTGCGCGAGGATCAGGCTGTCGGACACCTCGAGCATCGCGAAGCAGAACGCGAGGATCGCGCCCGCCGCGAGGTTGGCCGCGAGCAACGGCAGCACGATCTTGCGGGTCACGCGCCAGCGGGAGGCGCCGACGTTGAACGCGGCTTCCTCCAGCGCGACCGATGTCTGCTCGAGCCCCGCCGCGGCGGAGCGCACGACATACGGCAACCGACGCACCGCGTACGCGAGCACCAGGAACGGAATCGGATTCGGCATCGGTCCGAGGATGTCGCCGACGAAATGCAGCGGCGCGCCCTCGTTGAACGGCCAGCGCAGGCTCGCTGCGACGAGACCGAACGCAAACACGAGCCCCGGCACTGCGAGCGGCAACATGACCAGCGCGTCGAGCAGCGCGCGGCCGCGCACCGTTCCCCGCACGAGCAGCCGCGCGACGAAGAGGCCGACCACGACGTCGATCGCCGTCGCGATGCCCGCAAAGACCAGCGAGTTGCGCACCGAACCCGCGGCGAGCGGATGCGTGAGCGCCTGCACGAAATGGTCGCCCGTCACGCTCGCGGGCAGGATCGAGCCGTACCAGCGGCCGTTCGTCGCAATCGCAACGCCGATCACGCCGAGATGCGGGAGCAGCGCGACCAAGGCCACGAGCGCGAACGCCGCCGTCGCAAGCCGCGCGGGCCATCCGACGAGCGTCTTGAGCCCCGCGCCCGCGCTGGCCTTGGCGAGCATCTCGTGGCCCTTGCCACCGAGGACGAGTCGACCAACGGTGTACGACAGGATCGTGGCCGCGAGCATGACCGCCGTGAGCGCATACGGCTGGCGCGACGCCTCCATCTCCTTGATGCCGTTGAAGATCTGGACCGAAGTCGTCTTGCCGAACTCCATCATGAGCGGCGTGCCCAGCTCGGTAAAGCTCCACACGAACACGATCGTGCCGCCCGCGAACAGGCCAGGCCGAATCAACGGCAGCGTGATGCGGAAGAACCGCGTCCACCGACCCGCGCCCGCGTTGGTCGCGGCTTCCTCCATCGCGGGATCGAGGTTCGCGATCGCGGCGACGAGATTGAGATAGAGCACCGGGAAGAGCGCGAACGCCTCGAGCAGCACGATCAGCGCGAATCCGCCCGTGCCGAGAAAGTCGATCGGCGCGGAGATCGCGTGCAGGTCCAGCAGCAGCGCGTTGATCGCGCCTTCGCGGCCGAGCAGCTGGCGCATGCCGATCGCGCCGACGAACGGCGGCAGGATGATCGGCGCCAGCACCAGCGTCGAGAGCAGCGCCTTGCCAGGGAACACCATGCGCGCCGAGACAAGCGCCAGCGGCAGCGCGATGCACACCGCGGCCGCGGTGGTCGCGGTCGCGATCAGGAACGCATTGAGCAGGCCTTCGCGCAGGACGGGATCGCGGAACACGTTGAGCACGTGGAAGAGCGTGAGCGATCCGTCGTCGGCGACGAATGCGCTCGCGACGCCCAGCCAGATCGGATAGAGCAGCGGCACCCCGATCACGAGGAGCAGCAGCACGAGCCAAACGCGTTGGGTCATCGGACGCATCAGGCGCGGAGTCTAGTGACTGCGCGCGTGGCGAGCCGCGGCCTCAGCGGCGCGGGCTCAGAGGACAGGCCCCCACTGGCTGAGCATGATGCTGATGTCGGCGGCATTCACGACGCCGTCGCCGCTGAGATCGGGCAGGCCCGATCCCCCCCAGCTGTTGAGCAGGATCGCGAGGTCGCCAGGGCCGACGACGCCGTTGCCGTCGAGATCGGCGGTCATCTGCGTGTCAGGCATGTACCACGCCACCGCCACGGGCAGCGCGGTCTGCGTGCCGGCCACGCGACGGAGCTCAAGCACGTAGTCGCCCGCCGAGAGGTTCTTGAGGTAGAGGTGCTCGGTGTTGTCGACGGTGCTCTTGCTCTCGCAGTTGCCGCTGGCGAACCACGCCGCGCCGGCGTCGCCGGTGATCGACACGAGCGCGCCGCCTTCGAGCTTCCAGAGGCGGAGGTCGAGATCCTGCACGTTCCATGTGGTGAAGTTGGTCGCGACCTGACGGTGCCAGGTGGCGAGCACGCTCGCCTCGGCGACGGGCTTGTGCACACGGAAGGTCCAGTAGACGCTCGTGTTCGAGGCGATGCTCGTCACGTAGTCCCAGCCCTGGTGGCGGGTGAACGCGGTCGTCTGCGGCGTCGGGAAATCGCTCGCCTCGCCGCCGGTGAAGATGCGGTGCGCGCGATCGACGTTGAGCAGGTCGGCGCCGTAGGTCGTGTCGAGCGGCGTGGTCGCGATACCGCGGCTTGCGCCGCTGGTGGGCGTGTTGTTGGTCCAGGCAGCGCGGTGCGTGGTGCCGGCCATGAGGCAGGCCTTCACCGTGAGCGCCTTGTTGGCGTTGGGATTGGTCGCGACGGCGGGATCGCTGTCCGCGGCGTCGAAGAGCAGCGCCGCAGCCGAGCCGACCACGGGCGTCGCGAAGCTCGTGAACTGCCCTGGCGCGACGAGGTCGGGCTTGCGCCGACCCGCGCCGTCGACACCCGTGGGCGTCAGGCTGGTCGAGTGATTGCCGTCGGGCAAGCCGACGGCGACGCCATTGAAGCAGTACGCCATCATCGCCTGGCCGACGCTGCCCGCGCCGTTGTTCACGCCCGCGGCGATGAAGATGTTGTCGCGCGTGACCGTGTAGTCGAGGCGGCGCAGCGCGTCGTTGTCGCTTGCGGCCGAGCCGAACGATCCGATCCACGAGTGGTTGAAGACGCGCAATCCCGCCGGCGGCGTCAGCGGCTGCGTCACGCCCTGCCCGACGCGAAGGTACGCGCTCTGGATCCACGGGTTGACTTCCCACACCGAGATGCTGGTGACGCCCTTGGAGATCGACTGCGTGTTGCCGTAGTACGCCTTGCCGACCTCGGTGCCGTGCCAGCTTGGCAACTGCGTGTTGCCCGAAAGCAGCGTGACGGTCTTGCCCACGAACTCAGGGTTGGCAAGATCCGGCGCGTACGAACCCTGGGTGTTCTCCGGCGCCTCGACCTGGCCCATGCCGATGCCGGCGCCAGTCGGAACATTCGCGCCAAGACGCGCGACGAGATCGGTGTACTTGATGTCCGTGAAGGTGTCCGCACTCGCGATGGACGCCACGGCGCCGACGACGACGCAGAGCGACAGCGGCATCGAGAGCAGCAGACGCGCGTGAGCAGACTGCGACGTCGTCATCTTCAGCATGGGCTTCAGCATGGGCTTCAGCATGGGCTTCGGCATCGTCTTCATCTTCGTGGTGTCCCAGTCTGAGGTTTCCCAGTTTGAGGTGTTCAAGCTGGGTTGGTCGAGCTGAGGTGGTGCAGGCTACGCGCGAATGCCCCGATGGTTCGGGCCATAACGCGCCTTTGAAACTACCACCGAGATCGCGGAAAACAAGGCTCGTCCCGCAGACGGCGTCCAATTGCCCGTTTGGGTTGTGACGATTGGTCACTCTGCGCGGCCGCGCGGGCCGTCGGCGCCCGACATCGGGCGCATGCGCTCCCGCGAGGGGGCAGCCTCATCGAGCACGCGGATCTCGACGCGCTGGTTCCGCGCATCGGAAGTCGCGCCAGTGGGATACGGCTCCACGCGGTCGCCGTCGCCGGCAGCACGGACACGCATGCGCCAGTAGTCGAGTCCCGCGCCCGCAAGGCGCTGGGCGACGGCGAGCGAACGCTCGGTCGAGAGCTTCATGGCCTTCTGCGGGTCGCCCACGCATTCGCCCGCGCCGACATGGCCGTAGACCTCGACGAGCGGGGTCTGGCCGTCGAGCTGCTTGGCGAGCTCGTCGATGGTCTTCTGCGCGGTGGTGGTGAGCTCGGCGGTGCCCGCACGGAACATCACGCTGGTGCCGCGGCCAAAGCGGTCGCCGGGGCGCACGCTCTGGACATTGCGGTCCTTGCCCGCCGTGCCTTCGTCGCGGCTGGTGCCGGCGCCGTTCTTCTCGAGCTGCTTGATGCGCTCGATGAGCGCCTTGTCGTTGGGATCGGTCGAGTTGAGGTCGACGTCGTTGTTGAACGCGCGACGCACCGCGATCGCAAGATCGACGAAGTTCTGCTCGGTCGCGACGCCCTCGGCCTGCTCGCCGCCGCCGCCCGCGTTGCCGCCCTTCGGCTGCGCGTTGAGCGCGAACATGATCACGAAGAAGCCCATCATGAGCATCACCATGTCGGCGAACGAGATCAGCCACTCGGGCGCGCCCTCGTGCTCCTCGTGCGAACCGCCGCCGTGACCGCCACCACCGTGGCCGCCGTGCTTCTTCTTGTGACCGCCGTCGTCGCCGTGACCGCCACCGCCGGAGCCGTGACCGGCGTCCTTCTTTCCGTGGTTGTCGTGCTTGGCGTCGGCCATGGTGCGTGCGCTTTCGGTGCTGCGGAATCAGTGCAGAATCAGTGCTGGATCAAGCCGCGAGCTTGAGGTTGCGACGCACGGTGTTCGGGATGAACGCGAGCATCTTCTCCTGCGTGGCGCGCGGGTTGTCGCCGGCCTGGATCGAGAGGATGCCCTGCAGCATCATCTCCTTGGACAGGATCTCCTCGCCCGAGCGCAGCGCGAGCTTGTCGCCGACGGGACCAGCGATCGCGTTCGCGAGCACGGTGCCGTACATCGTCGCAACGACGGCGATCGCGAGCATGTGACCGAGGGTCGCGATGTCGCCGCCGAGGCTGCCGAACATGCCGACCTGACCGATGAGCGTCGCGACCAGGCCGTAGCCGGGCGAATAGAGCTTGATGAGGTCGAAGAACTTCTTGCCCGACTTGTGGCGTTCCTGCATCGCCATCACCTCGAGGCGAAGGGTCGTCTCGATGATCTCCTCGTCGGTGCCGTCGACGGCCATGCGGAGGCCCTTCGACAGGAACGGGTCTTCGATCTTCTCGATCTCGTTCTCGAGGGCGAGGATGCCGTCGCGGCGCGCCTTGTCGGAGAGCGTGCTCATGAGCTTGACGGTCTCGATCGCGCTGAGGCCCTTGTTGAAGAAGAAGCGCTTGAAGTAGCCGGGGACGCACTTCAGGTTCTCGAACGGCATCGCCATGAGGAGCACGGAGATCGTGCCGCCGAAGACCATGATCACGCCCTTGGGCGAATAGAACATCTCGAAGTGGCCGTGCGACGCCATCCACATGACGACGACGCACGCGACGAGTCCGATGATGCTTCCAATGACGCTGGCCTTGTCCATGACTCTCGCCTCCGGCGCGGTGGGATTCACCGCAAGAAGCCCGCAACCCGCGCTCGGCGAGCGCAGGAAGAGGACCCGAAGCGTGATCGGCGCGGCGCGGGGGTTCCATTCGTGACATCCGCGCAACGCGCGCAGGCGGGGACCGTCTGTGAGGGTCCGACGGGATGGCGCGGGGTCGTCGCCCGTTCTCGGACGGCATGAAGGCGGGTTTGCGCCTATCCTCGCCGACCTTGCCGCCCATGGACCAGACATCCGCACCGAAATCGCCCAAGCCGCTTGCAGTCGTCACCGAGCATCTCGCGGATGAAGCCGCCTCCTGGCTCGCCGAGCGCTGCGAGGTGATCCACGCAGGCGTGGACGACCCGCGGTTCGCGGAGGCTGCGCACGCCGTCGAGGCGTTGGTCGTGCGGACCTACACGCAGGTCGACGCGAAGCTGCTCGCCAGGCTCCCGAACCTCAAGGTGGTCGGTCGCGCGGGCGTCGGAACCGACAACATCGACATCGCGGCGTGCAAGGCGCGTGGGGTCGAGGTCGTGTCCACCCCCGACGCCAACACGCAGGCGGTCGTGGAGTACGTCGTGTGCCTGCTGTGCGACGCGCTGCGGCCGCGGCTCTTTCTCGAGGAGCCGGTGACGAAGAACGAGTGGGACGAACTCCGCCAGGACGTCGTCGGGCTCTGGCAGATGGACGAGCTCGTGCTCGGCATCCTCGGGCTCGGGCGCATCGGCAAGCGCGTGGCCGAGGTCGCGCGCGCGATCGGATTCACCGTGGTCTACAACGATGTCACGGAGATCGCGGCGGAACACCGCAAGGGCGCGGAGCCGGTGTCGGTCGAGGAACTCTTCGCCGAGTGCGATGTGATCACGGTGCACATCGACGGCCGCGCGAGCAACAAGCGCTTTGTCGGGCGCGAGCTGATCGCGCTGCTGCGGCCCGATGCGATCCTGATCAACACCTCGCGCGGCTGCGTGATCGACACCGACGCGCTGGCCGAGTGGATGCGCGCGAATCCCGCGGCCGCGGCGCTGCTCGACGTGCACGACCCCGAGCCGATCACCGACTCGTGCCCCCTTCTCGGATTGCCGAACGTGCACCTCGCGCCGCATCTCGCGAGCCGCACGATGACGGCGATGGACAACATGAGCTGGGTCGTGCGCGATGTCGCGGCGGTGCTTGAGGGGCGGAAGCCGAAGCACCCTGCGTGAATGACGCACGATGGACCCAGCGATCCAAGCGCGTTTTCATGAAGCGGTGCGCGAGTGCCCGTTCTCTCGCGCGCGGAAGGTCTCATGCGCGACACGCTCGGTAGCGCAGGTCCTCGCAAAATTGGCTCATCGCCAGTCGATCACACGCTGCGCGTTGCGAGCAATGTGCTCCTTCAACTTGGCGTGACCGACGCCGGCCTCGTGATCGCCGCCCTGCTGCACGATGTCGTGGAGGACGCTGCGGAGCATGTCCCAGCCAATGCCCCTGATGGCGAGCCGCGCGCACGCGCACTCGGCAGCATCGAGGCGATATTCGGCCCGCGCGTCGCGCGGACCGTGGAGCTCGTCACGCTGCCCGACATCGACGCCCTTGCACGCGACCGCGCCGCCGCAGGCGACACGCGCAGCCACGACGCGATCCGCAACGAGATCTACGCCGACGAGATCGCAGGAGCGATCCGCGCGTCCACCGACGCGCTGACCGTGAAACTCGCGGATTTTCTCGACAACGGCGTCCGCGTCGACCCCGTTGCACGGCCAGGCCTCGCCACCAAGTACCGGCCGCTGTTCACGCTGCTGCCTGCGGCGCTGATGGCGTTGCCTGCGGATGCTCCGCTGGCAGCGCGTCGCAACGAGGTGCAGGACACCATCGACCGAGCGCGACGCCGCGTCTACGGCGCGTGAATGACCGACATGTGAATTCCGACCGCCGCCGCGTGGTTTTTCTCTTCTGTTTCCAACGGAATTGCTGTCTAATCGATGCACCGCTCACAGCCCTGCCTTGACTCGCCTCCATGTCCAATCCAGACCAGCCCAGCGCCGATGACCAACCTCCCCGCGCGGATGACCGCGGCGAGACATTCGTCATCTTCGCCCGGCTCGCGCAGGGCGATCCTCGGGCGCTTGATGATTTCCTCAAGCGGTACGGCAAGTTGATGCTGGAACTCGCGCAGTCGCGCACCAGCGCGTACCTGCTCACGCGCGTCGAGCACGAGGACCTCACCCAGAAAGCGCTACTCGATCTCTGGGGCTATCGCGAGATGTTCAAGCCGGGGCGCGAGGCCGAAGTCAGGGCCCTCGCAGTCAGGATCGTGGACAACAGGATCCGCGACGAGGCACGCCGCTGGAAAGCCCGCAAGCGCAGCGAACGCGGCGAGCTCTTCATCGAGACCAACGAAGGGCCTCGTGAAGTTGGCAGCCGCGATCCCTCCCCATCGCGCATCGCCACGCGTGACGAGTTCCGCGAGCAGCTCGCGCGGTGCCTCGCTCGGCTCCCCGACGACCAGCGGCGCGTCCTGCTGCTTCGGGTCAAGAACCAGCTGTCGCTCGAATCGACCGCGGCGGAACTTGGTCGGACGACCGACGCGACCGCGATGCTCGAATCGCGTGCGCGCAAAGCGCTGCGCGAGCTCATGCAGCGCGAAGGCGGCACCACCAACGTGCTCGGCTGATGATCCGTCGGAAAATTCGTACGAAAGGGTGTTAGACCTCGGGATGTCCTGCGCTCTTGGTGTTGACGCGGCGCTTGCTGCGCACCCCCACCAAGCAAGGAGCAGAGACATGCACAGGCAACACCTCAACTCGACCGAATGCCCCGACACCTTTGCTGACCGCATCGAGGGGAGCCGCGGCTTGATCGCGACCGTCGCGGCCGGCTCGCTCTTCCTCGCGCTCAGCGCGAGCTACCTGTTGGGCAACCGGGCCGAGCAAAATCTCGTCCCGAGCGGCGTGATCGCCCGCGCCGAGCCGGCTCGCACGCAGGTCATCGAATCTGGAACAGCGGCCAGCGCCGAGGCACGCGACCGCGGTTCGGCGCTTCGCGTGCGCCAGGCGGGCGACTCGTCGTCGCTTCGGGCCGAGGTCGCTGTCATGCGGCCGATTCTCGTCGGCAAGTAAGCCGAGGGAGGGGAAAGCCCTCGCAGCTCCATCGAGGCAATCCGAGGCGCGGCGCACATGGGGGAGATCCGCGGAGATGCACACCGCGGATGCGCCGCGCCTCGGCGCTCATTTTTGTCACGGGAACGCCCCCCACGAAGTCAGCAGCAGACCGAGGTCGGCGCCCGAGACGATGCGATCACCGTTGACGTCCGCGGGGCAGGCCGGCGGCGCCCACTTGACCGCGTACCGCGTACCGTCGGTGCGACGCATCCCGCCCGCGACCACCGAGCCATGGTGCCGTCGATCGAGATTCCCGTCGCGTAGCCCATGTTGCAGCCCGGGATGAGCGTGAGCAGCTGCGCGGTGCCCGTGGCGGTCCACTTCACGGGCATTACCACGGTTGCCGAGCTGACCTCGCCGACGGCGATCGAACCATCGTTGGAAAGGCTCCGCGCGACGCCCATCGTGTAGCCCGTGGGCAGCTGCAGCGCCTGCGCCACGCCCGCGGACGACCAACGCACAGGTCGGCTCGGATTGACCGCGCTGTACGAGACGCCGGAGATCACGAGTCCGTGATTCGACACCGCACGCGCCTCGCACCGGTCATCGCCCGAAAGCGGGGCCAGATTGGTGATCGCCCACTGCGCGTGGGCGACGCCAGAGATGACGGACGCAAGAACGACAGCGCATGCGATGCGCGAGCGAATGCCTGCAGACCCGAAATCCTCCTACGGAGCTTCGGGATGCGAGGCGCGCACGATATGCCGACTCTGCGGAGGAGGTTTCGCTCAGCGGCGCTTGCCCAGCGTGCCGTTCGCGCCGAGCTCCTCAGCGATGCGGAGCAGCTGGTTGTACTTCGCATTGCGGTCCGAGCGGCACGGCGCGCCGGTCTTGATCTGGCCGCAGTTGGTCGCGACGGCGATGTCGGCGATCGTCGAATCCTCGGTCTCGCCCGAGCGGTGCGAGAGGATCGCGCGGTAGCCCGAGCGGTGCGCGAGGTTGACCGCGGCGAACGTCTCGCTCAGCGTGCCGATCTGGTTGACCTTGACGAGGATCGCGTTGCCGCACTTCTCGTCGATGCCCTTCTGCAGGAACTTGGGGTTGGTGACGAAGAGATCGTCGCCCACGAGCTGGACCTTGCCGCCGAGCTTGTCGGTGAGCTTGCGCCAGCCGGCCCAGTCGTCCTCGGCGAGACCGTCCTCGATCGAGTGGATCGGGTACTTCGCGCACCACGACGCCCAGAGGTCGATGATCTCGTCGCTCGTCGCGACGTAGTCGGGCCGCGACTTGAAGTAGCGGTAGCCGGTCTTGCCGACGGCCTTGGCTTCGTTCGAGAGCTCGCTCATCGCGGGATCGAGCGCGATGAACACCTGCTCGCCGAGCTTGTAGCCGGCCTTCTCGACGGCGATCGCGATGAGCTCGAGCGCTTCCTCGTTCGACTTGAGATTCGGCGCGAAGCCGCCCTCGTCGCCGACGGCGGTCGAGAGATGCTTGTCGTGCAGGACGGTCTTGAGCGCGTGGTAGCACTCGACGCCGCAGCGGAGCGCCTCTTCGAAATCGAAGAAGCCCCACGGCTGGATCATGAACTCCTGCATGTCGACGTTGCTGTCGGCGTGCTTGCCGCCGTTGAGGATGTTCATCATCGGCACGGGCAGCGTCTTGGCCGCGACTCCGCCGAGGTAGCGGTAGAGCGGCTGGCGCGTGGCCGCGGCGGCCGCGTGGGCGACGGCCATCGAGACGGCGAGGGTCGCGTTCGCGCCGAGGTTCGACTTGTTCTCCGTGCCGTCGAGCTCGAGGAGGACGGTGTCGATCCCCTCCTGGTCGGTCGCGTCGAGGCCGAAGACCGCGCCCGCGATGTCGTCGTTCACGTGCTGCACGGCCTTCGAGACGCCCTTGCCCATCCAGCGCTTCTTGTCGCCATCGCGGAGCTCGACCGCCTCGTGCTCGCCGGTCGACGCGCCCGAGGGCACGGCCGCGCGGCCGCCCGAGCCGTCCTCGAGCACGACCTCGGCCTCAAGGGTCGGGTTGCCGCGGGAATCGAGGATCTGACGGGCGTGGACGGATTCGATGGCGAACGACATGCGGGGGCTCCTGTTGGGGCGGGGAGGATACACGGTTCGGGTGGAGGGACGGCGAACGACCTCGACTCGGGCGGGTCGACACGAGAAACACCACGGTCTCGTTGAACGGCTCATGGGTGCCCGCATGGCCGGCCAGTCGGAGGACACGTCGGCTCGGCAAGTCGTCATGGCCGAGCCTGCGGGTGGGCGTAGGGAAACACGACGGTCTTCGAGTTTCCCAACCCCCACCCTCAGGCTCGCCGCGGACGTCGAATGACATCACACGTCCATCGACTCGGCGGCCGTGAGGGCACCCATGAGTGTCGAGTCCGGCGGGTCGGCTGAGCCTGTGGGTACGAACGTCGCAAGACGTCGACCTCGGCGGGTGCCCGCATGGCCGGCCAGTCAGTGGACACGTCGTCTCGGCAACTCGTCATGGCCGAGCCTGCGGGTGGGCGTAAGGAAGCACGACGACCTGTGAGATTCCCAACCCCCACCCTCAGGCTCGCCGCGGACGTCGAACGACACCACACGTCCATCGACTCGGCGGCCGTGAGGGCACCCATGACTGGCCCAACGACCGCCCAGCCCCTCACGCGTAGCTGTGCAACCCCGTGATCACCCGTCATCTGAGCGCACCAACGCGGCTCACGCCGCGTCGGTGCTTTGGCAGGGAGCGCGCGGCTCGACCGCCCAGCCCCTCACGCGTAGCTATGCAACCCCGTGATCACAAAGTTGATCACGATCCAGTTGAAGAGCATCACCGCGGCGCCGACGACGGCGAGCACGGCGGTCCACAGCCCCTTGTCCTTGACCTTCAGCCGCACGTGCACCAGCACCGCGAACACGATGAACGTGTTCAGCGCGAACACTTCCTTCGGGTCCCAGCCCCATGGGCGCCCCCACGAGTGGTCGGCCCAGATCGCGCCCATCACGATGCCGGTCCAGAGCATGACGAACGACAGCTCCATGAGCACCATCGTCACGCCGTCGAGGATCTCGCCGAATGCCGCGCGCCCCGTGGCCATGCGCTCCTCGCCGTGGTTGCCAGCGACGATCAGGCTGCCCGCCCCGCCGACGCGCGCGAAGGTCGCGGCACCGCCGAGCGCGCGGTGCCCGAGATAGAGCAGCGCCGAGATCGCCGCCATGAAGATCAGCACATAGCTGAAGATCACCACGTTGGTGTGGATGTAGAGCCACACGTCGTGCAGCACGGGCATCATGTTCGAGATGTTCGCGTTGAGCTGCACGGGCAGGAAATACGCGGCCATCAGCGCGACCATCGCCGTCACCGCGCCGCCGAGCGCGAACAGCCCGCACATCGCGGTGCGTCGTACGAAGCACTCGATCGCGATCGCGCCGAGGCAGCCGAACCACGCGCTGGTCGTGACGGCCTCGAACATGTTCGAGTTCGGCCAGCGGCCCGCGATGTACCAACGCAGGAACACCGCCGCCGTGTGCAGCACCACCGCGACGGCGAAGATGCCGAAGCCGATGCGTCGCGCGCGCGGCCATTTCCACACGAACCCGAGCAGGAGAAAGATCGCGCTCGCCATGTAGACGAGCCATGTCTTGGTCATGTGGCCGTTGGCGAAGTACCAGTGCTCCCACGCAAGGCGGCCGCGATCGGGATAGTTCGCGGGATCGATCGTCGGCAGCACCGCGGCGAGCTTGGCGGCGGCGGTGTTCACGCCGTCGGCGTCGGTCTTGAGCCACGCGTTGACGAACGCACGCCACGCGTCGCCGACCGCGCCGCGAACCTCGGGCGAGAGATCGGCGGGCGGATCGCGCTTCTCGGCGAGCAGCAGCATCGAGCCAGGCACGGGCTCCTTGCCGTCGGCGAACATCACGTCGGCGATCGTGTGCCACGGCTTCTGCGTGTCGCCGTCGCCGCGCGGGACGATCTGCATGCGCGCGAGGAGAAAGCGCGGGTCCTTGACGGCGAGCGCCGACTCGATCGCGTCCATGGACTTCGCGGTGCGCACGAGATCCTGCTGCATCTCGCGCAGGACCTTGAGCACGCCGGGCCGCGAGAGCATCGTCTCGGAGATCAGGCCGCTGGCGCGGAACGCGTCCATGCGCGTGCGCGTTTCGGGCAGGAGATCGTCGGCGAGCACCGCCTCGGCGATGCGCGCGCGCGGACCCGCGCTCTTGACGTAGATCACGTCGGCGTCGCGGTACGCGTCGGGGCGCAGCACCATGTCGATGTAGGTGAAGAGCGGCGGCTGCCCCGCGATCTCCTTCGGCCCTGACACCGCGCTCATGAGCTCGCTCGCGAGGCTCGACATGCTCTTGAGCCGGCCGTCGTTCTGCACGGCGACCGTCGCGAGCGGCGTGAGGTCGACGCGCTGTGCGAACGGCGTATCCGCCGGCGCATCCGCCGGCGCATCCGCCGACGCAACCACCGACGCATCCGCCGACGCATGGCCGCGCGCGGGCTGCGCGCAAACGACGCCGCATGCGATCACGCAGGCCGTCGCCAGAAGCGTGCGAAGTGCGTTCATCCAGCGCTTCATGGCTGCACCTGCCTTCCGCCGTCGCGACCGCGGCCGAGGCCCGCGAGGACCTCGTCTTGCCGACGACGCTTGATCACGGGCTTGACGTAGAACGCGTAGATCATGCCGAGCACCGCGATGCAGCAGCCCGCGAGCTGCACATGGACGCCCACGCGGTTACCCACGCCGAGCACGGTGTAGTTGAGGCCCGCGCTCGCGGTGCCGTCCTCGGCCTGCCGCATGTCGGGCGGATCCCACTGCGCCTGGAAGTACCACAGGCCGTCGTGTTCGACGGGTTCGTTGACGCTCACGCGCTGCGGCTCGCTCCAGGCCGCGGCGTGCACGCCCTTGAACCGAACCGCGCTCATGTAGTCGCGGATGCTCCCCTGCGAACCCGTGAATCCGCCGATGTGCGACGTCAGCACGAACTCCTCGAGCGCCACCGCGGTGCCGAGCGGCAGGCGCTGGCGCGAGAACATCACTTCAACCTTGCGGCCGTCCGCAAGCGTGACGACGCGCGGCTCGTACGGCGTGCGGCGGAGGGCGTCCTCCTGCGCGTCAAACACCCAGCGGTTGAACGGGATCCACTGCGACGCGCTGCCGGCGGTCGCGCCGGGCACGTCGAGCTTGATCTGCGCGAACGTCTCCATCGCGTCGCGCTGCCGTTCCGCGCGCGGGATCACCAGCGGCTTGGACTCGGTCGCGGCGCGCTCGAAGAGTTCGTCGACGCGCACCGTCACGCCCGCGGCGAGCTCGGTCGCCTCGCGCGGCTTGAGTTCCTTGACCTGCGCCGCGCCCGCGATCGTCGAGACCATGCGCAGGCGCCCCGCTTCGGGTCCGTGCGCGAGAACGACCAGCGCGAGCCCGTTGCCGGGCTCGAACGCGAGCTCGATGGACGGATCCGCAATGCTCGGCGCGCCGTGCGCGTCGGAGGCGTCGGCCTTGACCACGTCGCGCGTGAGCGACGCATCGTCGAACACCCAGCGGCGGAAGACGCCCTTCGGCGTGCGCACCTCGACGGTCGCGAGCGCGAGAAACTGATCGCGCAGCGGAACATCGTCGCGCACGCTGATCACGCGGTACGCATACGGCGCGGACAACTTGCCGCCACCGAGATCGATCTCCGAGCCCTTGATCTCGACAAACGGCGCGTCGGGGTTCGAGCTCGCGACATCGCGGATGTCCTCGTGGATCTCGATGTTCTTGGCGGGCACGCGCACCGTGAGCGACGGCTGCCGCTTGAAGCGCTCGATCTCGCCTTCACCCGCGAGCGAGACGAAACGCAGCGCGCCCGCGTCGGCGCGCGAACGCTCGGGATCTCGCGCGACGAGCCTGTAGCTCGCCTTCTGTCCACGGCCGTCGGCGACCTCGAGAAACACAACGGGATTGAGCGGCGCGCTCGGTCCGCCGTCGACGATCTTCGTGCGCTCCATCGCATAGCGAAGGTAGCCGCTCACGCGGAACGTCACGTCGGCAAACGGATCATCCGCGGCCGCGGGCCCGACCGCGACATCGATCGGATCGAGCGCGAGCACGTCGTCGCCCGGCTGCTGGTAGACATCGTCGCGACTGCCGATGCGATCGTTGTAGAGCGGCAATCCGCGGATCGGGCGCTCCGTCCATTTCGTCTCGCCAAGCGGCCGCACGTACAGCGCCCACGACTTGACGAGGTCGTTGCGCAGGTAGAACCACTCCTGCGGCGCGTAGTCGAGGCTCAGCGCAAGCGTGTCGTCGAAGATCGGCTTGCCGATCTCCTTGATCGCGCGCTTGACGGGCTGCTTCTGGTCGTTGGTGAAGATCAGGTCCTCGGTGAGCTCGGGCTTGCCCGCGAGCAGCTGGCGCATGAAGCGCTTGCCGTTGCGCTCGACCATCACCGTCACGCTGTAGACGCGCTTGCCCTTGTCATCGCCCGTGAGCAGCTCCCACGCGGGATCGACCTGCGTGACCGCGAACGACGTGCGCAGCGCGCCGCTGCCGCTCTCGACACGCTGGCCGGGCGACGCGAGAAACTGCACGCGCTCGCGCTTTGTGCTGCCGTCGGGCTGCGTCGCGTCGAACTCCGCGACGACCACGCGCCGCGCGACGGGCGTGTCGCCCTCGACCTTGCTGCCGAAGTACACGAACGACCCGACGATCAGCACCACGATGCCCGTGTGGATCGCCCAGACGCCGTAGTTGACGGGCTTGAACGGGATGCGCCGCAGCGTGGTCACGATCACATTGGCCGCGATCAGCAGCATGAGCGTGCTGAACGGCCACCAGTTGAACCACTCGAACTCGGTCATCTCGAACGGCCGCCACTGGCGCAGCTGGTCATGCGCCCAGTTGTCGGCGGAGAGGATGTTCCAGCCCTCGGGGTACAGCACGCCCGCCGAGCCGATCGTCGAGTACACGAACAGGAGCACCAGCAGGACGATGCCGAACCGCACGCTCGAGAAGAGGTCGAGCACGGCGCCGCCGAGTCCCCTGCTCGCCGCGGCGGGCGCGTCGGCGGAGTCAGTTCGTGGCGCGCTCGGCGTCGGGTCGGCTTGCTGCATGCGGTTGCCTGTCGGGGTCCTGCGAAACCAGAGCTCGGGACTCACCCGACGACTGGACGAATGCCGATGCTACGCGGGCTCCGCGCAGACTGGGGAATGCGCGTACCGACTTCACGCGTCTTGGTTCGCCCAATCGTCAAAGAGGCAACCGAACCACTGCATCGGGATATGATCGCCGCCCCAAACTCAGGAAACACCATGACAAAGACCCTTCTCACCGTCTCCGTGACCCTGCTCGCCTCCGCTTCGCTTGCCTTCGGCCAGGCCGAGGCGCCCGCCAAGCCCGCTGCGCCCGCCGCACAGCCTGCTGCGACTGCGGCGGCCGCGATGGAGTACGCCGTCTTCTACACCAACAAGGGCTACATCGTGATCGAGCTCGACCGCGCCAAGGCGCCGATCAGCGTCGAGAACTTCGAGAGCTACATCAAGGACGGCTTCTACAACGAGACGGTGTTCCACCGCGTGGTGCCGGGCTTCGTGATCCAGGGCGGCGGCTTTAGCATGGACGGCGCCCAGAAGACCACCAAGAAGCCGATCGCCAACGAGTGGCAGAACGGCCTCAAGAACAAGCGCGGCACGCTTTCGATGGCGCGCACCAACGATCCGAACAGCGCGACCAGCCAGTTCTTCGTGAGCCTCAAGGACAACGACTCGCTCGACCAGCCGATCTCGGGCGGCGCGGGCTACGCGGTGTTCGGCAGGGTCACTTCGGGCATGGCGATCGTCGACCTGATCGCCGCCTCGCAGTGCACCACCAAGCACGGCATGCGCGACTGGCCGGTGCAGGATGTGATCGTCACCAAGGCCGAGCTCATCAGCAAGGAAAAGGCCGAGGAACTCGCCAAGAACGCGCCGGTGCCGATCCAGGGTCTCCCGGCCGCGACCAGGCCAGCAACCGCTCCCGCAACCGCGCCGGCCGCGCCGGCCAAGGCTCCCGCCGCTCCGGCGACGGCTCCCGCTGCTCCGGCGACGGCTCCCGCCGCGCCCGCTGGCGCGCCGGACGCACCCAAGACCAAGCCAGGCACCCCGGCATCGCCGACGCCGTGATCGCAACCGAACGCTGAAAAGCAACAGGAGCTGGCGCGCACGCGCCAGCTCCTGTCGTTTTTGTCCTCACGGTCGCGCGGCTCAAGCCTCGAACTTGATGCCCTGCGCGAGCGGCAGATCCTTCGACCAGTTGATCGTGCAGGTCTGGCGACGCATGTACTGCTTCCAGCTGTCGGAGCCGGACTCGCGGCCGCCGCCGGTGTCCTTCTCGCCGCCGAACGCTCCGCCGATCTCGGCGCCCGAGGTGCCGATGTTCACGTTCGCGATGCCGCAGTCGGAACCCTCGGTCGAGAGGAAGCGCTCCGCCGTGCGCATGTTGAGCGTGAAGATCGCGCTCGAGAGACCCTGGTCCACCGAGTTCTGGATCTCGATCGCCTCGTCGAGCGACGACACCGAGTAGACGTACAGGATCGGCGCGAAGGTCTCCTCGCAGCAGATGCGCGGACGCGCGCCCTTGGGCACGCGGTAGAGCGTGGGCTCGACAAAGTTGCCCGGCTTGCCCGCGAAGCGGTCGATGCCCGCGACGCCGCCCGCGAGGAGCGTGCAGCCTTCCTTCTCCGCCTCGACGCACGCGTGGCGCATGCCGGCGACGGCCTGCTTGTTGACGAGCGGCCCCATGAGCGTGCCCGCCTTGAGCGGATCGCCGATCGGCACCGACTTGTAGGCCTTGGCGAGTCGCTCGCAGAGCGCGTCGACGACCTTCTCGTGGACGAGCAGGCGACGCGTGGTCGTGCAGCGCTGACCCGCGGTGCCGACCGAGCCAAAGAGCACGGCGCGCGCGACGAGCTCCATGTCGGCGTCGTCCATCACGATGATCGCGTTGTTGCCGCCGAGCTCGAGCAGGCAGCGGCCGAGGCGCTTGGCGACGACTTCACCCACGCGGCGGCCCATGCGGCACGAACCCGTCGCGGAGATCAGCGGCAGGCGGCGGTCGGCGATCATGGTCTCGCCGACTTCGGCGTCGGTGCCGATGATCAGCGGGAAGAGATCCGCGGGATCGATGCCCGCGGGACGCCAGAGTTCCTGCTCGCGCAGCACCTTCCAGCAGATCTCGCTGGTCGCGATCGCGGTGAGCGGCGTGATGAGCGACGGCTTCCAGATGCAGGCGTCGCCGCAGACGGCGGCGACCATCGCGTTCCACGCCCACACCGCGTTGGGGAAGTTGAAGGCCGTGATGCAGCCGATCACGCCGAGCGGATGCCACTGCTCGTACATGCGGTGGCCCGGGCGCTCCGAGTGCATCGAGAGGCCGTAGAGCTGGCGCGCGAGGCCGACGGAGAAGTCGGCGATGTCGACCGACTCCTGCACTTCGCCGAGGCCCTCGGCCTTGATCTTGCCCATCTCGAGCGAGACGAGCTCGCCGAGCGCGTCCTTCTGCTCGCGGAAGGCGTTGCCCATGCGGCGCACGATCTCGCCGCGCTGCGGCGCGGGGAGCTGACGCCACGACGCCTGCGCCTTGACCGCGCGCGCCATCGCCGACTCGTAGTCGGCGCGCGACTCGAGCCGCACGGCGGCGATCGGCTGGCCGGTCGCCGGCTCGTCGCTGGTGACCGAGTTGGCGGTGCCGGGGGCGCAGATGCGGGAGTTGTTCGCGAGACCGAGGCGGATGAGGACGGGATGCATAAGGGTGGTCAGGATAGCGTTCCTTCGCTCGGTTTCGCGATCGAGCGACAAATCTGCGCGGCGCAGATTCGGTCTATCGCCATCGAGCATCGCTCACTCGGCTGGCGAACGCTGCCACCCGCAGTAGACTCCTTCCCACGAAGTCCTACACCTTCATCATCGAGCGCGACGGGCAGACTGGCTTGTTCGTTGGGTATGTCCCCGGCTGGACTGGCGCCCACTCGCAGGGAGCCACCGTCGAGGAACTCCGCTCGAACCTCGAGGAGGTCGTTGCGATGCTTCTCGAGGAGGGCGAGCCGAAACTCGAAGCCACCTTCGTCGGGACCGACCAACTTCGGGTGGCCTGACGCATGGGAGACATACCCGTCCTCAAGCCCCGTGAAGTCGAGGCTCGGCTGTTCGTGCCGGCTGTTCGTGCCGGCTGTTCATTCTCGGATTCTCCGTCGCACGGCAACGAGGATCTCACCGCCAGTACCGCCATGCTGACGGCCGGGCAACCACCGTCCCCTTTCATGCACACGACATCTCGCCGATCCTTCTCCGGAGGATCGCCAAGGACATCGGGCTTTCCGTGCAGGACTTCATCGCGGGCAAGCGCGGCGAGTGACGGAAGAAGGCGAAGCACGCATCGCCGCGGCTCCCCTATCATCCCCCTCCCTATGCCCCTCGACCGCAACCAGATCGCCCAGCGCGCCGCGCAGGAACTCCGTGACGGCTTCTATGTCAACCTCGGCATCGGCATGCCGACCCTTGTCGCCAACTATGTGCCGCACGGGATGACCGTGTGGCTCCAGTCGGAGAACGGCCTGCTCGGCATGGGTCCCTTCCCCGAGGACTCGGCGGTCGACCCCGACCTGATCAACGCGGGCAAGCAGACGGTGACGGGCGTGCCGGGCCATTCGTTCTTCTCGAGCGCCGACAGCTTCGCGATGATCCGCGGCGGGCACATCGACCTGGCGATCCTCGGCGCGATGGAGGTCTCGCAGGACGGCGACATCGCCAACTGGATGATCCCCGGCAAGATGGTCAAGGGCATGGGCGGCGCGATGGACCTCGTCGCGGGCGTCAAGCGCGTGATCGTGGTCATGGAGCACGTCAACAAGAAGGGCGAGTCGAAGATCATCCCGCAGTGCACGCTGCCCCTCACCGGAAAACGATGCATCGACATGATCATCACCGAGCTCTGCGTGCTCGAGATGGACAAGACGCGCGGGCGCTTCGTGCTCAAGGAGACTGCGCCCGGCGTGACGGTCGAGGAAGTCATTGCGAAGACGACGGCCGAGATCCTCGTCCCCTCGACGGTCGGGATGGTCTCGTGCTCCTGACCGCCAACAACCTGTCCAAGTCGCACGGCCTGCGCGAACTCTTCAGTGGTGTCTGCGTCTCGATCGACGACGGCGAACGCATCGGCATGATCGGGCCGAACGGCGCTGGCAAGTCGACGCTGCTCCGCATGCTCGCTTCGCGCGAGGAACCCGACGAGGGCACGATCCGCTCGCCGCGCGGCACCGTCACGGTGTATGTCCCGCAGTCGGACAACTTTCCCGCGGGCCTGACCGCGCTTGAAGCCGCGACCGCGTCGGCGCTCAAGTGCGCCGCCACCCACGGCGACCAGCACGAGGCCGAGGTGCTCGCCACCGTGATCCTCGGCAAGATCGGCTTCGATGAGACGCGCATGGCGTTCCTGGCCGACAAGCTTTCGGGCGGCTGGCGCAAGCGGCTCTCGGTCGCCTGCGCGCTCGCGAGCGCGGGCGGTACGCCGGACATCCTGTACCTCGACGAACCGACCAACCATCTCGACGTCGAGGGCCTGCAGTGGATGGAGGAGTTCCTCCTCTACGGCAGCCACGACCTGAGCGCGCGCGCGGTGATCTTCGTGACGCACGACCGCGTGTTCCTCGAGAACTGCGCGACGCGCGTGATCGAGCTGTCGCGCGCATACCCCGAGGGCACGCTCTCGGTCGACGGCAACTACTCCGAGTTCTGCCGCCGCAAGGATGAGTTCCTCCAGATGCAGGCGCGCGCGCAGGAGAGCCTCGCGAACACCGTGCGCGAGGACGACCGCTGGCTCGGCCGCAGCGCCAAGGCGCGGCGAACCAAGGCGCAGTCGCGCATCAACGAGAGCGCCGACCGGCGCGCTGAACTCGCGGGTCTCGCCGAGCGCAACAGCGTTGCCGCAGGCGCGAGCGCGGGCATCGACTTCTCCGCGAGCGGCCGCAAGACGCGCAAGCTGATCTCGGCCGAGGGCATCTCGAAATCGCTCGGCGGCAACCTGCTGTTCCAGAACCTCGAGCTCGAGGTCGTGCCCGGCGAGTGCATCGGCCTGATGGGTCCGAACGGCGCGGGCAAGACCACGCTGCTGCGCATCCTCACGGGAGAGCTCGCGCCCGACTCGGGCACCGTGCGCCTGGCCGATCCCAAGCCGCGCATCGTGACCATGTCGCAGACGCGCGCGGAGTTTCCCAAGGGCGCGCTGCTGCAGGAGGCGATCTCGCCGCTCGGCGAGAAGGTGCGCTTCCGCGACACCGAGATGCATGTGAAGAGCTGGTCGCGGCGGTTTCTCTTCCGCGACGAGCAGCTGCTGCAGGCCGTGTCGATGCTCTCGGGCGGCGAGCTCGCGCGCGCGCATGTCGCGCGCATGATGCTCGAGACGGCGGACGTCCTCGTGCTCGACGAACCGACCAACGACCTCGACATCCCCACGCTCGAAGTGCTCGAAGAGGCGATCGCGACCTTTCCCGGCGCGACGCTGCTGGTCACGCACGACCGCTCGATGCTCGCAACGCTCGCGTCGCGCATCGTCGTGCTCGGCTCGCCTGACCGCACGCCGCGCGTGGTCACGAGTCTCGCGCAAGCGCTGCGTGCGCTCGGCGAGTTCGAGCACGCGGCAAACGCAGCCGATGCCGCCGCGCGCTCCGAGACGCGCACTGCGGCACGCAATGCAGCGAATGCCGCGGCGGCGCCTGCGACAGCGCCTGTGCCCACGCCTGCTCCGACTCCTGCTCCCGCGCCCGCAAAGCCCGCTGCCGCCGCAGCCAATCCCGCTCCGAAGGGGAAACTTTCCTACAACGAGCAGCGAGAGCTGGGTGGTATAGAAGCATCCATCGCAGCAGCGGAACGGAAGGCCACCGAGGCAGACGCCAAGGTGAACGACCCCAAGCTGATCGCCGATCATGTCGCCTATGCCAAGGCGTGCGACGCCCTGAGCGCGGCGCAGTCCGAGGTGGCGCGCCTCTACGCGCGCTGGCAGGAACTCGAAGCAAAGCGAGGCTGACACATGCACGCGAACCGAACCAACCTCACCGATCCTCAGCGCTCGGTGCGGGAGCTTGCCGCTGGCTTCAACAATCGCGCGTGGGACCTCGTCGAGGCCAGCGAGCGCACGCGCGCCGAGGTCATCGAGATGCTCGACTGCGCATACGCCGCACGCGCGCTGTGGCGGTCGGCTGTTCGCGATGAAGGCGCCGTCGAGATGCTCCGTGCGCACCAATTGGTCGCCTGCGCCAACGCGCGCGCCAACCTCGGCGCGCCCGCGATGGAGGCGGCGGCCCTCGCGGCGGCGCACGAGCGCGACCACCGCGAGGGTGTGACCGACTTCGACCACCTGATGACGCTGGCTGCGAACCTGCTCGCGTCGTTCCAGCAGCCTGGGTTCCCGCATGTGATGGAGATGCAGGAGGCGATCGCGCGGCTCGACCCAGAGGTCGACACCGCCGAGATCGACGTGCTCTGCAAGCTCCTGCCGTGGCCGCGCGCTCGGGTGCTCGCGTTCACGCGACCGCGAACGACGCCTGTTCCGGCATGAACCACACGCGGCGCGAAGGCATCCACGAGCAGCCGACGATCGCGTCGACGCCGACCATGCCGAGCATCCCCGCGAACATCCCCGTCAGCACGCCCACGCGCTCCTGGAACTGCACGCCGTGCATGTCGACAGGCACGCGCCACGCGGGCGAGTGGATCTTGCCCATGATGGGGTTGTAGTCCTCGATCGCACCGTCGTCCTCGCCGCACTCGGCGAACTCGCGGCGCAGCACGTAGCCGTACTGCGCGCCGGTGTCGTAGATGCACGAGAGCTTGCGGCCGCCGATGCTCGCGTCGACGACGGGCACACCCATCAGCGATCGGTACGGCACGCGCCGAGCACCCGCCGCGACGACCGTCTCGCCCACAATCGCCTTGCCTGTCGGACCGTCCCACAGCACCTGCGCGGTCGACATGAGATCCATGCCGAGGAGGCCGTCGCAGCGGACGCCGGGGAGCTTCTCAAGCGAGTCGACGTTCGCGCCCAGCGTGGCGCTGGGGATCGCGACACGACGCGCGCCGTAGGTGACCGAACCCGTGCGCCCAAAGGTGTGCGGCGCGCCGGTGTCGACGAGGAACTTGCCCTCGGGCAGCTCGACGAACATGTGGTTGGCCTCATAGACGAGCGGATAGGCAAACGCAGAAACAGAGTCCTGTGGCATCTTTCTTTTCTCCCGAATGAGTTGTGACAGACAGACATGCAAACAAGCGAACGGCGCGCCGGTCTTACCCCGCCGCGACAAAGAGACACGATTCGATCGATGGCGCCGAGGGCACGAACCACACCCGCCGCGTGGGCAGCCAGGAGCAGCCGATCAACCCGTCGACGCCGAACGGCCGCAGCATGCTCGACGACAGCGGCTCGTGAAACCCGAACCGCTCGCGAAAGCGAACGCCCTGCGCATCGACGGGCAGCTTCCACGCCTTCGAGCGGAACCCGAGCAGCATGGGATGGAAGTCGTCGAACTCGCCGTCTTCCAACGCGGGATCGATCATGAACGGCTCGCTCAAGGGCGGATCGCTCAAGGGCGGATCGCTCAAGGGCGGATCGCTCAAGGACGGATCGCTCAAGGGCGGATCGCTCACGGGCTGCTCGGTCAGGAATCCGTACTGCGCCCCGGTATCGAAGATGCACCGCGCGGAGCGACCAGCGACGGTGACCTCGATCACGGGGATCGTCTGCACCTGCTGCACCGGAATGCGCACCGCCCCTGCCGGCGCCGGCGACGGCCGCACCACGGCCCGACCGCGCGGACCGTCCCACAACACAGGGTCGCGACCGAGGATGTCCATGCCGATGAGCCCCGCGCAGCGCTGGCCGATGCGGGCATCGAGGTCGAGCCCCGCCAGCGACTCGATGGTGAGCGAGCCG
Source organism: uncultured bacterium (assembly GCA_903891095.1). GTDB lineage: Bacteria > Planctomycetota > Phycisphaerae > Phycisphaerales > SM1A02 > QWPT01. The sequence goes on along the minus strand of CAITDI010000088.1, from coordinate 35,603 downwards.
TAGCTGCGTGGCAGTTGGTGCGTCGTTCCGCCGTACGACGCCGTGCCCGTGCTGCCAAAGCTGCCCGTGCTGCCAAAGCTGCCCGTGCTGCCAAAGCTGCCCGGGCTGCCAAAGCTGACAGGGCAGCCCGTGTCGACGAGGAACCGCCCCTCGGGCAGGTCGATGAACATGTGCCGAGCCAAGTAAACGAGCCGATGCGTGTGCTGCATTGCCATCTCTTCTCCCCGACATGAACGGAACGCTGAGTCCAAGCCTCAGGACATGTTCTAGTCCGCGGCGACGGGTTCTGTCAAGCAGTGGCCGCCGACTGGGCGCGGAAACACCGCGAATCCCAGCCCGATCCGCGCGTGCGCGCACGAGCATGCACACGAGCAGGTACACGAGCAGGTACACGCGCACATACACGAGCGCGTGCAGAAGCAAGCGCGGCTGCGCGTCACGCGCGCGAATGCGCATTCTCGCGCGCGAACGCCGCGAAAGCCCGCCTACCCGCGCGGGCTTTGCGCTAGTGTGCCCGACCTATGAAGACCGCCATCCGCTTCGTTGCTTCGTGCGCAGCGCTCCTCGTCGCGCTGCCGTCCCTCGCAGTTGAACCAACCGCCGGCCCCGTCGACCTGTTCAATGGCCGCGACCTCAGCGGCTGGGTCAACGTGAACACCGCGCCGTCGACCTTCACCGTCGCCAAGGACGAGACGGGCGCGCCCGTCATCAAGTGCACGGGCAAGCCGACGGGCATCATGCGCACCGAGAAGGCGTACGAGAACTTCGTACTCGAGCTCGACTGGAAGCACCTCTCGGAGCCGGGCAACGCGGGTCTCTTCGTGTGGAGCGATCCGATCTGCTCGAAGGGCGTGCCCTTCTCGCGATCGATCGAGGTGCAGATCATGCTCACGCCCGACAATGTCGACGCGCAGGGCCGCACGCTGTACACGGGCCAGGGCGACATCTTCTCGATCTGGGGCGCGAGCATGAAGCCGGACCGTCCGCATCCGGCCGGTTGGGAGCGCTGCCTTCCCATGGCGCGCACCACCAAGGGCAAGGGTGAGTGGAACCACTACAAGGTCACCGCGAAGGACGGCGCGATCAAGCTCGAGATCAACGGCACCGAGGTTTCGGGCTGCACGGGCGTGACGCCGCGCAAGGGCTTCATCTGCCTCGAGAGCGAAGGCACCGAGATCTGGTTCAAGAACCTCAAGCTCACCGAGCTCCCGCGCCCCGACTACGAACTCACGCCTGATCGCATCTGCGACATGGATTCCGCAGGCTTCCGCCCGATCTTCGACGGCCTGTCGACGACCGGCTGGAAGGAAGGCGCGGACAAGGGCGAGAAGCCCGCAGGCGAACACTGGAAGGTCGGCGGCAACGTCCTCCACTTCGACGGCAAGGGCCAGTCGCTCTGGACCGACGAGTCGTACGGCGACTTCGAGATGCTCGTCGACTGGAAGTGGACCGCCGAGCACCAGGGCAAGATGCAGCGTCCGTACATCGGCCTCGACGGCAACATCGTCAAGAACGCCGACGGCACCGACAAGACCATCGAGGTCGAGGAGCGCGACAGCGGCATCTACCTCCGCGGCAATTCCAAGAGCCAGGTCAACATGTGGCTCTGGCCGTGCGGCTCGGGCGAGGTCTACGGCTACCGCACCGATGCCAAGATGCCGCCCGAAGTGCGCGCCGCGGTCACTCCGCGCGTGAACGCCGACGCGCCGATCGGCGAGTGGAACCGCTTCCGCATCCGCATGGTCGGCGAGACGCTCAACGTGTGGCTCAACGACAAGGAAGTCATCATCGACGCCAAGCTTCCCGGCGTGCCGAAGAGCGGCCCGATCGCGCTGCAGTGCCACGGCTGCCCGGTGGAGTTCACCAACGTGATGGTGCGTCGGCTCGACAAGAAGTGACGCGCCGCCAGCAAACCCAAGTTTGAAAAACGAACCCGGCGCACGATTGATCGTGCGCCGGGATTGTTTTTGGATTGGTTGCGGAGGTCGCTTGCTGCTCCTGGCTCACTCCTCGACGGTCTCGCGGTGCTGCATCTGCGCCTTGAGGCGCGCGAGGATCGACGAGTGCATCTGGCTCACGCGCGACTCGCTGAGGTCGAGCGTGGCGCCGATTTCCTTCATCGTCATCTCCTCGTAGTAGTAGAGGATCACGATCAGGCGCTCGGCGCGCGAGAGGCCCTTGGTGATGAGCGCCTGGAGGTCCTGCTTCTGCACGGCCTGCAGCGGGTTCTCCTGGCGGCCGTCCTCGACGACGTCGATCTCGCGCACGTCCTTCGAGCTGTCGGTCTCGAAGCACTTGCGGGTGAGGCTGACCATCGAGATCGGACGCGAGTCCTTCTGGAGCTTCTCGAACTCGTCGCCCGAGACATTGAGACGGGTCGCGACCTCGTCCTCGGTCGGACGCGCGCCGGTTTCCATCTCGATCGACTTGCGGACCTTCTCGACCTTGGCGGTGCGGCTGCGCACGAGGCGCGGCACCCAGTCCATCGAGCGGAGCTCGTCGAACATGGCGCCACGGATGCGCTGCGTGCAGAACGTCTCGAACTTCACGCCGCGGTCAGGGTCGAACGACTCGACTGCGTCCATGAGGCCGAACGCGCCGGCGCTCTTGAGGTCGTTGACCTCGACCTCGCTCGGCAGGCGCTTGTGAAGGCGCTCGGCGGCGTAGGCGACGAGATCAAGGTGACGGGCGATGAGGAAGTTGCGGATTTCCTCGGTGGGTTCCGCGCGGTACTGACGCCAGACCTGGTCGATCGGGCGCTCCGCGAGCGGAAGCGGCTTCGGCGGAGCCTTTGCAGCGCGCGTCGCGGCGGCGGAGGCAGCGGTCGCCTTGGCAACCGTGCGCGGCGCAGGCGCGGGTTTGGCAGCGCGAGGCTTGGCGGGGGTCTTCGCCGCCGGCTTCGCAGCAACCTGCGGCTGAACCTCGATGGCCGGAATGGCCGCAGAGGCAACGCGCGAGCGCGTGCGCGGCATCGCGGCGGCAGCGGCCTCGGCGAGCGAGGGACGCTTGGTGGTCATGAGCGCAGACGAAGCTGCGCCCTTCTTGCCACCGGCAGTGCTGTTGTTGGGTTGCTTGCGTGCCGGCAAGGCGGTCGCGGCCGGAGTACCGGCAGCCTTCGTGACCGAAGGCTTTCCGCTCGTGCTCTTGGCACTGGCGGACTTCGAGGCGGACGATTTCGAAACGATGGTGTTCTCGCGTGCAGTCCTGGACATTCGGTCGGCTCCTTGACCAGTCGTCCTCTGTTCGTGGGGTCCGTCGGTGCGACGCACATTGCGACGCCTCGAAGAACCCGCTCACCTTTCCCGGCGGCCGTGCGTTGCAAGCAACGCGAGACCATCGGGACCACCTCCAGCAGACCGTTCTCCAGACGGACCGCTAGCAGCGCTCTTCCAAGACCGAAGCGAAGGGATGTACGCGGGGCGCGACCATATGAAAGGTCGCGTGAGCGAGATCCATTCGCTGCGGGCACAAGAAGATGCGCCCTGAATCCTGCTTTGCTCGTGTCGGACAAGTCGCCGACGCGTGCTCCGCGGGACCGCTCGTTTTTCGCTGGTTTCTCCGATGTTTCGGAGAGCCTCGAACCAACGTGCGTCGTGCTGCATGAACATCCATGTCCACTTGCACGACGTCAGTATAACGAGAATCCAGAATGTGCAAGTGCCTTTCGGGTCAGGCCGCGTTCTTTTCTCGACGGCGACCGACTGCTTCGCGATTTTCCGTTTGAACGGCTCGCGATGCCACCGAACCAGGCTCGTCTTCGAGCACATCGACGCCGGTCAGGCCATCCAGATCAACCTCTTCGGCGTCTGCAGCAGCGAGATCAGCCTCCATCGCGCTCTCGACGCGGGCGACTTCCTGGTTCACGATCCAATCGCACACAAGACCCACGAGGAATCCACCGACGAATCCGCCCGCCATCGCGACCAGTGCGCGCGTGAGCACGACGTCGAATGGATTGTTGCTCGCGATGCCCACGAAGATCGACACGCTGAACGCGGCGAACGCCGTGCACGCGGCAGCGGACTGCGGGATCGGAAGTTTCGGCGCGGGCTTCGTCATGGCACTCAGCAGCGAACGGACCAGCGGGGAGAGCGCCCCGCTTCAGAGGATTCGCGAGCCGGGGAAACCGTTCGCGGGGTCAGCGCGTGGTGCCGAGGAAACCGGCGAGCCGAGCGAGGAACCCTTGTCGTTGATCGGCTCGAACGGCCGTCGCGCTTTCACCGGAAAGCGTGCGGGCGAGCTGGCGGATCGCGCGAGACGATGCGGCCTCGGGCGAAAGCACGGTCACGGGGCTGCGGCGGCGGACTGCGGCGGGGATCGCCGGGTCGAGCGGAACCGCGCCCGCGTAGTCGATGCGCGTGCTGAGGAACGCGCGCGCGACGCGCTCGATGCGGCCGTGGACGGCGCGGGCTTCCTCGTCGCTGGCGGCCATGTTCACGACCAGCTGCAGGCCGTCGCGACACCCGCGGGCGACCAGGGTCTTGATCGCGCCGTACGCGTCGGCGATCGAGGTCGGCTCGGGGGTGGTCGTGACCAGGATCGAGTGCGCTGCCGCGGCAAACGCCATCGAATTGGCGCCGATGCCTGCGCCGGTGTCGACGATCAGGACGTCGGTCGTGCGCTCGAGCATGAGCAGCTGCTCGAGCAGGCTGCGACGCTGCATCTGGCCCATGTCGGCCAGGCGCGAGACGCCCGACGCACCAGGCACGAGACGGAATCCGCCAGGCGCGCTGACCATGACTTCCTCAAGCGTGCGCTCGCCCGACACAACGTCCTCGAGCGTCGCGCGCGGCGTGATGCCGCACAGCACGTCGGCGTTGGCGAGTCCGAGGTCCGCATCGAGCAGCACCACGCGCTGACCGCGCGCCGCGAAGGCGACCGCGAGGTTGACCGAGAGGTTGGTCTTGCCGACGCCGCCCTTGCCGCTCGAGACCGCGATGGCGCGCGCGATGCGCATCGGGCGCGTTCGCTCGCTGGCATTGATCGGGCTCACGCTCAGCCCCGCGGCCGCGTTCGCTGAAGCGGCAACATCAGGCGTGAGCCGCGGTGCGGAAACGAGTCTCCGCAGCTTCTCAGCCTGATCGTTGGTGATCTTGTCTGTCGAAATGGTGCCGTCGTGCATCAGCGGACTTCGCTCCCCAGTACGAGCGCTGCCAGACGACGGCTTCGCGCGGACTCGATGTGATCCGGAACTTCCTGCCCGTTCGTGAAGAAGCTCACGCGCTTCCCCAGCTTCTCGACCAGCGTGACGAGCGTGCCGAATGTGGCCGCTTCATCAAGCTTAGTCAGTGCGATGCGATCGACGCCGACGGCGCCGAATGCCTCTGCCTCGCGCGCGAGCGTGCGTGCGCTTGCGGTGGCGGAGAGGACGAGATGCGTCTCATCGGGCTTGGCGCTCGCGAGGAACGCGCGCAGCTCGGAGAGTTTCATGTGGTCGTTCTGGCTGCGGCCCGCGGTGTCGATGAGGATGACATCGACGTCGGAAAGGCGTTCGCAGGCACGCGCGGCGTCCTTGGGAGACGCGGCGATCTCGACGGGAAGGCCGAGGATTTCCGCGTAGGTGCGCAGCTGGTCGACCGCGGCGATGCGGTAGGTGTCGGCGGCGACGATGCCCACGCGCAGGCCGCGCTTGAGCTTGAGGTGCGCGGCGAGCTTGGCGAGCGTGGTGGTCTTGCCGACGCCGGTTGGTCCGACGAACGCAATGCGGCGCGCGCCGTTGCGTCCCGAGAGCACCTCAAACGCGTCGCCCTCATCCGACGGCAGCATCGCGGCAAGCCTGCGCTCGATGGCGATGCGAAGGTCGTCCTGCGAAGGCTCGACGCCGGCCTCGATCTGCGACTCAAACTGCGCGCCGATGTCGGCGAGCACGCGGGTCGCGAGTTCCTCGGCGACTTCCTGTTCGATCAGCTTGGCGTAGGCGGTCTCGAGCGAGCGCGCGCGCGCGGGCTTGGCGGCGACGGCGCGGATCTCGACGACTTCGCGCACGGGGATGGACCCGGGGGGAGACACGGGATTGGACGCGGGTCCAGCCGCGGCATCGGCGCCGCCGCGCTGCAGCACTCGGCCGACGAAGGCAGAGATCGCGTCGAGTTCACCGTCGCTGGGAGTCGTCGCGCGAGCGGCGGGCTTGCCCGCATCGGACTGCGCAAGCTCGAGGCTCGAATGGGTCGGCGAGATCGACGGCGTTGGCTCGGGCACGCGAACGACCGCGGCGGTCAGGCGCGTGGCGCCCCCGCTCTCGCTCGGCTCGGGAACCAGCACGAAACGCTGCGCAGGGCCGTTGTTTGGCGCCGCACTATTCGATGCAGCCGACGACGCAGCGGCGGCCGCCGCGCTCTGCGCACCGCGGATGGCGACCTCGCGCACGACGTCCTCATTGCGGGTCGCGGTGGCGCGTTCCATCGCCTGCTTCTCAAGTTGCACGGCCATCGCCTGCGCGAGGCGGCGCGTCTTCTCGCGCTCGCTGTCCATGTCGAGCGGCTTGTTGACGGCGACGGCCGGCGTTGCCGCCGGAACTGCGCCAGTACCACCGCCCATCCCACCACTCGGCTGCGCTCCGTAGGCGCGCGCCGCGGCAGACGCACGCAACACATCACCCGCACGCTCCGAGGTCGCGCTTCGCTCCGAGGTCGCGCTTCGCTCCGGGGACGCGCTTCGCTCCGACTGCGCCGGGCCACGCACTGCTGCACGAGGCTCGGGCCGCTTGGGAAGGTCCTTCTGCGGCATGGGCATGTCCTTTGCGCGTGCGGCCGTGATCTCGACCACGGACTTGCGCCCGATGCCGAAGAAACCGCCGCGTTCGAAGGTACGCGTATGGAGGATCACCGCATCCGCGCCGAGGTCCGTCTTCACGAACGCCAGCGCCTCGGCCATCGTCCAGGCCTGGTAGGTCTTGAGCTTCACGCGAGCACCCCGCAGCCGGCAACAACGCGCGCAGCAAACTGCCGCGAGGCCTCAGGATTCGTCTGGTATGGGTTGAGTTGCACGCGCTGCCCTCCTGGCAAACGCCACGCTGTCCGCGAGGCGGTCGTCTTTCATTCTCTGGCGCGCGCGAAGGACATCCTGTCCGCGGTGCGCCCTCAACAAAACCAATCGGGGCAGCGATTCGTTTCAGCGTTGGCCGTCAACCGACCGCTGCGGGCGCGTGCTGGGACGCGCCGGCGGAGGTCAGTTGCACGAGGCCGACGCTTTCAAGGTCGGTGCCGCGAACCACCTCGTTGTACCCGAGGACGGCAACACCCGCAATGTGCGGCTCGAGGATCTGCCGCACTTGGGCGCGGACCGACGGCGACGCCAGGACGACCACAGGTCGACCGACCTCGGCCAGCGGGCGCGCCGACTCGGCGACCGAGCGCGCGATGCGCGTCGCGAGCTGCGGCGGAATCGTGAAGGTCGTGCCCGACGGGCTGCGGTCGATGTACCCGGAGATCGTGTCTTCGAGCGCCGGATCCATGGTCACGCAGCGCAGGCGCGCGCGGCCACGCTCGTCGACTTCGCAGTGCTGCGCGCAGATCGCGCGCCGCAGGCCGTTGCGGACATACTCGACCAGCACGTCGTGGTCCTTGGTGTGCGGGATCCACTCGGCCAGGGTCTCGATGATGGTCTCGAGGTCGCGGATCGCCACGCGCTCGCGGAGGAGCGCCTGAAGGATCTTCTGGAGGTCGCTCGGCTTGACCACGGCGGGGACGAGGTCCTCGACCAGCTTCGGGGTCTTCTGCTTGAGCTGGGCGAGGAGATTGCTGACCTCCTCGCGGGTGAGCAGTTCGTCGGCGTGGGTGCGGACGAGCTCGGAAATGTGGGTCGCGAGCACGCTGGTCGCGTCGACGACGGTCCAGTTGGCGCTCTCGGCCTTCTCGCGGAGGGTTCGGTCGATCCAGATGGCGTCGAGGCCGAACGCGGGCTCCTTGGTCGCCATGCCATCGAGCCGACCGTGGGCGAGGCCAGAGTCCATCGCCATCAGCAGGTCGGGGAACACCTTGCCCGTCGCGATCACCGCGCCGCGCACCTTGACGCGGTACTCGTTGGGATCGAGCTGCATGTTGTCGCGGATGCGGACCGCCGGCATGACCAGACCGAGCTCCACCGCAAGCTGGCGGCGGATGCCCGCGATGCGATCGAGCAGGTCGCCGCCGCGGGAAGCATCGACGAGCCCGACCAGCGCGTAGCCGATCTCGAGTTCGAGGGTGTCGACTGCGAGGAGCTCCTCGACCTTGGGCGGATCGACCGGCTTGTTGGCCGCGTCGGAGCGCGCCTTGGCGGCGCTGGCGACGGTCTTCTGCTTCTTGATCCACTGCATCGAATAGGCGGTGCCGCCGAGGAGGAGGCCCGCGCCCATGAGCGGGATCGTCGGCAGCGGCGTGAACGACAGGAGGATGAGGAACCCGCCGATCAGGTACAGCGCCATCGGCTGCGAGGCGAGCTGGTGCGGGATTTCCTCGCCGACCGTGCGGCCGCCGCCGGCGCGCGCGACGATGAGGCCCGAGGCGATCGCCACGAGGAACGCGGGCAGCTGCGAGACCAGGCCGTCGCCGATCGCGAGCAGCATGAAGGTCTTCATCGCGTCGACCGCGCTCCAGCCGAGCTGGAACTTGGCGATCGCGAATCCACCGACGATGTTGATGATCGTGATCACGATGCCCGCGATCGCATCGCCGCGCACGAACTTGGAGGCGCCGTCCATCGCGCCGTAGAAGTCGGCCTCGCGCGACACTTCGTCGCGGCGGGCGCGGGCTTCCTTCTCGTCGATGGTGCCGGCGGAGAGGTCGGCGTCGATCGCCATCTGCTTGCCGGGCATCGCGTCGAGGGTGAATCGCGCGGCGACTTCCGACATGCGGGTGGCGCCCTTGGTGATCACGACGAACTGCACGACCACGAGGATGATGAAGATGATCGTTCCGACGATCGCGTTCGAGCCCGCGACGAAGTTGGCGAACGCCTGGATCACGTGGCCCGCGGCGGTCATCGAGGTCGCGGGATCCTTGGACTCGATCGAGAGGATCAGGCGCGTCGACGCCACGTTGAGCACGAGGCGGAACAGCGTCGTGCCGAGCAGAAGCGCGGGAAACACGCTGAAATCAAGCGGCTTGCGCATGTACACCGTCGTCATCAGCACGATCGCGGCGAGCGCGATGTTCATGCAGATGAGGAGGTCGAGGATCATCGCGGGCAGCGGGACGACGAGCACGCCGACGAGTCCGAGGAACGACAGCGGCACGATGAGATGGCTGTACTTCGCGATCGCGTGGAAGATCGGAGGGATGCCGTCGCCTGTTGCTGGTGCCTGGTTCGCCATGGGTTTCGTCCTTGATCGCTTCCGTCAACGCTTGCTGCCGTCCGCCGGCCACTCACGCCCTGCTCACGCCACCATCTTGCCCTTGAGCCTGTACACGTAGGCGAGGATCTCCGCGACGGCCTTGTAGTGGTCCGCGGGGATCTCCTGGCCGACCTTGGCCTGCGCGTACAGCGCGCGCGCGAGCGGCTTGCGCTCGACGATCGGAATGCCGTGCTGCGTCGCGATCTGCCTGATGCGCATCGCGAGGTGATCCGCGCCCATCGCCACGATGCGCGGCGCGCCCATCGACTGCGGGTCGTACTGGATCGCCACCGAGATGTGCTCGGGGTTGGTCACGATCACGTCGGCCTTGGGCACCGCGGTCTGGAGGCGGCGCATCGCGAGCTGCCGCGCGACCTGCATGCGGCGCTTCTTGACCTCGGGGTTGCCGTCGGATTCCTTGAACTCTTCCTTGACCTGCTGCTTGGTCATGCGCAGGTCGCTCTCGTGCTTGATGCGGCGCACCGCGTAGTCGGCGATGCCGAGGACGAGGAGCGCCGCGCCGACCTGCATCGCGAGACCGAGGCCGATCGATCCGATGTGCTCGAAGCCCTCCACCACGCCGAGGCCCGGAAGGCCGACGATCTGCGGGAGCACCGCCGCACCGACCGTGTAGGTGATCCACGCCACGACGACGAGCTTGAACACGTCCATCGCGGTCTTGATCACGCCCTGCATGCCGAAGATGCGGCCGAAGCCCTTCGCCGGATTGAGGCGGTCGAAGCTCGGCACCAGCGGCTTGGTCGTGACCATGAGGCCGACCTGCCAGAGGTGCGCGAGGATGGCGATCGCCGTCGCGCCGAGCACGATCGGCGCCGCGGCATACGCGCCTTCCATCAGCGTGGGCAGGATCATCGCCGTCACCTGGTCGGGGCGCACGCCGCCCTCGAGGTAGTCGGCGGCGAGGGATTTCTCGAGCATCGACGCGAGCGCGAGCAGCAGCGGCTTGATGCCGGACGCAAGCAGCAGGATCGCGCCGAACAGCAGCAGCGCGTTCGAGGCGTCCTGCGAGCGGGCGATGTTGCCCTCCTCGCGTGCCTCCTGGCGCCGCTTGGGCGTCGCGTCTTCGGTACGTTCGCCGAGATCCTCCGACATCGCGCCTCCTTAGGTTCGAGCCCCGCTCGCGAGAAGCAGGGCTTCCAGCGCGCCGGAGGTTCCGTCGACAAGCGCCTCGTTGATCGCCGCAAGCGACGCAATGATGACGGCCAGGCCGACGATGATGCGGACGGGAAAGCCGATCGACATGACGTTGAGCTGGGGCACGCTCTTGGAGAGGTATCCCATCACGACGGTCTCGAGGCACACGATGGCGAGAAGCGGCGCGGCGACGCGCAGGCCGAGTTCGAACGCGGCCTTGATCGCGCCGGTGAAGACGGCGATCGGCGCGATGTCGGATTCGCCCATGATCATTCCGGGGACCGCGCCCGCGGGCAGCGAGTCGAAGCTCGCGACCAGCGACGAGAACATCGACTCGAGGCCGCCGAGCGAGAGGAACGTCGCAAGCGCGAGGAAGAACAGGATCTGCTCGAGCGCGTCGGATTCCTCGCCCATCGCGGGGTTGTAGAAACGCGCGAATCCGAGGCCGATCTGCTGGCCCATCGAGAGTCCGCCGAACTGCGCGGCGAGCAGCGGCATCGAGGCCATGAACCCGATGAACGCGCCGATGCCGAACTCAAACACGATCAGCGGCAGCGTCGCGCCGAGCGAGATGCCCGTGGGAAGCGACGCCCCCGCCGCGACCGACGGATACACCGCGAGGCCGAGCGACGCGACGAGCAGTCCCTTGATCCGCATCGGGATCGCGGGCGACGAGAGCACCGGCCCCTGCACCGCGAGACCCGACACGCGCGCCACGACCAGCGTTGCCGGCACGAGATGCTGCGAGAGGGTTTCGAGCGCGTTCATCGGTGTTGGTTCACGTTCCGGACACCGGCGACCACGAGAACATCTCGGTGGAGAACTCCATGATCTTCACGGTGATCCAGCCGAGGAGGATCAGCGTCGTGCCGACCATCGCGAGGATCTTGGGCACGAACACCAGCGTCTGCTCCTGGATCTGCGTGACCGCCTGGATGATGCTGACCACGAGACCGACGACCAGTCCGACCGCAAGGATCGGCGCGCTGATGAGGAGCATCAGCATGAAGGCCTCGCGCACGACATCGAGTGCTTCCAGATCCATCACGTGCCTCCAAGCGGCGCCATCACGCCAGTGAGCAGACCGCCCGCGACGAGCGTCCAGCCGTCGACGAGCACGAAGAGCAGCAGCTTGAACGGCAGCGACACCAGCACCGGCGGGAGCATCATCATGCCCATCGAGACAAGCAGGCTCGAGATGACCATGTCGATGACGAGGAACGGCAGGTACACGCGGAATCCGATGAGGAACGACGTCTTGAGCTCGGAGATCACGAAGCTCGGGACCAGCGTGAGCATGTCGACGTCCTTGTCCCACGTGAGACGCTCGGGCTCGCTCACGTCGACGCCGCGGTGCGAGAGGATCATGAGCACGGTCGGCGTGTTGCCGGTCGCCTCGATCTGCGCGACCATGAATTCGCGGAGCGGCTTCTTGGCGCCTTCCCAGGCGACCATCTGGTTCTTCTGCTCGCCGCGCGCGTACGGGCCGAGGCCTTCGTTCCACATGCGCTCGAAGGTTCCGCCCATCGCGACCGCGGTGAGGAGCACCGAGAGGCCGACGATGACCTGCGACGGCGGCAGCGTCTGCGTGCCGAGCGCCTGACGGAGCAGGCCGAGCACGACGACCATGCGCGTAAAGCATGTGCAGAGGATCAGGATCGCCGGCGCGACGGTAAGGACCGTGAGCAGCAGGACGATGTTGAGCGCCGCGCTGAGGCCGCCTTCGAAGCCAGGGACGGTCTTCGTGGCGTCCTCGAGGACACCGATCGGGTTGATGTTGTCGAGCGACGGCGCGGCCGTGCTCGCAGTGGCGGCGGCAGCATGCGCGAGCGTGACGACCTGATGGGCGACGACACCAAGCATCATCGCGCGCCTCCCTTGCGGGGGCGGGTCAGGTCGACGGTCTCGATCTCGGCGCCGCGCATGACGGCGGGCAGCGTGTCGCGCGGGTCGATGCGCTCGTCAGCCTTGCCGGCGCGATCCTTTGCCGAGGAGCCGAATCCATCGAACGCCTTGCCCGACTGGCGGAGCAGCGCATCGAAGGAGAACTGCGACGTTCCGCGCGCACCCGCCTCGCAGCGGGCGAGCAGGTCGGCGACGTCTTCTTCGCTCGAGAACTCGCTGAGCGGCTTCATGCCGTCGGAGCTCTGGTGCGCGACGATCACGCGGCGCGCGACCTTGATGAGCACGATGCTCTGACCGCGCGCGAGCGGATAGCGCGCGAGGACCTCGACGACGCCCGACGGACGCTTGCCCGCGGCGCCGCCGCCACCGAAACGCTTGACCGCGCTGCGCGCGAGGACGATCACGAGGAGCGTCGCGCCGAGCGCGACACCGGTGGTGACAAGTTCGCTGGAGAGACCGCGCGAAGCAGCTGCGTTGCCGAGCGAGCCCTTGGCTTGCGAGGAGCCCGACGTAGATGCCGACATGGACCCCGACGTAGACCCCGACAAGGCACCGGACGCGAGACCCTGCGACGGCCGCACGTCAGTCTTGCGCGGCTCCGCACTCGCAGAAGTCGGCTCCGCATCAGCCGCTGGCGCCGCGGCCGGCTCCACCGACATCGCGGCGTTCGGCGTGCTGCGCATGAGCGGGCGGTTCTGCGCCGAGGCTGGCGTGGCGATGATGGCGCAAGCGCCGAGCGCAAGCACCGCCATCGCGAAGTTGATCATTGGGTTCCGCATGCGCCATCCTGGCTTGCTTGCTGACCGGCTCCGCCGGGGCTTCGAACATCCACACTCGATTGCAGCGGAACTCTCAACCCTCGAGCGGCTCGAGGATTTCACTCACGCGCACGCAGAAGTTCTCGTTGAGGACGAGCACCTCGCCGCGCGCGATGCGGCGGCCGTTCACGTAGATGTCGACGGGGTCGCCTGCAGCCTTGTCGAGCTCGACCACCGAATCGGGATTGAGCTTGAGCACGTCCTCGACCAGCATCTTGGTGCGACCGAGCTCGATGCGAACCTGCAGCGAGACGTCGGAAAGCAGGCCGATCGCGCTGGGAGCAGCGCCGCCAGCGGAAGGCGATCCGAAATCGGGAAGCCCCACGGGAGTCGCGGCGCCGGCTGCTGAGGTGGTGGTGGGATCTGGCATGGTTCGGCTTCCTTCAGGCTCCGCCTGACTGCCTGCTGACCTTCCGAAACGAAGGGCGTCCTGCCCAGCGTGCATTTCGGACGTGCGTTGATCGGTCGCGCAAGGCTTGCGCCTGTAGAGAATCGTCGGCGCGGGGTTTGCCTTTCACCTGCAGATTCTGCGCGCGGGCAAAACGACCGCCGCCCCGGCGGACCGGGGCGGCGGAGAGGGTTGAACTTGTCGCAGGTCGGCGCTCAGCGCTCCTGACGAACCGCCGGAGTGGAGATCACGACCGCGCTCTCGACCGTCGGGGCCTCGCCCTCGCCGATCGCCTCGCCGTTGATGCGCTCCTTGAGCTTCGCCTCGATGCGGCGACGGAGCGACTCGAACAGCGGGTCGGACAGGTCTTCCGAGCTGGCCATGCGCCAGATGCCCGCGATCTCGGCGCGAAGAGCAGCCTTGCTGTCCTCGACCTTCTTGGTGATCGCGTCGCGGTGCTTGGCCTTGGTGGTCACGAAGATCTCGACCTTGAAGCCGTAGTTGATGCCGGTCGCGTCGTTGAAGAGCGGGCCATTGAAGACCTGCACCTCGCACGAGTCGTTGCCGGCGTCGTGCTTGGGCTCCTCGACATGCGAGGCCTGCGCGTCCTTGGGGCCGCCCATCGAGAACACCGCGAAGAGCACGCCGCCCTCGATCGCGAGGAGCGCGACGGTGATGGCGATGAACTTCATGCCGCCCTTCTTCTTGGGGGCCTCTGCGGCGCCCTCGGGCTTGGCGTCCTTCGATTCCTTGGCGTCGGGCTTCTTGTCGGACATGGGTGGTACCTCCGGGATCTCACGCTTTCGGCGGCCGAAAAATCGGCACACCGTGCCGAGGGCATCGGCGGCAGAGAGGGGCGACTTGAGCGGACTCCCAGGCTCGGGAGCATTCACCCCACCCGAACTGGCGCGGATTTAGGCCGGGAGGAGGACCCGCAACGCGCCCGGAGACGGGGTCAGCAGGTACTCGGAGGCCCCTGCCGCGCTCCCCGCCGGATCGCCATCCAGCTGAAGCCGAACGGGCCGGTCGGCGTGGATGCGGAGCTCCCGCCCTCGGCGGACGCGGACCCCAGGGCAGCGCAGGTGGAGTCCCGCGCGCATCAGGACCGCCCAGGGGAGCAGGCTGATCGGCCCGTCGGCGGGGATGAAGACTGCGTCGAGCAGGCCATCGTCGGGGATCGCCTCGGCCGCCGGGTTGAGACGAACGCCGTAGTCGGGCAGGTTGCCGACGACGACCATGCCGCGGCCGAGCTGCTCCCGCTCGCCGTCGATCGACCAGGCCAGCTCGGAGGGACGCCAGGCGCTCAGTTGCCGGAGCACTGGACCGACGTAGGACAGGTGCGAGATCCCGCCCGATCGCCGCGAGCTGAGGTCGTGCACCACTTCGGCGTCCAACCCGACCGACGCCATGATGGCGAACGGCTCGCCTGAGGCGGAGGCCAGGTCGATGTTGCGCGTGCGGCCGGCGCGGATCGCAGCGGCGATCATCGCCGCATCAGCGCGCATCCCGAAGGCGCGCGCGAAGAGATTTTCCGTTCCACACGGCGCGTGCCAGAGCGAAACGCCCGCGCGCGCGGCTTCGGGCGCGGCCGTTCGCACGGCGCCGTCGCCCCCTGCCACGACGACAAGCTCAGCGCCCGCAAGCCTCGGCCGCAGCCACTGCTCCGCGCCGCTTCGTGCGCTCTCGATCAACTCGGCGCGCAGGCCAAGGCGGTCGAGACCCGCGAGCATCCGCTCGGCGACGACTCGCGCCCGCCCAGTGCCTGAAATTGGGTTGAAGACGATTCCGATCACGCCATCTCCTGCCGCGCACGGGACTCCGTCAACGCGCCCCCGAGAACTCGATCGGCGCGTACCATCGCACCCCATGATCGGTCCCTTGGCCCGTTGGACTTCGACCTTCTCCCCCGCCAGCCTCTGCGCGGCGGTCCTTGTTGCCCTCGCGGCGGCCACGCCCGCGCACGCACAGGCGGAGAAGTACGAGCTCGACTCGCTCGACCGCTGGAAGAAGGTCGCCGACATCGACCCCGCGAGCGAGGAAGCGCAGCTCCTCGCCGCCCGCCGCGCGCTCGTCAACCACGAGCCCGCGCGCGCCAAGAACCTCATCAACGCGTTCCTCGACCGCTACCCGCTGTCGCGATTCCGCGCCGATGCGCTCTTGATCCGCGGCGACGCGCTGCGCGAGTCCGACGACGAGTACGGCGCGCTCTTCGACTACGAGGAGATCTGCCGTCGGTACGCGAGTTCGAGCACGTTCGTGCCCGCGCTGGAGCGCGAGCTCGAGATCGCAAACGCGTACGCCGACGGTCTGCACCGCAAGTTCTTCGGAACGTTCCGCTGGGTCGACGCGTCGGAGGATGCGCAGGAGCTCCTCATCCGCGTGCAGGAGCGCCTCCCGGGCAGCGAGCTTGCGGAGCGCGCGTGCATGCGGCTCGCGGACTTCTACTTCGACCGCCGCGAGATGCTCATGGCGGCCGAGGCGTATTCGATCTTTATCGAGAACTTCCCGCGCAGCGCGAAGGTCAGCAAGGCGCGGCTGCGCCTGATCTACTCGTACCTCGCGGGATTCCGCGGGCCTGAGTACGACGCGAGCGGACTGCTCGAGGCGCGCGCCAAGCTGCGTTCGCTCCAGGCGCTCCAGCCTGGACTCGCGCAGCAGGTCGGCGCGGACAGCATCCTCGTGCGCATCGAGGAGTCGGAAGCGGCCAAGTTCCTCTCGACCGCATCGTGGTACCTCGAGGTCAACGATCCGATCTCGGCGGAGCTGTTCATCCGTCGCCTTGTGCAGCGTCATCCGCGCTCCGTCGCGACGCTCGAGGCGATGCGGATCATCCCCAGCGTGCTCACGCGGCTGCCGAAGTCGGTGATCGACGACGGGCCCGACTACCGCGCGCTCCGCAAGCAGCTGCTGCAGATCGAGTGGGACCAGATGCCCGCGCCCGACGCCATGCAGGACGCGATGGAACACCCCGAGAAGACGCCCGCGGCGGGAGAGTCCAAGTGATGGCGCGCATCGCAACGCTTGCCTTTGTCGCTGCGGCCGCGGTCGTGACGGGCTGGATGTCCGGCTGCGCCTCGACGCCGACCGAGGGCTACGCGGCGACCACGCCGTATCCGACCAAGTACCGCAGCGTCGCGCTGTCGGTGTTCCGCAACCAGAGCTACATGCGCGGCTTCGAGCAAGATCTCGCCGACGCGCTGGTCAAGCAGGTCGAGCAGTCGACGCCGTACAAGGTTCGCTCCGAGGCGAGCGCCGACACGGCGATGCGCGGCACGATCACCGCGGTCGAGCTCGTCGAGCTGTCGAAGGACCCCGCCACCGGTCTCGCGAACGAGATGATGGTGCGGGTGCGGGTGGACTTCGAGTGGGTCGATCTCCGCACCGGCGAACGAATCGTCGCAAAGGAAGGCGTGGAGTCGTCCGCGCTCTTCGTGCCCTCCTATCCTGCTCGTGAACCGCTCGAACTCGGGCGGTTCGCCGCCGTGCAGCAGCTCGCGAACGACTTGGTTGCAGCGATGCAGTCCAAGTGGTGAAGCAAGTGGTGAAGCGAGTGATGAGACGAGTCGTGAAGCGAACGGCAAGGACAGTCGGCAAGTACCGGGTTTCGGGGCGGTCCAGCGCAATGCGAGCGGCTGGCGACCCTTGATCAGGGCTCCATCCAGGGAATGCTGAAAAGAACCCGCTCTTTGCAGAGCCGAGGTCCCCTGCGGACCGATAGTTGGCGGGTCAAAATGAAGGTCAGGATTGCAGGTCCGTTCCGCCAGTTGATAGCGCCCGTCTTGATAGCGCACGTCGGTAGCGAAGGTCAGATGTTCGACCAATGCAGGACTAAGCAGGTACGCATGAAGAATCTCCTCTCGCGTCTTCCCTCGTTCCTCCGCCCCGCGACCCGCGAGACATCGCGGTCCGAATCGCTCGAAGCCGCCGCGCCGATGCTCATGGCTGGCAAGGATGGTGGCAAGGATGGCGGCAAGGATGGCGGCAGCAAGGACAGCGGATCCAACGGTGGCCCTCCGGTGCCGCCACAGCAACAGCGCGGCAGCCAGCAGGTCATGACCTGGGTCATGATCGCGGCTATGGTCGGCCTGGTTGTGGTCGCGCTGCAGTCGTTTAGCAAGCCGATGGACATGGAGTGGACCGACTTCCGCACGTTCGTCGAGCAGAAGAAGATCCTCGACGGCACCGACGCGCAGAATCCTGCGGCGGGACCGATCGTGATCGACGGCACGCGCCTGACCGCGTGGATCAAGCCGGGCGTGCCGGGCTACACCGTCAACCCGCAGACCGGCGCTGAAACGCCCGCCAAGCAGATCACCGTCGGCATCGAGCGCGGCGACCCGCGCTACAAGAATTTCCTCGACGAACACCGCAAGCGGTATACCGAGGTTGAACCGTCGACCTGGCCGATCTACCTGCTCCAACTCCTTCCGATCGTGCTCGTGATCGGCATCGTCTGGTTCGTCGCGCGCTCTATGCGCGGCGCGGGCGGCGGTCCGGGCGGCATGCTCGGCAGCTTCGGCAAGAGCCGTCACAAGGTGCAGACCAAGGAGCAGGTCAAGGTCACGTTCGGCGATGTCGCCGGCGTCGACGAGGCCAAGGAAGAGGTCCAGGAGATCGTCGAGTTCCTCAAGAACCCGAAGCGCTTCACGCGCCTCGGCGGACGCATTCCGCGCGGCGTGCTGCTGTCGGGTCCTCCGGGCTGCGGCAAGACGCTGCTCGCGAAGGCGATCGCCGGCGAGGCCGACGCGCCCTTCTACTCGATCTCTGGTTCGGACTTCGTCGAGATGTTCGTGGGCGTCGGCGCGAGCCGCGTGCGCGACCTCTTCAAGCAGGCCAAGGAGAATTCGCCGTGCATCATCTTCCTCGATGAGATCGACGCCGTCGGCCGACGCCGCGGCGGTGGATTCTCGTCGGGCGGACACGACGAGCGCGAGCAGACGCTCAACGCGATCCTCGTCGAGATGGACGGCTTCGATGCGAACACGCAGGTGATCGTCATCGCGTCCACCAACCGGCCGGACGTGCTCGATCCTGCGCTCACGCGCCCGGGTCGCTTCGACCGTCAGGTCGCGGTGAACCTGCCCGACCTCGTCGGCCGTCGCCAGATCCTCTCGGTCCACGCGAAGAAGGTGAAGCTCGCCGAGGATGTCGATCTCGAGAAGGTCGCCCGCGGAACCCCGATGTTCTCCGGCGCCGATCTCGCGGCGCTGATCAACGAGGCCGCGATCATCGCGACCATGGCCGACAAGGACCAGGTCGAGCTCGCCGATCTCGAGGAAGCTCGCGACAAGGTCCGCTGGGGCCGCGCGAACAAGTCGCGCAAGATCGAGCAGCAGGAGCGCGTCGCGACGGCGTACCACGAGGCCGGCCACGCCGTGCTGCAGGTGCTGCTCGAGCACGCCGATCCGCTGCACAAGGTCACGATCATTCCGCGCGGCCAGGCGATGGGCGCGACGTTCTCGCTGCCCGACAAGGACCGCTACGGCTACGGCCGCAAGCATGTCCTCGCGACGCTGCGCGTGCTGTGCGGCGGACGCATCGCGGAGGAGCGCAAGACCAGCGACATCAGCTCGGGCGCTTCGATGGACATCAAGATGGCCACGCAGTACTCGCGTGCGATGATCCTGCAATGGGGCATGTCCGATCGCCTTGGCTTCGTGAACTACGCGGGATCCGATACGCGCGAGTCGTTCCTTCCTGAGAAGGACTACTCGCCGGAGACGGCGCGCGTGATCGACGAGGAGACGCGTCGGTTCATCGACGAGGCGTACGAAGAGGCGCGCCGCATGCTCGAGCAGAACTGGGACAAGGTCGTCGCGGTCGCCGAGGCGCTGCTGCGCTACGAGACCCTGCAGAAGGACGATGTCGATCGCCTGATGCGCGGCGAGCAGATGGCCAAGCCGACGGTGGCGGATCTGCTCGCAGCGGAGAGCGCGCGCGTGAAGCCCGCGGTCGTCGAGGCGAAGCCGAAGGACGAGCCGGAGACGGGGCTCGGCGGCGCAATGCCGTCGCCCGCCCGCAACTAAAACGCTGTGCACGGCACGTGCCGCCCTGTGCCTGGCACTGGGTGGCACGTGCCGCGCACATGACACCTGCGCGCTTTCGGCGCAGCACACCCGAGATTTGTTGTGGGGGAGATCGTGCACGGCACGTGCCATGCAGTGCCTGGCACTGCGCGGCACGTGCCGTGCACAGTTAGGCGAGGGACGCGGCGAACTCCGCGGCACGCGCCGCACCCGCGCGCACGCGAAACACCTTCTGCGGATTCGTCGGCCCTTGCGTGAGCTCGATGTCGCGTTCGCCGACGGCAAGCGCCTTTGCCAGCAGCGTGCGGATCGCCTCATTCGCGCGTCCACCCTCGGGCGGCTGCGCGACGCGGATCTTCAGCCGATCTCCGAGCGGTCCCGCGATCTCGTCGCGCTTCGCACCGGGCACCGCCTTCACGCGGATCTCGAGATCATCGCCACGCAGGTTCATGAAGGCCGGAAGGCTCACGCGTCCCCGCCCGCGTCCTTCTCGTCCTGCAGTTTCTTGATCGCGCGCTTCTTCCGCACCTGACGCGCGGTCTCGCCCATCAGGCTCTTCTCGCGCAGGAGATGGTGGTAGTGCTGCGCGAAACGATGCGCCTCGTCGCGGATCGCCTGGCAGAGCTTCAGCCCGAGATGCTCGCGTCCCAAGCGGATCGGCTCTGCGACGCCTGGCACATGCAGCAACTCCTCCTTCTTGGAGAGCGAGATGACGCGCGGCGGCTGCACGCGCAGCTGCGCGAATGCCTCGAGCGCCGCGTTGAGCTGTCCGATTCCGCCGTCGATCAGGATGAGATCGGGATACAGCTCCACGCCCTCGCCCGCTTCGCGGAACCGGCGGCTGATGACCTCGCGCATCGCCTTGAAGTCGTCGTTCGACACCGTCTGGATCTTGTAGCGGCGGTAGCCCTCCTTGAACGGCTTGCCGTCGATGAAGCACACCTTCGACGCGACCGTCTCGCCGCCGGCGAGGTGCGCGATATCGAACGCCTCGAGACAGCGAATCGGCTCGTCCGCGCCGAGCACGCGCGCGAGGCTGCGCGCGCCGGCGACTGGATCCTGCACGAAGCCCGTCGCCTCGGGCTGCCAGTCGTACTCGGCATCGTCGCCGCGCGTCTCGCGCTCATCGAGCTTCTCGATCGCCTTGATCTGGTCGCGCAGCACGGCCGCGCGCTCGAAGTCAAGCCGCGCGCTGGCCGACTCCATCTCCTCGCGCATCTCGCGCAGCATCGCGCTGCGCTTTGAGCCGAGGAAGCGAATGAACCGGTCGACATCCGCGCGATACGCGTCCTTCGAGATCCGCGCCGCGCACGGCGCCGTGCACTGGTTGATCGCCGCGAGCAGGCACGGGCGAAAGCGCGCGTTCTTCGGATCGCCGTCGATGATCTCGAGCTCGCACGTGCGGTACTTGAAGACGCGCTGCAGCAGCTGCATCGCGTGCCGCAGCGCGCCGACCGACACGAACGGCCCGTAGATGCGCCCGCCCTTGAAGCGCTCGTCTGCAGGATTGCGCGTGATGTACACGCCGGGAAAGTCGTCGCGCATCGTCACCGCGAGATACGGAAACGTCTTGTCGTCCTGCAGCCGGTCGTTGTACGGCGGGTGGATGTCCTTGACGAGGCGCGCCTCCATGAGGAGCGCTTCCCACTCGCCCTCGCAGGCGATGAAGTCGAAGTCCACGACCTCGTCGAGCATCGGCTGCTTGCGCCCGCCAAGGTCGGCGGACGGAATGAAGTAGCTCGAGACGCGGTTCGGCAGCATCGAGGCCTTGCCGACGTAGAGCACGGTGCCCGCGGAGTCCTTCATCAGGTACACGCCGGGCACGTCGGGGAGCATGCGCGCCTTGCGAAGGAGGCGCGCGAGGCGCTCGGTCCGCGACTCGTCGGCGGGGATCGTCGCTTCGCCACCTGTCCGTTCCGCACCCGCGTCATTCGTGTTTGAAGCCCCCGGGTTGAAAGCCCCCGGGTTTGAAGCCCCCGGGTTTGAAGCCCCCGTGTTGAAAGCCCCCGGGTTCGGGGACTCTGGCGGCTCGGTCGGGTCAGGCGGCGGGAACATGCCCGCACAATCTAGGAGGAATAACCGAGCAAATCAGTGCATGTGGCTAGAACCGCGCCAAGGTTGCCCTGTACACTCGCGAACCCTTCAAGGCTTCTGCCTCGGTCGGTCGATCTCGACCCGCCCAGGTACAGGCTTCTGAACCGGGGCCTCGGGCGGGCGGACCGCACGAGTCGCATCGCCAAACTCCCGCGTGTCGCGGGCATTCGCAAACCGTCCGTACACGCGGACATCGCCGGGCATGGAGCCCGGCTCATTCAAGGAGATCACCACATGAAGATCACCACCCTCGCTGCTCTCGCGCTCACCGCCCTCCTCGCTGCCTGCAGCAGCACCCAGAACACGGCCGCTCCGGGCGCCGTCGGCGCCAAGAAGGCCGACTGCTGCGCTGCGAAGACCCCCGAGTGCTGCGCTGCCAAGAAGGACGCGGCTGCCGCCCCCGGCGCCGTCTCCGGCAAGTCTGAGTGCACCGCCAAGAGCGAGTGCACCGGCAAGTGCCCGGTCTCCGGCAAGTGAGATTCTTCCCGCGTGAGCGAGGCTCAAACCACGCTCCACGCGATAGAGATACGAGTCTGGCCGGATCCTGCGGAACCACTTGAACGGGACCGCCTGAACCAGTCGAGACTCGGGTGAGCCAACTCATCAACGACAACGCCCGGCGCAAGCCGGGCGTTGTGTTTTTCCGTGCTGTCCCAGCGTGTGAAGCGGCACGCCGCTTCTCCTATCATCCCGCCCCATGTTCAACCGACTTCACACCGTCGTGATGTGCTCCGCCGCCGCGGCCATGCTGCTCGCGGGCTGCACGCACCCGACGCGCGCGCAGAAAGCCATCGACCAAGGCTGGATCACCTTCGGCACTCCGGTCGAGACGACCCGCGGCGTCAACCCCGAGGTCACGCCGGAGAACCTCAAGGAACACGCCGACACCGCCGAGCTCGTGGTGCTCAGCGGCACCGTGTCCGACGTCTGCCGCACGATGGGCTGCTGGCTCGAGATCGCCGGACCGTCGGGCCTCAAGGTGCGCGTGATGAACAAGGACCACGCGTTCTTCGTTCCGCGCAATGCGCGCGGCCGCAAGGTCTATGCGATCGGACAGGCGACCTACACCGAGCATTCGGTGGAGATGCTCAAGCACCTCGCCGCCGACGCGGGCAAGCCGCAGGCGGAGATCGACGCGATCACGCAGCCGGAGAAGTCGCTGGTGTTCATCGCGCAGGCCGTGATCCTGCCGGGCAGCGGCCTCGAGGCGCCGGTTCAGCCGGCGCCCGCAGCGGCGGCGGCATCGACCGAGGGCGCCAGCAAGTGAGCAACCACGCGAGCAATCACGCGAGCAACATGCTCCTCCTCAGCCGCGGCCGAATCATCGACGCCTCGCAGGGCATCGACCGCGAGGGCGACCTGCTCCTCGCCGACGGCCGCATCGCGCGCGTCGCGCCGGGCGGTTCGATCGATGTGCCCGCGGGCACGCGCCGCATCGATTGCGGCGGCAAGATCATCGCGCCGGGACTCGTCGATCCGCACGTCCACCTGCGCGAGCCGGGCGGCGAGTCGAAGGAGACGATCAAGACCGGCACCGCGTCGGCGATCGCAGGCGGCTTTACCACCGTCTGCTGCATGCCGAACACGGTCCCCGCGATCGACACGACGACGACCGTGCGCTTCGTGCAGCAGGCCGCGAAGGAAGCTTCGAGCGCGCGCGTGTTCGTCGTCGCCGCCGCGACGGTCGGACGCAAGGGCGAGCAGCTCGCGCCGATGGCCGCGATGGCCGCGGCGGGCGCGGTCGCATTCAGCGACGACGGCGAAGGAGTCGCGAACCCCGCGATGATGCGCCGCGTGCTCGAGGTCTGCGCCTCGCTCGGCAAGACGTTCATGCAGCATTGCCAGGATGCGCAGCTGTCCGAAGGCGGCGTGATGAACGAAGGCCCCACCGCCACGCGGCTTGGCCTCGTGCCCTGGCCGCGTGAAGCCGAGGAGATCATGCTCGAACGCGACGTGCGCCTCGACCGCGCCTCGCGCGCGCGCTACCACGCGCAGCATCTCTCGTCGGGCGGCAGCGCCGCGATCATCCGTCGCGCGCGCGCCGAAGGCCTGCCGGTCTCGGGCGAGGTCAGCCCGCACCACCTGCTGCTCACCGACGAAGCGTGCCTTGGCTACAACACCCAGGCCAAGATGAATCCCCCGCTGCGCTCCGCGCGCGACATCGCGCAGCTCAAGGAAGCCGTCGCCGACGGCACCATCGATGTCCTCGCCACCGATCACGCGCCGCACACCGCGGCCGAGAAGGCGCGCGATTTCGCCAGCGCGCCGTTCGGCATCATCGGACTCGACTGCGCGCTCGCGCTCTACGCGAAGGCGCTCATCGACGACGGCGTCATAGGCTGGCCGCGGCTGATCGAGCTCATCACGCACAAGCCCGCGCAACTCTGCGGACTCGACGCGCGCGGCATCGGCACGCTGCGCGAAGGCTCGGCCGGCGACGTGACCGTGATCGACCCGAACCTCGAGTGGACGATCGACGTGTCCAAGTTCGCGTCGAAGAGCCGCAACTGTCCGTTCGACGGCTGGCGCGTGCGCGGCCGCGCGGTCGCGACGATCCTCGCGGGCGAAGTGCGCTTCCAGCTCGCCTAAAAATAAATGGAGGCGGCTCGCACACGGTCGAACCGCCTCCACGCAGGTACTCAGAAGTAGTCGGTCTTCCTTACGGGCAGAGGCCCCATCCCGAGAGCAGTGCCGCGATGTCGGCTCCGTTCACGGTTCCGTCGCCGGTGAGGTCGCGGGTCGAGCCCGAGACGCCCCAGTCGGAAAGCAGCATCGCGATGTCCGCTCCGTCGACCGCATGGTCGGCGTTGAAGTCGGCCGGGCATGCGGTGACCGGCGCGAAGAGATCCGTCGCCTTGGCGAAGGCCTTGGCACCGAGCTGCGCGCCGAGCACGCGGCCGGGGAAGTCGTCGAAGTCCGGATGGATGCCACCGTAGAGACGCGAGATGCCCGAGTTGTCCGCCGCGTCGTAGTAGGTCGCCCACTGGAGCGAGATCGACTCCGACGGGCCATCCTCGAACACGAGGAACTGGTTCTGCGTGCAGGTGAACGCACCCATGCCGCCGGGGAAGTACTCGCTGCCCGTGATCTCGGTCAGGACTTCGGCCGCCGTGCGGCTGAACGTCGAGTGACCCGAGACGTAGCCGGCGAACGCAGGCGTCACGAACGTCGGACGCTGGTACGGCATCCAGTTCTTGCCGAGGACCCAGCGCACACCGGAGTAGGTGTTGGCAGCGTCGGTCGGAGCGCCGGGCCACGCGAGCACGGCGATCTCGCCTTCGTGGCCAGCGAGCGCAGCGTGACGCTCGCCGGGTGCGGTCGTCGCCTCGGTGATGAGCTCGACCACGCCAGGCTCCAGGTGCACGCCGTTGACGTTGTACGACGCAAGCTTCGGATTGCTGCACTGACCGAGCGCGCACATCGAGCGGATCGCGCTGATCGGGCGGGTCGTGTCGTGGTAGGTCTTGAGGCCCCACGCGGTGATCGCGGCATCATGCAGCGCGCCGTTGAGCGTGACGTACATCTTGATGTCGTACTCGAGCGGATCGAGCACCGGACCGGTGCCACCCATGCGGCGCTGGAAGAGCGGATGGTCGGTGACCGCGTTGGCGATCTCGTTCCAGTGGCCGGGCGGCGTGGCCGAGGTCGGACCGTCGGCCCAGAACTCGGAGAGGCAGCGCGTCCAGTCGCCGCGCTTGACGACGTTCGCTCCGTAAGGCTGGCCGGTGACGGGATTGACCGCGCGGCCGTTGCCATCGTTGGTGCCGAGCGTGTTGTTGCCCATCGCGGAAGGCCCGATGTCCATAGTGACACCGTCGTCAGGTGACAACGTCGCGGACTTGTGGATCACATCCTCGTGTCCGAGGCGGTACGCGGCGTCACCGATGCCGTTGATCTGCGGCGGGACCGGCGCGTTGAGGTACACGCCAGGACGATTCGGATCGCGATCGGCGTTGGTGAGCGCGAAGGTCGTCACTCCGCTCCAGAACGGAACGAGCCGGCCTTGGATGCCACCCGCGACTGGATTGCCGTTGGCGTCGAGCGTGTAGCTGAACGCGAGCGGCTGCCAGCGGTTGGGGTTGCTGAGCGTGGGATTGCCACCGAGCGCGAAGATCAGCGGCAGATTGACAGGGCCAGGCGTGCCGGCGGGCGTCGAGTAGTTGAACTGCTCACGCGCACCGTCGTTGGCGCAGCTCGTGATGACCGCCGCAGCGACGCGGTTGCCGACGGCGGCCGGCGAATCGCCGACGGTCGTGGTCACGCTGGTCGAGTAGCCGAGCGCGGCCATGCGGCCGTCGAGGTACGAGGTGATGAGCGCGATGTTCGGGCTCGCGGCGAAGCGGTACTTCATCACGCGGTACGCGGCGTACGAGACGGCCTCGTTGCGTGCGGCCGCGACGTCGTTGGCGGCGATCTTCTCGTGGAAGTAGAAGCCCTTCGTGGTCGAGTCGAACGCGGCCCACGCGTCGTACATCGCGGCGGAAACGTGGAAGAGGTTGCGGGCGTGGACTGGCGGGCGCGGGGTGTCCTTGCGGATCGACGCGAGGAGCGTCTCGTCCCACTGCCGTGCCACCGATTGGTCTGCGAATGCGAGCGTTGCATTGGCCGAGAGCACCGCTGCTGCGAGAAGCGTCTTGGCCACCGTGTGTGAAAGGAACTGCATCTTTCGGTCCTCGATTGTTGAGTACCTAGAGCCATCATGCAGATCCGGAGCGCGGCGCAGGCAGCGGACACCGCGCGGCATCCATGCGGGACCACGAGGTTCGGTAGGCATGCGAAAGCGCATGCGAGCCGGGCCGCGCGATCGGCACACGGCCGAACGCCATCCGCGTTTCCTGTGGAAACGCACGAGTCAGTATGTGGTCTAGTCGTCCTGCACGATGCGGTCGTCCGGTGCCCCCTGGATTTCGTCGATCCAGGTTCGCCTATTGCATCGCACTACACGAGAGCCCCGTCGCGCACGAAAGATACGCATACGCGGCATTTTCAGCGAAATCGCAGAGGTCCCGCTTGCACCGCGGGATACGACGCACGCACGCCGCGAGAGCTGGAAAGTGAACGCCGGAAAAACAGCACGGCGCGGTCCGTCGACCGCGCCGCGCGTGCAAGCGCCTATCACAACGCATGCGAGGTTCATCAAGCGATGATCACTGGCCCACCGGGCACGGCCCCCACGCTCCGAGGAACGCCGAGATGTCCGCCGCGTTCACCTGGCCATCGCCGGTGAGGTCGTACGCAGACTTGGGGCTGCCCCACGCGCTCAGCAGCGAGGCGAGGTCCTGCGAGTCGACGTGGTAGTCGTGGTTGAAATCCGCTTGGCACGACGCGGGAGTGATCGGCACGAACACCGACATCGCCTTCGCATGCGCCTTCGCCGCGACCTGCGAGCCGAGCACGCGGCCGGGAAGGTCGTCAAACTCCGGGTGAATGCCGCCGTAGATGCGCGACTGTCCCGAGTTGTCGGCGGCGTCGTAGTACGTCGCCCACTGGAAGCTGAACGTCTGCGACGGACCATCCTCGAACACGAGGAATTCGTTGCGATTGCAGGTGTAGGTGGCCATGCCACCCGGGAAGTACGGCGAGCCGGTGAGCCGCGTGAGCATCTCCGCGCCAGCGCGGCTATACGTCGAGTGACCCGACACGAAGCCGGGGAACGGCGGCGTCACGAACGTCGGACGCTGGTACGAGGTCCAGTTGCCCGCGAGGATCCACTCGACGCCCGAGTAGGTGTTCGCAGGGCTCGCGGGCGCGCCCGGCCACGAGACCGCAGCGACCTTGCCTTCGTATCCCGCGAGATCCTGATGCCGCTGCCCTGGCGCGGTGGTCGCGGGCGTGATGAGCTCGACGACGCCAGGCGCGAGGTGCAGGCCGTTCGCGTTGTACGAGGGCAGCGTGGTGTCGGAGCACTGGCCGTTCTGCGCGAGGTAGCGGATCGCGCCGATCGGGCGCATCGTGTCGTAGTAGCCCTTGATGCCCCACGCGGTGATCGCCGCGTCATGCAGTGCGCCGTTGAGCGCGAGATACATCTTGACGTCCCACTCGAGCGGATCGAGCACGGGGCCCTTGCCACCCATGCGGCGGACGAAGAGCGGGTTCTCGACGACGGCGCTCGCGAGTTCGTTCCAGTGACCGGGCGGGGTCGTGGAGTTGGGACCGTCCGCCCAGAATTCGGCGAGGCAGCGCGCCCAGTCGCCGCGCTTGACGACGTTCGGTGCGTACGGCTGGCCCGTGACGGGATTCAGCGGGCGTCCGACGCCATCGTTGGTGCCGAGCGTGTTGTTGCCCATCGAGGCGGGCGAGATGTCGATCAGCGCGCCGTCGTCGGGCGTGAGCATGCTCGAGAAGTGCAGCACGCCTTCGTGCCCCGCGCGCCACGTGTCGTCGCCGATGCCGTTGAGCACGGGCGGTTGCGGCGCAGCGAGCAGCACGCCCGGACGCGCGGGATCCATGTCGCTCGGCTGCAGGCCGAACGGCGTCACGAATCCCCAGAACGGCGCGACCTTGGCGGGATAGCCGCCCGGCACGGGATTGCCGTTCTGATCGACGAAGAAGCTCAGCGCCAGCGGCTGGTAGCGCGTCGGATAGAGCACCGTCGGATTGAACGGCAGCGACACGATGAGCGCGGGGTTCACGTCGAGGTAGGTGCCGGGATACGACGCGTGGTCGATCTCCTCGTGCGAATTGTCGTTGTACGCGATGTCCATCAGCTGCAGCGCGATGCGGTTGCCCACGGCCGCCGGCGAGTTGCCGACGGTGGTGGTGACCGCGGTCGAGTAGCCGAGCGCAGCCATCTTGGCGTCGAGCGTCGCGTAGATCGAGGTCACGTTCGGGCTGAGCGCGAACCGCGACTTGAGGATGCGATACGCCGCGTACGAGATCGACTCGCGGCGCGCCGCGTCGACGTTGGCGGCGACGATCTTCTCGTTGAAGAAGTACGGGCGAATGGTCGGGTCGTACGCGCCCCAGGCGTCGTACATCGCCACCGACATGTGGAAGAGGTTGCGAGCCTGCACCGGCGGCCGCACTCGGTCGCGCTTGATTCCGGAGAGCATCACGTCATCCCACTGTCGCGCGATCGATTGATCGGCGACCGCGGGAGTCGCGAAGCCTGCGAGCAGGCATGCGGAAAAGACACAGCCGGAAAGCCATCTACCGAACTCGCACATGGGTCGTCCTTCCATGAGAGCTCACACCTGGAATGTCGCGATCGTAAAGCAGGAGCGAAAAACTCCATGCACAAATACGAGAACTTCCGTTGTTCCCCGAAGATCATCCGAGGGGAGGAACGCGGGAATGCGATGCGGCGCTCGCTACACTTCCGCTTCGGCGCGGCGGGTCTCTCAGTTCGCCGGGGCTCTTTGAGCAACTTCTCTCGAACGCGCCGCGACTTTCGAACTGTGACTTTCGCACTGTGACTCTCGACCGTGACCTTCGACCTCGCATCAACGCTCGCCAAGCACGCCGGCCGCAACGCTGAGCTGCATGCTGCGCACATCAATCCGCGCTTTGCGACGGTGCTCCGAACCATTGGCTACGACAACGTTTACACCCGAGCCCAGGGCGCGCATCTGTGGGACGATCGGGGCCACAAGTACCTCGACTTCCTCGGCGGCTACGCGGTCTGCAACTTCGGGCGCAACCACCCGACGATCAAGAAGGCGCTCGCCGACTATCTCGCGCTCGACCTTCCGACGATGGTGCAGTTCGAGGCGCCGCTGCTTTCGGGGCTGCTGGCGGAGGAACTCAAGCGCCGCGTCGGCCGTGGACTCGACTACGTGTTTTTCACGAATTCTGGGACCGAGGGCGTCGAGGCCGCGATCAAGTTCGCCAAGTGCGCGACAGGTCGGCCCGCCCTGCTCCACGCACCGAAGGCGTTTCACGGGCTTTCCAGCGGGTCGGTGTCGATCAACGGTTGCGAGAGTTTCCGCGAGGGTTTCGCGCCGTTCCTGCCCGAGTGCCGCATGGTCGCGTTCGACGACCTCGCGGCGCTTGAGCGCGAGCTCGCACGCGGCGACGTCGCGGCGTTCGTGATCGAGCCGATCCAAGGCAAGGGCGTGAACATCCACTCGCCTGGATATCTCGCGGCCGCCGCGCGGCTGTGCCACAAGTACGGCGCGCTGTTTGTCGCCGACGAGGTGCAGACGGGACTCGGCCGCACGGGATCGTTCCTCGCGATCGACCAGGAGGGCGATGTCGAGCCTGACATGGTGATCCTGTCGAAGGCGCTCTCGGGCGGCTACGTGCCTGTCGGCGCGGTGCTCGTGCGCGCCGAGGTGTGGAAGAAGGTCTTCACCACGCTCGATCGCGCGATCGTGCATTCGTCGACGTTCCACCAGGGCGCGATGGCGATGACCGCGGGACTCGCGTCGCTCGCCGCGTACGACGAGGCGCGCGCTGCGGACAACGCCGCAAAGATGGGCGCGATGATCAAGGCCGGCGTCGACGCGATGAAGCCGCGCTTCGAGATGATCAAGGAAGTGCGCCAGCGCGGGCTGATGATCGGCATCGAGTTCGGCGCGCCCAAGTCGCTCATGCTGCGCGCGGCGTGGACCGCGACGCACGCGATGGACAAGAATCTCTTCGCGCAGGCCGTCGTGATCCCGCTGATGGAGGATCACCGCATTATCTGCCAGGTCGCGGGCCACAACCAGGATGTGGTCAAGCTGATCCCGCCGCTGGTGATCGACGAGAGCGACGTGCAGTGGTTCCTGCGTGCGTTCGAGGATGTGATGACGCAGCTCCACCGCGCGAGTTCGCCGGTGAGCCTGCTCGCGCGGCTCGGGCGCAACGCGATGTTCGGCGGCAAGAAGGAAGCGTCGGCGCCGTGACGGATCACGGCGATCGCAGCCCGATCGCGCGGCTCGCCGCTCTGGTGACGACACGGCCGCGGACCGTGCTCGCGGTCGCGACGCTGCTTGCGCTGATCGGCGCCTGGCTCGGCGTTGCGCGGCTCGCGATCGACGGCGACACCGATTCGCTGATCTCGCCGAGCCGTCCGTTCATGCGTGAATACCGCGCGTTTCAGGCGGAATTCGGCGACCTCGAGGGCGTGATCATCGCCGTCGATCCGAAGGGCGATCCAGCCGAAGCGGAGCGCGCCGTCGACGACATCGCGCAGGGACTCGCGGAACTCGCGCAACGCGGCGCCGTCACGCGCGTGTCCGCGCGCATCGAGCCTGTCGAACAGTGGCGACTCGCATCGTGGGCGGCGAGCGACGCCGAGCTCGCGGCGATGGCCGCGGCGGCACCCGCGATCGCGGCGGTCGCGCAGGGCCAAGAGCGCGAGCATCCGCTGGTCGCGCGGCAACTGAGCGAGGCGCGCAAGCCCGAGTATCTGCGCGCGCCGGGCGGCAAGCTGCTCGTCGTCGAGGCGATGCCCGCGAAGGACTTCACCGCGCTCGAGCCGTTCGCGGAGTCGATCGCGGCGATCCGCGCGGAACTCGACGGCGTGCGCGCCGCGCATCCGCGCGTCGAGATCGGCCTCACAGGAAAGCCCGTGCTGCAGGCCGACGAGATGTCGACCGCGAACCTCGACATGGCGCGCGCGAGCCTTGGCTCGCTCGTCGTGATCACGGCGTTGTTCATCATCGCGTTCCGCGGGATTCGGCGGCCGCTGCTGGCGGTCGCGGCGTTCGCGGTCGCGAGCGCGTGGACCTACGGCGCGGCGACGATCCTGGTCGGACGGCTCACGCTGCTTTCGGTGGTGTTCATGCTGGTGCTCGTCGGCGCGGGCCTCGACTACGGCGTGCATGTTGTGAGCCGATACGGCGAAATGCGGCGGCGCATGTCGCGCGCCGATGCGGTGCGCGCGTCGCTGATCTCGGTGGGACCCGGCACGCTCACGGGCGCGATCGGTTCGGCGACCGTGTTCTTTCTCGCGCTCGCGACGGATTTCGGCGGCTTGCGCGAACTCGGGATCGTCGCGGGAGCGGGACTGCTGCTGTGCGCGATCGCGATGGTCACCGTGCTGCCCGCGCTGCTCGTGATCGCGGGCGACCCGAAGGGCGCCGAGCCACCGACACCGCCCGCGCCTGTGCTCGCGCGGCCGCGCACATCGACGCTGGCCATCGCCTGCCTGCCCGTCGTCGCATGCCTGGCGGGATTGCCGTGGGCGTTCGGATTCCAATCCAACTTGCTCGAGCTTCAGGCGTCGGGAATCGACAGCGTGCGCTGGGAACGGCGGCTGCTCGACGACAGCCCGGGCGCGTCGTGGTACGCCGTGTCGATGGCGGATTCGCTCGAGCAAGTCTCGGCATTCGAGGCCGCAGCCAAGAACCAACCGGCGATCGCGCGCACGGAATCCGCGCTGTCCGTGGTCAAGCTCGACACTCCGTCGCGCGCCGCACTTCGCAAGAAGGTCGCCGATGCGGCGCCGCAGCCGCTTCCGCCACTTTCGGAGACCACGCCCGCGTCGCGGGCCGCGCGGGAGATCATCGAAGGCGCGCGTCTGTCCCTGCGCGACGTGCTCCCCGCGGCGGTGCGTGACCGCATGGTGTCGCCGAACGGCAAGCTGCTGGTGCAATACTTCCCGCGCAACGACGCGTGGGAGGAACGATGGCTCGCGCCGTTCGTCGAGTCCACAAGGTGGATCGATCCGAACGCCACCGGCGTGCCGGTCACGCAACTCGAATCGATCGTCGACATGCGCGACGCATTTCTGCGCGTGTCGTGGCTGTCGATCATCGCGGTCACGCTGATCGCGTGGCTCGACTTCCGCAAGATCGGCGCGGCGCTGCTCGCGACGGCAACGGTGCTCGCGGGCGTCGGCATGTCGCTCGGCGCGATGCCCGCGCTTGGCGTCGAGCTCAACCTCGCGAATTTCTTTGCGATCCCGATGCTCATCGGCCTCGGCATCGACAGCGCGATCCACATCATCCATCGCGCGCACGAGGATCGCCAAGGGCTGGGCGGCACCGTGCGCGCGGTCGCGTTCACGGCGCTCACGACGGCGATCGGCTTCGGCGCGCTGGTGTTCGCCGAGCATCGCGGCATGCGGTCGCTCGGCCTCGTGATGGGCGTGGGCAGCCTTTGCTGCATGTACGTCGCGTGCGTGGTGCTGCCGCTGGTGCTGGTGCGGCGGCGAGCGTGAAGGATCGGCAGCGTGGGACTTCGGCAGCGCGAGCCTGCACCAGCGGTGAATGCCCGTCAGGCGCAAGCCTGCGGCACGGGTTGCGCAAGCCCACACCCACCCCCGCTCATTGCACCGCCGTCGCGAACTCCGGCTCCACGCCATCCGGCAGCGCGGCCATGAACCGCTTGCCGTAGAACTTCGTGACGATCCGCGGATCGAGGATCACGATCCGCCCCGAATCATCCGCGCTGCGAATCAGCCGTCCGATCCCCTGCTTGAACCGCAGCACCGCGCGCGGCAGCTGGTCGTCGCGGAACGAATTGCCGCCGTTGGCCTCGATGCGCTCGTGTCGCGCCTGGATCAGCGGATGGTCGGGCACATCGAACGGCAGCTTGGTGATGATCACGTTGCGCAGCGCGCGGCCGCGCACGTCGACGCCTTCCCAGAAGCTCGACGTGCCGAACAGCACCGACCGCTCGCTCTCGCGGAATTTCTTGAGCATCTGGCTGCGCTCGCCGTCCTCGCCGTGGATGAACACCTGGTAGCCCGCGCCGCGCAGGATCGGCGCGCAGCGTTCCGCGACCTCGCGCAGCGCGCGGAAGCTCGTGAACAGCACGAACGCGCCGCCGCCGGTCTCGTCGACATGCTTGAGGATGCGCGGGACGAGCTCGATGTTCGCGCGCGGATTCTCCGGCGCGGGCATGTTGTCCTCGACGATCACGCGCATCTGGCTCGCGTAGTCAAACGGGCTGCCGAGCGCGAGCTTCTGCGCGCCGTCGCAGCCGAGGCGGCCGACGATGTGCGAGAAATCGTCGCTCGTCGCCGCGAGCGTGGCGCTCGTCATCGTGATCGAGATCGGCATCGAGAAGAGCCGTTCGCGCAGCACCGGGCCGACGTCGATCGTCGCGCACGACAGCGTGATCGACGGCCGCTTGGAGCCGTACGCAGGCTTGCCGCGCTCGACCCAGTAGACGCAGCCCTCGACGCCCTGGCCGATGAAGAGGTCGATTTCCGCCCCGAGATCGGCCACGCGCTGCGCGGCGCTCGAGAGGTCGAACTGCAGCGATTCGTCGACCGCGCGCTCGCGCAGCAGCTTGAGCCGCGTCGACAGGTCGCCGAGCGCGGGCGAGAGTTCGTTGTCGAACGCATCGGGCTGCGACACGCGGCCGCTCTGGCGGTTGGCGCCGTCGCCGCTCTCGGTCTTGCGCCACACGCCGTCGAAGAATCCCTCGCACGCGGCCTGCGCCTCCATGCACGCGCTGATCGCGCCATCGACCTCGTCGACCGGAAGCCCGCCCGCCTCGATGCCCGCGAGCGTGCCTTTGCCCGTCGTCGCGTTGTACAGCGTGCGCAGCACATGGCGCGCGCGCGCCTCGGACACGCGGATGCCGAAGTGCCCGCTCGCGACATCCTCGAGGTGATGCGCCTCGTCGAAGATCACGTGGTCGTACGCGGGCAGAAAGCTCGCGCCCTTTGCACGCAGCGCGAGATCGCTGAAGAACAGCGCGTGGTTGCAGATCAGGAGATCCGCGTTCTCCATGCGGCGGCGCGCCGACTGGTAGAAGCACTTGTCGTACGTCGGGCAGCGGCGGCCCATGCAGTTGCCCGCGTCGCTCTCGACATGCTGCCACACGCTGCGCCGCGGCAGCAGCGGCAGCGTCGCGAGCGAACCATCGGTCGTCTCATACGCCCAGTCCTCGACGAGGTCGAGCGAGTGCTGCTCCTCCTCGTCGTGGCAGATCTTGCCCTTCTTCTCGCTGGCGATGCGCATGCGGCGCAGCGACATGTAGTTGCCGCGGCCCTTGCAGAGCACCGTGGTGAATTCATCGGGAATCACCGCCTTGAGCAGCGGCACATCCTTGTCGAAGATCTGCTCCTGCAGCGAGATCGTGTGCGTGCACACGACGACGCGCTCGCGCCGCTCGAGGATGCGGCGGATCGCGGGGACGAGATAGCCAAAGCTCTTGCCGACGCCCGTGCCCGCCTCGACGAGGAGATGGCCCTTGGACTCGAGGTTGCGCTCCACCGCTTCCGCCATCCGCAGTTGCTCGGGCCGCGACTCAAAGCCGCCGATGCGGCGAGCAAGCGGGCTCTCCGGACCAAGGAAATACGCGGGAAGAAGGGACACGCCGCAAGAGTAGCGCGGCAAACCGCGGGTAAGATCCCCGCCCGCACTCGCGCAGAAGGATTCACCCGCATGTCCCGAGACTCCAAGACCGCCAACCGTTCAGCCCGCCTCGCCGTTGCGTTCGCCGCAGCCGTCGCGCTCGTCCTGTGCGCGAGCGCCTGCGAGACCACGAGGACGACCAAGAGCGGCAAGAAGGTCGACATCCGCGCGTCGAAGAACCCGCCGAAGAGCGTGACGTTCCGCCAGGGCGAGAAGATCACAGGCGAGCCGAAGGAACCGGAAGAGGACTGAGCGGCGCGAAGGGTCATGCTGGACGGCTCCTGACCACCAGTTGCTCGAATGGCCGTGTCCTGAAGACTTTGGGCGGAAGCCCGCGGAACGCTTGACGCGGGAGTCGGATCTTCGAAGGCTCACGCAACCCGCGCCGCAGGCTCACGCCTGACGGGCATTCACGGTTTTCGACGGCTCACGGCTTCGACGGCTCGCGTCGCGCTGCCTGCAACAGCTTGAATGCCCGAGACCTCAAGACTTTGGGCGGAAGCCCACGGAACGGCGGACGCTGAACCGCCCCAAAACCGAGGCGTGCCCCGCGGAGCGGGCCACGCGACGCCAACCGCCCTGCGGCCCGCCGCGATGCACTCGCGGCGAGGCCGACCAGAGCGACGAGGCGGCAAGCGCCGCTGAGGAGCGCTCAAACTACGAAAC
>CAITDI010000087.1 GCA_903891095.1 uncultured bacterium | reverse complement strand
CGCGTAGTACACGCCGTCGGTAAAGCCGAGGTCCTGCCCGATCATCGCGACGGGATCGCAGCCGAGGAACCGAGCGATCTGATAGCAGAGGTGCGCGACGGTCGCGCCCGAAGGCAGACGGCCCATGTCGCGCGCAAGCGGGCCGAGCAGCGCATCGAGATGCGGCGCGGAGATCGAGCGGATCGGACCAGGGTAGCTCTCCGCGATCACGGGATTCGCCTGCGGATCGAGGATCAGCGTCGTCTCGCTGACGTCCTTGGCCGTGAGACCCTCGTAGAAACGCCGGGAAATCTGGTGCCAATCGAGCGCCGCCACGAAGTGCGGCTTGATGCCCTCGGCAAGCAGCGGCTTGAGCACGGTCTGCGTCGCCACGATCACGCAGTTCTCGCGCACGCCAGGCATCGCGAGGAGATGCAGGTTGCGCCGCAGGCTCGGCCCCGCGCTCACGACGATTCCCAGGCGGCCCTTCGCGAGTCCCGCGAGCGGCGCGAGGCCCTCTCCGCCGACGTACAGCCGCGCATTGCGAAGGATCGAGCGAATCGTCTGCGCGCTGCGCGCGAGGCCCGTCGCCGCCGTCACGCGCGCGGCGCGGATGGTCTCGGTCAGATGCTGCGCGAATTCCTTGGCAAACAGCCCGACGCGCACTCGGCTCGGCGGATGCTCGACCAGCTGCACGCCCTGGATCAGCACGCCCTCGCCGCCGGCGAATCGCTCCGCGTAGCGGCCGAGCGGCTCGGTTCCCGCGAAAAACAGCACGTTCGAACCCTGGAATGCCGCGCTGAAGTCGATGTTCGAGAGCACCGCGCGCAGCAGCGCGAGGTCGGTCTCGAGGATCGCGACCAGCCCACTTCGGCCGATGCGCTCGCACAGCGTCATCGCGTGATAGCCGAGCCCGAAGCCGAGCACGGCGATGACCGCCTTCTCGCGCAGATCGACCGAGTCCGCGAGCGTGCGCGCCTCGTCGCGCGGCGCGTGCCGCGACGCGAGCATGCGACCGCCAAACGACGCCACCTTCGATCCGTCGGCCGCCGTCGACCACTCGAGCTCCGCCGGCGCGATCGCGCGCAACGCCTCGACGATGTCGAGGTTGCGCGCGCCCAGCGCGGCGAGATTCCGCTCGAAGACCGCGGATTCCTCGGCGGATCCAGCGGAAACCAAGATCGTCGGCTGCCCGGATGAAGTGGTGGGACTCGAAGCCATCGTGCGAACCGCGAACATCAACAGCACAGCGCGCCCGTACGCGGCCGACTCCCGGCCTGGCTTAGACGCGGCTCCGCCGCATCGGCCTGCATCGGCCGTGTGATCCAGAAGCGTGCAGAAAATGCGCGAAACCGCCTGCCCCATTCAGGTGCCGCAGCGAAAGCCTGCAAGAATCGGCGGCGTCCCCGGCGCATACCCCACGAACGCTGAACGCAAGAACGCTAAACGCACGAACGCAGAACGCATGAACGCCTGGCTTTACGAAAACCCCCTGCCGCTCGCGCTCGCCCTCGCGGCGATCGCGGCGTTCCTCGCGTGGCGCTCCATCACGGGCGGCAGGCGCGCCGAACTCGCCGCGGCGGGCATCGCGGCCCTGCTCGGAATCGGCGCGGTCGTCGCGGGCCGGCTCGTCGTCACCCCTGGCGAGCACGCACGCGAAGTCGTCGCGGAACTCGTCGCCCTCGCCGAGGACGCCGAGGTCCTGCGCGCGGGCGAGCTCTTCGCGCCGAACGCCGTCCTCAACTACGGCCGCCGCGAGAACTCGGGATTCGCCATCGAGGCGATCCGTTCCGCCATCGGCTCGCTCGCCAACGCCAACCGCATCGAGTCGAATCGGGTCACGCGGCTCGTCGCCCGCACGCTCGACGAAAGCACGGGCGAAGTCGAGCTTTCCTGCACGACCACCACCGCCCGCGCGATGGGTCCCATCCCCACGAACTGGGTCGTGCGCGTCCGCCGGTCTGGCGACGCGTGGAAGATCGACCGCCTCACCTTCGAGAGCGTGTTTGGTCAGATGCCGACGCCGCGCATGTGGTGATGCGCGCGGTGATCAGCGGTTCCTGCCGTCATCCACCGCGGCAACCGACGGAATCGGCGGCAGCAACGGCGGAACCGACACGCGCTTGAGCAACCGCGCATCGCCATCCGCATCATGCACGCCCGTCCGGATGTCGCGGCCCGACAGCTTGCGCGCTCCGTCGGCGAAGACGAACGCACGCACCGCCATCGCGCCAGGCGCGAGTCCCGTCACCAGCTTGCGGTCGGAGGAATAGCCCTCCGCGCCCGCGAAAGCCTCGACATCGATCGGACTCGCGCTGATGTTCGTGACCTTGAGCGTGAGCACCAGGTCGATCGCGCCGCTCTCGATCGAGCGCGCGAGGCGCCACGACGGCTGCACGACGGCCTTGCGGTAGCCGATCTCGATCGGGCTCTCGAACGTCGCGCGGAACGGCTCGTCGGCCGTTGCCGCAACCTCGACGCGCACGGGAACCGTGCCCGCCTCGGTGCTGCGCGGCACGCTGAACGCCACAGGCATGCGCGCCTCGCCACCCGGCGGAATGTTGAAGCGATGCGTCCGCGGCGAGATCTCGAGCGCATCGGGACCGAGCACGGTCAGCGTTCCGCTGAGCGTCTTTTCCCACGGATTCGCGATCACCAGCGTGCCGTCCTGCGGCGCGCGACGGCTCTCCGCGAACATCGGATCGACGTGGAAGCTCTTGCGAAGCATGCACATCTCGCGGCTCACGCCTTCGATGAAGACAGGTTCGCGGCCCACGCGCAGCGTGTGTCCCTTCGCGGTCGGCGCGAGACGCTGCGTGCGTCCCCAGAGGTCGGTCGCGAGCACGGGCTGCTGCCCGAGCGCGATGTCGATCACGCGCGCGGGCGGGTTCGCGCCGCCGCCCTGTTCGTCCCACATCACGAGGACGGTGCCGCGCGCGCCATCGGCGAGCATCGCGCGCATGCCGTCGCCGACCGGGATTTCCGCGACGAACCGCCGTCCGCACAGCCGCGTCGAGATCTGCCGCCACGCGGCGAACTCCAGCGCGGGACCAGGCACCGGCGGCACGCCGTCCGCGCGAACCTCGATGGAAACCGCGTCAAATCCAGCGCGCCACGCGTCGATCGCGCGCAGCGCCAAGTCAATCGCCCGCTCGCGGTCATCGACGGAGCCCGCGGGCAGCGGCACGATGCGCGCCATTCCGCGCGGCCCGGTCGGAAGGCCTTCATACGCCTCCGCGCCGCTCTCGCGCCACGCGGCGTCGGCGACGACTTCGATCGTGTGATGTCCGCGCTCGACGGACTGCTGGAGCGCCGCAGGCACGCGCTCTTCGGGCCGCCACGGCAGCGAGACGACGGGGCCCGCGATCGACTTGCCCATCGCGCGCGCGATGTCGTCGACGCGCGCGGCAAGATCGGGGCGGTCCGCGTCCACCGGATCGCTGCCGATGAACCACTGGTCCACGCGCTGTCCGAACGCGAGCAGCCACGGCTCGAGCGCGGGGCGCCAGCGCGCCTCATCGAGCGCAAACAGCCCGAGCGCGTCGGCGCTCTCGATCCGCACGGTGTTCGCGAGCCGCGCGGGAACCGCACGCAGGCGGAACATCGGCTCCACGCGGCGATCGAGCAGCCGTCCGACCAACGGCCGCAGGAGCTCGATTTCGCCCTCGGATTCGCGTAGTTCGGTGTTCTCGTTCCACACAGGCAGCACCACGAACGAACTGCGCGCAAGGTCCACCGCAGGATCGATCGGCACATCGAGCGAGCACAGCGACGCGCCGAAGCGCGGCGGCTGGTCGGGCTCGAACGGATCGTCGGGCAGCACGGCAAACCGCGCCAAACGCCGCGCAATCTCGCTCTTTCCGTGGCTGTAGCGCGCCTCGGCCTCGTACCAGCCGGTCGCAAGCTGCGGCATCTCGAGAGTGAGCTCGCGATCGGCCGGCACCTCGAGACGCTGCTCGAACACCTTGTTGTTGCCCGCATCGCGCACGCGCACCTGCACATCGGTCGAGCGCACGATCGGATCGTCGCAGCGCAGGCGCAGCTTCGCGCGCCCGCTTGGCGAAACGATCCCGAGCGCATCAGGCTCGAACTTGACCGACGGCAGCTGCCAGAGCTCGATGTCGTCGAAGTACGCGCGACCGCTGACATCGCTGCGCGCGACCTCGAAACGCGCGTGTTCCTCGTTCGTCTGCGGCGCAGGCTGCACGACCTCGAGCCAGAGCTGCATCAGCCGCGCGTTCGCGGGCGTGGCCGGCGGCTTGACCTCGAGCATGCGCCAGTCGGTCTCCGCGCGCACGAGCTCCGACGCGAAAATGCCTGGAATCACGCGTCCGTCTGCATCGAAGTACCGCGCGCTGATCCGCACGCTTGCGTAGCGCAGCCCCTCGGTGCGCGCCCACGCGCGCAGGACGAGATCCGCGCCCGGCGACACGCCATCCAGCGGGATATCGCGGCCGAGCACCATCGACGCGCCGACGACGTCAAAGCGCACCGCGTAGCCCTTGCCGCCCGTCGCTCCGCCGGTCGAGGCCATGCGCCCCACGCCCTGCGCGAGCGTGACGTCGCCAAACGGCGGCAGCCCAGGCGCGAGCGCGCGCGAGTCGCGCACGCGGTCCGTTTCGTTCTGCACCGGCGCCTTCGCGTCGCCAGGCTTCGCATCCGGCAGCTCGCTGGTCACGCGGTAGAAGTTCACCGGCACGCCGGGGTTGAAGTCCGCGCTCTCCTCGAAGTTGAAACGCGCCACCAGCCGCCGCGGCGACAGGCCCGCCGACGCATGCGCGGCGTCCGCGCCGGTCGCGACCGGCGGAATTCCTGCAAGCGCGAGCGCGAGCAGCGACTGGGCGAGGACAAAAGTCACGGGTGCTTCATCGGCATTCTCGGACACGCGCTGCAGCGACGGCCGCCCGCTGCGCCCAAACTCGCGGCGGCGAAAGCCCGCCGAAAGAACAACCTCAGCCGCCGCCAGACCTTTCGCCCCGCCGCCGAACCCGCGCGCGTTCCGTACCATCGCCGCCATGATCGATTTCCGCAGCGACACCGTCACCCGACCGACCCAGGCCATGCGCACCGCGATGATGGCCGCGCCCCTCGGAGACGACGTCCTCGGCGACGAACCCACCGTGCAGGCGCTCGAGGCCAAGCTCGCCGCACTCGTCGGCAAGGAAGCCGCGCTCTACGTCCCCTCGGGCACGATGGCCAACCAGCTTGCGATCCGCTCGGTCTGCGAGCCGGGCGACGAGATCATCGCTCACAAGGACAGCCACATCATCCACTACGAGACCGGCGCCCCCGCCGCGCTCTCGGGCTGCATGATCGCACCGCTCGACGGCCCGCGCGGCCTGTTCGAAGCCGCGCAGGTCCGCGCCGCGATGCGCCCGCGCGACCAGCACGCGCCGATCTCGCGCATGCTCATCATCGAGAACACGCACAACAAGGGCGGCGGCACGATCTGGCCGATCGCGCAGTTCACCGAGGTCGCCGCGACCGGCCGCGAGCTCGGCCTCCATGTGCACATCGACGGCGCGCGGCTCATGAACGCGTGCGTCGCGCTCGGCGTCGCGCCGACGGCGTTCACGCAGCATGTCGACAGCGTCGCGATCTGCTTCTCGAAGGGCCTCGGCGCGCCCGTCGGCAGCGCGCTCGCGGGCAGCGCGAAGCTCATCGCGCGCGCGCGGCGCTTCCGCAAGATGTTCGGCGGCGCGATGCGCCAGTCGGGACTGCTCGCGGCGGCCGCGATCCACGCGCTCGACCACCACGTCGCGCGCCTCGCCGACGACCACGCGAACGCGCGCCGTCTCGCGGGAATCATCGCAAAGACCAGCGGTCTCGCGCTCGAAGGCGCGCCCGACACCGTGCCCACGAACATGGTCTTCTTCACGCTCGACGCGCGCCTCGGAAGCGCGCAGGACTTCTGCGCGCGCCTCGCCAAGCACGGCGTCGCCGCGATCGGCATGGGCCCGAACCGCGTGCGCATGGTCACGCACCTCGATGTGTCGAGCGCGGACATCGACCGCGCGGCACATGCGATCGCAGCCGCAGCGGCAGTCTCGTGATCTGGGCACGCGCCAAGTACAGTTGATCGAACCATGACGACCTTCGCCGCAATCTTCGACCTCGACGGCACGCTCGTCGACAGCTACGACGCCCACTACGAGGCCTGGCGGCGCATCAGCGCGAGCCACGGCGTCGAGGTCACCGTCGACGACTACTACTCGCACTTCGGCCGCCGCAACGAGGATCTCCTGCGCGAATGCTGGCTCCGCGCCGGCCGCGGCGAGCTCTCGCACGACGAGATCGCCGCGCTCGACCACGAGAAGGAAGCCGCCTACCGCGAGCTCGTCGCCGCGCACTTCCCGCTCATGGAAGGCGCGCGCGAACTCGTCGAATCGCTGCGCATCGCGGGATTCCGCACCGCCGTCGGCAGCTCGGGTCCGCCGCTCAACGTGCAGCGCGCCGTCGACGGCCTCGCGCTCGCGCATCCCTTCGACGCGATCGTCACCGGCCGCGACGTGAAGCGCTCCAAGCCCGATCCCGAGTGCTTCCTCCTCGCCGCGTCGAAGGTCGGCGTCGATCCCGCGCGCTGCGTCGTCTTCGAGGACGCGCCCGCGGGCATCACCGCCGCAAAGGCCGCGGGAATGCGCTGCATCGCGATCACCTCCAAGGGGCACACGCCCGCGCGCCAGAGCGCCGCGGACCTGATTTTCCCCACGGTCCGCGAGGTCACGGTCGCTGCGGTCACGCGGCTTCTCCACTAGACTTGGCGTTCTTCACGGAGACCACATCATGGACCCGCGCTACACCAAGCTCGCCGATCTTCTCGTCCGCCACTCGACCAAGCTCAAGAAGGACGAGCATGTCCTCATCGAGGCGTTCGACATTCCCGTCGAGATGACGATCGCGATCATCCGCGCCGCGCGCGCGGTCGGCGCGCATCCGCATGTCGCCGAGCGCTCGAACCGCATCGTCGCCGAGCTCTACCGCAACGGCGAGACCGGCCTCGCGATGTGGGGCGAGAACGACCTCCACCGCATGAAGTCCATGCAGGCCTACATCGGCGTGCGCGGCGGCCACAACGTGAGCGAGCAGACCATCGTCCCCGGCGACGAGATGAAGCGCGCCGCGCGCCTCTACTCGAAGCCCGTGCACTTCGAGCAGCGCGTCAACCACACCAAGTGGTGCGTCCTCCGCTGGCCCACGCCGTCGATGGCGCAGCTCGCGGGCAAGAGCACCGAGGAGTTCGAGGACTTCTACTTCCGCGTCTGCTGCATCGACTACGCCAAGATGGACGCCGCGTGCGCACCGCTCAAGGCGCGCATGCAGCGCACCGACAAGGTCCACATCAAGGGCCCGGGCGAGACCGACCTGACCTTCTCGATCAAGGGCATCGGCGTGATCCCCTGCTGCGGCGAGTACAACATCCCCGACGGCGAGTGCTTCACCGCGCCCGTGCGCGACAGCGTCAACGGCGTGCTCCAGTACAACACGCCCACCGTCTACAACGGCCAGAGCTTCGAGAACATCCGCTTCG
>CAITDI010000086.1 GCA_903891095.1 uncultured bacterium | reverse complement strand
GGCAACGATGTGGACCTGAGCATTCCGGTGCAGATTCCGCCCGCGGGGAAGTGAGCGCGCTGAAGGCGAGACATCGCAACGAAAGAGGCACGCGCCGCGCGATGATTCGCGCGGCGCGTGTTGTTTTCCGAAGGTGCCTGGCACCGTCGGCGAGATCCGCTGTCTCCCGGCTGCGTGGGCGTGCGGGCGATTGCAATCGACCTCGAATGAATGAACTCGACTGAATGAACTCGACTGGGAGACCTGAACTGGGAGACCGCGACTTCAGGTCACGATCGCCCGCAACTGCGCCAGGACGCGCGGCACGCTCACAGTCGCCGCGCGCCAGACGATGTCCGCGTCGACACCGAAATACTGATGGATGACAACATCGCGCATGCCCGCCATGTCGGACCACGGGATCGTGGGATGCGCCGCGCGCATCACAGCGGACACGCCCTTCGCAGCCTCCCCGATCACCGCGAAGTCGTAGAGCACCGCACGGATCACGAGGTCGTGCTCTGCGAACGCCGCTCGATCGAGCCCTGCCGTCGCTCTCACAATTCGATCGCACGCCTCGACGATGTCGCGCACGCGCGCCGAGTCGTCACGCGGCATACCGCACTTCCCGGAGAATGGTCTCGCGGACATCGCGCTTGAGGCCGCCGACGGGGACGACATCGACACGCGTCCCGAACGCCTGCTCGAGCATGTTCTTGATGGCGACGAGGTCGAAGAGATCGCCTTCGGCGGTCAGCTCGACGAGCACATCGATGTCGGAGCCGGGCGTGGCCTCGCCGCGCGCGAGCGAGCCGAACACGCCGATGCGGGCGACGTGCCGCACGGCGAGTTCAGGCGAGAGACGCCGAAGTCCGTCGAGAGCCTGTGCGAGCGAGATCATGGTGCGATTCTAGCCTGAGACCTCACGGCGCACGCGCGGTGGACGCCGCCGGTGCCAGGCACCAACCTGGCACCAACCGCGCACCAACCACGACGGTGCCGCGCGAACCAGTCACCATCCTGGCACCTTTCGCTCGGCGAACACGTCCCTCACGCAGGCACGGATGGCGCGGTGACGCGCCACCGATCGGCACCGACCTGGCACGCATGGTTGGTGTCAGGTCGCTCGGCGGTTGGTGCCAGGTTGGTGCCAGGCACCAATGGAAACGGGAGCCGCGCAGCGGCTCCCGTGATGGGGTTTAGGTGGTGGAGTTCGACCTGACCTCGCCGTCCGCGCCACTCAGCTGTAGCTCGACATCGGCTCGCAAGCACACACGAGGTTCCGGTCGCCGTACGGATTGTCGACGCGACCGACCGCCGGCCAGAACTTGAAGTCCTTGAGCCACGGCGCGGGGTACGCCGCCTCGGCGCGGGTGTACTTGTGGTTCCACTCGTCGCTGGTCACG
This sequence comes from uncultured bacterium, assembly GCA_903891095.1. Classification (GTDB taxonomy): domain Bacteria; phylum Planctomycetota; class Phycisphaerae; order Phycisphaerales; family SM1A02; genus QWPT01. The sequence goes on along the minus strand of CAITDI010000086.1, from coordinate 12,038 downwards.
GCGGCCGCGGTGTGCGGCGCGTTCTTGAGCACGTTGTCGGTCTTGTCGGCGCGGCCTTCCTCGATCGCGCGGATCTCGGCGCGGATCGCGATGAGCGCGTCGCAGAAGCGGTCGAGCTCGGCCTTCGACTCGCTCTCCGTCGGCTCGATCATGAGCGTGCCCGGCACCGGCCACGACATGGTCGGCGCGTGGAAGCCGTAGTCCATCATGCGCTTGGCGATGTCGTCGATCTTGAGGCCCGCCGACTTCTCGAACGGACGGAAGTCGAGGATGAACTCGTGCGCGCACAGGCCGTGCTTGTTGGTGTAGAGCACGTTGAAGTGCGGCTTGAGGCGCGCGGCCATGTAGTTCGCGTTGAGGATCGCGACCTCGGTCGCGCTCTTGAGGCCCTTCGCGCCCATCATCGCGATGTACATCCACGAGATGAGCAGGATCGACGCGCTGCCGTACGGTGCGGCCGAGATCGGACCGATCGCGTGACGGCCGGCCGAATCGGGACGCATGACCGGGTGGCCCGGGATGAAGTCCTTGAGGTGCGCCGCGACGCCGATCGGGCCCATGCCGGGACCGCCGCCGCCGTGCGGGATGCAGAAGGTCTTGTGCAGGTTGAGGTGGCACACGTCGGCGCCGATGTGGCCGGGGCTGGTGAGGCCGACCTGCGCGTTCATGTTCGCGCCGTCCATGTACACCTGGCCGCCGTGCTTGTGGATGATCGCGCAGGCTTCCTTGATGCCTTCCTCGAACACGCCGTGCGTGGACGGATAGGTGATCATGAGCGCGCCGAGATTCTTCGCGTGCTCCGACGCCTTGGCCGCGAGATCCGCGAGGTCGATGTTGCCCTCGGCATCGCAGCCGACGGGAACGACCTTCATGCCGGCGACGACCGCGGTCGCGGGGTTCGTTCCGTGCGCGGAGGTCGGGATGAGGCAGATGTCGCGGTGCGCTTCGCCGCGGTGCTCGTGGTACGCGCGGATCACGAGGAGACCCGCGTATTCGCCCTGCGAACCCGCGTTCGGCTGGAGGCACATGCCCGCGAAGCCGGTGACCTCGCAGAGCCAGTTCTCGAGCGTGCGGAACATCTCCGCATAGCCCTGCCACTGGTCGCGCGGCGCGAAGGGATGGATCTGGCCGAACTCAGGCCAGGTCACGGGGATCATCTCGCTGGTCGCGTTGAGCTTCATCGTGCACGAGCCGAGCGTGATCATCGAGTGCACCAGGCTCAGGTCCTTCGACACGAGCTTGTTGATGTAGCGGAGCATCTCGTGCTCGCCGTGGTAGCGCGCGAAGACCTCGTGCTGCATGAACGGCGCGGTGCGTGCGAACACCGGCGGGATGCAGCCCGTGGTCGCCTCGATGCTGGCCGCGGAAACAGCGGACTTCTTGCCGCCGGCGAAGACCTCGAGGAGCGCGTCGATGTCGGCGAGCGTGGTCGCCTCGTCGAGCGTCACGCCGAGCGTGCCGTCGCCGTAGCTGCGGAGGTTGATGCGGTGCGCCGCGGCTGCCGCGAGCACGTCGTTGGCCGTGATGCCGCCGCCGAGCTTGATGCGGAGCGTGTCGAAGAAGGCGCCGTTCCCAAAGTCATGCCCGATCTTCGCCAGCCCGCGCGCGAGCGTGAGCGTGAGGCGATGGACGCGGTCGGCGATCTTCTTGAGGCCTTCGGGGCCGTGGTAGACGCCGTACATGCCGGCCATCACGGCGAGGAGCACCTGCGCGGTGCAGATGTTCGAGGTCGCCTTGTCGCGGCGGATGTGCTGCTCGCGGGTCTGGATCGCCATGCGCAGCGCGCGGTTGCCGTGGCTGTCGCGCGAGACGCCGATGATGCGGCCGGGGAGCTTGCGGACATACGCCTCGCTGGTCGCGATGAACGCGGCGTGCGGGCCGCCGAAGCCCATCGGAACGCCAAAGCGCTGCGCGCTGCCGACGGCGATGTCGGCGCCCCACGATGCCGGAGTGCTGAGCGACACGAGCGCGAGCGGATCGCACGCGGCGACGACGAGCGCGCCGGCGGCGTGGGTCTTCTCGGTCAGGCTCCTGTAGCACTCGATGCGGCCGTCGGTCGTCGGGTACTGGACGAGCGCGCCGCAGAACTCGGCGGTCGGCTCGAACTTGGCGGGATTGCCGACCACGACGGTGATGCCGAGCCACTTGGCGCGCGTCTCGACGACCGCGATCGTCTGCGGGTGGCAGTCCTCGGCGACGAAGAACTTGGTCCGCGTCTCGCCGGTGATGCCCTGGCACATGTTCATGGCCTCGGCGGCGGCGGTGCCTTCATCGAGGAGCGACGCGCCCGCGAGCGGCAGGCCCGTGAGCTCGGAGATCATGGTCTGGAAGTTGAGCAGCGCCTCGAGGCGGCCCTGGGCGACCTCGGCCTGGTACGGCGTGTAGGCCGTGTACCACGCGGGGTTCTCGAGGATGTTGCGGAGGATCACGCCGGGCACGACCGTGTCGACGTAGCCCATGCCGATGTACGAGTGGAAGATCTTGTTCTTGCGGCCGAGCTCGTGGAGCGCCGCGAGGGTCTCCGCCTCGCCGCGTTCGACGCCGCGGACCGAGATGGTCGGGTCGTCGATCTCGATCTCGCGGGCGAGCCGGATGGTCGCCGGGACCGCCGCCTTGATGAACGGGTCCATCGAGGGGTAGCCGCAGGTGCCGAGCATCGTGCTCGTCTCGGCCGCGGTGTGCGGGATGTGCCGACGGTAGAAGGTGTCGGTCGGGCCGAGGGTGGTGGTGGCGGGCGCGGTGGAGGTCGGTGCGGTCGTCACGGTGGTCATCGCGGGTTCATCGGGCGCCATGGTCGGCGCGGTGCTCGTGGACGCGAAGTCGGCCAAGGACTTCGCAAGGCGTCGAGTATAGGAAGATTGGTTGCGACTCCGCAGCGGCTGAAGGGTCTGTTGGTACGCTTCGCTCTATGCCTACGAACTCGATCGAGCGCCCGACGCCGTCCGCACGCACGCTCACTCTGGTTGGAGCGGGGATTTCGGCGCTTGCGCTGTCGGTTCTCGGCGCTTGCCGGACGGTTGCGCCGCCGCCTGCGCCCGCAGCGAAGCCCACTGCGACCGCAACGGCGACCGCAACGGCGACGACCACCGTCGTCGGGGCCAAGACTGACACCAAGACTGACACCAAGACTGGTTCCAAGACTGAAACCAAGACCGCTTCCGCCAAGCCCGCGCCCGTCAAGCGCACGCCGGAACTGCGCGCAAAGCCCGTCACCGCCGCAGGCAAGGGCACGATCATCCCCGGCGCGGTCAACGTCTATACGTTCGACCCCGAGCCCGATTTCACGCCGGTCGACGCGAGCAAGACCTCGATCTCGCACGTCCTCGCCGACCTCGGCAGCGACGCGACCGAGTGGTTCCAGCATGTCGAGACCCTCTCGAACCCGTGGTTCGAGGGCCGCGCGCCGGGCAGCGAGGGCAGCGAGAACGCCGCCAAGTACGTCCAGTGGTGGATGCAGAAGGCCGGCCTCGAGCCCGCGTTCGCCGAAGGTTCGCAGGCCAACGCCGAGAACCCGTGGCGCCAGCCGTTCGACCTGCCTGGTGGCGAGCGCAAGCTCAAGTCGAGCGTGCTCACGCTCGGCAACACCGCGTACGAGAGCAAGGACGCGCGCGCGATGCGCAACACCGGCGGCGGCATGGCCGAGATGCCCGTCGCGTTCGTCGGCTACGGCATCGTCGACGGCAAGGACGGCTACACGAGCTTTGGCAAGGACGAGCGCTTCGACGGCCGCATCGTGATGGTCATGCGCGGCGAGCCGCTGACCGCCGAGGGCAAGTCGCTCTGGGGCGGCGAGAAGTTCACGGGCGCATCGAGCCTCGCGGCCAAGCTGGACGCGATCAAGGCGCGCGGCGCCGCGGGCATCATCGTGACCGAGGCCCCTGGCTACGCGGGCAAGAAGACCGACATCACCGCGATGAGCGCGGAGAGCCTCGGCGGCGCGCTGAGCATCCCGTGCTTCTTTGCCGAGACCGCGACGGCCGACGCGATCGTCAAGGCGTGCGACCCCGAGGGCCGCGACCTCGCCGCGCTGCGCGCGATCGCCGACGCGGGAACCAAGGACAAGCCCGCGACCACCGTGCTCGGCAAGGACACGGCGCCGGTCAAGCTCAACGTCGACATCAGCAACGGCCAGATCGTGGCCTACAACATCGGCGGCGTGCTCAAGGGCAAGGGCGCGCTCGCCAACGAGTGGATCGTGATCGGCGCGCACTACGACCACGTCGGCTACGGCAAGTACGGCGCCGATCCCGCGAACAAGGGCAAGGTCCACCCCGGCGCCGACGACAACGCGTCGGGCACCAGCGGCATGCTGGTGATGGCGCGCCGCATCGCCAAGGAGTACGCCGACGCGGGCGCCGATGCGAACCTGCGCAGCGTGCTCTTCCTCGCGTTCAGCGCCGAGGAGGTTGGCCTCAACGGCTCGCGCGCGTTCATCAAGAACCCGTCGATTCCCGCGGACAAGCTCGATGTCATGCTCAACATGGACATGATCGGCCGCATGCGTGGTGGCGAGATCGCCATCGGCGGCGTCGAGACTGCGAAGGGCTTTAGCGAGGCGCTTGCGCCGATGTTTATCGAGAGCGGCCTGAAGGTGCACGCCGATCCGAGCGGCCGCGGTCCGAGCGACCACGCGTCGTTCTACGGCGCGGGCATCCCGGTGCTCTTCTTCTTCAGCGGCGTGCATGATGTCTATCACAAGCCGGGCGACCAGGGCTACTCGGTCGATCCGCGCGGCGTGACGCAGGTGTTTGATCTCGTTGGCCGCATCGCGATGTGGCGCGCGGGCGCTGCTCAGCGGCTCGAGTTCTCGAACGGCGTGCAGCAGGCCAACGCCAACGGCGGCCCCGCGCCGGGCGACCGCGGCTACGCGCCGGTGCGCCTCGGCATCCAGCCGGGCTCGACCGAGGACGGCGAGTCGGGCATCAAGGTCGACAGCGTCACCGACGGCACGAGCGCGGCGGAAGCGGGCATCAAGGCCGGCGACATCCTCCTCTCGTGGAATGGCGATTCGCTCGATTCGACCGCGACGATGATGACCAAGCTCCGCGCGTCGAAGCCCGGCGATGTCGCGAAGATCAAGATCATGCGCGGCCAGCAGGCGATGGAGATCGACGTGAAGCTCAAGGCGTCGACCGCCGCGCGTCGCCCGCAGAACGATTGACGACGACGACGCCATGCAGCGCAACATGAAACTTTCCCGCGCCGCGCTCCTTGTGAGCGCGGCGCTTTTCTTGTCAGGGCCTTTCGTAGTAGGGCTCGTCGCCGGGTGTGATGGTGCGCGGAAGCCGGATGCGGTGGCGACGCCACCGATTGCGGAGCCGACGGCTGCGCCCGCGCCCGTGCCCGCGCCAGTCGACTATGCCGCGCTCTACGGAACTTGCGAGCCGGGCGACGGCGGAAGCGGCCGCACCTACATGGGTCGCGAGATCGCGGAGGTCATGGGGCACTTCGGCGTCGGCTGGCTCGAGCGGCCTGCGCGCGAGCGCGAGGAGCGCACGGATCTGCTGGTCGAGGCGATGAAGCTCAAGCCGACGGACGCCGTCGCCGACATCGGCGCGGGAAGCGGGTACTTCACGTTCCGCATCGCGCCGCATGTGGGCGAGGGCGTGGTGTACGCGACCGACATCCAGCCCGAGATGCTCGACATCGTGATGGAGCGCGCGCTCGAGGAGAAGGCGCTCAACGTGATGCCGATCCTCGGCAAGATCGATCACTGCGGACTCGCGCCGACGAGCGTGGATGTCGTGCTGTTTGTCGACGCGTACCACGAGTTCTCGAATCCGCGCGAGATGATGGAGTCGATCGTGGCCGCGCTCAAGCCGGGCGGACGGGTGTATCTCGTCGAGTACCGGCTGGAGGATCCGGGCGTCGCGATCAAGCTGCGTCACAAGATGAGCGAGAAGCAGGCGCGGATTGAGATGGAGGTTGTTGGGCTTGAGTTCGTCGAGAACATCGACACGCTGCCGCAGCAGCATGTGATGGTGTTTCGTCGGAAGGGGTGATCGGCGCTGCGCGCCGCGGAGAACCGAGATCGGGTGTTCCGCGACCACTACCCCTTCGGGGAAGTGGCACCCGGCCTTCGGCCGGCGATCGGTGTGATGACCACCCAAACTCGTCGCCTTCTGCCGGCGATTCGCGCTGGATGCCGCGCCGGAGGCGCGGGTGCCACTTCCTCTGCGGAGCAGAGGTAGTGGTCGCCGTGCGTCAGAAGTCACGCGGGCGCGCCGGCGCAGCCGGCGATCCCATCCCCCGATCCTGCACCCCGCTCAACGCGACCAGCGCCGCCACCGCACCCACCACGCACGTCAGCATGTCCCACTGCGCATCCCAGATGTCGCCTTGCGATCCGAGATACGCCCACGACGCCTCGCCCAAGATCATCGCGACGGCAAACTCAAGCAGCTCAAACGCAGCCGCAAACGCAAGGCACATCCCGATCACGATCGAAACCGTCCATCCTCGCCCGCGCACGATCGCGTTCCGCATGAACACCTCGCGCCACACCATCGCTGGCGCGAACCCCTGCATGAAATGCCCGAGCCGGTCGTAGTCGTTGCGCGGGCGATGCATGAGTTCCTGCATCCACGCGCCCGCGGGCACGAGCGCGTACGTGTAGTAGCCGCCGACGATCAGCACCACCGCGTGCGCCACGCACAGCGCGAACGACACCGTCGTCACCGGCAGCCGCCGCAGCCACAGCCACCACATCACGATCGCGGCCGCGACCCACGAGATCTCCAGCACCCACGTGAGGAAATCGTGCGGCTTCACGCCGCTTGCGATCAACAGCACCGTGAGCGCCACGACGACCCAGTCACGGATCGCGAAAGGCGGACTCGGATGCGTCGCGCTCGCGCTCACTTCTTGGCGGCGTCCGTGGCGGCGTCCTTGGCGGCGTCCCTGGCGGCGTCCCCGGCGGGCTTCGGCGCAGCTTCCTTCAGCGCCTTCTCAATCGCATCGACGAGCTTGCTGCTGTCCGGCCCGGCGTTCGACGCGAAGAACGTCGCCGTCTTGCCGTCGCGCGAGACGACGTACTTGCCGAAGTTCCAGCCCGGGAGCTCGCCGGTCTTGGTGCCGAGGCACTCGTAGACCTTCGACTGCGCGTCGCCGGCCTTGACCACGCACTTCTCGAACATCGGGAAGGTCACGCTGTACTTGGTCGTGCAGAACTCGCGGATCTCCTTGGAGTCGCTGAACTCCTGGCCGCCGAAGTCGCCGCTCGGGAAGCCGAGCACGACGAGGCCCTGGTCCTTGTACTTGTCGTAGAGCTTCTGCAGTCCCGCGTACTGGCCGGTGAATCCGCAGCGGCTCGCGACGTTCACGACGAGCGTGACCTTGCCTGCGTACTCGGAGAGGTTCGCGTCCTTGCCCTCGAGGGTCTTGACCTTCATGTCGTAGAGCGTGGCGGTCTTCCACTTGGCGGCGAGCTCGGCGTTCTGCGGGGCGGCTTGCGAGCAGGCGAGTCCCGTGAGGAGGGCGAGGGTTCCGGCGGCGACGGCGGTGAGTCTGCTGAGCATGATGGGGAAATCTCCGTGTGGAAGCTGCGTTTGCTGGCGATCGGACCGACGCTTCGCGCCGAGCGCGTCGAGCGATTCGGACGCGACGCGAGATCGCGCGGGAAGCCGTAGAGTAGGGCCATGAACAGGGGTAGGCGCCGCCGAAGTTTCCGTCAATTGTCCGCACTCGCCGTGGTCGCGCTTTCGTCGACCGTGGTCTCGGCGGTTGCGCGCGCCGACGCGCCCGAGCTCGAGCGCGCGCTGTCGTGGGTTCCCGAGGACGCGGTCAGCTTCGTCGTGATCCCCGACCTCAAGCATCTCAACGACGACCTCGTCCAGCTGATCGACGGCACGGGGCAGGGCGGCGTGCTCGCGATGGGCCGGCCGATCGACCTTCTCAAGGCGCAGCTCGGCGTCGGCGCGAACCTCGACGACAAGGGCTCGCTCGCGCTGTACTACCCCGCCGCTGCGCCGGTCGCGGCGGGTGCCGCACCAGCGGCGCTCACGCTGCCGGTCGTCGTCGTGCCCGTGACCGATGCCGACGCGTTCCTCGCTGCGAACCTCAAGCCCGCGCCCGAGCAGGGCGAAGGCGCGTACACCACCGCGAGCGGCGTGACATTCTTCGTGCGCAAGCTCGAGGGGCGCGTCGCGCTCGCGCCGAGCAAGGAGTCGCTCCCGCACGAGGGGCCGATGCGCGGGATTTCCGAGCGTTTCCACGCGCGGCTCAAGGCCGACGAGACGCCGTGGCTTGACCGCGCCGATCTCGTCGCGTGGGGTTCGCGCGACGCGCTGCACGCGGCGGTCGAGCGCGCGCGCGCGACGCCGATGCCTGAAGCCGCCGGCGCCGCCGCGTTCGCCGGCACCGCCGACCAGCGCGAGGCGTTCCGCAAGAAGTCGCTCGACATCGCCGACATGCTCGCCGACGGCGTGGTCGTGCTCGACGTCGATCCGCTGGGGATCTTCGTCGCGACCATCGGCGTGGCCGAGCCGTCGAGCGCGCTCGCCGCGGTGACCGCGGGTGGCGAAGGCCGCCCCGCGAAGTTCGACCGCATCCCGCAGAAGGACTTCTACCTCGCGCTCGCCGCCGACATCGACGGCCTCGGCGGCGCGGCCAAGTTCGGCGAGCTCGTGGATCTCGCGGGCATTCCGCGCACGACGCTGCCCGAGTGGTTCTTTACCGAAGGCGCGGACCTGCGCGCGCTCCAGTTCGCGGCGTATCCGTCCAAGCTCGGCGTCGCGATCGGCGGCGCGCTCAACGATTCATCGCTGTTCGTGGCGTCGCGCGATCCCGCGCGCACGATGGCGCGCATCAAGCAGTCGATCGAGTCGCTCGCGGGCGAGACCGACGGCATCCGCCGCGAACCCTCGTGGAACACCGAGAAGAAGCTCAAGTCCGGCGAGGTCGTCACCGCGTTCGAGGTCAAGGAGACGATCGTCGACGCATCGAAGCGCCCGCCGCTCGACTACGAGCGCCTGATCAAGCAGTTCATCGTCGGCTCGCGCGGCCTCAACGGCCTCGCGAAGCAGCTCGGCGACGGCGTGGTGCTGACCTTCAGCCAGCGGCCCGACGTGTACAGCCGCGCGCTCGAGGCGGCTTCGGGCACGAAGTCGCTCGCGGGCGACGACACCGTGCAGTCGATCGAGGCGTGGATGCCGGCGTCGCGCGATGTCGAGGCGATGGTCGGCATCGGCCGCATCGTGCAGCTCGGGACGCAGATCGCGTCGAGCTTCGTGAGCGAGGCGCAGCTCAAGTCGATGATCCCCGAGATCGAGGCCGACGCGCCGCCGATCGGCGCGTCGATCGAGCTCGGCGGCGGCCGCGTGCGCTCGGTGTTCGTGGTGCCCGTGCAGGTGATCAAGATGATGACGCAGGCCGCGAACGCGGCGCGCAAGCAGCAGCAAGGCGTCGAAGCGCCGCCCGCAGCGGGAAAGACGCCATGACGACGGATCCGACCTCCACGCGCTTCTGGACCGCGAGCTCCGACCGCGTGCTGTCGCTCGAGCCGTTTGCGCTGATGGGCGTGGTGAACATCACGCCCGACAGCTTCTCCGACGGCGGGCAGTTTGCGGATCAGGAGGATGCCGCGCGGTTCGCGCTGCAGCTCGTCGACGAAGGCGCGACCGTGATCGATGTCGGCGGCGAGAGCACGCGCCCCGGCGCCGAGCGCGTCGATGCCGAGGAGCAGGTCCGCCGCGTGGTGCCCGTGATCGCGCGCATCCGCGCGCGTTCGAATGTCGCGATCTCCGTCGACACCACGCTCGCCGAAGTGGCCGAGGCCGCGATCGAGGCGGGCGCCGACATCGTGAACGATGTGAGCGCGGGCACCGAGGATTCGGCGATGTTCAGGCTCGCCGCGCGCACGGGCGCGGGGCTCGTGCTGATGCACCGACTGCACGCGCCCGGCGACGACAGCTACTCCGACCGCTACACGCAGCCGCCGGCCTACGGCGATGTCGTGCGCGATGTCGCGAACTTTCTCCTCGCGCGCGCCGAGATGGCGATGGCCGCGGGCGTCGCGCGCGAGTCGATTGCGATCGATCCGGGCCTCGGCTTCGGCAAGAGCGTCGCGCAGAACTACGAGCTGCTCGCGCGCACGAGCGAGCTCGCGGCGCTGGGATTTCCCGTGCTTGTCGGCGCGAGCCGCAAGAGTTTCCTCGGCGCGGTGACGGGCCGCACCGATCCCGAGCAGCGCATCATCGGCTCGGTGGTCGCGGCGGTCGCTGCGTACGGCGGCGGCGCGCGCGTGATCCGCGCGCACGACGTCGGCGCGCATCGCGAGGCGCTGCTGGTGGCGCATGCGGTGCTGAGGGGCGCGGGGATGTAGAGCGCGCGCTGGGGCGCGCGTTTCCCCGTGAATTGCAGCCTCCCCGCGCAACGGGCGACCGCTACCATGCTGCCCCGATCTGACAGCAGCAACAGGAGTTTGAACCATGGCCGGCGCAGCGACCCTCACCATCACCGAAGCGAACTACGACTCCGAAGTCACCAACAGCCAGGTCCCCGTGATGATCGATTTCTGGGCCGAATGGTGCATGCCGTGCCGCGCGATCGGCCCGACGATCGACCAGCTCGCGACCGAGTACCAGGGCAAGGCGAAGGTCGGCAAGGTCGATGTGGATACGAACCGCAACCTCGCGCTGAAGTTCAACGTGCAGAGCATCCCGTGCGTGATCGTGGTCAAGGGCGGACAGGTGATGTCCCGCGCCAACGGCCCGAAGGCGAAGGGTGACTTTGCGAAGATGATCGACGCGGCGCTGTGATTGAGAGACGATGGAGATTCAACACGCCGCGCGGGCACGCGCGGCGTGTTTGTTTTTGGTGGTGGGGAAGGGGACCGGCGCTGCGCGCCGCGGCCATGACGTCCCTTCGGGGAAGTGGCACCCGGCCTTCGGCCGGCGGTCTGTGTCACGATCACGTTTGTCGCCGCGCCGGAGGCGCGGGTGCCACTTCCTCTGCGGAGCGGAGGTAGTGGTCGCCGTGCACGAGAAGTCACACGGGCGCGCCGCGCAGCGGCGGTCCAGTCGCCGCACCGGCGCTGCGCGCCGCGGCCATGACGTCCCTGCGGGGAAGTGGCACCCGGCCTTCGGCCGGCGGGTGGGCGCGACGACCACACCAATCGCGCGTTCGGCGCGGCGGTCCACACCCTCAACTACACCCTGCCATCAAGCCGATACGCCACCGCATGCCGGCGTTCCCCTTTCATCTCTTCCGCCGCGTCACCTCGGGTGGTGCGGTCCTCGCCGAGCTCGACGGGCTGCGCGCGGTCGCGATCCTGCCCGTCGTCCTCTTCCACGCGACGCTGTCGATCTACCTCAAGGGCGCGGCCGACCAGGTGTCGACGATCACGGGCGGCGCCGACGTCTTTCGCTCGCCGATCGGTTGGATCGTGTCGCACGGCTTTCTCGGCGTGCAGCTCTTCTTCGTGATCTCGGGGTTCGTGGTGGTGCTGCCGTTCGCGCGTGCGCGGCTGCTTGGCGACCGTCCGCAGCCGAGCCTTGCGCGGTTCTACCTCAAGCGGCTCACGCGCATCGAGCCGCCGTATGTGATCGCGCTCGTCGTGTTCTTCGTGGGCACGCTCGCGGTCGCGCCGGAGAACGCGCACATCCGCGACTACCTCGCGGGGCTCGTGTACCTGCGCCGCGCGATCTTCGGCGACGAGCCGTGGGCGTTCTTCATCTCGTGGAGCCTTGAGATCGAGGTGCAGTTCTACCTGCTCGCGCCGTTCATCGCGGGGGGGATCTTCGCGGTGCGGCCGACGCGCGTGCGGCGCGCGCTGATCGTGGCGCTGATCGCGGCGACCGCGGTCCTCGCGGCGCGCGCGCGACTGGGCGCGGCCGAACCGCCGCCGCTCGGCGGACCGCTGCAGCACGGCGCGTGGCTCGGCAGCGAGATCGCGTTCTTTCTCGTCGGCATCCTCGTCGCCGACATCTGGACGCTGCGCGAGGTGCGCGGCGAGACGCGCATCGCGCACGCCGCGTGGGACATCGCGTGGGTCGCCGGCCTCGCCGCCGCGATCGCGTCGTACCGCGCGCTCGAGGAAT
>CAITDI010000085.1 GCA_903891095.1 uncultured bacterium | reverse complement strand
TGGCCATCGCCGTCGGTGTCGGCGTAGAGCAGCCGCGTGTCATCGCAGTCGGTCGAGTTCGCGACATAGCCAACCGGCGCGGTGGTGGCGCACACCGACGTGGTCACCGCGAGCGCGCCAAAGCTGTCGGCGTCGGCGTCGCGGTAGTACGTCACCGGATTGAAGAGCGCGGCAACCGTCGGGCAAAGGTCATCGTTCGACGCAACGCCGCAGGCGACTGGGTTGCCAGCGCCGTGGCCATCGCCGTCGGTGTCGGCGTAGAGCAGCCGGGTGTCATCGCAGTCGGTCGAGTTCGCGACGTATCCAGTCGGCGCAGTGGTGGCGCAAACCGAAGTCGTCACCGCGAGTGCGCCGAAGGTATCGCTGTCGGCATCGCGGTAGTAGGTGCGTGGCGCGAGGAGGGCTGCAACCGTGGGGCAGAGGTCGTCGTTGGTCGGCACGCCGCAGGCAACGGGTGCGCCCGCGCCACGACCGTCGCCATCGGCATCGGCGTACAGCAGTCGCGTGTCGTCGCAGTCGGTCGAGTTGGCCGCGTATCCAACAGGCGGCGTGACCGCGCAGGCCGACGTGGTGACCGCGAGGTTGCCGAAGGTGTCGTTGTCCGCGTCGCGGTAGAACGTGCGCGGCGCAAAGAGCGCTGCAACCGTGGGGCAGAGGTCGTCGTTGGTCGGCACGCCGCAGGCAACGGGTGCGCCCGCGCCACGACCGTCGCCATCGGCATCGGCGTACAGCAGTCGCGTGTCGTCGCAGTCGGTCGAGTTGGTGACATAGCCGGCGGGCGGCGTGCTCTGGCACACCGCGCTCGTGACGGCGAGGTTGCCAAAGGTGTCGCTGTCCGCATCGCGGTAGTAGGTGACCTGCGTGCCCGTGACGGTAAATGTCGCGGTGGCGGTCGCGCGGTTGCCCGACTCGTCGGTCACGAAGATCGAGATCGCGCGCGGTCCAAGCCCGACGCTCGTACCCGCAAGCGGCGACTGCGTGATCACCAGCGCGGTCGATGCCGAGCAGTTGTCGGTCGCGACGACCGACGGCACGAAGTTCGGAACGACCGCGGTGCAGTTGACCGCAGCGGCCGCGCTCGCGCTCGCCGTGAAGCTCACGATGACGGGCAGCGTGGTGTCGGCGGCCTGCGTGACGGTCACGGGCAGCGTGACGCGTCCGCCAGGACCGGTCGCAGTGAGCGTGTACACGCCGGCCGCGATGCCCGTGAGGTCGGTCGTGGTCGCGAAGAATCCGTTCGGCCCAGTCCACGCGATGGTGCTTGCGCCGGTCACGGTCACGTCGATCGCGCCGTTGACCTGTCCGCAGGTCGCGCCGGTGGTCGAGACCAGCGTGGCGGTCGGCGCGATGATGCCGCCCGTGCCGCGCAGTCCCACCGAGTGCAGGCCCGCCGCAGCGACCGAAGCCGCCGTGCCGAGATCCGCAGGAACGGTGCACTGACCGAACGTGTTGTTGCCCCAGCAGCGCACGGTGCCGTCGGACTTGAGCGCGACGCAGTGGCGCTCGCCCGCGGCGACCGCGGCGACGTTGATCACGTCGACGGGCACATCGAGCTGGCCGACGGAGTTGTCGCCCCACACGGCGACGGTGCCGTTGGTGCGGCGCGCGATCGAGTGCGCGTCGCCCGCGGCGATCGCGGTCACGGTCGCGAGACCCACGGGCACGGTCGACTGACCCGCCCAGTCCGAGCCCCAGCACGCGACGGTGCCGTCGGCCTTGAGTCCCATCGAGTGGATGTTGCCGGCGGAAACCGCGACGACGGTGTTGAATCCCACCGGCGGCGTGCACTCGCCTTCGTTGTTGCGACCCCAGCACGCGACGGTTCCGTCGCGCTTGAGCGCGAGCGTATGGAACGCGCCGCCCGAGATCGCCGTCACGACGCCGAGCCCCGGCGGCACATCGCTCTGACCAAAGAACGAGCTGTCGCCCCAGCACACGACGGTTCCGTCGGCGCGCAGGGCGATGGTGTGGATCGCGCCAGCGGCGATGGAGACCACGCTGGTCAAACCCGTCGGCGGAACGCACTGACCGTAGTCGTTGCCCGTGGTCGGTCCTGCGCCCCAGCACTTGACCGTGCCGTCGCTGCGAAGCGCAACCGTGTGGTAGTCGCCCGCATCGATGCCGACGATCGTTCCGATGCCCGCTGGCACCGTGCATTGCGTGTAGGTGTTCGAGCCCCAGCAGCGAACCGTCTGCGCATTGGCAGCGGTGGTCGCAGCAACCGAAACGAGCAACGCGAAAAGCGCTGTCGAGCGGAGGGGGCTCGGGTTCATTCGGACACGGTGCTTTCTGGACAGTCCTGATCGGGGGCGGACTGGCAGGCTTGGACGACTTGCCCAGACGACGACAGTCCGGGCTATGACAGACGAGAGAGTGGTGGTTCTGCTCAGATACAGGCTGGCTCAAATGCGTTGCAAGTCAAGTCTTCGCAGATATTTGAGGTCTTCACAGATGCCTCGTGGGGCGTTACCACGTTCGGGGACGTTCGATCTTGACCGGCTGGTCGATCGAACCGTCGGCGCGGCCACCCTCGAGCAGCAGCTGCATGTCGGTGGTGTCGACCCAGCCGTCGTGGTTGATGTCCGCGACCGCAAGATTGCCCCGACCGGTGCGGCGGAGTTCCTTCACGCTCACGCGGGCGACGGGCTGTGCGCCGTCATACGCGCCTGAGCAGGACTGGCCGACCTTGAAGAAGTTGATGCAGATGAAGGTGAAGTCGCAGTTGTTGACCAGCGTGTCGGCGTTGAAGTTCGACCGGGCATCGGCCGCCTTGCCGAACCCGCGGTCGACCGCGAAGAGGCTGAAGTCGAAGATGTCGATCAGGTCGTCGTCGTTCGAGTCGCCCTGGAGCAGGGTGAAGCTCGCGTCGTAGCGCTTGGCCACGACGATCGGCGAATCGATGTCGGTGAGCGCGTGCACCGCGTCCTTGGCCGACATGCACGAGTAGCCGAGCGCGACGGGCACATGCACGCCGCTGATCGTGCCGATCGCACCGGTGAGCGAGACGGGCACGACTTGCGTGAGCGCGCCGGTCTTGATGCGGATCTGCCGCGTCGAGCTTCCGACCAATGCGCCTTGGAACGCGATGTGCGCGTCGAGCAGCTGGAAGTTTCCGACGTCGACGGTGTAGGACTCGGACGCGAGGTTGCCGGTCGAGTCGACGGCCGTGTAGCGCACGGTCGAGGTGCCGATCGGGAACATGCTGTCGGCGGGCCACACCGTCGAGGTCGAGGTGTCGGGGTAGGTGATCAGGAGCGAGACGGCGACGGGGCCGTCGCAGTTGTCGATCGCGGTCACGGTCGGAGCCGCGACGAACGCGCCGTAGATCGAGCCGGCGTCGGTCGCGAGCTCGACATCGCTCGACGGCACGCCCGAAAGCACGGGGATGATGCAGTCGAGGTTGGTCCTCGGAAGGTCGACGACGAGCGGCGCAAATCCGCCGCCAGCCATCGTGCCGACCTCGGTGTCGAAGCCGTCGACGATCGCAAACTGCACGAGATCGCTCGCGCCGCACAGCGGGTTCGTGTCGAGCACGGTGAACACGAGATCCACCAGGCCGGACGCGAGGTCGGTGCCGGGCTCGCCGTCGGCAACGCCCACCGCGTAGCGCAGCGTGCCCGCGGTGTTGTCGATCTGCTCGACGATTTCCATGCTGAACGGTCCGCCCTCGACCGGGTTGACCGCATCGAGGCGCAGGTGGTTGGTGTCGAAGCGCACCGCGAGCTGAAGGCCCGAGAGCACGCTCTGCGAGGCGGTCGACGAGACGCGCACGATCATCGGGCAGCCCGCGACGAGCGGCGGCGTGATGCGCGCCATGGTCAGCGTGGTTCCCGCGCAGTCGATGTTGCCGTCGCCGTTGGCGTCGTCCGGATGACCGCAGCCGCAGAAGCCAGGCGTGAGCTTGGCCGGGTCGGTGGGGCAGTGGTCGTCGTTCGAGCGAACGCCGCACGCGACGGGCGCGCCCGCGCCGTGACCATCGCTGTCGACGTCGGCGTAGAGCAGCCGCGTGTCGTCGCAATCGGTGTGGTCCGTCACGTAGCCAGCCGGCGCCGAGCAGGCGAAGAGCGGCGACGCCGCGTCGCCGAATCCGTCGCCGTCGCTGTCGGGGTAGAACGCGAGCTGCACGCCCTCGTCGATGCCGCCGACGCAGTTGTTGTCGACGCCGTCGCAGACTTCGGTCGCGCCGGGGTTGATCGACGTGTTGGCATCGTTGCAGTCGGTGTTGTTGGCGACCTTGCCAACGATCGGCGCGCAGGCGTTGGTCGCGCCGCTGGAGCTGCTGCCGTAGCCGTCGCCGTCGGCGTCGGTGTAGTAGTTGACGAAGGTCAGGCCGTTGTCC
The DNA here is from genome assembly GCA_903891095.1 of uncultured bacterium. GTDB lineage: Bacteria > Planctomycetota > Phycisphaerae > Phycisphaerales > SM1A02 > QWPT01. Next base: position 6,521 of record CAITDI010000085.1, on the reverse strand, counting down.
ACGCCGCCGACGCAGTCGTCGTCGATGCCGTTGCAGACTTCGGTCGCGCCAGGATGGACGGCGCTGTTGCTGTCGTTGCAGTCGGTGTTGCTGGTGACCTTTCCGGCGATCGGTGCGCACGCGCTGGTCGCGCTGCCCGCGCCGTAGCCGTCGGAGTCGCCGTCGGTGTAGTAGTCGACGAAGGTGAGGCCGTTGTCGACGCCGCCGATGCAGTCGTCGTCGATGCCGTTGCAGACTTCGGTCGCGCCGGGGTGGACGGCGCTGTTGCCGTCGTTGCAGTCGGTGTTGCTCGCCGAGTATCCGACGGGCGCGCTGGTCTCGCAGAGGCTCGCGATGGCGGTGGAGCCGTAGTTGTCGTGGTCGGCGTCGATGTAGTAGCTGATCGGCGCGTGGATGGCCGCGTTGCCGTCGTTGCAGTCGGTGTTGTCCGCCGAGTATCCGGCGGGAGCGCTGGTCTCGCAGAGGCTCGCGGTGGCGGTGGAGCCGTAGTTGTCGTGGTCGGCGTCGATGTAGTAGCTGATCGGCGCGTGGATGGCCGCGTTGCTGTCGTTGCAGTCGGTGTTGCTCGCGACATAGCCAGTCGGAGCGCCCGCGCAGCTGTCGGAGGTCGGCGAAGTCGCGCCAAAGCCGTCGCCGTCGGAATCGCGGAAGTACGTCGCGACGCTGCCAGTGACGGTGAACGTCGCATCGACATGCGCGCTGTTGCCCGACGCATCGGTCACGGTGATCCTGACCGTCGTCGCGCCGAGGCCGACGCTGGTTCCCACGACGGGCGACTGCGTGATCACGAGGGATCCGCTCGCCGTGCAGTTGTCGCTCGCGACGACGGACGAAGTGAAGTTCGGTACGGTTGCCGTGCAGTTCTGACGAGCAGAGCTCGAGTCGGCTGGGGTGTAGCTCGCGATGACCGGCGCGATGATGTCGGCGGTGGCGCCGACGGTCACGGGCAGGGTGGCGGTTCCACCGGGGCCAGTGGCGGTCACCGAGTAGTTGCCCGCGGCGAGACCCGTCAGGTCCACGCTCGTCGAGGTGAACCCGTTCGGACCGGTCCAGGCGACCGTATCGGTGTGGGTCACGGAGATGTCGATGGCGCCGTTGTTGAGGCCGCAGGTGGTCGGGGTCGACGACACGAGCGTCACGGTCGGAGCGGCGACGGTCTGCACGATCGCCAGCGAGTGGCGTCCGCCGGCGCCGATGTTGATCGCATTGCTGAGTCCGGCGGGCGGAGTGCATGCGCCGAACAGCGTCTGGCCCCAGCATCGCACGGTGCCGTCGGCGAGGAGCGCCATCGAGTGTTCCATGCCGGCAGCGACCGCAGTCACCGTGCCGAGGTTGGTGGGCACCGTGGCCTCGCCGTGGGAATCATCGCCCCAGGCGACGACCACGCCGCTCGCGGTCAGCGCGAGCATGTGCTGCGCGCCCGAGGCGAGCTTGGTCACGTTGTGGAGCGTGACGGGGACGTCGCACTGGTTGAGGTTGTTCGCTCCCCAGCACTGCACGTCGCCGTTCGACTTGATTGCCGCCGAATGGTCGAGGCCCGCGGCGATGCCGATGGCCGGTCCGAGACCGACGGGCACATTGCACTGATTGGTGTGGTTGTCGCCCCAGCACCACACGACGCCGTTCGCGTCGAGCGCCATCGAGTGGATCGATCCGGCCGAGATGGCGGTCGCGAAGCCGAGATCGACAGGCACATCGCTCTGGCCGACACTGTTGTTACCCCAGCAGACGACGACGCCGTTCGACTGGAGCGCCATGCCGTGGAACGATCCCGCGGAGATCGCGGTGATGCCGGAAAGCCCGAATGGAATGTCCAACTGTCCGGAGCCGTTCAGGCCCCATCCGCGCACGGTCCCGTTCGCCAGCAGCGCAAGGCTGAACTCATCGCCACCAGCGACCAAGCTCGCAAGCCCCAGGTCCGACGGCACGCTGGTCTGCCCGCTCTGATTGAATCCCCACGCGCAGACAGTGCCGCTCGGCGTCCCGGCATGCGCGAAGTCCGCAGCCACGCCAACGGCGAGGACGGACATCAGCAACGAGCCAGAGGCAGTCCGCGCGGTGTTGCGCGCAGAGCTCGAGCTGAAAGTATGGGCTGCGCGGGATGGCATCGAAATCTCCTGGGCTTCCGCGCGGGGGCATGCGCGTCTGCTGTTGTACGACTCTCGCGCTACGCCCTCCGGCGTCCTGCGCGTGCCATCCGTACCCAGGTTTCCTCAGCGAGAATCTCGCCGCGGATTTGAGCGGGTCAAGGGCCCGGCTTTCGCCGGGCCCCTGGCCACGCTGATTCTGTCCTCACAATCGTTACAGATCCAACTGGATCACCAGTTCGGACGCTCGGCCTTGGCCGGAGCAGCCGGGGTGGCCGGATTGGATCCGCCGCCCTGCATGTAGATCTGGATGTCCTTCGCGTCGACCCAGCCGTCGCGGTTGGCGTCAGCCATCGCGAGATGACCGAGACCCTTGCGACGGAGTTCCTTCACGCTGACCTTCGACTGGGGCATGCCGGGGTTGGCCAGGCTGCCGCAGGCGGAGTCGCCGATGTGGAAGAAGTTGATCGAGATGCAGGTGAAGTCCGCGTTGTTGATCACGTCGTTGCCGTCGAAGTTCGAGCGCGAGTAGTTCAGCACCGGATCGGTGTTGCCGCGGTCGAACGCCCAGAGGCTGAAGTCGTAGATGTCGATGAGGTCGTCATCGCTCGAATCGCCCTGCTCGAGGGTGAAGGACGCCGTGTAGCGGGTACCCGACGTACCAAAGCTGTGGATGGTGTCCGTGAGCGTGTGCGCGGGGTCCTTGGCGCTCATGCAGGAGTAGCTGGCGCGGACAGGAACCTCGACGGCGTAGGCGACGCCCGAACCGCTCGTGGCGCCGTTCGGATCGATGTCGACCAAGAAGTAGATCGGGGTGATTCCCGTTCCGGTCAGGCGAATCTCGCGCTGGGTGACGTTCTGCATGTGGCCCGGCATCGTGATGGTGATGTCCATCAGCTGGTGGGCCTCGACGGTCACGTCGACCGAGTCGCTCACTTCGTTGCCCGAGGTATCGATGGCCGAGTAGGTCACGGTCGTCGTGCCGATCGGGAAGATGCTGCCCGCGGGGAGACCGGTGACGGTCACGGGGCGCGCGCCGTCGCAATCATCGCTGGCGGTGACTTCCGGCAGCGAGACATACGCGCCGAAGGTCGAGCCCGCGTCGGTCGGCACCGTGATGTCCGCGGACACGCCGCTGAGCACCGGCTTGACCGAGTCGAGGTTGATGGCCGGGAGGTTGTGGAGCACCGGCACCAGCACGCCGCCGGCCTCGGTCGAGAAGCGCGTCGTGAACGGTCCGATGTCGCCGAACGAAACCAGGTCCGCCGTGCCGCACATCTGCGTGCTGTCAAGCACGGTGAACGTCAGGTCGCTGATGCGCGTCCCGGCGGTCATGGTGCTGCTCAGCGAGTACACCGCGTAGCGCAGCGTGCCGGCCACGTTGTCGACGTCGCTCGCGAGCGTCGCGTCGAACGCGTTCGTCGCGCTCGGAACGAGCGCAACGCTGTCGAGCCGCAGGTGCGACGCATCGAAGTGGATGGTCGCCTGGAGGCCGGTGAACGCACCGAACGCCGGCGCCGTCGAGTCGAGGTACACGTGGAGCGTGCCACCGGCGGCAACCGAGGTCACGCTGGGCACGAGGCTCAGCTCGGTGGGTGCGCCGCCGCCGGCAAACGCCGCGCCGCTAAGGCACGCCGCCAGCAGGCCCATGACGGGCAGGTGGTTGACACGGGATGAAGTCGTCGATCGGGGGGATTGCGGGGTCATGATGGTCTCCTCTTCGATTGGGCGGGCAGTTCGTTGCCCGTCCGCTCGATTCTGGCAGCGGGGGCTCGCTCGGTCGTCACTCATACGTCTTCGTCGCGGAAACGCTCGCGGCGAAATCAGTCTGTTCACTCAGCGGATGGATTACCATCCGCCGCCCTGCTCTTGTTCCGGCAGGTCGGGGGTCGCGGGCACAGGTCCTCCGGTCTGGAGGTAGAGCTGGATGTCTCGCAGGTCGATCCAGCCATCGTGATTGAGGTCCGCCACCGCCAGCTGGCCGAGGCCCTGGCGACGGAGTTCCTTCACGCTGACCGTGCTTGCCGGCGCAGACCCGTCGAAGGGGCTGCTGCAAGACTCGCCGACCTTGAAGAAGTTGAGGCTGATGAAGGCGAAGTCGCCGTTGTTGACCGCGGTGTCGGCGTTGAAGTTCGACACGGCGTCGACTGCACGCGGCGCGCCACGGTTCAGCACGAAGATGCTGAAGTCGTAGATGTCGACCTTGTCGTCTTCGTTCGAGTCGCCCTGCAGCAGGGTGAAGCTCGCCTTGTAGTGACGGTCGAGGACGGTCGGTGCCGAGTCGATGTCGGTCAGCGAGTGGATCGGATCCTTCGCGCTGAGGCAGCTGTAGCCCGCGGCCACGGGAACATGGATGGCTTCAGCCGTGCCGTACTTGCCCGTGAGCGAGACCGAGGTCACGACCGGGGTCGAGTCCGCGATCACGAGCAGCGAGCGCGTCGAGTTGCCGGCCATCCAGCCCTGGAAGGTGATGGCGGCATCGAGCAGCTGGTAGTTGCCCACCGTGATGGTGCGCGACGCAGTGCAGGCGTGGCCCGCGATGTCGTGCGTGCTCCAGGTCACGGTCGAGACGCCGATCGGGAACATGCTGTCCGCCGGCCACGAGGTGATCGTGGAGCCGTTCGGGAGCAGGATCGAGAGCGTCACGGTCGTGTCGCCGTCGCAGTTGTCCGCGGCGGTGACTTCGGGCTGCGGCACGTAGCCGCCGTAGGTCGAGCCCGCATCGGTGGCGACGGTGATGTTCGCCGGAAGCGTGCTGAAGAACGGCGGCAGGTAGTCGAGGCGCTCGGGCTCGAGGTTGGTCGTGAGCGGCACGAGGACGCCAGGAGCGTTGTCCTGGATCTTCGCAAAGCGCGTCACGAACGGACCGACGGGCTCGAAGGTCACGAGGTTTGTGGCCGAGCACACCGACGCGCCCGGAACCAGCGTGAAGGTGAGGTCGACGAGGTCGGCCGCATCGGTCATGCCGGTCTGCGTCTCGTCGATGACCACCGCGTAGCGGATGGTGCCGAGGTCGGCGACGCCGTCATGGTCGGTGTCGACGTAGTCGACGCGCTCGCTCATCTGGCGCGCGAATGGGCCGCCTTCGACAGGCACGATCGCATTCGGATCGAGCGGATCGAGGTGGATCAGACGCGCGTCGAAGTGCATCGCGAGCTGGATGCCCGTGAGCAGGTAGGTCGGCGAGTTCGACGGCCACGTCGAGGAGACGCGGATGCGGAGGACCTGGCCTTCGCAGACAGCGGTCGAGCTCGGCGTGAGGAAGAGCTGGATGTCCTGGCAGTCGGCGATGCCGTTGCCGTTGCTGTCGGTGTCGGGGGTACCGCAGCCGCAGGTGCCGGGGTCGGTCTTGTTGCTGTCGTTCGGGCAGCCGTCGTCGTGCAACGGGACGCCGCAAGCGACGGGATCGCCAGCACCGTGGCCGTCCGCGTCGGTGTCGGCGTACTGGAGCTCGTAGTCGTTGCAGTCGGCGCTGTTGGTCACGTCGCCCGAGACCGGGTCACAGGACTTGCGGTCGAAGGCGCCGCCGAAGGTGTCTCGATCGATGTCGAAGTAGTAGCTCACCGAGTCCACCGCCTCGGCTGCCGAAGGATCGCCGTCGCAGTCGTTGTCGATGTCGATGTTGGCGCAGTCCTCGAGGGCGCCCGGGTGGACGTCGTTCGCGTCATCGTTGCAGTCGAGGCCAGCGTCGCTGGTCAGATCGCCGCGGATCGGAGAGCAGGACTTGGCATCGAATGCGCCGCGGTAGCCGTCGCCGTCTTGGTCGCGGTAGTAGTCGACGGAGTCGATGGACTCGGCGTCATTGTTGACGCCGTCGCAGTCGTTGTCGGTGCCGAGGTTGGCGCAGTTCTCGACGGCGCTGGGGTGGACGGTGGCGTCGCTGTCGTTGCAGTCGTCATTCGAGACGACGCCACAGGCGACCGGCGCGCCGGCTCCGTAACTGTCTCCGTCGCCGTCCGCGTAAAGCAGATGCTCATCGTCGCAGTCGTCGCTGTTGCGCACATCGCCCGAGACCGGGTCACAAGACTTGCGGTCGAAGGCGCCGCCGAAGGTGTCTCCATCGATGTCGAAGTAGTAGCTCACCGAGTCCACCGCCTCGGCTGCCGAAGTATCGCCGTCGCAGTCGTTGTCGATGCCGAGGTTGGCGCAGTCCTCGAGGGCGCCCGGGTGGACGTCGTTCGCGGCATCGTCGCAGTCGGCGGGCGACGAAGCGGTGGCGAGGTAGCCGGCGGGCATGTCGCAGAAGCGGCTGGCCGAGCTCACGCTGTAGGTGTCGCCGTCGGCATCGGCGTAGAAGTTCGACTTGGTGGAGTCGAGCGCCGAGCGGTCGTCGTTGTCGGCCGCGCCGTCGCAGTCTTCATCGACGTTGCCTGCGTCGCAGATTTCCTGCGCGCCGGGATTGATGGCGGCGTCGCCGTCATTGCAGTCGGCGGG
>CAITDI010000084.1 GCA_903891095.1 uncultured bacterium | reverse complement strand
GGGAGGGGTGGCTGGGGCCCTCACTCAGCCCTCGTCGACCTGGCCGAGCTTGAACAGCTGGATCGCCTTCTTCGCCTGATCGAACGACAGGCGCGAGCGACCCTGGTGGATCATGCCGACCTTGGTGATGCGCTCCCACGCGCTCGCCGCGAATTCATCGCTGATCTCGCAGGAAATGCTGCGGCGATCCCACGCGCGCGCGACCGTCGAGGTCGTGCCCGAACCCGCGAACGGATCGAGCACGATGTCGCCCGGCCGCGATGTCGAGAGGATCACGCGCTCGAGGTAGACCTCGGGCAGCTGGTTCTGATGCAGCGGCCGGCGCTCGGAGTTCTTCGAATGCACGCGGCCCCAGTACGGGCCGTACCACACGTCGAACGGCACGCGCATGCCCTGCGAACCGTGCAGCTTGGTGTGCGTGCGCGTGTCGCCATAGAGCGTCGAGCGATCGCTCGGCTCGAGCACGGCGTCGGCGTTCCAGTGCGTGTTCTCGGGGTCCTTGGCAAACCACAGCGCATGCGACTTGGACAGGATGAAGCTCGTGTCGCGGTTGTGGCCGAAGCGGAAGTGCCACACGCACCAGTTCATCATCGCGAGCTTGCGGCGCTTGAGGTGCATCACGACTTCGGCGGCGAGGTCGTCGGGCACGTTCACCCAGATCGAGCCGTGCGGCGCGAGGCAATCGACCGCGAGGTCGAGCCAGTCGAAGGTGAAGCGCTCGAACTCGGCGCGCGGCATCTCGTCCTTCCAGCCGGTGTACGGGACATCCCAGTTGAACGGCGGATCGGCGAAGACGAGGTCGACGTTGCCCTTCTCGGGGAGCTTGGCGAGGATCTCGCGGCAATCGCCGACATAGAGCGAGGTCTCGGGACCATCGGTGTGAAAGCGCGGCTCGATCGCGGGCGCGCCCGTGACCAGGCGCGGCAGGGGGCTTGGCACGGTGTCGCCGAGAAGGCGCACGTTCTGAGCGAGCGCGTCGCGGTCGTGGCGTTCGGCCTGACGGTCGATCCCCTTGGGCGTGAAGTAGCCGCCCGGGCGATCCTGGATGAAGTTCTTGGCTTCGGTCTTGCGTCTCGGCTCGGCCATCGCGTGGCCGCCGACGAATGGTTCACTGCGTGCCGAAGATGCGGTCGCCTGCGTCGCCAAGACCAGGCACGATGTAGAACCGCTCGTTCAGCCGTTCGTCGACGGACGCGACATGGATCGGCAGATCAGGGTGCGCAGCGTGAAGAGCGGCGATGCCCTCGGGCGCGGCGACGAGCGACACGAGCCGAATGTCGCGGCAGCCCTTTTCCTTGAGCAGCTCGATCGCGTGGACCGCGCTGCCGCCGGTCGCGAGCATCGGGTCGACGAGGATCACCGGGCCGTCGGCCATTCCTGGCGGGAACTTCGCGTAGTAGGTGATCGGCTTCGCCGTCGACTCGTCGCGGTAGATGCCGACATGGCCGACATGCGCCTCGGGAAAGAGCGCGAGCAGGCCGTCCATCATCGCGAGGCCCGCGCGCAGGATCGGCACGATCGTGGTCGGCGCGGCCAGCTGCGCGCCGGTCATGCGGGTGATCGGCGTCTCGATCTCGAGCGCGCGCACGGGCAGGTTGCGGCACACGTCGTAGGCCATCAGGCCCGTGATCTGGTTGAGCAGCTGCCGAAACTGCTCGTGCGTCGTGCGCTTGTCCCGCATGATCGTGAGCTTGTGCTGGATCAGCGGGTGGTCGTAGATGCGGACGTTCGGAAAGCGCGGGTTGGTCGACGGCATGGGCGGAGAATACGGGTGCGCCGCGGTTTCCGCGCCTGCAGCGCGCACTGCTTGAGGTCTCCGTTCATTCTCAGCAATGTTTCTCCGAAGTCGCGATTTGAGCGGCAACTACGCATTCAGCTGCAGGGATGCTCCGTACGGTCCGACATCTCCCGCACGCGCCGGTCTGGCGCGGCATTTTCGCGAGATTCCCATGAAGCAGTTGAAGAACACGATCAAGAGCATTCCCGGCGCCGTGAGCCTCTACCGAGCGGTCAAGCGCACCGTCGGCTCGCTGCGCGGACGCACGGCCACGCAGTCGGTGTTCACCCAGATCTATCGCGAGAACGGCTGGGAGGGACATGCGTCCGTCTCGGGCCGCGGCTCCGACGACGACCAGACCGAGGTGCTCGTCAAGGCGCTCGGCGGCGTGCTGCGTGAGCTCAAGGTCGCGTCGGTGCTCGATGCTCCGTGCGGCGACTTCCACTGGATGAAGCGCGTGGATCTCGCGGGCATCGACTACATCGGCGGCGACATCGTGGCGGAACTCGCCGCGAAGAACCAGATGAAGTACGGCGCCGCGGGCGTGCGATTCCAGCAGCTGAATCTCTGCTCCGACCCGCTGCCGACCGTCGACCTCGTCTTCTGCCGCGACTGCATCGTGCATCTGTCGTTTGCCGACGGTCTCGCGGCGCTTCGCAACATCTGCGCGAGCGGCTCGACCTACCTGCTCACCACGACCTTTGTCGCGCGCAAGCGCAACGACGACATCCGCACCGGCGACTGGCGCGCGCTCAATCTCGAGCAGAAGCCGTATTCGCTGCCGAAGCCGCTGATGACGATCACCGAGTACTGCACCGAGGCCGACGGCGAATTCGCCGACAAGTCGCTGTGCCTGTGGCGCATCGCCGACATCGCGAAGGCGCTCGGCGTGGAGGTTGCTTCCGGCGCCGCCACCGCGCCGCGTTGACCGCGTTCACATGCGCTCGGGCGCGATGATCCCGTACAGCGAGAGTCCGTCGGCGAGCACGGCGCGCGTGATCGCGCAAAGCCGCAGGCGTGACAGCCGCGCGGCCGCGTCGTCGGCCTTGAGCACCGGACAAGCCTGGTAGAAGCCGTTGAAGAGCGTCGCGAGCTGCGCGAGGTACGCGCCGACGCGGTTCGTCTCGAGCGTGCGGCCGACGTCGAGCACCATCTGCGCGTACCGCGTGAGATGGAGCGCGAGCGCTTTTTCCGCGGGATCCGCGAGCGCGAGCGGCGCGGCGGCGATCGCCGCGGCGGACTCGCCCGACTTCGCCAGGATCGACGCGATGCGCGCATGCGCGTACTGGAGGTACGGGCCCGTATCGCCTTCGAACGCGACCATGCGGTCGAGGTCGAACACATAGTCCTTGGTCACATCGCCCGAGAGATCGGCGTACTTCACGGCGGCGATGCCGACGGCGGCGCCGATCTTGGCGAGTTCCGCAGGCGCGAGCCCGTGCGTCGGCGCGTTCGGATCGGCGGCGCGGCGCGTGACTTCCGCGGTGCCGCGCTCGCAGGCCTCGTCGAGCAGGTCCTTGAGCGTGAAGTTCTCGCCGGAGCGCGTTTTCAGCGGCTTCTTGTCGGCGCCGAGCACGGCGCCGAAGCCGAGGTGGACGAGCGCCGACTCGGTGCCGTCGGCGGTCTTGCTCCAGCCGAGGAGCCGCGCGGCGTCGAAGACATCCTTGAAGTGATCGCGCTGGCGCGCGTCGACGACATACACCACGAGATCGCCGTCGAGCTCGTGCGTGCGGAAGCGCACCGCCGCGAGATCGGTCGTCGCGTAGAGGAATCCACCGTCCGACTTCTGGATGAGCAGCGGCCGCTCGCGATCGGCGAACGGAACGACCATCGCGCCGCGGTCGCTCTTCGCGAGGCCCGACTTCGCGAACGCATCGACCACGCCCGCGAGCCGGTCGCGGAAGAAGCTCTCGCCGCGGTTGTTCTCGGGGCCGACCTTCACGTTGAGCGTGCGCGCGGCCTCGTAGACCTGCTCCATCGTGACTTCGATGAGGCGCTCCCAGAGGCGCACGATCTCCTTGTCGCCGGACTGCAGGCGGACGAGCGTCTTCTTCGCGTCGTCCATCGCGGCGCGCGCGGGCTCGTACTGCAGCTCGAGCTCGGCGATGCGGTGCGGTCCGCAGCGGAACTCGTAGGCGGCGTCGAGATCCGCGGTCGAGGTCTCCTTCTGCGCGCCGCGATACGCGGCGTTGAGGTCGTCGAGCGTGAGCAGCGCGAAATCAGCCTTCTCGCGCACGAGCTTGGCGAGCGTCATCGCGATCGGCAGGCCCCAGTCGCCGAGGTGGTTCTCGCGCCACACCTTGCGGCCGAGGCGCTCGAACACGCGCGCGAGCGAGTCGCCGATGATCGTCGCGCGCAGGTGGCCGACATGCATCTGCTTGGCGACGTTCACGCCGCAGAGATCGATGACGACGGCGTGTGGATCGGTCGCGGCGGGAATGCCGAAGGTCGCGCTGCGCGAGAGTTCGTCGACCCGCGCGACGAGAAACGCCGGCTCGAGCGTGACATTGATGAAGCCGGGACCCGCGACCTCGCACTTGCTCGCCACGCCCGCGAGATCGGCGGCCTTGAGGATCTCGTCTGCGAGCGCGCGCGGATTCGTGCCGCGCTCCTTCGCCAGCGACATCGCGGCGTTGACCTGGAAGTCGCCGAACTTGGCGTTGCCGCTCACGCGGATCTGCGGATCGGCGTCGGTGCCGCCGGTGACCGCGCGGATCGCCGCGCGAAAGCGGGAATCGAGCTCGGTCGCGGGATCGCAGGCGGGTCGGAGAATGGCGCTCGAATCGGCGGACATGGGGGGCGGATCGTATCGGAGCCTGCGCGTTGCGTGCGTCCAACGACTACCATCGCCGCCCCGCAGGAAACACGCCGCGGGCGCCGAGAACGTGAGTTTCCACGAGGAGCCGCCAGATGCCCGCGAAGAAGCCGAGCAGGAAGCCCGCCAGCAAGTCGAAGGTCAGCAAGAGCAAGGTCGGCAAGAGCAAGATCGGCAAGAGCACGGCCAGCAAGGCCGGCGGCACGGTCGTCTCTGCTTCGACGCGCGCCGCGCGCGAGAAGTTCCTGCTCGACATCACCTCGCTGCCGACGGCCGCGGGCCGCGAGGAGCGCGTGATCGAGGCGATCGAGAAGTGGGTCGCCGCGCGCAAGGACCGCGTCGTGCTCTCGCGCGACCGCTTCGGCAACCTCACGATCGCGCGGCATGACTTTCTCGAGGCGTGCGCGCGCGGCGCGAAGTCGGGCGTCAAGCCCGTGATGATCACCGCGCATCTCGATCATCCTGCGTTCGTCGTCACGGCGGTGCGCGCGAAGGGCAAGTCGTCTCGGCAAGGCGTCGAACTCGACCTCGAGTTCCGCGGCGGCGTGAACGATCCGTACTTCAAGGGTGCCGCGCTCGAGGTGTTCGACCGGGACACGCGCAAGTCGTTCGACGCGAAGATCGTCTCGCTCGACGCGAAGACCGATCCCGCGAGCAAGCCGTTCAAGACGGTCGTCGCGAAGCTCGCCAGGCCCGCCGCCGCCAGCCACATCGCCGCGGGCTCGATCGCGCGCTGGAAGTTCGCGAAGGCCGAAGTGAAGAAGGGCCTCGCGCACACGCACGCATGCGACGACCTCGCGGCGCTCGCCGCGGCGCTGGTTGCGTTCGACGCGATCTCGCGCGACGCGGCGTGCGCGCATGTCGCGCTGCTCTTCACGCGCAGCGAGGAGATCGGCTTCATCGGCGCGATCGGCGCCGCGCGCAACGGCACGGTGCCGACGGGCGCGCGCCTCGTGTGCCTCGAGAATTCCCGCAGTTTCCCGCATGATTCGCCGATCGGCGCCGGTCCGATCGTGCGCGTGGGCGACCGCCTGAGCGTGTTCACGCCTGAGCTCACGAACCGCATCGGCGACATCGCGGCGGCGCACGCGAAGGAAGCGCCCGCGTTCAAGTTCCAGCGCAAGCTCATGCCGGGCGGCGCATGCGAGGCTACGGCGTTTGCGAGCTTCGGCATCGCGTCGACGTGCGTGTGCCTGCCGCTCGGGAACTACCACAACATGCAGGACATCGACGGCGTTGCTGCGGGCAAGAGCAAGGCGAAGGTCGGACGCGAGTTCATCTCCGTCGACGACTTCCACTGGCTCGTCGAGCTGCTCGAGGTCGTCGCGCGCAGGCTCGACGACGCGGCGATCGCCGCGGGCCATCGCGCGCTCATGGACACGCTGTGGTCGCGCCACGCGCGCATCGTGGGAGGACACGCGTGATGGCGTTCGCATCGATCCCAGAGATCCTCGACGACATGCGCGCCGGCAAGGCGATCGTGCTCGTCGACGATGAAAACCGCGAGAACGAAGGCGATTTCGTCGTCGCCGCCGAGGCGATGACCGTCGAGATGATCAACTTCCTCACGCGCGTCGGCGGAGGCTATCTCTGCGTCGCGATGACGGGCGAGGACTGCGACCGACTCGATCTCGGGCCGCAGACCGGCGTCAACACCAGCGTGCGCGGCACCGCGTTCACCGTGACCGTCGATGGACATCCGAAGCACGGCGTCGGCACGGGCATCAGCGCGCGCGACCGCGCGAAGTCGATCCAGCTGCTCGCCGATCCGAAGTCGACGACCGATGATTTCGTGCGTCCAGGCCACATCAATCCGCTGCGCGCACGCGCGGGCGGCGTGCTCGTGCGCACTGGCCAGACCGAGGGATCGGTCGATCTCTGCAAGCTCGCGGGCCTCAAGCCCGCGGCCGCGATCATCGAGATCGTGCTCGAGAGCGGCGAGATGGCCCGCGTGCCCGACCTCGAGAAGATCTGCGCGCAGCACGGGCTCAAGATGTGCTCGGTCGAGCAGATCATCGAGTACCGCCTCGCGCGCGAGACGCTGGTCAAGCGCGTCGAGCCCGCGGCGGGCGCGCGCATCGAGACGCCTGAAGGCGTGTTCACGCTGATCGCCTACGAAAGCGCGGTCGATCCCGTCCCGCATCTCGTGCTTTCATGCGGCGGCGTCGGCGTGCCCGACGCGCATGGCCGCGTGCCTGCGGCCGACGACGCGGTGCTCGTGCGCATGCATCGCCGCGATCTGCTTGGCGACATCTTCGGCATCAAGTCTGCGGCAGGCGCTGCGAGCTCGGGCGACGACCTGCGCGCGTCGATGCGCGCGATCCAGCGCGAAGGCCGCGGCGCGATCGTCTACCTGCGGCCCGAGGGCGCGGGCGAGGACTTCTTCGCGCGGCTTCAGCAGATCCGCAGGCCTGGCGACGATGTGAACTCGCCCGATCTCACGCGCACCGAAGGCGTCGGCGCGCGCGCGCAGCCGATGGACAGCCGCGAGTTCGGCGTGGGTGGCCAGATCCTGCGTGATCTCGGGCTTTCGCGACTCCGCGTGCTCACGAACCATCCGCGCAAGGCGATGCCCGGACTGCACGGCTTCGGCCTGGAGATCGTCGAGCAAGTCGCGCTCGTGTGAGCGGTCGCCGCTGCGGCGGCTCAATCTGGTGTTGGCTCGCCGTGAACGACCACTCACCGTGAATGCCCGCAGACGGAAGTCTGCGGAACACCGGACATGGAAGTCACAACCTCACCTAACCCGTCCCGCAGATTCCGGCTTCGCCTCCATCTACGGGCACTCGCGCTTCACTCAGGCTTTCGCCACGGGCACACGTCGATCGTCCATTCCTTGGGATCGGGCGACGGGATCACGAGCAGCTTGCGGTCGTCGTCGCTGACCTCGCCGTTCACGACGGGCTTGGTGATGCGCGCGACGCTGCGATTGCCGCTCTTCTCGCGGATCACGACGCCGGTCGGCGCGAGGCTCGTGCGATCGTAGAACAGCTCGATCGCCGCGGTTTCCTTGGCCATCGGCGTGCCCGCCTTGGGCACGAGCTTGAGGCCGGCGACGTTGCGCATCGAGCCGAGCAGCGGGATGTCGAGCGGGATTTCGGTCTCGGCGACCTCGAAGCGCGCGAGAACCTCCGCCTTCTTCTGTCCGATCGGAATCGGGATCGGTCCTTCGCCGAGCGCGAGCGGATCGAACGTCTCGCCGGGCGCGACGATCTGCCGCTTGGTGAAGCTCTTGTTGCGGAAGTCCTGCTCGCAGAGCCAGCCGTCGGCGTAGATCCAATGGTCGATCGCGCGGTCGGCGCGGCCCGAGCCGTCGATGAACTCCTCGAAGTGAATCGTGAAACGGCGCTTGCCGCCGGCCTTGTCGAGCACGAGTCGGCCGAAGCGCCGCTCGGTTTCCTCGAGCAGCGCGTCGTACTTCTCGAGCGAGAGCGAGCCGCTCATCGACTCGATGGTCGCGCCGGACTTCTCGAGCGCTTCGAGGAACTCCTCGACGCGCGCGCGGGCGGGGTCGGGCTTGGCGGCCTCGGGCTTCGTGGCTTCGGGCTTCGTGGCCTCGGGCTTCACGACCTCGGGCTTCGCGACCTCAGGCTTCGCAACCGGCGGCGTCACCTGCGCGGGCGCAGTGGGTTCGCCGGGCGGGGCGATCGCGAGCGAGAGCGAAAGGGCAAGCGAAGAGACGAGCGAGATCATGCTGCGAGGACGGTAGCCGAGGTCGCGCGATTCCGCGGCGCGAAGCGACTCGAATCATCGCAAGTGCTACGCTCCATCCATGGCGCGTTTCCGCCCCGTCCTCCAAGCATCGCTGCTTGCAACGGTCCTGCTTTCAGGACCCGCGCGCGCACAGGATGGCGCGCCGCCCGACACGCTCGTGCCTGACACGGTCGCGCCGTCGGCTGCCGTGCTCGAGACCGTGACCGCGGACTACCTGACCGACGAGGAACGCAAGGATTTCCGCGTCCTCCACACGATCTTCGACGACCTCGACCTCGATACGCCCGCGCGCCGCGCGTTTGTCGCGCTCGAGCGTTGGCGGCTCGACGACCCGTCGCTCGCCGATCCGGCGGTCGAGCGGTGGATGCGCGCCGAGGCGCTGCTTCGCGCGGGGAGATACGCCGAAGTCGTCGCCGCCACCGAATCGGCCACCGATCTGCGCCTGCTCTCGCGCCGCGCGGCCGCGCTCGCCGCGCTCGGCAAGCGCGAGGAGGCCGCCAGGATCGCTGCCTCCGACGCCGCGCGCGCCGCGCTCCGCACCAGCACGAACATCGAGGAAATCCTCGCCGCCGTCGATCTCGGCGCGCTGCGCATTCGCCTCGACGCGACGGCCGCCGATGAATACCGCTCGCTGCTCGCCACCCTCGCCCGTGCGCGCGAGCAGGTCGACCGCCTCGACGCGCGCATCCGCGTGCGCGAGGCGCGGCTCCTCGCCGACCGCGGCGCGATGTCCGACGCGATCCACGCGCTCGACGAGGCGCTCTCGCTTTCGCCGCGCAACGCCGACGCATGGCGCCTCGCGGGCGAACTCGCGCTCGCGCGCTTCGAGTTCGCGGGCGCGACCAACGCGGCGACCGCGCTGCGCAGGCTCGATCCCGACCATCCCTTCGCGGCGTTTCTCGATGTGCGCAGCGCGCTGATGCAGCACGATCCCGATACGGCGGAGGAAGCGCTCGATGCGGTCTTCACGCGCGCGGATGTTCCCGCGGAGGCGCTCGCCTGGCGCGCGTCGCTCGAGGCCGCGCGATTCCAGTTCGACGCGATGCGCAAGACGCTCGCCGAGGCCGACGCGCGTTCTCCGGGCAGCGCCGAAGCGCTCGTGATCTGCGGACGGCAGCTCTCGTTCGACCGTCAGTACGCCGAGGCGCGCGAGATCCTCGAGCGCGCCGCCGAACGCGAGCCCGCGTGGGCCATGCCGCGCGCGGAGCTCGGCCTTCTCTCGATGCAGGACGGCCGCGAGGCGCGCGCCGTCGAGGACCTGCGCGCCGCGGTCGCGCTCGACCCGAACGACGAGCGCACGGTGTTCACGCTCAAGCTCGCCGAGCAGCTCGCGGGCTGGAAGCGCATCGAGACCAGGCACTTCATCATCCGCCATCCCGAGGGCGACGCGGCGCTGGTCGCGCAGCTCCTCGCGGGCGTGCTCGATGGCATGCACGAATCGGTGTGCGCGCGCCTCGCGCACGAGCCGTCGCAGAAGACGCTCATCGACGTGATGCCCGACCACCGCAGCTTCGGCGTGCGCATCACGGGACAGCCGCGCATCCACACGATCGCGGTGTGCACGGGTCCGTCGATCGCGATCGAGATTCCCAAGGACGGCCCGCAGGCCAAGCACCTCGGGCTGTTCGATCCGCTCGCCGTGCTGCGCCACGAGTACACGCACACCGTCACGCTCTCGATGACGAAGAACCGCATCCCGCACTGGCTGACCGAAGCGGTCGCGGTGACGATGGAGGACACGCCGCGCACATTCGACACGTGCCAGATGCTTGCGGCGGCGTGGCAGACCGAATCGCTGTTCGACCTCGACGAGATCAACTGGGCGTTCATCCGTCCGCGCAAGCAGACCGATCGCGCGCAGGCGTACGCGCAGGGCCGCTGGATGGTCGAGTACATCGAGCGCACGTTCGGCTGGGAGCCGCTGCGCAAGCTGCTGTTCTCGTACGCCGAGGGCATCCGCGAAGACGAGGCGATGCGCCGCGCGTTCGGCGTGAGCCGCGCGGATTTCTACAAGGGCTTCAAGGCGTGGGCTGCGGGCGAAGTGCGCTCGTGGGGACTCGCGTGCGAGCCGTCGATGCGCGAGCTCGCGCTCGAGCTCGCCAAGGGCGACGATGCCGCCGAGGCCAAGCTCGCGCAGGCCGAGAAGGTCCGGCTGCAGGCGGTCGCGACCGCGTGGAGCAACGCGATCGGCCGGCCGGGCAGCAAGCGCTTCGACCTTCGCGCCGCGCAGTGGCCGACGCGTCCGATGCCCGATGTGAAGTTCGACGACGCGACGGTGCGCGCGTTCCTCGCGGCGCATCCCGAGCAGGCGGATCTCGTCGAGATCCTGCTTCGCCGCGCGCGCGCAACTTCGAAGGAAGCGACCGACCAGCTGCGCGAACTCCTCGAGCGCTACGCGAAGCTGCGCCCGGTCGATCCGTATCCGCATCGCGTGTGGGCCAAGCTCGCGACCGATGCGGCGGGCGACGGGCTCTCCGCCGCGGGCGATCCGACGGCGCTCGCGCACCTGCGCGAGCTCGACATCCGCAGCGACAAGGACAACGTCTACGCGCTCGCCATCGCGCGCAATCGGCGCGCGGCAGGGGACTTGCCCGCTGCGCTCGAGTCCGCGGAGCGCGCGGTGCGGATGAATCCCTTCGATCCTTCGGTCCGCGAACTCGCCGCGGCGATCGCTGTCGAGGCCGGCCGCCTGGATCGCGCGCGGGTCCATATCGAAGCCCTTGTGGTGCTTGAACCCGACCGTCCGCTGCACAAGCAGCGCCTTGAGCGAGTTCAGCAGCTGCTCGCGGCCCCGAACAGTTCCGCGAAAGACTGACAATCCGCGCAAGCGTCCGCTTGGAGATCGAACCCGAGGAGGTAATCTTGGGAGATCGACCGCCAAGGTCACCGGCCAGGTCACACGCCCAGGTCACACGCCCAAGTCACACGCCCGGGGCACACGCCGAGGCCGCTCCAGTTCCATCTCAAGAGGATTTCTCGATGACGACCCGACTGCTCGCCGCCCTCGTGGCACCCACTGCGCTTCTCGCCGCGACGGCGTTCGCCAACGAGTCGACCTACAACTGCCAGGTCACGCAGGCGACGAGCACCGTCGTGCAGTCGACCGACGTCGCCGCGCCCTTCGCGGGCACGTTCATCGGGAACTACGACGCGACCACGCTGCCGACCGGCACGCGCACCCTGCCTGGTTTCTTCGGCGGCAGCGGCAACAACCCGATCACCTACACGGCGTCCTTCGCGCTGGCGGGCGACATCTCGTCGCATCCGACGGGCACGATGACCTTCGGCGTCGATGCCGAGGCGCTGCAGGTGCATGTCGGCGGGCTCAGCCTCGACATGCTCGGTGCGGTTCCCGGCACGCTCGCGGCGACGGTGAACATCAATTACCAGAGCTTCCACACGGTGCAGCCGACGTCGATCTATCCGGGCGGCGTGACGATCCCCGTGCCTGTCGGCAACGGAACGGTCTCGACCTTCCGCGCCGAGCAGACGGGCAAGCCCGTGTTCGGCGTGCTCGTGCCGCAGAAGAACGGCACGTACACCTTCGCCGTCGCCGTGCCCGTCAACTACATCGTGGTCGCCACGCTGCTCGGCACGCCGGTCAGCGACGGCACGCCCGTGGCCGCGGTGCTTCCGCTCAACGGCACGGTCACGATCAACGCGAACAACACGGTGTCGCTCGTGATCACCTCGCAGGGCACGAACACCGTCACGCAGCCCGTGACGGCGCCGCCGTTCACCGATCTCGCGCTGCCGATTCCGACGGTGATTCCCGCGGGCAACACGGCGAACCTGCTCATGTCGGGCACGGTGACCTCGATCACGATCACGAACGGCATCAACGCGACCGTCAACATCGCGGGCGTGCGGCAGTATCCGACCGGCGACCTCAACCACGACTACGCGGTCAACAGCCTGGACGTCGCGATCTGCCTCTCGGGCTGGGGCACGGCTGGCCCTGGCGACGTGGATGGCAACGGCGTCGTTGATTCGCGCGATGTGACCGCGATCCTCAGCAACTGGCAGTAAGCGGCGGGCCATGGCCTGCAGGGCACGCATGCGATTGCGAACGACGCTCATCTCCGCATTCGCCGGCGTCGCCACGATTGCGAGCGCGTTCGCCTGCGCGTCCGCGCGCGCCGACGAGACGCCGCTCGCCTTTCAGGGCAACCTCTTCGACCAGCTGCCGGAACCGTTCTTTCCGACGATGTTCCGCACGCGCGACCTCGATGGTGACGGCTTTCCCGACCTCGTGATCGCGGGCCGCGACCCGGACGACCGGCTCATCACGCAGCGCGGTCTCGGCAACGGGCGCTTTGTCACGCTGCAGACGCTCGCGGCGCCGGGCTTCGTCGACTGGGTCGAGCTGGCCGACATCGACGGCGACGGACGCGAGGACATCGTCGGCGCGTGGCGCGGCGATGTGCCCAGGCTCGTGTGCTACCGCGGTCTCGCGGGCGGACTTTTCGAGGAGGCGCTCGTGCTCGCGGATGTCGAGCTCGGCGGCGTCGGCCGCGATCCGCAGTCGGTCGCGCTCGGCGATTTCGACGGCGACGGCGATGTCGATGTCGCGGTGTGCAACTACATCGGGCAGTCGATCGATGTGTTCTCGAGCCGCGTCGCGAACGGCGGCGGCTTGGCGTTCGAGCGCACCGCGCGCGTGCGGCTCGGGCAATTCCTCGGCGGAATCGCCTATCCGCGCCTCGTGCACGCGGGCGACATGGATGGCGACGGCGATCTCGATCTCGTGGTCAACGAGATCGGCGCGAGCCGCATCGCGGTGATCCGCAACGAAGCGGGGCGGTTTGTCGCGGCGAAGGAATACCGCGTTCCGATCCTCGGCGCCGAGCGCCCCGGCATCGCGGGCATGGATCTCGCGGACATCGATGGCGACGGCGATCTCGATGTCGTCTGCCCCGCGCTGCTGCTCGACAGCGCGCAGCGAGTCCTCGCGTTCGTGAACGACGGAACAGGCGCGCTCACGCAGACGCTCGACGGCGATGGCGCTCCGTCGGGCTACTCGTTCTCGCTGTTGCTCGCCGATTTCGATGGCGATGGCGACCTCGACGCGGTGTCGGGCGCGGCGCTGCCCGGAACGATCGCGATCGGTCGCCGCACGGGCGCGGGCGCGTTCACGTTCGAGATCGATCAGTCGTTTCAGTTCGGATCGCTCATTCGCCACCTCGCGGCGATCGACGTCGACGGCGACTGCGACCTCGACCTCGTGGGCATCGACGCGCCGAGTCGCACGGTCTTCACGCGCCGCAACGTGACGCCGCAGCAGGGCTCGGGTTGCGGCGGGTTCGCCGAGGCACAGCAGGAGCAGCCGAAGTCGCTGCCGCGGAAATCGACTGGAAAACAAGCGATCGCCGCGCGTCCCACGCCCGCGCGCGAATCCGTGCCGATGGCCGATCGCGATCACAACGGCGTGGTCGACGCAGCCGATGTCGCGATCTGGATCGCGGAACTCTCGCAAGCCGTCGCGCCGCAGCCGGTGAAGGCGGGTGTGAAGTGATGCGCGATTTCATAGGCCACCTCATGGGCCACCTCATGGGCCACGTCGCGCGCCACCTCGCGCGAATGCCCGTCGCAGCGGTCGCCGTCGCGCTCTTCGCGAACGCCGCGCTGCACGCGCAATGCCCGACCGAAGGCGACTGCCGCAAGGTGCATGCGAGCCCAGGCTGCGTGATGCCTGAATGCTGCTCGCTCGTGTGCGAGGCGAATCCACTCTGCTGCGAGACGACCTGGGACGACACCTGCGTGCAGAGCGCGCTCGACATCTGCGACGGCATCAACTGCCCGGCGACAGGCGAATGCACCGCGACGCACGCGACGCCTGGCTGCAGTGATTTCACCTGCTGCGATCTCGTGTCGAACTTCGACGGCTGGTGCAGCTATGCCGCGTGGGACGAGATCTGCGCGCGCGAGGCCGCGGAAGTGTGCGGCGTCGGCCGCTGCGCGATCGACGCGACCGGCGCGGTCGACGAGAACGAGCCGTGCTACAAGCGCCTCAACGACGGCTGCGGGCTCGGGCTCGACCACGACCGCATCGCGCTCGCGTGCGGCGTGACCTTCAAGGGGCGCATCACCAACGGAGGCTCGCGCGACCTCGACTGGTTTGCGCTCGATGGCGTCGGGCGGCGGCGCTTTCGCGTGACGGTCGAGGCGGAGTTCCCGCTGGAACTGCAGTATTTCCGCGGCGGATGCGAGGGCGCGAGCGACACCAAGTGGCTCGTCGCGCCGAACCTGTGCACGGGCCCGATCGCGATCAACTTCATCGCCGACGGCGGGACATCGTCGTTCATCATCGGCTCGGGCTACGACGACGGCCCGCTGCGCTACGGCATCGATTGCGACGACATCGATCCCGACAACCCGCCGAATCCCGACGATCCGCCGCCGGTGCAGCTCTTTGGCGTGCATTGGCGCGCGCGCGTCGACTGCCTCGCGATCGGCGACCTCGACGGCAACGGCTCGGTCGGACCGCAGGATCTCGCGATGCTCCTCAATCTGTGGGGTCCAATCCCCACGGGCGTTGCCTTCGACCCGCGCGCGATCGACGCGGATCTCGACGGCAACGGCACGGTGGGCGCGCCCGATATCGCGACGCTGCTGAGCTCGTGGTAGCCGCGCTCGCGCGCGATCGCGGGTGAAATCTTCGGAACGCTGACGGACCAGACCGGTTGACGCATCCTGTGCGCACCCGCAAGGATGCGGGCGCAAGTTCCTGTCGCTGCATTCCGAGCCGAGGCGCGTCCTGAGCACGATGGCAAGTCACCTTCCGAAATCGACCGTGCCGCAGGCCGCAGATGGCGGCGCGGGCGACACGTTCGCCGGCGACGTGCTGTCGCTTGCGCGGGCTCGCGAAGAGGCGAGGTTGTTCGAGCGCGCCGCGCGCGGCGACCGCGCCGCGATCGACGAAGTCTGGCGCGCGAATCGCCGCTGGATCGCCGCCGTGCTCGCAGCGCACGCGCCGCGCGGCGTCGATGTCGAGGACCTGCTGCAGGAAGTCGCGGCCACGCTCGTCGCGAAGCACAGCCACATCCGCGACGCTGCGAGCCTGCGCGGATGGCTGCGCGTGGTCGCGGTCAACGCGGCGCGCATGGCGGCGCGCAGCAAGTCGATCGAGCGTCGCTCGCTGCGCGCGGTCGCCGATGGCGCGGCGCAGACGCGCGTCGAGCACGAGCCTGTCGCGCGGATGTCCGCTGCCGCTGCCGTCGACACCATGGCGCTCGTCGCGCGCATTCCGCCGATCTACGCAGAGCCGCTGCTCCTCCAGAGCACGCAAGGACTCACGCAGCGGCAGCTCGCCACGCTGCTCGATGTCC
Organism: uncultured bacterium; assembly: GCA_903891095.1. Lineage (GTDB taxonomy): Bacteria > Planctomycetota > Phycisphaerae > Phycisphaerales > SM1A02 > QWPT01. The sequence goes on along the minus strand of CAITDI010000084.1, from coordinate 3,962 downwards.
CTGAGACGACCATCGAGACGCGCCTCGCGCGCGCACGGCGCATGCTCCGGCAACTCGCGGCGGAGGCGGAGCGCGCAGCCGAACGAATCACGACGGATGACGACGGGAGCATGGACCATGAGCGCTGAAGATCACGACATGAACGACATGAACGACGGCCACGACGCCCACGACGGTCACGACGCCAGCGGCAACAACGCCCACGAACTCGACGTGCTGCTCGCACGCGCGATCGCCGGCGACGACGCGGCACTCGCCGAAGTGCGCGCGCGCGGCGCAAGCGATCCCGCGGTGCTCGAGGAACTCGCGATGTGGCAGGCCGATGAGTTGCGGCTTGTGCGCGTCGCGCGCGAGCTCGACGCCGCGGCCAGCCGCGTCGACGCGCCGCACGCGCATCCGCGCGCTGTCCGTCGCGCAGGCCTCGGCTGGGCCGCCGCCGCAGCGATCGCGCTCGCGTGGTTCGCGCAGAGTTCGTTCTCGCGCAACGGCGGCGCGGACAACGCGTCGCCGCGCGCGAGCGTCGCCGGCGTCTCGGGCGGATTCGCCAGCGCCGACGATGCGTTCGACGCGTACGTCGCCAAGGCGCGCCAGGAAGGCGTCGTCACCGGCGATGTCGCGCCGCCGACGATCGTCCGCTCGCGCGAACTCGGCGACGGCCAGGGCTTCGAGGTGATCGTGGTCCGTCAGGTCTACGAGCGCCGCGTCGCGCCGCAGGTCATTCGCTTCGCGCCGTCGGGCGAGACGGGGCGCATGCGGCCCGTCGTGATCCGTCCTCGGACGGATTTCGTGCGCTGATGCATCTACTCCCACCTCACGACAACCCGCGACGCATGCCGCGCCGCTGAAATGGACGATACGAGCCACCCCATGAGAATCCTCGCCAACGCCACCATCGCTTCCGTACTGCTTGTTTCTGCGCTCACCGCCTGCGCCAACGCGCAGGAGTCCGTCGTGCAGAACAAGCAGACGATCCAAATCCAGCGCTCGCAGGGCGACGGCAAGTCCGTCGAGCTGCGCGTCGAGAACGGCGAGGTACGCGTCGCCAAGATCAACGGCGAGGATGTCCCCGCCGACCGCGTGCGCAAGGTGCCGGGTGGCTTCGACATCGTCGACGCGTCGGGCAAGGTGATCGAGCATCTGGCCGTTGCGCGCGGAGGCGAGCCTGGCCCAGGTGCCGCTGGAAAGACGCGTCGCGCCGTTCGCATCGAGACATCCGATGATGAGCGCGCCATGCCGAAGGTCGTCGCCGGCCAGCGCATCAAGATGATCGCGCCTGCGGCTGGCGGCGAGCAGTCCGAATTCGAACAGCCGAAGGCGATGATCGGCGCCGGCCTGGGCGTGCCCGGCGCTGCGCTTGCGCATCACCTCGGCATCGATCCGTCGAAGTCCACGCTCGTGACCAACGCGATCGACGGACTGCCCGCACGCAAGGCCGGCATCGAGACGTTCGACGTGATCGTGTCGATCAACGGCAGCACCGAGGCGTCGTCGGACAAGCTCCGTAGCGCGCTGCGCGACGCGGAGCCGGGAACCAAGATCAAGCTCGGCGTCCGCCGCGGCGCAGAGACGAAGAACATCGAGGTCGAGCCGGTCGCGTTCGACGTGTCCAAGCTCGAGCAGCTCGGCGACTCCGACGGCGACGTGCTCATGCAGGGCATGAACCTCGCAGACATGGCGATCGCCACCGAAGACATCGAAGGCGACGAGAGCGGAAACATGATGTTCTTCGTCGGGCCCGACGGCAAGCGCCACGAGATGCGCATGCCGATCATGCCCAACATGCCGACGTCGAACATGATGCCGGGCAACTTCAATCCGGAGGATTTCAATCGGCGCATGGAGGAGTTCAGCCGCCGCATGGAGGAACTCGCCAGCCGGATGGATCAGCGGATGCGCCCGAATCAAGGTCCGAATCAAGGTCCGAATCAGGGCCCGAGCATGTCTCCGAACGGCGGCTTTGGTCAGGGACCGAACGCCGGCGGTCCGATGAACAACCGGAACAACAACAACAACGACGAGCGTGTGCGTCGCCTCGAGGAGCGCATGGAACGACTGATGCGCGAGCTCGAGCGTCAGCGCAACGAGCGGGGCGTTGAGGGCAAGGGCGAGGGCAAGGACGAGGACGGGGATGAGGACGGCGACGAAGGCGGCCAGTGATCGACGCGATCAGCTGAGCGCACGCGCGTCACAGCCACGGCAGCGCCGCGAGATCCACATTTCCACCGCAAAGCACGACGCCGACATCCTGCATGTCGGCGTTGTTTCTTTGGCGCATCCACGCGCCGCACGCGACGGCGACGCCGACCGCGGCGCTCGGCTCGATGGTGATCTTCATGCGCTCCCACACGATGCGCATGAACGCCGCGATGTCGGCTTCGCTCACGAGCACGATCTCGTCGACGAGGTCGCGCACGACGGGGAAGGTCAGCGGCCCGAGCGAAGTGCGCAGGCCGTCGGCGATCGTGACCGGCTTCATCGCGGGCTGGATCGAGCCTTCGCGCTTCGACGCCGCACCGTCGCCCGCGAGCTCGGGTTCGGCGCCGATGATCCTGATCGACGGCTTGAGCGCCTTCGCGGCGATCGCGATGCCCGAGATGAGCCCGCCGCCGCCGAGCGGAACGACGATCGCGTCGAGCTGCGGGCATTCATCGAGCAGCTCGAGCGCGATCGTGCCTTGGCCCGCGATGACGTTCGGATGGTTGAACGGCGGAACCATCGTGCCGCCCGTGCGCGCAATCACCTGCGCGGCGGTCGACTCGCGCGCCTCGAGCGTCGGCTCGCACTCGACGATCTCGGCGCCGTAGCCGCGGACGGCGGTCTTCTTGATCTCGGCGGAGTTCGACGGCATCACGACGTGCGCGGGAATGCCGCGCATCTTCGCGGCGAGCGCGAGCGCCTGCGCGTGATTGCCGGAGGAATGCGTGACCACGCCCTTCGCCGCCGCCGCATCGTCGAGCATGCGGACCGCGTTGGTCGCGCCGCGGAACTTGAACGAGCCCGTCTTCTGCAGAAGCTCGCACTTGAACCACAGCCGACGGCCCGACATCTCGTCGAGCGTCGCGCTCGTGAGGACAGGCGTTCGCCTGATGAACGGATCGATGCGGCGCTGCGCCGCGCGGATCGATTCGAGATTTGCGGCGTAACCCGTGTTGGTGATCGTGGCCATCGGTGTAGCCTACTCGCGTGGGCACCGTGCGTTCGCCAGCCATTCGCGTGTATCGCCGCGTTTCGACGCGGTTCGATCCGCTGCGCGAGATGCTCGAGCGCGGGGACTTTCATCAGGTGACGCCGCCCGACGCGCTCGCGGAGTGGGAGTACCGCGATGACCGCGGGATGCGCGTGCTGTACTTCGCGGGAACGCTGCTGGTCGAGGCCGCCGATGGCGACGGCGCGGCGGAGGAGTTCGACGCGCGGCATCGGTGTGCGTTGCCGTCGGACCGCGAGATTCCCGATGGTGGCGCGGCGCCTGAGCGCGTGACGCTGATCGCGGGGAGCGACGAGTCGGGGAAGGGCGAGCGTGATCGGCCGATGGTGGTGGCGGCGGTTGCGGTGCCGCGCGACGCGGAGGCCGATGCGATTGCGCGCGGGGTGCGCGATTCGAAGTTGTGTAGTGCGGCGGAGATTGCGGAGTTGGCGGCGTGGATCGTGCGGGAGTTTGCGTGCGAGATGCGTGCGTATGCGGTGCGCGAGCGCGATGCGGCGCTTGCGGCGCATGGCGGGAACGAATCGCGGTTGCTGGCGGCGATGCACGCGGAGTGCTTGCGGGCGTTGCGGGGGCGGACGGAATTTGGGCTGGCGCGCGTCGATCGGTTTGCGCCGAACCGGCCGGTCGCGGCGGCGTGCGGAGGGGCGTTCATCGTGGACGAGTGCGTGCGCGGCGAGAAGCACGTCGCGTGCGCGGCGGCGTCGATCGTGGCGCGGCACGCCACGCTCCACCCCTAACCCATCGGTGCACGGCACGT
>CAITDI010000083.1 GCA_903891095.1 uncultured bacterium | reverse complement strand
CTGGCACTGCGCGGCACGTGCCGTGCACCGGAATCACTCATGATTGGAGCCGGACGTGCCTGACACGTGCCATCGAGTGCCTGGCACTGCATGGCACGTGCCGGGCACCGTTTCGGAGTTACGCGAACAGCCCGTCCAGCAGCTCCAGCACGCCCTTGCCCTGCGTCGCGATCGTCTCGAAGATCTTGCGACCTCCCGCGATGTCCAGCAGCTCGCGCACGAGCTTCGACTCGCCCGCGTGGTCGGCCTTGTTCACGACGAACAGGTCGGCGATCTCGAGGATGCCCGCCTTGTCCATCTGCACCGAGTCGCCCATGCCCGGCACGACGACGACCGCGGTGCGGTCGACGAAGCTGCGGATCGCGACATCGTTCTGGCCCGCGCCGACCGTCTCGACGATCAGCTTGTCGTAGCCGGCGCCGCCGATGAGCTCGATGATCTCGTTGAGCGTGCGGTAGTCCTCGCCGACGATCGCCAGCGAGCGGTAGAAGATCCCCTCGTCGACCGCGTTGAAATCCACGCGCAGGCGATCGCCGAGCAGGGCGCCGCCTGTGATCGGGCTCATTGGGTCGAACGCGACGACGGCGATCTTCTCGCCGCGGCGCACGGCCTCGCTCGCCATCGCGGCGACCAGCGTGCTCTTGCCGGCGCCCGGCGAACCGGTGATGCCCACGACCTGCTTCGGGCGGCGGTGCGGCGCGGTGACCTTCGTGCCCGCGTGCGCGAGCGAAAGGTTGCGCGCGAGCTGGGCGGCCGCATTCGTCGTCACGCTCGTGGCGAGCGGCGCGTAGCGCTTCACGCTGTCGCGCACGCTGCCGACGATCTCGTCCATGCCGGTGCCCGTGTGGTAGATCCGCGCGACGCCCGCGTCGAGGAGCTTCTGCACGTCGTCCTGCGGGATGATGCCGCCGACGTTGACGATCATGTCCGGGCGGCCGACCTTGGCGCACTCCTCGAGGAGGCGCGGCACGAGCACCAGGTGCGAGTTCGACATCATCGAGCAGGCGATGCAGTCGGCGTCCTCGTCGCGGGCGCTGATCGCGAGGCTGCGCGGCGTCTGCCAGAGGCCCGAGTAGATCACGTGGATGCCCGAGTCGCGCATGACGCGCGCGATGAGCTTCACGCCGCGGTCGTGGCCGTCGAGGCCCATCTTGCCGAGCAGCACGCGCGGGCGGTGCGGAAGGTCGCTGCAGCGGTCCTGCTTCTCGATGGCCGTCGTCGGTTCGGTGGTCGCGCGCATGGGTCGCGAAGATTAGCCAAAACGCCGCGTCTTGCGCGGCGTTCGAGCGGAGCACTCTTGCGTGATCGCAGCGAATGCGCCCGTTATGCGGTCATTCTGCGCGGTTGGCCATGCCGGTCGGCTCGGCGGAAGCGTTCGATCCGTCGGACTTCCTGGCTTCGGCCTTCTCGGCTTCGGCCCTCTCGGCTTCCGCCTCAGCAGCGAGCGACGCCGCAGCCGCAGCCTCGGCGTCCTGCTTTGCCTTGATCGTGTCGCGCGACTTCGGATCGCCGACCGGACGCGCGTCGCTGGTCCACTCGCCGGGGTGAAAGCGCGCAGCGAGCGTGGCGACGATGTCCTCGACGCCCTTGTACTTGTAGTCGTCGAGCTCGATCTTGCGGCCGTCGGCGGTCTCGACGCGCGCGATGGACTTCGCCATCCACTTCGACATGTCGATGCCCGCGATCTGGTCCGCGGCGAACGTACCCTCGGCGCTCACGAACGAGCCGTCGTCGTTGAGCTTGAAGCGCTTGCGCGAGAGCTGCCACTGCGCCCAGATGAACCAAGGCACGCCCGCAACGCCGCAGCCGACGATGTAGAGCCACAGCTGCACGGCGCGGTCGTAGGCCGCCGGCTCCGCGGGCTTCTCCTTGTACTTGAACTCGAGGAGCTCGCGGGCGACGGTGTATTCAGCCTTCTGCTGCTCGTTCAGGGGCGTCGTGCGCGCCGTTTCCTCGAGCGCGGACTTGACCTTCTCCGCGGCGGTGAACTCGACAAACGCCGCTTCCTGCGCGGGAATCTTGATCGCGTAGTCGTACCAACCCCAGATGCCGAGGGCGAGGCAGATGATGCCGTAGGCGACGTTCTGCAGGGTCTGGCGCGGTTGGATTCGAGTCTCGATGGCCATGGATGGGATCTCGCGGCGGGCAGGACGAACTATTGAGTGCGTCTGTTGTCGACCGAAACGGTCGCTGACATTGCGCGGACGACGTCGCTGAGCGAAGGATGGTCGCAGTCTCGCCGCGGCCGCCGCGGCTGTTCTCGGACGATTTGGGGAGCTTTTTGTAGCATGGCGGGATGAACACGATCCGCGTCATGGCAGCGTTTCTCGGCGTTTTTTCGGCTGGAATCGGCGGTTGCTCGACCGCGCCGACCGGCGGGTCCGTTGCGATGCATTCGACGGCGATGCCCGGCCGGCTCCAGCACATCGTGCTCGTCGACCTGACCGACGACTCGGAGATCGCCGCGATGAAGGCCGACAGCGACCGCATGCTTCCGACGCTTCCGATGGTCAGGGGCTACATCTGCGGCACGCCCGTCGACATCGGCCGCGGCAATGTTGCCAAGGACTACGACATCGGCTTGGTCGTGCAGTTCGACTCGGTCGAGGACTACAAGGCGTACCTCGAGCATCCCGTGCACAAGGAGCTCGTCGCCACGTGGCGGCCCAAGTGGCGGCGTTCGTACATCGTCGACTTCGGGCTCTAGCGCGCGGTGACCGCCGGCCACGCGCGCTCGATGCGCGCAAGCGCCTCGTCGAGCACTCCGCGCGTGGTCGCGAGGCTCAGCCGCACATGGCCCGCGGCGCCGGCGCCGAACCAGCGCGGGCTTCCGGGCACGACGCGCACGCGCGCGTGCTGCTCGATGCGCGCGGCAAGCACGTCCTCAGCGATGCCAGTGCGCGAGATGTCCGCAAAGAGCACGAACGTCGCCTGCGGCGCGCGTTCGATGCGCACCCCGTCGAGCGTGCGCAGATGCGCGATCGCGCGATCGCGCTGCGCGGTGCAATGCGCGAGAAAGTTCGCGCGCCACGCGCCGCAATGGTCGAGCGCTGCGGTCGCCGCGATCTGCGAAACCGTCGCCGCGCCTTCGATCGTGTGGTCGAATCCCTGCGCCGCGGCGAATTCCTCGGCGGCGCGCGCGTCGGGCGCGATCACAGCGCCGATCCGGAGGCCGGCCAGCGCGTAGCCCTTCGAGAGCCCGTACACCACCCATGCCGCGGGCGACACGCCGGCAAAGCTCGCGAGCCGCGCGCCGTCGAGCAGCACGTCGGACCAGACTTCATCGGAGATCAGCGCGATGCCGCGCTCGCGCGCGAAGCCCGCGATTTCCGCGACTTCTTCCGCGCTCCACAGCGTGCCGAGCGGATTGTGCGGGTGGCACACGCTGAGCGCGCGCGTGTTCGGCGTGACCGCCGCGCGCAGGCCGTCGAGCGTGAAGCGCCCGTTCGCGTCGGGTTTCCAGAAACGCAGCGTCGCACCCGCGCGCCGCGCGCTCTCGGCGACCAGGAAGTCGACCGGATCCTGCACGACGACCTCGTCGCCCGCGCGCAGGAGATGACGCGCGACAAGCGCGATCGCGCTCGCTGCGGAGTTGGTCGCGATCACGCGCGCGGCGTCGACGGCCGCTGACTTCTCGCGCGCGAAGTGTTGCGCGACCGCCTCGCGAAACGCAGGCAATCCGCAAGCAGGCCCGTAGCAGAGGTGCGGCTTGGCGATGTAGTGCGCAATCGCATCGGTCACCGCGCGCGCGACCGGCAGGTCAGGGCAGGCCGCCGTGAGCGGGATGACATCGGGCGCGACCGTCGCCCAGCGCAGGTTGAAGGCACGCTCGCGCAACGCGGCAAAGTCAGGCTCGGGATTCGTGTGCGATGGATCGTGCATGGGGGGATGCAAGGTACGCGGTTCCGCTCGCGCCAATCACGCAACCAGCGGCACGCACGGTCCGCCGCTCGGCATCGGCGCGAGGAACTCCGCGCGCAGCCTGCGGCCTTCCATGAACATCCGGCGATGGTGGGGGCGGCGGATCTCGCTGTACAGCCGGAACGCGCGCGCGACATCCGCACGCGTGCGTGCGCCGCCGAGCAAGTCCTGCAGCACGGCCGCGTCGACGAGCGCGCCGTTCGCACCCTGGCTCGTGAACGGCAGGCACGCGTGCGCGGCGTCGCCGACGAGCGCGAGGTTCTCCTGCGCGAGCTCGGCCAGCGGCGGCAGATCGCGCGTCGGCCAGAGATGGGACTGCGTGAAGTCGGTCTGCTCCAGCGCCTCGCGGATCTCGGGCGACCAGCCGGCCGTGCGCTCGGCCGCGAAGTGCGCGAGCCGTTCGGCGCCGCCGTGCGCGAGCGCCCAGCGCGCCGCGTCGAACTGGATGAACCACACGACCCGCGTCTCGCTCTCGGCGAGCATGCCGACCGCGAGGCCGCCTTCCTCGTCATGGAACTTGTAGAACGTCGACCCGAGCCGCGCCGCCAGCTGCGGAGCATGCGCGACCGACACGATCTCCTTGACCACGACCTCCGAGAGCTGCGCCTCGGGAAACATCATGTTCCGCACGCGCGATGCCGCGCCGTCGCAGGCAAAGAACGCGTCGCCCTCGATCGACGAGCCGTCCTCGAGCCGCACCGCGGCGGTCGAGCCGTCGTCATCGTCGCGCCGCTCAAGCTCGACAACCCCGTGCCCCTCGCGCAGCGCCGTCGTCCGGGCGGCGCTGCGGAGGAGGTTGAGGAAGCTCATCCGCCCCACGCAGACCGCGGGTGCGATCGGGTGGTGGGAGAGCACGGCGCCTCCGGCCGACCGCAGCGAGATCTCGTCGACCACGCGGCCTGCGCCGCGCCAGTCGATCTCGGGTGCGATCTGGTCCAGCGCACGAAGGCCGTTCGGCATCAGAATGAAGCCCATGCCGCCAGGCGAGCCCGACGGGCGGCGCTCGACGAGCACGCTGGCACTGCCCAGGTTGGAATCGCGCAGGGCGGCGCCGACGGCAAAGCCGGCAACGCCACCGCCAATGATGACAGACCGCATGGAAACTCCTCAAACACCCGAGACGTGGGCGTTCAGAGAGTCTCCGCGCGAATCCTCCAAGTCTCTCAGCTGCTTTCCAAGTTGCCCCACTATTCGTGAGAATGGGGAATTCGCTCCCCACCGGCGATCGGAGCGTCGAGGCGGTTGTCCGCGGGCGGCAGCGGGCACGTCGCGTAGTGCGTGAAGCAGCAAGGCGGGTTGTAGGCTCGGTTGAAGTCGAGCGTAACCCTTGCGCCGACAGGCGCGCCGACCTCGAGGAACCGCCCACCGCCGTAGGTCTCGGCGCCGTTGGTGGTGTCTCCAAACACGATCGAGAAGCCGCCGTTGCTGCCCTCGGTGGCCGCGAGCGCGCACGCGCGACCCGCGAGCTCAAAGCGCAGCGTCGCAGCGAGCGGCTGCTGCTCGACAAAGCCCATGACGTTGGTGATCGCGATCGTCGCGCCTGCGGCGGCGGGCACGACCTCGGCCTCAACCACGAGCGCGGGGTCGCACGGATACAGCGGAATGCCCTTGAACCCCGTGCGCACGGGGCTCGCGTTGTCGCGCACACGCAGGGCGAGCGCGCCGTTGCGCCGCACGAGCATGATCGCGAGCGGGCCGTTGCGGAGCATCTTCGGAGCGGCGTTCGCGAGCGCCGCTGCATCGTCGGCGAGGAGCTGGATCTCGTTCGTCACACGCACGCCGTCGACCGTCACATCCGCGCCTTGCGCGGGCTGAAAGGCGACGCACTCGCCGTTCTTGAGGAACACGCCAATGCGCGCGGCCGTGGCATGCTCGTAACGCAGCGCGCACTCGGGCCCCGAGCCGATCGTCGTCTCGCCGTCCTTGAGAAAGTCGAGTCCGACGAGCGTGAGCCAGCCGTTCTCCGCCGCGAGCGCCTTGATGCGCGCCGCATGCCAGGCATCACGCGCCGACGCATCGAACCGCGGCCGATCCGCCCCCGGCGTCGAAGCACAAGCAACCAGCGCGAACGCAAGCAACAACGCAATCGGCATCGAGGTCATCGAGGCAGCGTAACGCCCACGCCCCGCCTGCAACCCACACCCGCCTGCGAAGAGCGCCGCGGCGCCAGCCGCGACGCGAAGACCGACGCAGTTTGCGCGACAGCGCACATCCCCAAGCTCAACCGCTCTCCACCCGGCCCGCCTGCGAAGAGATCTGAGGCGCCAGCCTCAGATCGAATGTCGCAGGCGAAAAACTACGCCGCAGGCGAAAAAAATCGCCCCCCGCGGAGGTGGGATCCGCGGGGGGCATTGAGCCGGGGCCGTCGCGTGGTTGGCCCCGACATGGTGGCTCTGGAACAAGCGTTCAGTCGAGATGGGTCGGTCGCCCGCGTCACATGTGAGGCCATGCCGTCGGGGATGAGGCTCTGCGAACTCCTTGCGCGCCTCATCGATGCAAGTAGGGTCCATCCGCTTGCTGACCTTCCCAAACCCGAGGCCGGGCGATCGAGTTTCCTCGGTCGATCCAGCAGTCGGGTCGGTCTCTCTTGAACGTTCGTATGACTACGCCGGGTGTGTCGGAGTCCTCAGCAAACACCCGGACGATTGGCCGCGCATGAATTTCGGCTTCCGTTCCTTTCGGACCCGGTCTCGTTCGCACATGCGCGTTCGAGCGGATCCGAGATCTGCCACCTCCTGTGGCGCGCGGTCAGTCGTCGCAGCGGGATTGCGTCCGCGCTGCCATCAGTCTCCAGTTGCACACTTCTTTGATCGGCCAGCGCAGTGCGGTGCGCGTGACCGGGGCCGAAGCCCGTGATTTCATTCGGTATCTCAGTCGTCTGTCAGCGGCTCGCGCACCAGGTTCGAGCGAAGCGCTTGCGGGCGTTCATGCTCGGCGTGGCTTGCGACTCCCGCTCCCAGCGACCAAAGCGGCCGGTGGGAGCGGGAAGCTTGCCGTTCAGCTGCATCCCATGCTGTTGCCGCAGTTGAGGCAGCGGTAGCAGGTGCCGTTCCGAACCGTGATCGAACCGCAGCCATCGCACGCCGGCGCATCGCCCATCATGGCGGCGTTCGACGCGTCCAGCGCATTCGCGGCGACCGTCTTCACGGTCCGCTCGACTGCTGCAACGGCTTCGATGGTGCGGCTGTCCTTCGTACGCGTCTCGCTCACCGCGGTGACCGAGTGCGACGTGCTGATGCGCGACGTCGTCGCGGTGCCCGCGATCGAATCGGTGGCGCGGGTGGTTTCCCTGATGGACTCCTTCGCGGCCTCGATCGCCGCTTCGCGACGAACGCTCCAGCCCGTGCTCGATGCAGTTGCCGATCCAGTGGCACATGCGGGATCCTCCTTGCGGGTGTCGGTGCGGGTGTCGACGCGCGTGGTCTCGGTGCTGATCGCGGTCACCGACTCGGGCGACGAGCCGGGGCGACGCGGAGCGTTCTGCTCGCGGTAGCCCGGGATGAACTGCATTCCCAGCCAGCGGAAGATGTAGTCGACCAGGCTCTTCGCGAACGGAATGTCTGCGTTCGTCGTCATGCCCTGCGGCTCAAAGCGCTGGTGCGCAAACTTCGTGACCAGGCTCTCGATCGGAACGCCGTACTGGAGCGCGACCGACACCGCGGTGCCGAGCGAGTCCATCAGGCCGCCGATGGTGGAGCCTTCCTTCGCCATGGTGATGAAGAGCTCACCGGGGCGACCGTCGTCGTAGAGGCCGGCGATGAGGTAGCCCTCGTGGCCAGCGACGTTGAACTTGTGGGTGATCGACTCACGCGTGTCGTTGAGGCGACGGCGCATCGGACGCTCGATGATCCGCTCGACGACGCGCTCGATGACGATCTCGCGGACTTCGGAGGGCATCGCGGTCGGGATCGCAGCCTCGGCCTCGATCACGAGCGCCTCGGTGAGGAGGTCCTTCTGCTCGGCGGCGTCGGTGACGACTTCTTCGACCTTTGCATCGGACTTTGCCTCAGCTGCCTTGTCGTCGTCCTTCTCTTCCTTGTCGCTCTTGGTCGAGAGCGGCTGGCTGAGCTTGCAGCCGTCGCGGTAGAGCGCGTTGGCCTTGAGGCCGAGCTCCCAGCTGAGGCGGTAGCAGGCGCCGATGTCCTCGACGGTCGCATCCGACGGAAGGTTGATGGTCTTCGAGATCGCGCCCGTGATGAACGGCTGCGACGCAGCCATCATGCGGATGTGGCCCTCGGGCTTGATGAAGCGCGTGCTGAGCGGACCGCAGCGGTTCGCGCAGTCGAACACCGCGAGGTGCTCGTCCTTGAGGTGCGGGGCGCCTTCGATCGTCTGCGTGCCGCAGATCGTGCGGTTGATGGTGTCGATCTGCTTCTTGTTGAGGCCGAGGGCGCGGAGACCGTTGAAGGTCATGTCGGCCTTGGCCGCAGCAGCGTCGACGCCGCAGGTCTTGAGCACGTTCTCCGGCATCGACCACGCGCTGAACGCGAAGGCGATCTCGAAGACGGTCGGCAGCGAGTTCTCGACGGCGACCAGCTGCTCGTGGGTGTAGCCCTTCGAGAGGAGGAAGTCGCGGAAGCTCGCGGTCTTGCCGGCCGAAACCGAGCCGTCGGCGGCCGGAACCGGCACGTCGAGGCTCAGCGTGCCCATGACGTAGGTCACCATGTCCTCGACCTGCTCGGTCGAGTAGCCGAGCGCGCGGATGGCCGGGCGCAGCGACTGGTTGGCGATCTTGAAGTAACCGCCGCCGGCGAGCTTCTTGAACTTGACGAGCGCGAAGTCGGGCTCGACGCCCGTCGTGTCGCAGTCCATGAGCAGGCCGATCGTGCCGGTCGGCGCGATGACGGTGGTCTGCGCGTTGCGGAAGCCGAACTTCTCGCCGTAGTTGAGCGCGTCATCCCAGCAGGCGACCGCGCGCTCGAGCATCTTGTCGGCGTTGGCGATGTTGACCTTGCCGGCCTTGACGATCGAGTGATCGATCGACACGGGGCGGATGCGGAGCGACTCGTACTCGTCGCTGTCACGCGACACGCCGAGGGCGGCGCGCCGGTGATTGCGCACGACGCGGAGCATGTTGTCGCGGTTCTCCGCGTAGCCCGCGAACGGTCCGTGCTCGGCGGCGAGCAGCGCGCTCTCCGCGTACGAACGGCCGGTGAGGATCGAGGTGAGCATGCCGCACACCGCGCGGCCTTCCTCGCTGTCGTACGGGATGCCTGCCTGCATCAGCATGGCGCCGAGGTTGGCGTAGCCGAGGCCGAGCGTGCGGTAGCGCCACGAGAGGTCCGCGATCTCCTTCGACGGGAACGCAGCCATGAGCACCGAGACCTCGAGCACGATCGTCCAGAGGTTGATCGCGTGCTCGTAGCCCTCGAGATCGAAGCGACGCGTGGTCGGGTCGTAGAGCTTGAGGAGGTTGATCGACGCCAGGTTGCACGCCGTGTTGTCGAGGAACATGTACTCGGAGCACGGGTTGCTCGCGTTGATGCGGCCACCGGCGGGGCAGGTGTGCCACGCGTTGATCGTGCTGTCGTACTGCACGCCCGGGTCGGCGCAGCGCCACGCGGCGAAGTTGATCTCTTCCCAAAGCTCGTTGGCCTTGACGGTCTTGGCGACCTTGCCGTCGGTGCGGCGGATGAGCTTCCAGTCCTCGTTGGCGTCGAGCGCGTCGAAGAACGCGTCGGGGATGCGCACCGAGTTGTTGGAGTTCTGGCCGCTGACGGTGTAGTAGCTCTCGCCGTTGAAGTCGTAGTCGAGCTTGAGCTTGAACTTCTCGGCGAGCTTCTTCTGGTCGTCGCTGAGGACCTTCATGCCCTCGACGAGCGCGGCGACCTTGATCTCCTCGCGAACCTTCCAGTTCACGAAGCTCTCGATGTCGGGGTGGTCGAGGTCGAGGCAGACCATCTTGGCCGCGCGACGGGTCGTGCCGCCCGACTTGATCGCGGCCGCAGCGCGGTCGCCGATCTTGAGGAAGCTCATCAGGCCGGAGCTCTTGCCGCCGCCCGAGAGCGGCTCGTTCTCACCGCGGCACTGCGAGAAGTTGGTGCCGGTGCCCGAGCCGTACTTGAACAGGCGCGCCTCGCGCGTCCACAGGTCCATGATGCCGCCCTCGCCGACGAGGTCGTCCTTCACCGCCTGGATGAAGCACGCGTGCGGCTGCGGGTGGGTGTACGCGTCGGCGGCGAGCTTGGTCGCGCCGGTCTTGTGGTCGGCGATCCAGTGGCCCTGTGCGGGACCCGAGATGCCGTACGCGTAGTTGAGGCCGGTGTTGAACCACTGCGGGCTGTTCGGCGCGGCCATCTGCGTGAGCAGCATGTACGCGAGCTCGTCGTAGAACGCCTCGGCGTCGCGCTTGGTCGAGAAGTAGCCGTACTTCTCCGCCCAGTGCGTCCAGCAGCCTGCGAGGCGGTGGACGACCTGCTTGACCGACTTCTCAGGACCGGTGACCGGCTTGCCTGCGTCGTCGACCATCGGCACGCCGTTCGCATCGAACTGCGGCACGCCGGCCTTGCGGAAGTACTTGCTGACGACGATGTCGGTCGCAAGCTGACTCCACGACGCGGGGATCTCCGCGTCCTTCATCTCGAAGACGGTCGAGCCGTCGGAGTTCGAGATGCGGCTGGACCGCTTGGCCCATTCCATGGTGTCGTAAACGTTCTGGCCGGACTTGGTGAAGCGTCGCGAGATCTTCATTGTCTATTGCTTCCTGCGCGATCGATCGAGCTGAGTGGGGAGAGTTTCGTGATGACGGACGACGGGCTGTTTGTTGCTGTATTTCGGGGCGCGATACGGCGGCGGGTGCACGCGCCGTAACGAGTCTGAGACGGAGTTAGTGGCTGCCTGCGGGCACTCGGGCCTGCGAGCTGGGAGCGGAAAGACCATCCACCCCAAGACCGTCAACCCCAAGACCGTCAACCCCAAGACCATCAACCATCGGTAGGGTGAGCCCCACCTGGTCCTGGTACTTGCCCTTCTTGTCTGCGTAGCTTGTCGCGCAGACGCGGTCGGCCTTGAGGAACACCATCTGGGCGATGCCCTCGTTGGCGTAGATCTTGGCCGGCAGGGGAGTGGTGTTGGAGATCTCGATCGTGACCTTGCCGCGCCACTCGGGCTCGAGCGGGGTGACGTTCACGATGATGCCGCAGCGCGCGTAGGTCGACTTGCCGACGCAGATGGCAAGGACGTCGCGCGGGACCCGGATCTCCTCGACGGTCTCGGCGAGAGCGAAGGAGTTCGGCGGGATGATGATGTGATCGCGGCCGGTCTCGGCCGTGTCGATCGTCAGGAACAGGTCGTTGGTGAAGTTCTTCGGGTCGACCACGGCGGTGCCGCCGCTGGTCGCGTTGGTGAAGATCTTGAACTTGGTGCCCACGCGAACGTCGTAGCCGTAGCTCGAGACTCCGAAGCTGACCACGCCTGGCCGCTTCTCGTTCGACGCGAACGGCTCGATGTACACGAGCTCGCGAATTTGGGTGTCACTCAATACTGGCATGCAACGCACCGAAGGCGAACCCCACCGGCTCGCACGGTCCCCGTCTCGCGCGCCACCATGCGCTTCGAGACGAAGTTTTCTTGTTGCAGGTCTCTTCCTGAGACCTGTTGCCTCACGCCTACGCACGCTGATCGACGGCGCCTGTTGTTGGACAGGCGCAAACTCTCAGGCTCTCTCACGCTGTTCTCGGTTGGAGTCGCCTCCGTCGCGGTCATCCGCTCAGGCGGCAAGACTTCGATTCACTGTTGGCGAGAACACTGACTTGGCTCGACTTGGCTTGGCAGCCTTGGTTGGAAGGCCATGGTTGATGCCACGTCTATGCCGTTCTACGCCCTGTGAACGTCCGAGAAGTAAATATGTTGTTGGCGCAGACGGCTTACAGCTCCACCAGTCGTCTGCGAAGAGATCCTACCCCAACCTATTGGGGTCGCAAGAGAGAAGCGCCACAAGTGATTGTTCTTTTCAGGTTTTTTCTGAGTTGACTCGGAATGGTCGAAACGGCGTCAGAACGACCCTGGCGAAGCGCTTCCTGCCAGGCGCACGCTACCGCAGGATTTCAACCGACAGCAGGGACGGCCGTCATGGTGGAAAACCTGTGTCGCGGCCGGACCACGCCGCGCCAAGGTGAGCTTTCCGCGCGCTGCGGACTTGCGTGAGACCGAACAAACATCGAACATCCCGCGCTCTGCGCGACGCCGCCTGTCGATTGTGGGGGAGCGCGTGCGCTTCCGTGGAGAAGCGTGCTTCGCCCGTAGGATCGCCCCTGTGACTTTCATCCGCGAACTCGACGAGAGCCTCCTCACCAAACTGACCGCCGCGCAGCGCGAGGCGGTGATCCATGGCGAGGGGCCGGCGCTGGTGCTCGCGGGGCCGGGCTCGGGCAAGACGCGCGTCATCACGCGCCGCATCGCGACGCTCATCGCGCGCGGCGTGCCGCCGTGGCAGATCCTCGCGCTGACCTTCACCAACAAGGCCGCGGGCGAGATGCGCGAGCGCGTGTCGCAGCTGGTCGCGCGCGAGGACGGTTCGCGCACGGGCCTCGTGGTGTCGACGTTCCACTCGCATTGCTGCGCGATCCTGCGGCGCTTTGGCGACCGGATCGGGCTGCAGGCGGGTTTCTCGATCTACGACGCGGGCGACCAGAAGGACGTCATCAAGACCGCGATCGAGGAAGCGGGGCTCTCGAGCACGCAGTGGACTCCCGCCAGCGTGCTGAGCGAGATCAGCGATGCGAAGAACAAGCTGCGCGATGCCGCCGCGTATCTCGCCGAGGCGAACGACTTCTGGACGCGCTCGGTCGCCAAGGCCTACAAGTCGTACGAGGAGGTCCTCACGCGCTCGAACGCGGTCGACTTCGACGACCTGCTGCTCAAGGTCGCGCTGCTGCTGCGCAACGACGCCGAGGTGCGCGAACTCCTGCAGAACCGCCACCGCTGGGTGCTGGTCGACGAGTACCAGGACACCAACCACGCGCAGTTCGTGATCGCGCATGCGCTGGCGGAGCGCTCGAAGAACCTCTTCGTCGTCGGCGATCCCGACCAGTCGATCTACGGCTGGCGCGGCGCGGACATCTCCAACATCCTCGAGTTCGAGGAGCATTTCGCGGGCGCGCGCGTGATTCCGCTCGGCGAGAACTTCCGCTCGACCGGCCACATCGTCGCGGCGTCGGCGGGGCTCATCGCCCACAACCGCAAGCGCAAGTTCAAGGAACTCACGACCGGCCTCGGCGACGGCATGCCCGTGCGCCTGCTCAAGGTCAACGACGAGCACGAGGAGGCCGACAAGGTCGCCGAGTTCTTTGCCGAGCGCGCGCAGGACGGCGTGCCGTGGCGCTCGATGGCGGTGCTCTACCGCATGAACGCGCTCTCGCGCGTGATCGAGGACGCGCTGCGCCGCAAGCTGATCCCCTCGACGGTCGCGCGCGGCACGGCCTTCTACGACCGCAAGGAAATCAAGGACGCGCTCGCGTACCTGCGCGTGTGCGCGAATCCGCGCGACGAGGTCTCGCTGCGCCGCATCGTGAACACGCCCACGCGCGGCATCGGCGACACGACGGTGCGCAAGGTCGAGGCGTACGCGGTCTCCAACGGATTGCCGCTGATCTCGGCGTTCGCGCAGGCTGCGAACGCGGGCGTCGTGAGCGGCAAGATCGCCAAGTCGGTCGATGCCTTCGTGCTGATGGTGCGCGGGTTCGCGCAGGCGCTCGACGAGCGCGTGCCCGGCGACCTCGCGAGCTTTGTTTCGGAGGTGCTCGAGACGAGCGGCCTCGACAAGCTCGACGAGCACTCGACGATCGACGAGCGCGAACGCGTCGCGAACCTCGAGGAACTTGTCTCGGCCGCGGCGCAGTACCGGCTGCCGGACGACGATCCGACCGCGGATGCCGATGAAGGCTTGCGCCCGCTGGATGCGCCCTCGCTGGGGCATGAGTTGCCCGCCCAGCCGACGCTCGGCGACGCGCTGCGCCTCTGGCTCGAGAACGTCTCGCTCGTGGCCGATGCCGACGCCGTCGATCCCGAGCAGGGCAGCGTCACGCTGATGACGCTGCACGCCGCGAAGGGCCTCGAGTTCGACACCGTCGCGGTGATCGGCGTCGAGAGCGGGCTGCTGCCGCACAGCCGGTCGTCGTCGGAAGGCGAGGACGGCATCGAGGAGGAGCGCCGCCTGCTGTTCGTGGGAATGACGCGTGCCGAGCGTGCGCTCATGGTCTGTTCCGCCGCGGCGCGCACCGTACGCGGCGTGCGCCAGGCGTCGATCGAGAGCGAGTTCGTGCGCGAGATTCCCTCGGCCAATGTGCAGCGCACGGACCTCACCGAGCGCTACGCCGGCGGGCGCATCGAGTACGACGAGCCCGACGCGTTCAGCGACCGCGACGTCGGCGAGATGTTCCCGATCGGCTCGATGGTGCGCCACCCGATCTTCGGCGTGGGCAAGATCGAGTTCCTCGCGCGCGGCTTCGGCGGCACGCGCGCGCGCATCGCGTTCCGCTCGGTCGGCCTGAAGACGCTGATCGTGGAGCACGCGAAGCTGAGTCGTGCGTGATGCGGCGTGTGCCGCGCGCTTGCACGAATGCCCGTGGGCATGGGGGTCCGACCATCGAAGGCTCACGCAACCCGCTCCGCAGGCTTGCGCCTGACGGGTATTCACGCTTGTCGACGGTCACAACTTGCACGAATGCCCGTGGGCGGAAGCCCGCGGAACACTGGGCGTGGGAGTCCAACCATCGAAGTCTCACGCAGCGCTGCGCGCGGCCGGTGCCGCGAGCGCGGCCATCGCGTCGAACGCCGCGGCCTTGTAGAGCTCGCTCAGCGTCGGGTAGTTGAAGCACATCTCGATGAGGTGCTGCATGCCGTGGCCGCTGTGGATCGCGAGCTGGCCGAAGTGCACCAGTTCCGTCGCGTCCTGGCCCACGACCGACACGCCGAGCAGCGCGCGCGTGCGGCGATCGAACACCGCCTTGAGCAGGCCTTGGTCGTCGCCGAGCATGCGTCCGCGCGCGTTGTCGCGGTAGTACGCGCGGCCCACGACGATGTCGCGCGCGCCGGTGCGGGCTTCTTCCTCGGTGAGTCCGACGGCGCCGATGGCGGGGATCGTGTAGATCCCCATCGGCACCGTGTCGGCGATCTTGGTCAGGAACGGGATGCCGAACATGTGGCACGCGGCCACGCGACCTTGCTCCATGCTGGTCGAAGCCAGCGCGGGGAATCCGATCACGTCGCCCGCGGCGAACACGCTCGCGCATGTCGTGCGGTAGTGCGAATCGACCTTGATGTTGCCGCGTTCGTCGGTGGCGACGCCGATCTTGTCGAGGCCGATGCCGCGCGTGTTGCCGTTGCGGCCGAGCGACCAGAGCACGCAGTCGCTCTCGATGACGCTTCCGTCGTCGAGCGTCGTGCGCGCGCCGCCGCTCGCGAGGCCTTCGACCTTCGAGACGCTGTGGCCAAAGCGCAGCTCGATGCCGACGTCCTGCATGCCGTGCACGAGCACGTTGCGGACTTCCTCGTCGAGAAAGCGCATGAGCGCGTTGCGCGGCTCGATCAGCGTGACATCGACGCCGAGCTCGCCGAAGATGCTTGCGTACTCGCTGCCGATCACGCCTGCGCCGACGACGACGAGCGAGTGCGGCATGCGCTCGAGCTCGAGGATGCCGTCGGCGTCGACGATCGCGGGATGGCCGAAATCGACGTTCTTTCCGCGCGCAGGCGACGAACCCGTCGCGACGAGGATGAACTCGGTGGTGAGGAGATGCGACGAGCCGTCGTCGCAGGTGACGCGCACGGTGTGCTCGTCGACGATCTCGCCGCGACCGTGGATGATCTCGACGCCCGAGCCCTCGAGACGCTCCTCGATGTGGTCGTGCTCCTCCATCTGGACGAGCGTGCGGCGCGCCATGAACTGCTGCATCGACATGCCCTTGGGCACGGAGTTCTCGAAGCCGGGGATGGGTCGGCGGCGCAGCGCGCTCGCGACGAGCGCAGTCTCGCGCAGGACCTTCGACGCGACGGTGCCGGTGTTGACCATCGCGCCGCCTGGGCGCGGGGCCATCTCGACGATCGCCGCGCGACGGCCGTATTGCGCCGCAACCAGCGCGGCTTTCTCGCCGGCGGGACCCGAGCCAATGGAGATGAGGTCGTAGGACCGCACGGATCCGCCATCGGCACGCGCCCCATGCGACTTCAGCGCGGGCGCGGTTTCTCGGGCGTTGTGCGCGGCATTGGGGCAAAAACACCGCGGGCCACGCGGTAGATCGCGTGGCCCGCGGGAGCGGTTGGAGTGGGTGCGCGGTTTCCGCGCGTGCTTCGAGGTTACTTGCAGCAGCCCGTGTGGCTCATCACGAACGTCCAGTGGTCCGCCGCGTCGCGGATGCGCAGCGCGAGCGGCTTGCCCTGGCCGTGGCCGGCGTCGCGGTCGACCCAGAGCAGGATCTGGTCCTTGGCCTGGTCGTTCGCGGCCTGCGCCTGCATGCGCGCGACGAACTTGCGCGCGTGCAGCGGATGGACGCGCGAGTCGTTCTCGCCCGCGGTCACGAGCATCGCGGGGTACTTCTGGCCCTTCTTGATGTTGTGGTAGGGGGAGTACGCGAGCAGCGTCTTGAACTGCGCCGGGTCCTCGCTGGAGCCGTACTCGGGCACCCAGTAGCGCGCGATCAGGAAGTTCTGGAAGCGCACCATGTCGAGCAGCGGCACCTCGATCAGCGCCGCGGAGAAGAGATCGGGCCGCTGCGTGGTCGCGACGCCCGTGAGCAGTCCGCCGTTGGAGCCGCCTTCGATCGCGAGGTGCGGGGTGCTGGTGTACTTGTTGGCGATGAGCCACTCGGCGCTCGCGTAGAAGTCGTCGAACACGTTCTGCTTGCGCGCCTGCATGCCGTCCTTGTGCCACGACTCGCCGAACTCGCCGCCGCCGCGCAGGTTTGCGACGACGTACACGCCGCCCGCCTCGAGCCACGGCACGATCGTCGGGTTGAACGCCGGCGTGAGCGACACGTTGAAGCCGCCGTAGGCGTAGAGCAGCGTCGGGTTGTTGCCGTCGAGCTTGAGGCCCTTCTTGTGGACGATGAACATCGGCACCTCGGTGCCGTCCTTGGACTTGGCGCGCTTCTGCTCGACGGTAAAGCCCGAGAGATCGCCGGGGATCTCGGTCTTGGCCCACATCGTGAGCTTCGGCTCCTTGGTGCCGTCGCCGAGTTCGGTCGAGTAGATCGCGCGCGGCGCGTCGTAGCTGGTGTAGCTCACGAACGCCTCGGTGCGCTTGTCGTCGGTCGAGATCGACGCGGTGCCGAGGCCCGGCAGCGTGATCGCGCCGAGGACCTTGCCGCTCGTCGTCATGCGCTCGAACTGCGTGCAGACGTCCTTCGACCAGGTGGTGACGAACAGGCCCTTCGCGACCGAGACGCCCTCGAGCACCATGTCCTTGCGCTCGGCGAGGATCAGGCGCCAGTTCTCGCGCGCGGGCTTGGCGAGGTCGATGGACATCACGCTGCCCTTCGGCGTGCCGAAGGTGGTCATGATGTAGAGCGTGCCGTCGATCACTTCGATCGGCGAGAAGCTGCCGTCGAGGCCTTCGGCGAGCACGGTCTTGTCGAGCTCGCCGCGCTCGAACCACGGCTCGAGCGGCGCGATCCAGAGGTCGTTCGCCTGCCAGCCCTTCGAGAGCGAGCCGATGAGCCACTTGCCGTCGCGCGACGGGCCTGCGCTGGGGATCTCGCTGGGATTCGTCTGCTTGACGACGATCTTGTCCTGCGCGGCGTCCCAGCCGAGGCGGTGGTAGCGCGTCTCGCGCGAGTACGCGTCCTTGATGTCGCGCAGGCCCGAGTAGAAGAAGCTCTTGCCGTCGGGCATCCAGCCGGAAAGGTTGACCTTGCCCTCGATCTTGTCGTCGAGCCACTTGCCGGTCTCGACGTCGAGCACGTGCAGCTCGCTCATCTCGCTGCCTTGGCGCGAGGTGCCGAAGGCCATCAGCGTGCCTTGGTCGTTGGGCGTCCACCAGTCGAGGCTGGTCAGGCCCTTCGCGTCGAGCGCGTTCACATCGAGCAGCGTGCGCGGCTCGGCAGCGAGCGTCTTGCGGAACTTGACCACGCCCTGGTTCTGCGTGCCCGTGCGCTCGGAGTAGAAGTAGCCGCCGTCGGTCATGCGCGGCGCGCTCACGGCGCCGAGCGTCATCCACTTCTCGAGGGACTTCGCGACGCTCTCGCGGCAGGGCAGCGCGTCGAGCGTTGCGCGCGTCATGTCGTTCTGCGCGGTCGTCCACGCGGCGACGTCGGGCGAGTCCTTCTCAAGCGACTCGAGCCAGCGGTAGTCGTCGACGAGCTCGACGCCGTGGACGGTGTCCTTGACCGGCTCGGTCTTGGTGGGAGGAACAGCGGCGAACAACGCAGTGGCGAGTGAAATCGTGGTGATCAGCATGGGCGCTCCGTGAAGGGCGCGCATGGTAGGCGCTGGTCGGCGGAGGCAGGCGCTCGGCGGCGCGCACTCAGCCGACGATTTCAGGCAACTTGAACAGGCCTTCGGTGAGGTTCACCGGGCCTTCTGCGGTCACGAGGACGTCCGCCTCGTAGTGCACGCTCATCGAGTTGTCGGCGGTGAACACGGGCCATTCGCGGCCGTTCGAGCGGGTTTCCGAGCTCGAGACCGCGATCATGGGCTCGACCGCGACCAGGAGGCCCGGCTTGATCGCCTTGTACGCCTCGGGCCACTCGCCGGGATACGACGGCACGACGTTCGCGACGAACGGCGGGGCGTGCAGCTCCTGGCCGTAGCCGTGGCCGCCGAGTCCGCGCACGAGGCAGAACTTGCACTCGCCCTCGACATAGCCCTGCACGGCCTTTGCGAAGTCGATCAGCGGGCGGCCCGGCTTGAGCGCGGCGACGCCGCGGCGCAGGCTCTCGACGCCGCACTTCATGAGCGCCTCGCTCATCGGGTCGCGTTCCTTGATCGCGTAGGTCCACGCGGCATCGCCGATCCAGCCGTTGTGGCGGACGCCGATGTCGACCGAGATGATGTCGCCCTTGCGGAGCGGCGACGCGCGCATGTCGTGCGTGCCGTGCACGACGCACGCGTTGACCGAGAGGCACGCGTGCGACGGAAACGGCGGATGCCCGCGGATGCGGTAGCCGACGAAGCAGCTCGGCGCGTCGAGCTCGGCGAGCGTCCTGCCGACGAAGGCGTCGATCTCCGCGAGCGTGAGGCCCTCGCGCAGGAAGTCCACGAGGCGTTCGTGGGTCTTGACGACGCACTCCGCGGCGCGCGTGGCGCCTTCGATGTCGGCTGGTTTCGTGACGAGCATTCGAGGCGAAATGTAGCGGATTGCGCGCGTGCGCTCAGCACCAGATGTCGGAGCAGTCGAGGAGATTTCCGCCGATGTACGTCGAGATCGGCGCGGCCGCGCCCCACTCGTAGGCGAGCGCGCGCTCGTCGTTGCCGGGGAGGACGACGAGATCCGCGTTCTTGCCTGGCTCGATCGAGCCGGTCTCGCGCTCGATTCCCAGCGCGCAGGCGGAGTTCCAGCACGCGGCGACGATCGCCTCCTCGTGCGTGAGCCGCAGGAAACGCGCGGCAAGCGCGATCGCGAGCGGCATCGAGGTCATCGGGCTCGAGCCCGGGTTGAGGTTGGTCGCGATCGCGACCGCGCCGCCCTGGTCGATCAGCGCGCGCGCGTTGGCAAAGCGCAGGTCGAGCGTGAGCCCGCAGCCCGGCAGCAGCACGGCGATCGCGTTCGACTTGGCCACGCGCGCGATCGCGGCGTCGGAGCTCGCCTCGAGGTGGTCGACGGTGCGCGCGCCGAGCTCGAGCGCGTCGTCGAGGAACCCGAGCTCGTTGAACTGGTCGACGTGCACGCGCAGCGGGCAGCCGAGGGACTTCGCGCGCTCGAGCAGCCGGCGCGTGGCCGCGCGCGACCACGCGTTTTTCTCGCAGTACGCGTCGCAGGCGAGCTTGCCGTAGCGCGCGACCATCGCGGGGAGCATCTCGTCGGTCACGCGTGCGCAGTACGCGGCCTCGTCGCCGTCGATCGCGTGCGCGCCGAGGAACGTCGGCACGATGCGGCCGAGGTCGTGGCGGCCGACTTCCTCGATCGCGTCGAGCATGCGGAATTCCGCCGCCTGCTCGAGCCCGTAGCCCGACTTGATCTCGACGTGGGCGGTGCCCGTGGTGCGCATCTGGCGCAGGCGCGCGC
Organism: uncultured bacterium; assembly: GCA_903891095.1. Classification (GTDB taxonomy): domain Bacteria; phylum Planctomycetota; class Phycisphaerae; order Phycisphaerales; family SM1A02; genus QWPT01. Next base: position 12,511 of record CAITDI010000083.1, on the reverse strand, counting down.
GGATGCCCTCGACGAGCTCGTCGGTGCTCGCGGCGCGCGTCGCGCGCACGGTCGACATGATGCCGCCGCCCGCCGCGAGGATGTCAAGATACGGTTTGCCCGCGAGGCGCATCGCGGCCTCGCCGTAGCGCTCGCCCGCGAAGCACGCGTGCGTGTGGCAGTCGGTGAACGCGGGCATGACCACCCGGCCCTCGACATCGACCTCGTCGCCATTGAAGGTCGGCGCATCGCCCGCGCCGACGGCCTCGATCTTGTCGCCGTTCATCACGACGTAGCCATGCTCGATCACGCCGAGATCGCGCATCGCGGCGCCGCGGCGCGCGCCGGGCGATTTCGAGGCGAGTGTGAGGATTCGTGCGTTGACGAGGATCAGCCGATGCATAGCCTGCGAAGTGTCGCAGGAAGTCGGGCGTGCGTCATGCCCAGCTGCTGCGAGTGGTTGGTTTGCAGCTGGAGCCGTCTCGCGACGGACCTCATCCGATGGACCTGATACTCGTCCGCCACGCCCGTGCGTTTGACCGCGATTCCGCCGCGTGGCCCGATGATTCCCGCCGTCCGCTCACGGCGAGCGGCCGCGAGGAGTTCGCGCGCCTTGCCAAGCGGCTCGGACGGATCGCCCCCGCGGTCGAGATCCTCGAGGCGAGCGGCTTCGTGCGCGCGTGGCAGACCTCGCAGATCCTCGCGGAGGAAAGCGGCTGGCCCGCGCCGTCGCGGCTCGAGCGGCTGGAATCGGCGCCGACCGCGGCCGAGGAATCGGTGCGCATCGAGTCGCTCGTCCGCGCGCTCGACGGCATGCGCGGGATCGACGCGGTCGCGTGGGTCGGTCACGAGCCGATGCTGTCGCGGCTCGCGGCGCGGCTCCTCACCGGCAAGGGCGACGGCGTCGCGATCGACTTCAAGAAGGGCGCCGCGCTCGCGCTGCGGATCACGCCGGGGCAGCACGCGCAGTTCCTGTGGATGATCACGCCGCGGCTCGTCGCGCGCATGCGCGATCGCCGCAAGAAGTAGCGAGAACGGTGATCCGCGCGCTCAGCTGCGCAGCAGCATGTCGAGTTCCGACTGGTTCTTCGCCAGGCTGTACATCTGCGTGATCTTCATCATCGCGAGCAGCTTGAGCAGGTCCGCCGAGGTGCCGAACAGGATCGGCTTCGCGCCCGCGGCCGCGGCCTTGTTGCGCAGCGCGATGCACACGCCGAGCCCCATCGACGAGATGAACGTAACGTTCTGCAGGTCGATGATGAAGTGCTTGAGGTCCTTGCCCGCCGCCTTGAGGTACGGCTCGACTTCCTGGCTGATGATCGGCGATTCGCGCTGGCCAACCTGCGGCCCTTGCAGCTTGAGGTAGAGGAGCTTGTTGCGAACCTCGATGTCGACGAGGGTGGTGGTCTTCTTGGTGGGCAGGTCGGCCATGGTTGATCTCGGCTCTGGAGCGCGGGCGGGGCAGTCTACCCGTTCGAGCGAACGGCGAGCGAACGGCGAGCGCACGGGCGTTCCGCTCAGGAATCCCGCTTGCGCGCGACGGGCGAGCCGTAGATCACGATGTCCGCGGCCTTGCGATCGTCGCTGCGGAGGCTGGCGCTCGCGTCGTCGATCACGGTGATCGTGATCACGCGCGCCTGCGGCCGGCGGGCCATGAATTGCAGCACGGTTCCACCGAGGCGCTCGATGTGGAAGCACCCCGCGCAGAACACGACCTTCGGTGCGCCCTGCGCCAGCGCGTTCGCCGCGGAGGCGCCCATCGTGCCGTCCCACGTCGACTGCGAGAGGAACACGCTCTCGCTGCGCTCGACCAGCTCCGCGCCGTCGATGTCCTCGCCGTCCGAGGCCATGAACTGCCGGAAGCGGCGCTTGTACGCCTCCCACGCGGCGTTCCACGTCGCGTCGTCGCGGTGCTTCACAGGCACGTCGAAGTACGCGCGCTCCGGCTGCGGCAGCTTGTCGATCGCTTCGTGGCCCTCGCTGCGCGCGCGGCGCACGTAGTCGCGCGGCGCGTTGCCTCCGACGACGGGCGCGTGGTCCTCGCGCGCGCGATCGACCAGCGGCTGCCAGAACACGACCCACGAGTCCTTGCCCGCCCAGTTGCGGCTCTCGGTCTCGTTGATGAACTGGTCGGGCGTGATCTGCCCGCGCAGATAGCGGTCGATCGTCGTCTGCTCGTTGCGCTCGAGGTGCTCGAGCCCGATCACGGTGCCGGGATGGCGCGCGAGCACCTCCTCGTACACCGCGAGCTGCACGCGGTGCGCGGTGGGATCGTCGTGGCGCTCGCCGATGAAGATCGCGTCGGCGCGATCGCAGCGCTTGACGAGATCGGACCAGTTGAGCTCGTTGCCGCTCTCGCCGTCGAAGAGATGGAGCGCGCGCGTCTGCGATGCGCGCGCCGCGTCGACGGGCGCTTTCGGTGCAGCGCTGCAGCCGACGAAGGCCAGCGCGGCGAGCGATGCGGCGAATGCGGCGAGAGACCTCGAAATGCTGTGCATCGCAGGACTTTCGCTGATTCGCGCAGCGAGGTCAAACGCCACGCGCGATTTCGCACAGCGAATCTTGGCGGTTGGCGGTTGAACGGCATCGCCAACTCGCGAAGATGCGGGAATGCGCCAACTTCAGGGTCTCCTCTCGCGTTCGTTCCTCGCCGCAGCCGTTGCCTTTACGGGAGCGCTTGCGCTCGGTGCGATTGCTGGCAATAGCGCGAAGGCGGCAGCAAGCGAGCCGCCGGTCTTCCACGACGGCATCGCGATGGTGCGGGCGAACATTCGCTCGCCGCGCGACCTGCGCACGCTGCTCGCGCTTGCGAAGGACACGCTCACGCACCGCCTCGACTACGGCACCGCGGACTTTCTCTTCGATCACGCCGGGCTTGAAGCGCTCAAGAAGAGCGGCGTCGAGTTCGAGGTGCGCATCGCCGACCTCGGACCCGTGCTTCGCGCCGAGCGCAAGGAGCGCGAGGACCGGCAGAACGCCGGCGGTGGAGCGGGCGACGGCGGCGTCGCGGGCGTCGACTTCTTCACGAATTTCCGCACGTACACCGAGATCAACGCCAAGCTCGACGCGTTTGCCGCGGCGCATCCCGACATGGTGAGCGTGTTCACCGTCGGTACCTCGCTCGAAGGCCGCGCGATCAAGGGCGTGCGCATCACCAAGGCGCCTGCGGGCAGCCCGGGCGTGCTGTTCAACGGCACGCAGCATGCGCGCGAGTGGGCGTCGACGATGTCCACGATGTACATCGCCGACCAGCTGATCGCTCGCTACGGCGTCGACGCGCGCGTGACCGCGCTGCTCGACCGCGCGTGGATCGACGTGATTCCCGTCGTGAATCCCGACGGCTACGAGTACACCTGGAGCGTCAACCGCCTGTGGCGCAAGAACCGCCGCAACAACGGCGACGGAACCTTCGGCGTCGACCTCAACCGCAACTGGGCGTACCAGTGGGGCGGCGGCGGCGCGAGCACGGTCACGAGCGACGACACCTATCGCGGGCCCTTCGCGTTCAGCGAGCCTGAGAGCGCGGCGATGCGCGACTACTTCGTCGCGCAGACCAAGCTCGTCGGCCACATCGATTTCCATTCGTACAGCCAGCTCGTGCTCTCGCCGTGGGGCTACACCACCGCGCAGCCGCCGAATGCCGCGGCGTTCCTCGAGCTCGGCAACGAGATGAAGGATGCGATCGCGCGCACGACCGGCGCGAGCTACACCGCGGGGCCGATCGCGTCGACGCTGTACATCGCGAGCGGCAGCAGCGTGGACCACGCGTTCGGCCAGCGCGGCGTGCCGAGCTGGACGATCGAGGTGCGCGACACGGGCACCTACGGCTTCGTGATGCCCGTCTCGGAGATCGCGGCTTGCGTGAGCGAGAACTTCGCCGCCGCGCTCGAACTTGCGGACGGAACCGTCGACGGCGCGGTGATTCGCCTCAACGGTGGCGCGCCGGCGTCGATCAATCTCGCGGCGCCGCAGCCGCTGGTTGCCGAAGTGCGTGCGATCCGCGGCGCGATCGCGACGGGCGGCGTGAAGCTGTTCACGCGCGTCGGCGCGAGCGGCGCGTTCACGCCGACGACGGCGACGGATCTTGGGAACGGTTCGTTCTCGATGACTTTCCCCGCCGCGCCGTGCGGATCGACGATGCAGTGGTACATCGAGGCCGCGTCGACGGTCGGCACGGGACGGATGCCGCACGCGCCCGGCGCGGTGTATGCGAGCGCTGTCACGCAGACGACCGTCAAGTTCGCCGACACGTTCGAGACGAACCTCGGTTGGACCGTGGGCGCTGTGGGCGACAATGCGACGAGCGGACTGTGGACGCGCGTCGATCCCGTCGGCACCACCGCGCAGCCTGAGAACGACTCGGACGACGCTGGCGCGATTTGCTTTGTGACGGGGCAGGGCGTCGTGGGCGGCGCGGCGGGCAACGCCGATGTCGATGGCGGCACGACCACGCTGACCTCGCCCGTGCTCGACCTGAGCACGCCGGGCAGCGTGATCACCTATCGCCGCTGGTACTCGAACAATCTTGGTGGCGCGCCCAACGCCGATTCGATGCCGATCTCGATCTCGGGCGACGGCGGCACGACCTGGGTGCTGCTCGAGGATGTGAGCGAGAACGCGAACGCGTGGGTCGAGAAGAGCTTCCGCGTGTCCGACTTCATCGCGCCGAGCGTGAACGGGCGCATCCGCTTCCAGGCGCGCGATCTCGGCACGGGCTCGCTGGTCGAGGCGGGCGTGGACAATGTGCGCGTGACCGTCTCGTCGTGCCCGGCGAATCCCGCGGACCTCGATCACAATGGCGTCGTCGACGCGATGGATCTCGCGACCGTGCTCAACAACTGGGGCAATGCGGGCGCGGGCGATGTCAACGCGGACGGCGTGGTGGATGCGCTCGACCTCGCGGCGGTGCTGAACGCGTGGGGGTGAGCGGGGCGTGCGGCCCGCTGTTGGTGCGGTTGTTCCGTCTGTAGCGGTTGCGCGCGTCGGCGATCCGCGCGCGGCGGTGGCGGCGCGCGCGGTCGGTGCCATGCTCCTCGCGTGAGGCCAGCTCTCAGCCAAAGACTCGGCGGGAAATTCCTGCGTGCGGCCGTCGGCGGCGCACTCGCGGCGGCGATGTCGCATGCGGTCTTCGCGCAATCCTGCCCGCTCTACTTCAGCGACTTCGCGTCCTTCACGGGCCCGGCCGATCTCGTCGACGGCGACTTCGGCGTGCACTGGTGCATGGCGACGGCGTCGGTCACCGCGTCGAACTTCTGCAACTCGGGCAACGCGTTCAAACTCGATTCATCGGGCGATGATCCCGTGGTGCTCGTGACGGTCGGCACCGCGGGCTGCACGGCGATCGAGGTCAGCTTCAAGTACGCGCAGTTCTCCGCGTCGCAGACGCTCGTCAAGTACGGCACGACCAACGCGACCACCGTGAACTGCGCCGCCGCGACGCCGACGACGCTCGGCGCGCTCACCGCGACCGGCGGCGCGTGCACGGCGTTCACCGCGACGATCCCGCTCAACGGCGCGCACGGCGTGTGCATTCGCTTCGACCACGGCGCGAACGGCAACGCCGTCACCATCGACGACCTCGAGTTCCGCCGGGTCGGCTGCTGCACGACGGGCGCGCATCCGTGCTGCGAGGCCGGCGGCGCGGGATGCGCCGACAACGCGGTCTCCGCGTGCGTGTGCGCGCGCGATCCGTTCTGCTGCAGCACGCAGTGGGACGCGCAGTGCGTGGCCGAAGTCGCGCAATACGGCTGCGGCAACTGCGCGGGCGGCGGCGCGGCATGCCTCGACGCGCTTGCGCTTGATTTCGGCACGGTCTACTCGGGCGGCAGCATCTGCACCAAGTTCCCCGCGGTGATCGATCACTGCGAAGGCACTGCGCCGTTCCTCACCTCGAGCCTCGGCTGCGCGGGCTCGACCGACATGGCGATGCGGTTTTCCTCGGGATTCCCGTACTCCGCGATGGTCACCAAGTGCGTGAACTTCGGCGCGCGCACCAAGCCCGCGCTCAACTTCAGCTACTCCAAGCAGAACGCGACGCTCGGCCCGCGCATCGAGGTCTCGACCGACGGCACGACCTGGGCGAGCGCGTGGACCGCGCCCGTCGCGTTCAGCGGAACGTGCGCGCAGGTGCAGCTCGATCTGTCGGCCCTCGCGGGAACGCCGTCGGTGTCGTTCCGCTTCTCGTCGGGCTCGAGCGTGTCGAACCTCGCGACCTTCGACGACATCGAGCTCGTGGAGATCGCCAATCCGCCGCACGCCTGCTGCGTGGCCGGCGGGCCGTCGTGCGAGGACGCCGCGACCAGCGCGTGCACGTGTGCGATCGACGCGTACTGCTGCGAGACCGCGTGGGACGACGTGTGCGTCGCGCTCGCGACCGTGTACTGCAACGCGCGCTGCCCGGGCCTCGCGGTCTGCGGCTCGCCGACCGCGGGCAGCTGCACGGCCGCGCATGCGACGGCTGCGTGCGCCGACGCCGCATGCTGCGTGCCTGTGTGCACGCTCGACGCCTTCTGCTGCGACAGCGCGTGGGACGCGACCTGCGTGACCGAAGCGCTCGCCGCGTGCTTTGCGCCCGCCGACATCGATCACGACGGCCGCGTGTCGTCGGTCGATCTCGCGTTCATCCTCGACCAGTGGGGCAACGCGGGAGGCGCGTGCGACATCGACGGCAACGGCACGGTCGGCGCGGGCGATCTCTCGATGGTGCTGTCGGCGTGGACCGGCTGAGCGCCGTCGCGCGCGTCACGAATCGCGCGCAACCACGCGGTCGGCAAGCTCGAGCAGCAGTTCGCGCGAGTGCGCGCGCCTGGTCGCGGGGAGCCCGCGCTTCGCGTCCTCGACGATCTCGACGGCCTTTGCGCGCGCGGCGTCGATCGAGCCCGATCGCTCGAGCGCGCGACGCAGCGCGGCGCCGTCCTTCGACTCGATCGCGCGCAGGGCGGCCTGGCGCTCGGCGCCCGTGGTGTTGGCCACGTGCAGGATCATCGGCAGCGTGAGCTTGCCCTTCTCGAGGTCGCGGCCGATGGACTTGCCGACGGTCGCCTCGTCGCCGAGGAGGTCGAGCAGGTCGTCCTGGATCTGGAACGCGACGCCGAGGTTCTCGCCGAACTTGCGCATCGCGGCCACCGCCGACGCATCCGCGCCCGCGAGCCGCGTGCCGAGCTCGCACGACGCGCCGACGAGCACCGCCGTCTTGCGCCGCACGATCTCGAAGTAGGTGTTCTCGTCGAGCGACATGTCGTGCCGCCGCGAGAGCTGCACGAGCTCGCCTTCGCAGAGCGTGTTCGTGACCTCGCCGAGCCGGAGGTTGAGCGCGGGATCGCCCGCGCGCGAGCAGAGGTGGAACGCGTTCGAGATCAGGTAGTCGCCGAGCATCACCGCGGTCTCGTTGCCGCGGAGGAAGTTGACCGTCTCGCCGCGCCGGCGCATCTCGGCCTCGTCGAGCACGTCGTCGTGCACCAGCGTGGCCATGTGGATCATCTCGACCGTGGCCGCGATGATGTCGTGCTCGCTGCGCAGCGCCTCGCCGTCGCGCGTGAACGCGAGTCCCGCGACGATCACCAGCGTCGGCCGCAGCATCTTGCCGCGGTAGCGCTCGACATGCCGGCAGAGGTCGTTGACCGCCGGAAAGTCGCTCGACAGCTGCGACTCGAACAGCGTCTCCACGCGTGCGAGTCCCGCCGCAATGTCCGCTGCCAAGGCCGTGTCGGGGAATGCTCGGGTCATCGGGAGTTCCTCATGCCTCGCGCGTTCGCTCTCACTTGGCGCGGCGATTCGTCTTTCGCGCCCGCTTTTCCGCAACGATGTACGCGATCCAGCCTGCGCACGCCTCGCCGCGCGTCGACGGACGGAAGATCCCGTTGCCCTCGCCGCTCTTGTGGTTGGTGCCTTCCCAGTAGATCGTCGAGCTCGCGAATCCCGCCTCGCGCAGCATGTCCTGGATCTCGGGCAGGCTGTACAGGCGCCACGCGTAGGTGAACGCGCGCTTCATCTCGCTGCCGTCGGGAAAGCGGAAGTGGATGTGGTTGAGCACATCGCCCGTGATCGGGTTGTACTTGTTCTGGTCCCACACGTAGGTGAAGCCGTCGAGGTGGCGCTCCTCCTCGACCTCCGAGTGCGCCTCGCTGCCGCCGTACGCGTCGCAGAAGAAGAGCCCGTCGTCGGCCAGCGACTCCCACACGCGGCGGAAGTACCGCACGAGCGTCGCGCGCTCCTTGAAGATGAAGTAGCTGAAGTTCATCGCCACGATCGTCTCGACCGCGGGCGTCTCGACGGTCATCACGTCGGCCTGGAGGATCGTGATGCGCGACGAGATCGGCTCGGGCAGGTTCGCGCGGTGGCGGTGCTCGCCCCACAGGATGACCGACTCGTCGAGGTCGACGCCGATCGCGTGGTTGGTCTTGCGGCGGCGCGCCCACTCGGTGCAGGCCTTCGCGGTGCCGCAGAAGTCCTCGCGCAGCGTCGAAGCCAGCCGGCCGCGCATCTTGCGCCAGGTCTTGTCGATGAAGTCGCACTCGCTCACGACTTCCTGCACGGCGAGCTCGTAGAGCTCGTGGCGGTCGCTGTTCGCGGCGGTGCGCCACACGCCGGTGCGGCGCGCGCGCGGAGCCTTCTTCTTTGCAGGCTTGTTCCTCGACGAGGAGGCGGAGGAGGAGGACGGCGAGGACTTGGTGTTGGAGCGTGCCATGCGTTGGATCTTGCGGAAGGTCGCGAAAGATACCGCCCGATGCGGTGCATCGGGCGGCAGGGGGTCGATCGGTTGTGGCGTTCGTCGGAGAGCGCGCGTCAGCGGCGCGTCTTCGACCAGCGGTTCGCGGCGCCGGCGGGGCCGTTGCCCGCCGAAAGCAGCGACTTGTTGGCGGCCACGAGCTTGTTCATCACCTCGGGCGTGAGGCTCATCGGGTGGCCCTGCCAGCGGACGATGCCGTCCGACGAGATGATCGCGACGTGCGGGATGCCCGTGATGCGGAAGAAGTTCTTCGCGCCAGCGGTGCCGTCGTTGCCGACCGAGTAGGCGAAGTCGCTCTTGCTGATGCCGTGCTTGACCACGCCTTCGTCGAAGTTGCGGTTGCTCTCGTCGGAGATGCCCATGCAGGCGACGTCGTTGGGGTAGGCCTTGGCGATCTCGTTCATGTGCGGGATCGCCGCGCGGCAGGGGCCGCACCAGGTCGCCCAGAAGTCGACGACGAGCAGGCGATTCGCTGTCTTGGGCTCGAAGTTCCACCACTTGGCGGTCGGAATTCCCGGCAGCGCCTTGCCGCGCATGTCGGCGGCGCTGCTGACCGGATCCTTGAACTCGGGGAACGTGCCCGCGACCGCGACCGGCTTGTCGCTGCGCTTGGTCGCGGCCACCGAGGCGTCGAACGGCATCGCCGCGAGCTCCTTGACCGCGTTGGTGACGCCTTCTTCGCTGAGGCCGCCGTAGCGGATGTTGCCCTGGCGGTCGATCACGAGCGCGACGCCGCGGCGGTACGCGCCGAGCGCGTCGCACAGGACGCCGTCGGAGTCGATCACGACCGGCGCGGTGAGCTTGCGCTTGTCGATCGCGGCCTTGGCCTTGTCGGCGGCCTCGGGGGTGTGGATCGCGACGAACACCACGTCATCCGCGGGGACCTTGGCGGCGTCGATCGCAGCCTTGGTCTTCTCGACGGTGACGAAGCCGCCGACGACCTTCGAGGTGAAGGTCTGCAGCACGACGACCTTGCCGCGGAGCTCCGCGAGGTCCTTGAAGTTGACGTTGAGGCGCTCGGCCTTCTCGGGGATCTCAGGCGCGGCGTAGCCGACGGCGGCTTCGACGGCGGCGCGGTCCTCGTTGTCGAGGCGCTCGAACCAGCGGGCCTTGGCCTTCGCGGCTTCCTTCTCGGCCTTCGCGTCCTTCGCGGCGTCCTTCGCGGCATCGCGCTGCTTGGCGCCCTTGCTGTTGTCCTTGTTGTTGTCCTTGCTGTTGTCCTTGCTGTTGCTGCTGCCATCCTGCTGCGCCGACGCGAGCGGCGATCCGATGACGATCGGTCCTGCCAGCGCAAGCATGGCGGCGAGCGAGAGGGTGACGGCGAGCGAGCGGTTCGTGCTGGGCATGGTTCGTCTCCAAATTGTCGAAGCAGTCGAAGAGGTCGAAGTGTACCGATCGACGCGGAGCGACCCTGCGCGCGCAGCAGTATTCCGCCGCAATCCGCAGCATTCAGCGCCAGACGGTCATCGCGGTGTTGTCGATCAGCCTCGTTGCGCCGAGTTTCGCGGCGATCAGCGCGCGCGTCGGCCGCTCGAAGCCGCGGACAGGCATCAGTGTCTCGGCATCGCGCACGACGGCGTATTCGGTCGCGAGCCCGAACGAATCGAGCGTGTCGCGCATGAGCCGCTCCGCGGTCTCGACGCGCTGCGCCGAGTGCGCCACCTGCATCGCGCGGGAAAGCGCGAGGGCAGCGTCGCGCTCGTCGGCGGCGAGGTAGCGGTTGCGGCTCGACATCGCCAGGCCGTCGCGCTCGCGGATGGTGGCGCAGGGAACGATCCGCAGTCCGCCGTACCGCGCACGGTCGGCGGCAACCATGTCCTCGATCAGCCGCAGCTGCTGGTAGTCCTTCTCGCCAAAGTAGGCGGCGGATGGGCGGACGAGGTCGAACAGCCGTCCGACCACCAGCGCGACCCCGCCAAAGTGGGTCGGGCGGCAGGCGTCCTCGAGCCCGGGCTTGGTCGCCACATCGGGCAGCGTGAGCGCGGCCGCTTCGACCCGCGCCGCGTCGAGCCCGCGCGGATAGATCGCCTCGACCGACGGCACGAACACGCCCGCAACCCCAAGCGGCTCGAGCAGCGCGCAATCCGAGTCGAGCGTGCGGGGATATCGGGCGTAATCCTCCTTCGGCCCGAACTGGGTCGGGTTCACGAAGATGCTCACGATCACCGGCCGGCCATCTTGGTTCGCGCGCTCGACGAGCGAGCCATGCCCGCGATGGAGCGCGCCCATCGTGGGCACGAAGCCGCAGTCGCGGAATGCGGGGAGAGCAAGGTCGGCGGGGTCTTCGATGATGCGCATGTGCGTTTCGCAGCGGCGGAACTTGGGAAACCGATTCTAACCGCGACCGCGTCCATTCTCGTTCAGGCGACGAAGCCCTATGATGAGACTCGGTCGCAACGGGCTGTAGCCCGAGGCGAGCGAACGCTCGCGACCAATCACCACCGATTGAGGAGAGATTCCGATGGCAGTCAAACTGCCCATCTACATGGACAACGCTGCCACGACCCGCACCGACCCCCGCGTCGTCGAGGCCATGCTGCCGTACTTCACCGAGAAGTTCGGCAACTCCGCCAGCCGGAACCACAAGTTCGGCTGGGAGGGCGAGGACGCCGTCGACACCGCCCGCGAGCAGGCCGCCGCCCTGATCGGCGCCTCCGCCAAGGAGATCGTGTGGACCAGCGGCTCGACCGAGTCGAACAACCTGGCCATCAAGGGCGCCGCGCGCATGTACGCCAAGGCTCCCGAAGGCCAGAAGGGCCGCGGCCACATCATCACCGCGCTCCACGAGCACAAGGCCGTGCTCGACCCGTGCAAGCGCCTCCAGAACGAGGGCTTCGACGTCACCTTCCTGCAGCCCCCGGCCGACGGCGTGATCACCCGCGCCATGGTCGCCGAGGCGATGCGCGAGGACACGATCCTCGTCTCCATCATGTGGACGAACAACGAGATCGGCACCATCAGCGAAGTGCCCGAGATCGGCGCGCTCTGCCATGAGCGCGGCGTGATCTTCCACACCGACGCGACGCAGTGGGTCGGCAAGATGCCGACCAATGTCGAGCGCGACAACATCGACCTCATGTCGTGGTCGGGTCACAAGATGTACGGCCCCAAGGGCGTCGGCGCCCTCTATGTGCGCCGCCGCAACCCGCGCGTGCGCCTCGAGGCGATCCAGGACGGCGGCGGTCACGAGCGCGGCATGCGTTCGGGCACGCTCAACGTCACGGGCATCGTCGGCATGGGCAAGGCGTGCGAGCTCGCGATGCACGAGATGGAGACCGAGCGCGAGCGCCTGCTGAACCTGCGCCGCAAGTTCGAGCGCGAGCTTTCGTCGCGCCTCGAGGTCACGCAGGTCAATGGCCACGCCGACCGCCGCGTTCCGCACATCCTCAACATCAGCTTCGGCTTTGTCGAGGGCGAGTCGCTGCTCATGGGCATCAAGGACATCGCCTGCTCGTCGGGTTCGGCGTGCACCAGCGCCAGCCTCGAGCCGAGCTACGTGCTCAAGAGCCTCGGCATCGGCGACGAACTCGCGCACAGCTCGCTCCGTCTCTCGCTCGGCCGCTGGTCGACCGAGGAGGAAGTCGACTACGCGATCGAAGGCATCGTGAAGGCGGTCAACCACCTCCGCACGATGAGCCCGCTGTGGGACCTTCACAAGGAAGGCATCGACGTCAGCAAGATCGAATGGCAAACGCATTGATGTACGGATCCGAAGAAGGACTCTTCGGATCCTTGGATGTACGGATCCGAAGAAGGACTCTTCGGATCCTTGGATGTACGGATCCGAAGAAGGACTCTTCGGAT
>CAITDI010000082.1 GCA_903891095.1 uncultured bacterium | reverse complement strand
GCGGCCCGAGAGCGCGTTCGCAAGCGCCTCGGCCTTCGCATGCGTGCGGTTGAACACGACGACCGTCGCGCCCGCGAGCGCGAGTCCGCCGGCGACCGCGCGCGCGACGCCACCTGCGCCGAGCACCGCGATGCGCGCGCCCCCGCCCTCACCGCCGAGCGCCACGCCGCGCGTCGCGAGCGCCGCCGAAAGCACCTCGACCGCCGCAGGCATGTCGGTGTTGGTCGCGAACAGCCGCTGCGCGTCGGGCGTTCCGTGCGGATGCACGACCAGCGTGTTCGCAGCGCCGAGCCACGCCGCGTCCGCATCGACCTCGCCGCCGCGCTCCTGCACGAAGCGCACGAGATGCTCCTTGTGCGGCAACGTCACGCTCGCACCCGAGAAATCAAGCTTGTCGTGATCGACCAGCGCACCGACCGTCGCCTTGAAGTGCTCCCACTCCGCGGGCACCGGCAGCGGCAGGTACACGCCGTCGTAGTTCGCCTCGGCAAATCGCGCGTTGTGATACGCAGGCGAGCGCGAGTGCGCGACGGGCCAGCCGATCACGCCGAACACGCGCGTCGCGGGGCCGATCGCGTTGAAGCGGTAGATGTCGCGCAGTTCGCGCGTCGACGGCTGGCCTGGCGCGGTGCCCGTGCCCTCCGCGTCGCTCGCGAAGGTGAGGAATCCGCCGAACTTCGGCGCGAGCACGCGGCTCATCAGCCCGAATTCGCCCATGCACAGCGCGATCGTCGGCTTGAGCCGCATCGAGAGGATGTCGAACGCCTCGAGGTTGTCGCGCACGCTGCGCGCCATCCACGCGAGCTTGACGATCGACACCAGCGCGTCGTCCTGCATCGCGGCCACGCGGCGCATGAGGTCGATCGGCCGCTGCTGGAAATCATGCGTGCTCGCCACGATTCGCGTCGGCATGTGCTCTGCGTCGCGCGGTGCGAGCGCGGCGGTCAGCAGCCCGCGCACGAGGTCAGGCGCCATCGATGCGAACTCGATGTCGATCATCTTCGGCGCGTGCTCGCCACGCGCGACCTTGGCGAGCAGCGCGATCCGCGCGTTGTCGGTGAGCGAGCAAGTGCCGCCTTCGTCCGCGCTGCGGATCGTCACGAGCGACGCCAGCGGAGCCTCGCGCACGAGCCGGGCGATCGCGGCCTCCGCGTCGGGATCCGACGCGAGCCCGTCGCAGCGCCACTCGATCATGCGCGCGCCAAGCACGCGCGCACGCACCGCACGCTCGAGAGCAAGAGGAACCTCGGCCGCGGCCTCAACGACGATCGGAACACAGATCAACGACATCAACGCTCCACAACTGCTTTGGGAATCAGCTTGCTCGTCAGCGAATACGGCAGCACGCGGCAGAGCGCCGCGGCTGTCTTGTTGAACGCGCCAGGCACGACGATCGCCTTGTTGCGCTCGACGCCTTCAAGGCCCGCGAGGCACACGGGCCGCGCGTGCTGCCACATGTACTTCGGCATCTTGTCCATCTCCGCGCGCACGCCGAGCGCGTCGTGGAACTCGGTGTAGGTGAATCCAGGGCACAGCGCCGTGCAGTGCACGCCCGTGCCGAGGAGCTCGAAGCGCAGCGCGCGGCTCGCGGTCGTCATGAGCGCCTTCGACGGCGCGTACAGGCTGCCCGGCGGCTCGGGACAGAGCGACGCGAGGCTCGACACGTTGAGCACGCGCCCGCGGCCCTTGCGCACCATCGCGGGCACGAGGCCGTGCGCGAGATGCAGCCACGACGTCACCATCACCTGCAGGAAATCCGCGTGCGCCGACCATTCGTTCGCGGCAAAGCCGCCGTTGATCGCGTAGCCCGCGTTGTTGACCAGGAAGTCGACCTCGAGCTTCGACGCGCGCAGCTCGTCGAGGATCCTGCGCGGCGCGGCCGCGTGCGAGAGATCCTCGGCCACGATCTTCGTGCGCACGCCGAACTTCTCGGCGACTTCCTTCTTGAGCGCGACGAGCCGTTCCTCGCGGCGCGCGACGACGACGAGATCGTGCCCGCGCTCCGCAAGCAGCAGCGCGAACTCGCGGCCGAGCCCAGCGCTCGCGCCCGTGACGAGCGCGAGCGGCCGCGCGCGCTCCTGCGCTGCGGGTTGCTTGGTTTCCACGGTTGCAGCTTGCTTCGTCGCCATGATCAGAACCGGTAGCTGAAGAACACGCCGATGAACGGCGCCGGCTGGACGTCGACCGCATCGAGCTCGTGGCCCGACGCGTCGTACAGCCGCATCTCGCCCTTCAGCTGGAGACCGCCGACGAGATCGGCGCGCCATCCGCTCTTGCCGCGCGCAGTCACGCGCAGCCACATCGGAAGGCCCGTGTCGTAGCCCACGCCGCCCGCGCGCGCCGCGCTGCCCGTGTCGTCGAGCCGGAAGCGACGGTAGGTGTAGCGTGCGCCGATCGCAGCCTCGTACGACTCGGAAATCTCCCAGATCGCCTCGAGGCCCGCGCCGCCGGGGAACGCCTCGGGCCCCGCGAAGTTCGACAGGCGGAACTCCTTGCTCGGACGCCAGTCGATGATGATCTGCGGCACGACGAGCGCGTCGTCCTCGAGCTGCGACACCGCGAGCACGCCTGCGCCGAGCGTGAATTCACGCGAGAACGAGTAGGTCGCCGCGAGCACTCCGCCGTAGGTGAGGCTGTCGCTGAAGCTCGCCTCGTCCTCGCCCGCTTCCTGCAGCAGCACGCGCGTGATGAGCCGCCATCGCTGGTCGAGTTGGAACGTCGCGCCCGGCGACAGCACCATCGAGCCGACGTTGTGCCACGGACGGCCGCCCGCCGCGGCCGCGAGCGAGCCGCTCGTGCCGAACGAGTAGTACGCCCCCTCGGAGGTCAGCGAGATGTCCCAGCGGTACGTCTCGCTTTCGGCGCGGCCGATGCTGATCGAGGAGAACACGCGGTCGACCGCGACATCGCCGCCGCCCGTGTCGAAGTCCGTCGCGAAGAAGTGCGCGTAGCCGCCCGCGAGCACGAAGTCGAAGTCCTTCTTCGCGGCCGCGACGGGATCGGCGGCGGGCGCCGTGTTCGTCGCGGTCGTCGTCGTGTTCGCCGGCGGATCCGTGTCGCCCGCGTGCGCCGCGCTCGCCATGATCGCTGCCGTCGCCATTGCCGTCGCCGCCGTTGCAAGCTTCTGCATGTTGATTCCTGTTTGATTCACCCGTGATTCATGCCGACTCACCGCGCATCGAGCACAAGCGTGTCGACGATGTTCTGCACGACCTCGTCGCTCGTGCGGCCTTCTGCCTCGGCCTCGAAGTTCATCAGCACGCGGTGGCGCAGCGCAGGCAGCGCGACCGACTTGATGTCGTCGAAGCTCACCGCGTTGCGGCCGCCGAGCAGCGCCTTGACCTTCGCGCCGAGCACGAGCGTCTGCGCCGCGCGCGGGCTTGCGCCAAAGCGCAGGAACTGGTTCGCCATCGGCGTCGCGAACTGCCCGCCCGGATGCGTCGCGAGCACCATGCGCACCGCGTAGTCCTGGACGTGCGGCGCGATCGCCACGCTGCGCACGAGCTTCTGCGCGCGGATGATGCCGTCGGCGTCGAGCACGCGCTCGATCTTGGGGCTCTCGCCCGTCGTCGTGCGGTCGAGGATCGTCGACAGCTCCGCGCGCGTCGAATACCCCACGACCAGCTTGAAGAAGAATCGGTCGAGCTGCGCCTCGGGCAGGGGATACGTGCCTTCCTGCTCGATCGGATTCTGCGTCGCCATCACGAAGAACGGCCTCTCGAGTTCGTACGAGATGCCGCCGACGGTGACGCTGCGCTCCTGCATCGCCTCGAGCATCGACGACTGCGTCTTGGGCGTCGCGCGGTTGATCTCGTCGGCCAGCACGATCTGCGCGAAGATCGGTCCCTTGCGGAACTGGAAGTCGCGGCCGTGCTCGGTCTCGACCACGATCGTCGTGCCCGTCACGTCGGCGGGCATCAGGTCGGGCGTGAACTGCACGCGGCTGAACTTGAGGTGCAGCGCCTGCGACAGCGAGCGGATGAGCAGCGTCTTGCCGAGGCCCGGCACGCCTTCGAGCAGGCAGTGCCCGCCCGCGAAGAGGCACACGAGCACGCCTTCGACGATCTCGTTGTGGCCCACGACCGCCTTGGCGATCTCGGCGCGGGTGCGCTCGAACGTCTCGCGAAACGACTGTGCGTCGGATGAATTCGGTGCCGTCGACATGGGGGCGCATGGTACGGGGCAGCGCGCCAAACGGAGGCTTCGCGCGTAGTCTTCCGCCCATGAAGCGCGTCATTCGCTGGATCCTCGTCGCCCTCGCCGTCCTGCTCGCCACGACGGTCGCCGCGGGCGTGTGGCTATGGAACGACCCCGCGCGCGCGTACGCCCTCGCGATGTCGGCGGGCCACGCGAATGCGGGCGTTTCAGAGCGTTTCGTCGAGATCGACGGCCACGCGTGGCGCGTGCTTGAGCGCGACACGGCCGAGGGCGCGGCGCCGCACCGCACCGCGCTCGTCCTCCACGGGCTCGGCACTTCGGGCGAGGCGATGATGGGCGCCGCCGTCGTGCTCGCCAAGTCGCACCGCGTGGTCATCCCCGACCTGCCGGGTTTCGGCGAGCACGCGATGCATGGCGACATGCCGCACGACGCGCGCTTCTACGTCGAGCAGATCGAGCGCTTCCGCGCGCACGAGTCGCTCGGGCAGGTCGATGTCGTCGGCACCTCGATGGGCGGAGCGTTCGCCGCGGCCTACGCCGCCACCTATCCCGCCAGCGTCCGCAAGGTGGTGCTTCTCTCGCCCGCCGGTGTGACCGCGCCCGTCCAGAACGCGTTCATGAAGCGCGTCGCCGCGGGCGAGATTCCCCTCGACATCAAGGACGAGGCGAGCTTCGAGGAGGTCATGCGCCTCAACTTCCCCACGCCGCCCGAGATGCCCGCGCCGATCCGCCAGGCGTTCATCGAACGCGCGCTCGCGCGCCGCGCGGCGCTCATGCGCATCATCGAGGACGTACGCCCGCTGCTGATGAACGGCATCGAGCCGATGCTCAAGGACATGCACGCGCCGACGCTGGTGCTCTACGGATCGCTGGATCAGTTGACGGATCCGTCGATGCTCGAGGTGTGGCGCGCGGGACTGCCTGATTTCCACGGCGAAGTCCTCGACGGCGCGGGCCACGTGCTGCTCTACGACAAGCCCAAGGAAGTCGCGTCGCGGATGCGAAAATTCCTCGAGTAGCGCGCGCGGGCAGCGCGAAACGGTACATTTCGCGGGTCTCTTTCGTGCACCTTGCTGAAGCATCACTCGGGAACTTCAGGAATGTCTCCTCACCGAACAAACGTCACCGCCGCCATCGACATGCAGGGCCTTGGCCAGGTCACGCAGCCGCTGCGCGAAGCCGCGCGCGCGATCCTCGAGGCGCACGGCGCGCCCGCGAAGAACGCGAGCGCATGCGGGCGGTTCTTCTCGCTCGACAAGTCGCTCGCGTGGAAGGTCTACCAGGTTGCCTACGCATCGCAGATGCTCTCCGCACTCGCCGCGATGCCCGGCTTGCGCGGCTGGGAGATCGCGATCGCGAGGTTCCGCGCGCGAACGACGAGCGACGCGTTGCTGTCGCAGCTGACCGCGGCGATCGGCAACTTCGAGGCGTATCTCGCCGAACGCCGCATCGACCGCAGGATTCTCGCCGGGATGGTCGCGGCTGCAGGCGTGGGCGACGAGAGCACGCGTCAGATGCTCGCGCTCCGCAAGACCGCGAGCGAGGCGGCGGGGCTGATCCTGGGAGTGCAGCTGCACGCACGCATCGCGTGCTATCTCGTCGCTCCATCCGCCACCGAAGGCCTGGTCGACAGCGCTGCGGTCACGATCTTCGATGGCCTCGAGCGGCGCCGCTCGGGTGTGCCGGCGGTCCTGTACATCCCGCAGCAGTTCCGCCGCGACGAGAGCGCCGCGTTTGGTCACTACGGAGGGCTCGCGGCTGCGGCCGACGATTTTCCGCTCATCGCCGATCTCTCGACGCCGGGCATTCTCGGCAACGAGCTGCAGATCGAGCCCCCGCGACCGGGACGGCAGCGCGAGTTCAACTTCCTGAGCCCCGTGCCTGGCCGCACCGAGCGGCTGGTTGCGGTCTTTGGCGAGATCGGTCGCGCGCTCGGTTCGGCGCGCTGCACCGAGACCGACAAGACCGCGGAGCTCGGCCTGCCGCTCACGCTGCCCGCGTCGCTGGTGGTCTACGACATCTGCGTCCACCGCAGCCTGCCGCGCGGCAGCGAGCCGATCGTCGAGCACTTCTCCACGCCCGACGCGACGCATGCGCAGCGCTTCATGCGCGATCGCTCGGTGCTTCCGCTCGATGCGGGTCTCGAGCTTGTCACGAGTTCGGACATCGATGGCGTTTCCGACGCGACCAACGGCAAGTACCGCGAACTCTGCGCGCGCGCAGCCTCTGCGCTCGGCAACTCGATCGACGAGTACGACCGCTATCGCGTCGCGCTGCCGTATCCGACGACGCCGTCGGCGCTGCTCGCGAGCTGGACGCTCGGCGATCCGCTGGCCTGATCGCGTCAGCCTTCACGCATCCACGATCTTGCGCGCCAAGCGCTCCACCGACAGCGGGCTCGAGCCCTCGGCCTTGTTGTTCACGATCACCCACACGCCGACGCCCGCGCCAAGGGCAGCGCGCGCCAGCCGCGCGAGCGCGTCGCGGCTCGCGTCATCTGGCTCGACGATCTTGTCGAACGGCTCGTAGAGGTCCTTCGCCTCGGCGTACGCGTGGTTGCCGCGCAGCATCCATCGCATGACCAGCGGCCGCGACGGATCGAGCGCGAGTTCGCGCGACTGCAGCTCGACGTCGGGCATCGTCGGATGCACCGTCAGGCACGGCACCGCGCCGTTGTCGGCGAGCAGCGCACCGAGCCGCGGCGCGAACTCCTCCGACACGAGCGAGCGATTGCGCACCTCGACGGCGTACAGCGGACCCTTCGGCAGCGCCGCGAGAAACTGCGCCAGCTGCGCGAGGAACCCACGATGCGCGCGGCTCCCCGCCAATCGCATCGGCGCGAACTGAAACAGCAGCGGCCCGCACTTGTCGCCAAGACCTTCGATCGCGGGTCGCACGCACTCGACTTCGGCCACGCGCGCGTCGAGAAAGGTGTCCGCAGCGGACACCGGTGCCGTGCCCGGCCCGCGCACGCCGTGCTCGACGACGCCGCGCCACATCTTCACGAGAAAGCGGAAGTCGCTCGGCACCTGCGCCGCGAGACGCTCGAACTCCGCGCGCGGCGCCGGCCGGTAGTAGGTTTTGTCTACGCCAACGGAGCGAAACAGCGGGTGCTTGGCGTAGGCGGCGAGTCCTTCGCGCGCAAGCAGCGTCTCGCTCGCCTCGCCGGCGTACACGAGCGAGCGCCATCCCGGAAAGCTCCAGCTCGACGTGCCTAAGCGCAGATCACTGGGAATCCTTGAGGAAAGCTCCGTGACCGACGCGTCAGGAACCTGCGGCGCGACGCCAGTGGGCTTCGCGCGTGCTGCGGGATGCAGTTCGTCCGACAGTTGAGGAAACAGGGACGGCGTGTCGTCGTTCGATGGTTGCACTGCGCGAGGTTAGCCGCGATCGGAGTGTGAGCGCTCCAACAATCTCCTTCTCCAGAGTCCCGAATCTTGTATCGTGGGCGCTTGCCTGCCCGATCGTTGTTGCGAGGGGCAATATGCAACCTTTGTCGTAAAGGTCGCAACATCTCCCTCGCCCACCCGTAGTACCAAGCCCACATGCGCGCAGCACTTGAAAAGGCAGTCGCAAGTTCGAACGGTGCCGCTACCGACACCAAGGTCTTCGCCGACCTCGCCCCGACGGTCGAGCGTCTCCGCACGGCGGTCCGCACCATCGTGTCCGCCCGCGGACGCGCAGCCTCTGGCGCCCGCGCCTGCGCTCGCGAGTTCGGTTTCGACAAGTCGATCGGCTGGAAGATCTACCAGATCGGCTTTGCCGAGGACTTCGTGACCGCGCTCTCCGCCGTGCCCGGCACCCGCGGCTGGGAAATCGTCCTCGCCAAGTTCACTGCGGCGCGCGTTCCCGACGCGCAGGTCGCCGAGGTCAAGCACGCGCTGGACGCCTTCGAGAAGCAGCTCGCCGACCGCCACATCGACCGCAAGATGCTCTCGGGAATGGCCGCCGCCGTCGTCGACACCGATGAGAGCCGTCGCCAGATGCTGCGGCTCCGCAAGCAGGCGTCCGACGCGATGGCGGTGATCCTGGGCGTGCACGCCAATTCGCGTCTCGGCGCCTATCTCGTCGTCCCTTCCAAGACGCAGGGGATGGTGGACCTCGCTGCGGTCACCATGCTCGACGGACTTGAGCGGCGTCGCTCTGGACCGCCGTTTGAGATGTACTTTCCCATCCGGACTTACGACGCCGATGCCAAGTGGATTGACGCGTCAGGCGGTCCGCTGGTCGACTCCCCGCGCGCGCCGCTCGTTGCCGAGCTGTCGTCGATGGGCATCTCCGAACAGGAAGTCGGCCTCCACCCGACCATTCGCGGCGCACATGAGTTCGTCGGCCGCAGCCCGAGCCGCCAGGAGCCGCTGTACGTCTCGTTTGGCGAGTACGCGCTCGCCGTGGGACCCGAGTGCCAGCGCGGTCCTGAGAAGACCGCCGAACTCGCGATGCCGGTCCTGGTGCCCACGACGGTCGCCGTGCTCGATGTCCTGATCCATCGCGACATTCGCAAGGGCAGCGAGCTCCGAGCCGAGCTCTACAGCGCTGGAGCCACGCGCGTGACCGGAGCGGTGCGCGAGCGCCGACGCCTGGCGCTCGAGTCCCGTGTGCTCAACTCGGCGACGCTCCATTTCGCCGACATCAGCACCAACAGCAACACCACCTACGCCGAGCTCTGCAAGCGTGCCGCCGTCAAGCTCGGATACGCGCTGACGGACTTTGAGATCCATCGCGTCGTCGTGCCGCATCCGCCGGTGCCGTGTTCGGTCATCATGACTTGGCAGCTTGCTGAATCGTTGTGATGCGGCAGGTGCGGGTGTCAGTGCTGCGCGCGATTCACCCGTAGATTCCCGCATCGACGAACCGAATACATCGACGAACCAAAAACAACGTCGCCCGCCAATCGGCGGGCGACGTTTCATTTGCAGGTTGTGCGCGATTCGATCGTCGGTCGGCCTCAATCGTCGGTCGGCCTCAATCATCGGACGGCCTCAATCATCGGTCGGCTTTGGAGTCGGAGCCTTGAACGGCAGCTTCTCCAGCACCTTGTCGACCAGTCCGTACGCGAGCATCTCGTTGGCGGTGAGCCAGTTGTTTCGCTCGCAGTCCTGGGCGATCTTGTCCTTGGTCTGGCCCGTGCTCTTCGCGTAGATTTCGTAGAGCTGGTCGCGCATGCGGAGGATGTGCCGCGCCTCGATCTCGAGGTCGGTGGCCTGGCCCTCGAGCACGCCGCCGAGGAGCGGCTGGTGCATGAGGTTCTCCGAGTTCGGCAGCGTGTAGCGCTTGCCCTTGGCACCCGAGCACGCGATCACGGAGCCCATGCTCGCGGCCTGGCCAATGATGTAGGTCGCGACATCGCACGGGATGAAGTTCATCGTGTCGACGATGCCGAGGCCCGCCGTCACGCTGCCGCCGGGGCTGTTGACGTAGAGCGAGATCTCGGCGCGCGGATCCTCGTTCGCAAGGAACAGGAGCTGCGCGACGACGAGGTTCGCCATCTGGTCGGACACGGGTCCGCCGAGGAAGATGATGCGGTCGTTGAGAAGTCGCGAGTAGATGTCGTAGGCGCGCTCGCCGCGACCGGTCTTCTCGATGACGATGGGGATAAGGGTCATGTGGATCGTCTCGTTTCTGGAGTCGGGGTTGGACGGCGCTTACTTCTTGCTCTTGTCGGGGAACGCGGCGACTTCGTCGACCAGGCCGTAGGCCTTGGCCTCGTCGGCGCTGAAGAACTTGTCGCGCTCGACGTCCTTCGCGATGCGCTCGAACGGCTGGCTGCAGTGGCGCGCGAGGATCTCGTTGAGCGTGCGCTTCATCTTGGTGATGTGCTCGGCCTGGATCTGGATGTCCGTGGTCTGGCCGGTCACGCCGCCGAGCGGCTGGTGGATCATGACCTTCGCGTGGGGAAGGATCGTGCGCTTTCCGGGGTGGCCCGCGGCCAGGAGCACGGCGCCGCCCGAGTACGCGCGGCCGATGCAGAACGTCGCCACGTCGGACGAGATGAACTGCATCGTGTCGTACACGGCGAGGGTGTCGTCCACCGATCCGCCGGGCGAGTTGATGTAGAAGTTGATGTCCTGGCCCTTCTTCTGGTTCTCCAGGTAGAGCATCTGCATCATCACGCGCGCCGCCGAGGCGTAGTTGATCTCGCCGATGAGGAAGACGACGCGGTTCTCGAGCAGGAGCTCGTCGATGGTCATCTCACGGGTGCGCTGGTAGTTGACCGCGTTCAGGACCTCGTGGCGCCGTTCCGGGGGAAGGCTCGAGAGGATGTGCGGCAGGTGCGCGTCAAGGGTGGAAAGCATGCGCTGGGGCCTCGGTCAGTTCTGGAGCGTTGTGCGCTCGGTGTATGGATCGCGGTATGGATCGCGGAAGGGGATGAGATCGCGGAAGGGTTTCCGTGATGATCTGCGCTCGGTCGACGCTGGAGGCTTGCGGCATTCTTCGCGCGTTTGCGCTTGTCATGACGCCATCCACACAGCGGCGGGATCGTATCGGTCGGTCGTTGATCGGCAAGCGGACGCGAGAACTTCGCAAACCTTTGCCAAGTTTCCTTCCGACCGCACGATTCCCTCCGTCGTCGGGAGCGTGCGACTACTCGAACTGCCAGCCGAACTCGCTCGGATCCATGCCGCGCGGACCGCGCGTCTCGTCGGGATCGCCGTGCTCGCGGCCGATTGGCAATCGCATCGCGATCTCGGTGCCCAAGCGAGAAGTCGAGACAACTTCAAGTCGCCCGCCGTGGCGCTCGGCGATCTTGCGTGCGACCGCGAGACCAAGCCCCGTGCCACGCTGACCCTTCGACGAGACGAACGGCTCAAAGATCCGCGGGAGAATCGACTCGGGGATGCCTGTCCCGTTGTCGCGCACGGTCACGATGACTTCGTCGGTGACGGCGTCGAGGCGCGTTCCGACCGTCACCAGGCCGACATGCTCGGGCACGGCTTCGACTGCGTTGAGCACGAGGTTGGTGACCGCCTGATGGATCGCGGGCGCATCGATCGACGGTCGCGGCAGGGCGGGGTCAAGCTCCATCACGATGCCCGCGCGACGCCGGCCCGCGGCGGGCGCGAGGAGCTCGCGCACCTCCTGAAGGAGCTCGTTGAGGTCGCACTCCTCGGGCTCAAGCGCGCGGTCCTTGGCCCACGCGAGCATGTTGAGGACAAGCGCATGGATGCGGTCGAGGTTGCGCTGGAGGACGGGCCAGCCTTCCTGCGCCTTGGCCAGTTCGCCGCGGGAAAGCGAGAGATCCACGGCATCCGCGCCAAAGCGCAGTCCCTGCAGGATGTTCTTGATCGAGTGGCTCAGGCTCGCGACGGTCTCGCCGATCAGCGCGAGGCGCTCCTGCGAGGAGTGCGCGGCGCGGTGCCCGCGCGCGGCGAGGGCGAGCGTGGTGATCTCGGCGGCGCGCGCGGCGGCGGCGACCTCGCGCTCGCTCGGTGCACTCGCGTCGGTGCGGCGCAGGACAAACGCCCCGCGCGTCCCGCCCGGCGCGCCGAACGGCACGATCAGCGACAGGGCGCCGTCGCCGGCCGCGAGGATCTCGTTGTCGCCGATCGCGCGGCGGACGAGGGCGAGCGAGGCCTTCGGACCCCGCGCCGCATCGCCGTCAGCCGCCGTGTGCGACGGCACGACGAAGTCTGCAAGCCGTGCATCGGTCGCGCGCAGCGCCACGCACTCGCACGCGAGCCGTACGGCCAGGATCCGGGCGGACTCGGCCAGCAGGGCGTCGGCATCGATCGGTTCCGCCGCACAGCTGATCAGCGCGAGCGCGACCGCGGCCTCGTCGGACTGGTGCGATCCGTCGCGCGCCTCGCGGATGCGGCGGGCGCGGACCTCGCCCGCGTCGATGGCGCGCGGCGGGGCGGCGCCTTCCATGAGCACGAGCATTTCGGTGTCGCCGCAGCGGATGCGGTCGCCGATCCGCACTCCTACGGGCCCAGAGATCCGCACGCCGTTGACGAAGGTCCCGTGGCGGCTGCCGAGGTCGCGCAGGGTCCACGCGCCCGCATCGGGCGTGAGCTCCGCATGACGCCTGCTGACCGCGGGATCCGAGAGATCGAGCGCCTCGGTGGAGCGACCCACGAGCTGCGGCTCGCGCTCGGGCAGCGGAAACGCACGCCCGCGGTCGGGTCCTCGGACAACTACCAGCGACAGCATGGGTCCATCCTAAGGCAGCCTGCTCTAGGATGCGCCCCACGCCATGGCCGAACCCCTGTCACCCTCGATGCGCTTCGTGATCCTGCACGGCAAGGACGGCTTCGTCCTGGTCGAGCGGCTCAAGCGCTTTCAGAAGGCGCTCGGCGAACAGTTCGGCGACGTCTCGCGGTTCGATTTCGACGGCGCGTCGGCCCCGCTGGTCGAGGTCCTCGACGAGCTCCGCACCTTCGGCCTGCTCGCGACCCACAAGCTGATCGTGGTCGACAAGGCCGACCAGTTCGTGGCCAACGAGGAGAAGCGCCGCGCCCTCGAGCGCTACGCCGAGTCGCCCATGCAGGAGGCGACGCTGGTCCTCCGCAGCGAGTCATGGCGACCCGGAAACCTCGACAAGCTCGTCGCCAAGGTCGGCGCCGTCCTCAAGTGCGACCCGCCGGACGTGGGCGACGCCCGCGCCTGGTGCGGGAACCGCGCGGAGAAAGCCTACGGAATCCGCGTCGACGCCGACGCGGCCAGCGCGCTCGTCGAGCGCGTCGGCAACGACCTCGCGCGGCTCGACAGCGAGCTCGCCAAGTTTGGCGCGTATCTCCTGTCCGAGCCCGAGGGCAAGCGCGTCGCAACCAAGGCGCTCGTGACCGCCCTCACCGGCCAGACCCGCGAAGAAGCGGCCTGGGAAGTGCAGGAAGCCGTGCTCGCCGGCAAGCCCGCCGCCGCGGTGCGCAAGGTTCGCGAGCTCGTTGAGATCTCGCAGGCACCCGAGCAGCTCATCATCTGGTCGCTCGTCGACCTGACCCGCAAGCTCCACGACGCCGCGCGCATGCTGGGCGAAGGCGCGGCGGAAGGCGTGGTCGCCAAGCAGGTCAAGCTCTGGGGTCCGTCGATGGGTCCGACGCTCAAGGCGGCGCGCACGCTCGGTCCCGTGCGTGCGGCGCGGCTCTTTCACGCGGCCGTGGAACTCGATCGCCGCTCGAAGTCCGGCCTCGCTGGCGAGCTCCCTCGCACGCTCGAAGCGTTCGTCGCGGGCATGAGCTCCGACCTCGCGCCGCAACCGGTCCGCAGGTAGGTCCTCGGAAATTATTGGTGCGATGGGGAATTCACCGATGAGTGCTCGGCTTTGAAAGCCGCACGCCCGGAAGGCATTGTCCCGGAGCGGCACGATTGCGCTAGGTCGCACTTGCTTGGTTGGAACCACGCGGGTGCCTGCGCGATTGGTCAGGACGACCGCCTTCACCGAAGAGGAGCTTCGCATGGACAATCTGAATACGACGAATTCCCACTCCGCCCGCCGCATGAACCGCGAGGAGCGCCCCGTGCATCCGTGCACGCGCGACCTTGTTTTCTCGCTCGCCACGTGCAGTTCGCTGGTTGTGCTCGGTAGCTGGACCCTGATGGCCGGCGGCTGCGGAACCACCGCCAAGACCAACGAGCAGCGCCTCTCGCAGCGTCGCAACGATGGCACGACCACCGTTGCCACCAACAACGGCAGCAAGAGCAAGAGCTCCGACAGCACCACCGAGAGCGCCACGATCTCGGGTCAGGAAACCCTCGGCGAGCAGCTCGCGTCGACCGTCGACGCCGACCGTGCCGCGCTCGGCCGCATGCAGGCGAATCGCCAGCAGCAGGGCAACTCGAACTGGAACTCGAACTCGAACACGAACTCGAACACGAACTCGAACACGAACTCGAACACCAGCACCAGCGAGGCCTCGTTCACCCCGGGCGAAGCTCCTGGCACCGACACCGCGACCCTGATCGCGTCCTCGGCTCCGCACGCCAAGACCTACCTGCCCAACGGCCAGGTCGCGATGGTCGGCACCGACCCGAACGCGATGCCGCCGTCGACCGCCACGCAGAACAACCCGCAGGCCATCGCGATGAACAACGCGGGCCGCGCCAACTGGAACGGCTCGAACAACGGCAACCAGAACTGGAACAACAACGGTTCTGCGACCGCTTCGGCCTTCGCTCCGACCAACGACAACTCGGCGCTCCTCGCGTCGGCCCAGCCCAAGGCCAAGACCTACCTGCCCAACGGCCAGGTCGCGATGGTCGGCGCTGATCCGAATGCGCTGCCGGTCACCTCGACCAATCGCAACACCACGCAGACCCTCGCTTCGAGCGCGGGCAACACGACTAGCAACACGAGCGGCAACTGGAACGGCAAGACCAACACCGGCAACTCGACCCTCGCTTCCAGCGCGTCGACCAAGTCGGGTGCCAGCGCTCGCGCGAATTCCTCGCTCGAGCTCACCCAGGAAATCCCGACCGATCCGATGGAGCTCTCGAAGCTTCTCGCCAGCACCTTCGCCCGCGCCGGCGCGGACACCAGCAACCCGGTTCGCACCTGGTTCATCTTCTCGTCGCTCGCGGTTTCGAACCCCGACCTCACGCTCCCCGAGGGCTTTGGTCACGACCTGCTCCCCGAGGAGCGTGAGCGCGTGATCTCCGCGCACGCGGGCTTCGTGGCGCTCGGCCGCTCGTTCCGCGACGGCGCGACGCAGATCGATCCGTCCACGCGTCAGCTCCTGCTCACCGCGCTCGGCGCCGATCCGTCGCTCAGCATTCCGAAGGCCGACCTCTGCACCAAGGTCGCGGGCTTTGGCGACTACTCGCCGATGGCGCGCCGCCGCTTCCTCGCGGGCTCGACCAG
Organism: uncultured bacterium; assembly: GCA_903891095.1. Lineage (GTDB taxonomy): Bacteria > Planctomycetota > Phycisphaerae > Phycisphaerales > SM1A02 > QWPT01. Next base: position 39,021 of record CAITDI010000082.1, on the reverse strand, counting down.
CCGCGTGATCGTGTACAGCGAGCTCGACGGCTTCAAGAGCCAGGTCAAGGACGGCCAGTGGATCACGCGTCTCGCGACGCGCGTCACGATCGAGCCGAAGCAGGGTGGCGTCGCCAACCCGCTCTGGACCCGCTCGCCCGAATGGACCGAGGTCGTCGACTCGAGCGAGAACCGCCGCAACCAGTTCTTCCTCGGCGAGATCGTTCCGATCGCAAACAACATCCCCGTGGGCAGCTACAACATGAAGCTCGAGGTGAAGGACCTGGCGACGGGTTCCACCACCTGGACCATGCTGCCGATCGACGTGCTCGACGAGCGTGCCTTCGTCGATCAGGCCGACTGAGGCGGAACGCGGGACGCAGCGGCGGCACTCGGGCGTGATATGCTCGGGCCGTGCGGCTGATCCAACGAACACTGATTCACCGGACCAACGGTTCCGACCTTTCGAGCTCCTCGCGCGACTTCCTCGCGATCGAGGGGCTCGTTCTTTCCGACCTTCGTGCGCTTCTCGATCGCGCCGAGCGGCTCTTGCCCGCCGCGGTGGGCGATGCGCCCGCCGACGAGCGGCTGCGTGGCCGCGTGGTCGCCAACCTGTTCTTCGAGGACTCGACGCGCACGCGCGTGAGCTTTGAGATCGCCGCCAAGCGGCTCGGCGCGGAGGTCGTGAACCTCGGCGCCAGCGGCTCGAGCACATCCAAGGGCGAGACGCTCGTCGACACCGCGCGCAACATCGAGGCGATGGGCGTCGACGCGATCGTCGTGCGCACGTCGATCTCGGGCGGCGCGGCGCTGGTCGCGCGCAACGTCGCGTGCCCCGTGATCAACGCAGGCGACGGCCGCCACGAGCATCCGACCCAGGCTTTGCTCGATGTTCTTGCGCTCAAGCTGCGCTTTGGCGACCTCGCGGGCAAGCGCGTCGCGATCGTCGGCGACATCGCCAACAGCCGCGTCGCGCGCTCGGCGACGCATGCGCTGGTCGCGCTCGGCGCGCACGTCGTGGCCGTCGGACCGCCGGCACTCGTGCCCGAGGGATTCGAAGACCTCGCGCGCGGCGCGGGTTCGATCACGATCTCTCACAACCTCGACCCGATCCTGAACGAGGTCGATGCGATCATGATGCTTCGCGTGCAGACGGAGCGCGCGGCCGGCGGCGGCATCGCTCCCGACTACCGCAGCACGTACGGCCTCACCGAAACGCGCAAAAATCGCCTGAAGGCTGGCGTCGCCATTCTTCACCCTGGACCCGTCAATAGAGGCGTCGAGATCGATGACTCTGTCGCGGAAGATCCTGCAGACAGCCTGATCCTCGCGCAGGTCTCGTGCGGTGTCGCTGCACGCATGGCGGTGCTTTTGCGAGCACTTGATCGCTAAGGCGTTGCGATTCCTCAAATTCGGACTCCGAGCAAGCCGATAAGGACGACACGCGGTGCGAACCCCTCCCGGTGGATGGTTCAACCCGCGCACACGGCAACGCCGGAGTCCAGATCGTGCATCCCACTCAGCAAGCTCCTCAACTCAAGAATTCCCTCGCCTCTGGAGCCACTCCATCGAGTTGCGCACCGCGACGTTTCGTGTCGTCGCTGGGCAATGCGCTCGTCGCGGCGTCGCTGCTTTCGACGCTCGTCGGTTGCGAGGTGGATTCATGGATGGATCCCAGCCGCACGGGCTACTTCGAGACCACGCCCACGACGATGCCGATTCTCTCGCGCCTCGACGTGATCGAGCGTCAAGGGCCGAAGGGACAGACGATCGTCCCGCCCGCAACGGAGGATCTCGTTCCGAGCGAGCTCAAGTACCGCCTTTCGCCGGGCGACGTGCTTCGCGTGGAGATCTTCGAACTCGTGACGCCTGGACAGGCCGAGCGCGAGGAACTCGCGGTCGATCAGACCGGCAACGCGCGCATCAAGGAAATCGGCGACGTCGCTGCAGCAGGACTCACCATCGAGGAGTTCCAGATGGAGGTCAGCGCGAAGGTGGGTCGCCTCATCGCGAATCCCGTCGTGCAGGTTTCGCTGCTCAAGGGACAGGGCTTTCAGTTCGCGATCACCGGCGCTGTGAATCAGACCGGCGTGTACACGCTCGAGCGTCCTGATTTCCGTCTGTCCGAAGCGATCGCGCTTGCGGGTGGAACGCTTCCGACGACGCAGCGCGTGAAGGTGATTCGCGCCGCGCCGCTCGACGACTCGCTGCGCCCCGTCTACCCAAAGCGCCAGGCGACTGGACAGGACGCGACCGGCGGCGCGCAGACTGCGCCGACGACGACCGTGCCGACCAAGCCCGAGGCCGGCAACTCCGGTAGCGACATCGACCAGCTCATCAACCAGCTCGGCAACGACACGAAGGCGCCTGCGTCCAACCCCGCAGAGACCAAGCCCGCCGACGCGAAGGCAGCAGAGACGAGGGCAGCAGAGCCCAAGCCCGCCGATGCTCCCAAGTCGTCGCCCGGAATGATCGGTGACGTGGCGCACGCGCAGGACGCAAAGCCTGTCGCCGCCACGGCGACGACCGAAGCGAAGCCGGCGAGCGACTACTACTTCGACGAGAACCTCGGCCGCTGGCAGCGTGGAACTCCTCCTGCTCCCGGCGCCGCGCGTCCGGGACGCCCAGCGCTTCCGGTGCCATCGTCCGTGTACGCAACGCGCATCATCGAGGTCGACTTCCAGGCGCTCATCAAGGGCGATCCGAATCTCGACGTCGTGATCCGTCCTGGTGATCGCGTCTACGTCGAGCCGCCGGATACGGGCCTGCTCTACATCGACGGCGAGATCAACCGCATCGGCGTCTACAACCTCGAGAACAGCAACGGCCGCCTCACGCTCAGCCGCTTCGTCTCGGCAGCAGGCGGCTTGTCGCCGACGGCGATCCCGAACCGCGTCGACCTCGTGCGCGTCGTCGGCAAGGACCGCGAAGCGACGATCCGCGTCGACCTCGCCGCGATCCGCAATCGCGCCGAGCCCGACATCTACATGCAGGCCGACGACCACGTGATCATCGGAACCAACTTCTACGCGACGCCGCTCGCGGTTATCCGCAACGGCTTCCGCATGACGTACGGCTTCGGCTTCCTGCTCGACCGCAACTTCGGAAATGACGTCTTTGGGCCAGCGCCGGAGTACATCCCGACGAACTGAACGTCGGCGATGGTTGCGCGATCGCTCTCGGCGAATCGCGTGGACCAGAGTGGCGAGTGCGAGTGAAGGTCCCCGTCAGAGCGGGACTTGCGAGTGGAATCCCAGCATGGTCGACAAACCTCGTGGAATCGCGAACTGCCTTGGAAGGCAAGGCGTAGGGCTCCTCCCTCCGCCCGGCTTGGCCATTGGCGGCGGGGCGCGGATGGCGCGGGGCAAGCAGGGCTGGGAAGAGACCGATTGTTGGGCATGGCGCCGATCACGCCATGCCGGTTTGAGTTCGTCTGCATGAGCGCCATCAACGGAGCACAGCCTCACAACCGCACGGGCGGCGCACTTGCGTCTGCGCCCGCGGTGTCGTTGAGTGGCGCACAGCTGGCCATCGGCGGTGCGGTGCTGCTCGCGGCGTTCATCGCCGTGTTCTGGGTCTTCTTCGAGACGCAGGTGCGCTGGGCGCTCTCCGAGCCGGCCGACTGGGGGCACACGCTCCTCGTGCCGTTCATCTGCGGCTACTTCGTCTACCTCCGCCGCGCGGAGCTGCTCGCGCAGCCGATGCGCGCCAACTGGATGGGCATTCCGATCGTGCTGCTCGGCGTCGCGGCCTATGTCGCCACGACGTTCGGCCCGGCGTGGTTCGTCCTTCACCACAACGCGCGCGGCATCTCGGTCGGCGTGACGATCTTCGGCACGCTGCTGCTCGTGCTCGGCTGGCGCGCCACGCGCATCCTGCTCTTCCCGCTCATGTACTGGATCGTGTTTGGCCAGACGGTCAGCGACCGGCTGCTGCAGCTCATCACGCAGCGCATGCAGGACTGGTCGGCGATCGGCGCGTGGGGCATGCTTTCGATCACAGGCACCGATGTCGAGCGCAGCGGCAATGTGCTCACGGTCTACTCGAACGGCGTTCCGAACCAGCTCAACGTCGCAGAGGCCTGCTCGGGCATGCGCATGCTGGTCGCGTTCCTCGCGCTTGGCGTGGCGATCGCGTACACGGGCCTGCCGCGCACCTGGCAGCGCATCGCGCTTGTCGCCGCGGGCGTGCCCGTTGCGATCGGAGTCAACGTGCTCCGCGTGTTCACGCTCGGCGTGCTGTCGCTCCTGAACGCGAACTTCGCGACGGGCGACTTCCACAGCTTCATCGGTCTCGTCTGGCTCGTGCCGGCGCTGCTGCTCTACCTCGGCATCATGTGGTTCCTGCGGAACCTCTTCGTCGAAGCGCCTGCCGCCGACACGGAGCCGAAGAAGGGCGGCGAACATGCTGCTTGAGCGCTCGTCCGTCAAGGCGTACTTCGTCACGCTCGCGATCCTCGTCGCGGGCGCGGTCGGATTCCGCGTGCTCGTCTCGCAGCTGAACATCTTCCTGCTCAAGGAGCCGGTCGAACTCCGCCGTCCGCTCGACTCGGTGCCGACCAAGCTCGGTCGCTGGGAGCGCATCGGAACCGACAGCGTGTTCAGCGACACGCTGATCGAGGAACTCGGCACGCGTCGGTACCTCGACCGGACCTACGCCATCGAAGGCAATCCCGAGAAGGGCGTGATCCACGTCCACGTGGCCTACTACACGGGCACGATCGACGCGATTCCGCACATCCCCGAGCGTTGCTGGGCGGTCGGCGGGCTCGAACTCACGCGCAACTCCGAAGGCGTCAAGCTCGACGTCGATCAGAGCACGTGGCGCAAGCGCGATCCGCAGTCGGATGCGAGCCCGTACATGATCGCGCCCGTCAAGGACCTCGTCACCGCCGACATCGAGCAGGTGACGATGCCCGTCGGCGACATCGTCGCGACGACGATCGAGTTCCAGGATCCCAAGCGACCCGAGATCCGCCAGGTCGGCGGCTACTTCTTCGTCGCCAACGGCAAGGCCACGAGCTCGAGCTACGGCGTGCGCTCGCTCGCGTTCAGCCTCGCCGACCGCTACGCCTACTACTGCAAGATCCAGCTCACCAAGATGGGCGTCGTCAAGAACGCCGACGACTCGCTGATGGAGCCGTTCAAGAAGGACGCCGCCGAACTGCTCAGCGGCCTGATCCCCCAGGTCATGCGATGCCTTCCCGATTGGCCCACGTGGGAACGGAAGTCGTTGGAGAAGAATGCAGGAGAGCAGCCGCCAATCGAGGGTCATGCCGAATGATTCCCTTGGCTGCCGCCCGTGATTCAGAGAACACTCGCCCAGGCCGGTTCGCCGGCTGAAAGTCGATTTTCATATGGCACAGAAGCTCAACAAGAAGCTCGTCTTCGTCGTCGGTTCCCTCCTGATCCTCCTCGTCATCGGTGGAGCAGGGACGCTCGTGCTGCGCTACCGCTATGACGCGGACCGCCATGTGCGCGCGGGCGACGAGTACGTCTCCGCGGGCGACTACCGCAAGGCGGCCGACGCCTATGGCCGCGCGGTTGCGAAGAAGCCGACGAACCTCGCCTACCTCGAGAAGTTCAAGACCGCGATCCTCGCGCTCACGCCCGAGACCGACAACGAGGCCCGCGAGCGCTACGGCCAGTACCTGCAGGTGCTGGCGAACGAAGCGCGTTCCGCGCGCGACGACATGGCCCGTTGGCGCACGTATCTCGAGACCTTCCGTGCACAGGCTGAGGCGATCAACGCGCAGGCGATGTGGAAGGGGCTCGGCGAGCGCTGCGAAGACATGCTCAAGATCGTTCCCGAGCAGGGCGTGGGCCAGGCGCTCGGCAAGCTCTATCTCGGATACAGCGGATTCCGCCGCATCGATGGTCTCAACGACTCCGAGCGCGTCGCGATGGTCAAGGATCTCGAGGCAGCGCTGCAGTCGAAGGAACTCACTCCCGCGGAGCGCGACCTCGCCGTCGGTTCGCTGGCGCGCATGACCGTGCGCGACGCCGCCGTCGCCGGTGGCGCGGGCCGCGCCGACAAGATCGACTCTGCCAACGAGGCGATGAAGAAGGCCTTCGAGCGCGCGGAAACCGAGACTCCCAACGGACTGTGCACCACCATCGCCAAGCTGGAGCGCGCGATCGTCGTGTCGAAGGGCAACGTCAGCGATCCTTCCGTGGTCGCGGCAACCGAAGCTCTTGCGAAGGTCGCCGCCGCGTCCGCGCAGGGCCTCGACGTCCTCGAGTGCGCAGCCTCGCTCGCGCGCGCCGGCAACGCGGGCGTCGAGGAAGCCCAGTCGCTGCTCTCCACCTATGTCGAGAAGCACCCCGATGAACTGCTGCACCGCCGCGCACTCGGCCTTGCGATGCGTTTGGTCGATCCGAAGACGGCGCGCCGCGAACTCGACTTCGTGCTGAAGGCGCCGCGCCCGACCACGGGCCTGCTCGCCGCGAGCTACGAAGGCAACAGGATCTCCGCCGCGCAGGCGCTGTTCGACATCGCGTTCGACCAGGCGGAGCGCGGCGGCGACGCCGAGAAGGCGGCGCACATCAAGGAAGCCGTCGCGGCACGCGATGTGCTCGAGAAGATGCTCGCCGGCGCCACTGACAACTCGACCATCATTCGCGCCGACGCCAAGCTGGCGATCCTGAACGGCGACATGACCGGCGCCTTGGTCAAGTTCAACGAGGTGTTCAAGAAGGGCAGCCAGATCGACCTCGAGCTGTACGTGCTCACCGCGCTCGCCAACCTCCGCGTTGGCGAAGTCGGTCAGGCCCGCAACCTGGTCAACACCGGCCTCACGCTTTCGCCCGGCAATCCCGTGCTGCTCAAGCTCCGTGCGCGCCTCGACCTCGCGACGGCGCGCTCGCGTGAAGCCATCGCCACGTTGCGTGGCGTCGTCGACATGACGCCGGACGACGAAGAGGCGAAGCAGCTGCTCGCCGCCGCGATCAACGCCCAGGAAGCGGACCCGACGAACATCAGCGCGGGCGATCCGTTCATCGAGCTTGCAGGACGCGTGCAGGCGTTCCTTGAGACCAAGGAGTTTGATCGCGCGCGCGCCCTGCTCAGCGAGTTCCGACAGAAGCTGACCGCTCCGGACGTCCGTCTCGAGCGCATCGCGATCGCGCTCGAGGTCCAGGCCGACCAACCTCAGGTCGCGCTCAAGATGACCAAGGACGCCTTGGTCAAGTTCCCCACGGACGCGGCGCTCATCCGCTACAACGCGGTGCTTGCCAGCGACGATCCGGCGGAGCGCATCATCGCGCTCTCCGAAGGTTCCGTGACCGACCCGAAGGAACTCGCGGTCCTCACCTACCTCCGTCTGGAGCAGACGGGACAGACCGTTCGGCAGCAGGCCGAGCGCGAGCGCCGCCTTGGCGTCGCGAGCGCGGCGACGACCGCCATGAACGCAGACAAGCTCGCGGCTGCCGCGGCTCAGTGGCGCGCGAAGGCGCAGCAGCTCGATCCGACGCATCCGGCGCTGATCGAGTCGGACTTCACCCTTGCGCTCGAGAAGAAGGACTACGCCGCGGCCGAGACCCTCGCGAAGCTCGCGGATGAATCCAGCCGCGACCGCACGCTCGGTCCGAGCTGCCATTCGCGCATCCTGCTCGCGCAGGGCAAGGTCGCCGAGGCCACGCAGGTGCTCGAGCGTGCGATCCAGTCCGGTGTCGATGCTTCGACGATCTATCGCGCACTTGGCGCAGCCAACGAGCGCTCGGGCAACGTGGAGATCGCGATGCGCAACTACGAGGAGGCGTACAAGCGCCGCCCCGGCGACATGCAGACCGTGCGTCTTCTCGTCGGCGCGAGCATCCGCGCGGGCAACACCCAGCGCGCGCTCGAGGTGCTCCGTGAGGCGCGCCAGCTCGCGGGCTTCGACGAAGAAGTCGGCAACACCTGGCTCGCGCTCGAGCAGCAGGTCGGCGATCGCCGCATGGCGATGCGCATGCGCGAGAACCAGTACCGCGTCGCTCCCACCAACATCGAGAACGCCCAGACGCTCGCTGGCATCCTCGCGATGACCGCGCCGGAGCGCGAGGACATCGTGGGCGACAACGCGCGTCCGCTGTTCAACGAGACCCAGTGGTCCGCCATGGACATTGCATCGCGCACGCGCGAGCTTGACCGAGTGCGCGGCGACTGGCGCAAGCGTGCCCAGGACATCTACACCCAGATCCTCAGCCGCGATCCGGCCAACATTGACTCTGCGAACTCCTACGCGGGAATGCTCCGTGCGCTTGGCCAGGTTGCCGAGGCCGAGGCCGTTCTCAAGGCCGCGGTCGACAAGGCCGGACCTGATGCGGGCTGGCGCGGCATGGTGATGCTCGGTCAGTTCCAGAACGTGACGGGCGGCAAGGACCGCGCGCGCCAGTCGTTCGCCGAGGCCGTTCGCCGCGAGGATCCCAAGACTCGCCCCGCGACGCGCGCGATCATCGACACGTCGATGAGCATCGAGCGCTACGACATGGCGATCGAGTATCTCGAGCCGCTGGCCAAGGTCGACGACAACCCGACGCTCAAGCTCACGCTGGCCGAGTGCTACCTGCGCGCCAACCGCCTGGACGATGCACGCAAGAGCTTCGATGCCGGTGCGGGCACCGGTACTCGCGAAATGGGCACGGAGCTGCTCGATGGCGCGATCCAGGCCGCGCGGGGCGATGCGCTCCGCGCCAGCGGGGACATCGCAGGCGCGAAGGCCGCGTACGACGCTGCGATCGCTGCATACGGGCGTGCAAAGAAGCTCGGACCCTCGATGCCGCAGCCGTTCATCCAGGACTCGATGGCCAAGCGAAAGGTCTTCGAGCTGACGGGCGACCGCGCCAGCGGTGAAGAGGCGCTCGCTGCCGCGGACCGCGGTGCGGCCCTTGGCGCGACGTTCTTCCCTGCGTGCCAGAACCGCGCTGAAGTGCTCCTTGCCCTCGGCGACGGAGCCGGCGCGGCGGCGGAGTACGAGCGCTACCTGCGTCTGCTTCCTACCAGCGTCGAGGCGCGCCGCAGGCTCGTCGAGCTGCTCTACAACAACCAGAACCTCGACCGCGCCGAAGAGACCCTCCGCGCAGCGATCGGCTACTCGCCGGGCGAGCCGAGCTGGCACTACACGCTCGCGGACCTCATGGCGCGCCGTGGCCGTTACAAGGATGCCGCGGTGAGCTTTGCCCGCGCGGACAAGCTGCGTCCCGATGCCACGACGTTCTTCCGCCAGGTCGATGCGCTCATCCACGACAAGGACTTCAACGGCGCGATCGATGCTTGCCGCGTTCGTGCGGACCTCATGACCTCGAATCCCGTGGCGCGCGCCTACCTTGGCGTCGCGCTCCTGGGCAAGGGCGAGCGCGGCGACGGCGTCGCATCGCTCAAGGAATCGTTCCGCGACGTCAAGAAGGCGCTCGACGCTGGTGATCCCAACATGGCGGAGGCCTGGTACGGCGCGGTTCGCCTCGTCTTCCCGCCGACCATGATGTCCGACGCTGAGAAGCTCGTCGCCGACGTCGAAGGTGCGGATATGTCTCCCGCCGCGCGCGAATTCCTCTCCTCGTTGGCCCTGGGCCAGGGCCCCGACGGCCTGCAGAAGGTGCTTGCGCTCCTTACGCCGATCGAAGCGGCCGACTACTCCAAGAACCCCGGCTTCGGCGCGATGGTGCTCGACCGCCTCGGCACCACCTACTACCTGCTCAAGCAGTGCGAGAAGGCTGTGCCCGCGTTCGAGAAGGCCGTTGCCCTGACGCCGCGGAACGACGCGGTCCTCAACAACTTTGCCTACCTCTGCGTCGACTGCCTCAAGGACGCCAAGAAGGCGCTGCCGGCCGCCCGTATGGCCGTTCAGCTCCAGCCGACCCGCGGCGAATACCTCGACACCCTGGCGTACGCACTTCTTGCCGATGGGCAGGGGGCTGCGGCGCTCGAAGCGGCGGATCGCGCCGCCAAGCTCGGCGACAGCGCGGCAATCCAGCTGCACCGCGCGCAGGCGTTCAAGCTCCTCGACCGCCTACCCCAGGCGCGCGAGACGGCCAACCGCGCCTTGGGCATGCAACCTGATGACGCGACAAAGACTTCCATCGAGCAACTGCTGTCGTCCCTCAAGTAATCGATCGGTTCCCCCGATAGACAGATTCCGAGAATAGCCATGAGCATCGCACCCTCCAAACCCTCCCTCGATCCGCGCTCGCCCAACGCACGTCCTCGTGCTGGCGGCGCTGCAGCCGCCGCTGTTCAGATCGATCCGATCCGCGTGCTCCGCCAGAACGCATGGAAGCTCGCCGCGTCGGTCGGAATCGGCATCGCGATCGGAGGCGTCGCGCATGTCGTGTGCGAGTTCGTCTATCCGCGGTACTCCGACCGCGTGCTCTTCGAGCTCGTGCCGGCGCCCGATCAGGTGACCGACGTCATCGCCCGCGATCAGCGCACCGAGGAAGCCGTCGAGCGTCTGGGCACCACCGAGTCCGCGCGAATCCTCTCGCGCGATCTTCTCGTTCGCGCGATGAACCACCGCGACATCGAGCAGACCAAGTGGAGCGAGGGTTACCGCGACGACACCGGCCGCTTCGTGGCCGAGGACGCGGTCGACGACCTTGTCGACGAGCTCTCCGCCGGTCACCAGCGCCGCACGAACTACTTCGCCATCTCGTGGTCGACGCACGTCGCATCCGACTTGCCCGTCGTGCTCAACCGCATCGCGGACACCTACATCGCCACCAAGAAGGCCTCCGACGACGAGAAGTTCGAGCAGAACCGCGCGACCTTCAAGAAGCAGCTCGACGAGCTCGACAGCCAGCTCACGAGCATCGGCAAGGAAATCGCGAAGTTCGTCACCGACCGCAACATGACCTCGACCAACGAGGAGCGCAACGAGATGCTGCTCGCCGTCGAGGACACCGCCCGCCGCGTCGGCGAGACCAAGTCGCTGCTCACGCTCGCGCAGAGCAAGAAGCAGCAGACCGAAGCCAAGATGGAAGGCCGCCTCGAGCCGACGCCCGACGACATCCGGATCGCGGAGAACGACCAGATCGTCCAGCGCGCGAACTCGAACGTCCAGGAGATCCGCGTCCAGACCGAGGCGCTCCGCAAGAAGTTCGGCGCCGACCACACCGCGCTTCGCTCCGCCGAGCAGCAGGTTCGCGCCGGCGAGCTCGAGCGTGACGCGCTCCTTCAGTCGATCCTTCGCCGCAATCTCAACGCGGACTTCAAGACCTACGCCGACCAGGTGGAGAGCTACAGCGGCCTCCTCGAGAAGTTCGAGAAGGACATGCAGGCGCAGTCCACGCGCCTCAAGGACTTCACCGCCAACCTGACCACCGTGCAGGAGCTCAAGGACCGCCGCGAGCGCATGCTCGAGGCGCGCGCCAAGCAGCTCGAGGTCCTCGCGAACCTCGATCAGCTCAAGGCTCGTGACGACGCCCGCGCCGTCACCATCGCCAAGCGCGCGCAGACGCCGCGCGAGAAGAGCTTCCCGCAGATCAAGATCATGCTGCCCGCCGGCGGCCTCCTCACGTTCGCCATCGTGCTCGGCGTGATCTTCCTGCGCGAGTTCCTCGACACCCGCGTGCGCTACGCAACCGATCTCACCGGCATCTCGGGACTCCGCCTGCTTGGATCGATCCCCGATCTTTCGGAGGACCCGCTGGGCCCGAAGAAGATCGAGTGCGTCGTGCGCGATGCGCCGAAGTCAGTGGCGGCGGAACTCTGCCGCCAGATCTCCGGACAGGTCATCAAGGCCTGCACGCAGAACTCGATCAAGTCGCTTGTCTGCGTGAGCGGCCTGCCTGAGGCCGGCACCACCAGCTTCATCACCAATCTCGCCGACTCGCTCGCTGCGGGTGGCCGCAAGGTCCTCGTGGTCGACGCCAACTTCCGCCGCAGCCATCTCGCCGCGGCGATGGGCACCGATCCCGATGCCCGCGGTCTCGGCGACGTGCTGCGCGGCCAGAGCTCCGCTGCCGACGTGATCCGCCCCGCGGGTGGCGATGTCGACATCGTCTCCGCAGGCTCGGTCGAGACTCGTGTGTTCGAGCTCCTCAACACGCCCGCGTTCGACGCGTTCGTCCAGCAGGTCACCTCGCGCTACGACATCGTGCTGTTCGATGTGCCGCCGGTCGTCGTCGCTGGCGACGCGCTTGCGGTCGCCAACAAGGTCGATGGCTCGCTGCTCGTCGTGCGTGCGTTCCAGGAGCAGCGCGGACTTGTCGCGCGTCTCGTGGCGCAGCTGAGCGACGTGCGTGGTCACTTCATCGGTGCGGTGCTGAACCGTCCCAAGAACACCGCGGGCGGCTACCTCCGCAAGAACTACGAGGCGATGGCCGAGTACGCGGGCAAGGAAGCTTCCGGCACGCAGACCAAGAGCACCGGCACCTGATCGCCCCTGGCGGCGGACCCGAAGACTTGCAGAGCAATCCGAACAGTTCCACACTGACAGGATCGACGGATCGGCGCCCGCTTCGGACGCTGGTCACGGGCGGTGCGGGCTTCATTGGCTCGCATCTGTCGGAGCTGTTGCTCGACCGCGGCGACCACGTCACCGTGATCGACAACTTCTCGACGGGCCGGCGCGCGAACCCGGAGATCGTGCGCTCGGTCGCATCGCGGCGCGATCGCTACAAGGTGATCGAAGGCGATGTGTCGGACGTGCTTCCCACGCTCTCGCCGCGCGACTTCGACTGCATCTACCACCTCGCGGCCGCCGTCGGCGTGCGCCTGGTGGTCGAGCGGCCGATCCACACCATCGAGACCAACATCCACGAGACGAGCGTCGTGCTGCGGTTTGCCGCGGAGCGTTCGCTGCCGACCTTCATCGCGTCGACCAGCGAGGTCTACGGCAAGGGTCTGCGCGTCCCGATGAACGAGGACGACGACGTCGTCTACGGCTCGACCAGCGTCACGCGCTGGTGCTACGCCAGCTCGAAGGCGGTCGACGAGTATCTCGCGCTTGCGTATCACCGCGAGCATGGGCTGCCGGTGGTGATCGCGCGGTTCTTCAACACCGTCGGGCCGCGCCAGGTCGGCGAGTACGGCATGGTGCTTCCACGGTTTGTGCAGGCGGCGCTCAACGGCGACGCTCTCGAGGTCCACGGCGACGGCCGGCAGTCGCGCTGCTTCTGCGACGTGCGCGACGTGGTTCCCGCACTGCCACGCATGCTTGAGGACACGTCGTGCCACGGCCGCGTGTTCAATGTCGGCCGCGACGAGCAGATCACGATCAAGGACCTTGCCGCGCTGGTGATCTCGACGCTGGGGTCGAAGAGCGGCGTCCGCATGGTTCCCTACGCGCAGGCGTTCGCGGCGGGTTTCGACGACCTCGCCGTACGCCAGCCCGATCTCACGCGCATCCGCGCTGCAGTCGGCTTTGCACCCCGCATCGCGCTCGCGCAGACGATCAGAGATCTCGCCGCTGAACTGCAGTCCCGCGAAGTCGGGGTCGGAGGTGCTCGATGCTGATCGATGCCGCACAGGTCCCCGCGCTGGGCGACGCGCTTAAGCCAGTCGAGCCAGGTCCGCCGATCAGCGCCGTCAACTTCGGCGCGCTGGAGTTCCTCAACGGCTATGCCGGCGTGTTCGTCGTTGCGTTCCTCGTGACGCTGCTGTCGACTCCGTTTGTTCGCAAGCTTGCGATCAGCATGGAGATCATCGACAAGCCCAACGAGGCGCGAAAGCAGCACAAGTATCCGATCGCGTATCTCGGTGGCTTTGCGGTGTTCCTCGGCTTCATGGCTGCGATCGCCTACAGCTACACGATCGTCGACGGCCCTGGCGGCGCGCTCGGTCCGATGCCGGTCTCGATCGTCATCGGCGTGCTCGCGATCACGTTCACGGGTCTCGCCGACGACGTCTGGGGTTGGGATCCGCGACTCAAGATCGCTGGCCAGCTGGTGGCCGCCGCGGCGCTCGCGGTGCAGGACATCGGCACGCGTGTCGCGGAGGGCGCGCTTGCGCCGCTCCTCGGTCCTGCGACCGACGTGCTCCTGACGGTCGGTCCGATGGCGCTCCACTCGGGCGACGTCTTCTACTGGACAGGTACTGCGATCATCGCGCTCTTCGTGCTCGGCGGCTGCAACTCGATGAACCTCATCGACGGCCTCGACGGGCTCTGCTCGGGTACGGCCGCGATCATGGCGACGGGGCTCCTGGCGATCAGCCTGCTGATGGCCTCGGGCGCGCAGATCGCCGACCCGTTTGAATCGCTCGCCGGCGTGCGCATCGTGCTCTGCCTCGCGCTGCTCGGGAGCGTGCTCGGGTTCCTACCGTGGAACTTCAACCCGGCGGTCATATTTTTGGGCGACTGCGGCAGCCTGCTGATCGGCTACCTCGTGGTCGTGTCGATCCTGATGCTCGGTGAGCAGGGCGACACGCACCTGGTGTTCGCCGGACTGATCATCTTCTCGCTGCCGATCATGGACACGTCGCTGGCGATCCTGCGGCGCAAGCTGGCGGGCGTGTCGATGTCGACGGCCGACGCCAACCACATCCACCACCTCGCCAAGCGTTCGCTCGGCGGGGTCAAGCGCGCCGTGTTCGCCCTCTACGCGATCTCGATCTCGTTCGGCATCCTGGGCGTGGTGCTCGGCGCGCTGGCGATCGAGAAGATCGTCCGCCTCCGCATGGTCTACGCGTTCTCGATCGTGCTCTTCGGAACGATCGGAGCCGTCGCGCTCAAGGTCGCGCTGCGGAGCCGCTGGCAGTTGCAGTCGATGGAGCCCGCGCCAGTCGCCGAGGCCACCGCGAGCGCGCCCACTGCGACCGCCGCCGCGGCCGTCACTGGCGAGCCGATCGGCGCAAGCAAGCCGTGAACGAGTCAACTCAACCAAAACTGGATGGCAGCCAGGGCGCGCAAGCGCCGCAGGGCATGTCGTCTGGCCATGTTCCGGTCCTGTTTGCAGAGACCATCGGCGTGTTGAAGCCCCAAAGCGGCGATGTATATGTCGATCTGACCGCAGGCAGGGGTGGTCACGCGACCGCTGTCGCGCAGCAGCTCGGCCCGACCGGACGCGTCGTTCTGTTCGACCTCGACCGCGGCAACCTCGACTACTCGGGCGACCGCGTGCGCGCCGCGACCGGCATCGAGCCTGTGCCCGTCCACGGCAGCTTTGCCTCTGTCGCCCGTGAACTCGACGCCCGCGGCATCGTCGCCAACCTCGTCCTTGCCGACCTCGGGTTCGCATCGAGCCAGGTCGACGACCCCGCGCGCGGGCTGAGCTTCATGCGCGAAGGCCCGCTCGACATGCGGCTCGACTGCTCGTCGGGCATGACCGCGCGCGACCTGATCGCGTCGTCGAGCGAGCGCGATCTCGCGGAGCTGATCGCCCGCTTTGGCGAGGAGCCGCTGGCTCGGAAGATCGCTGCGAAAATTGCTGCCGTTCGCGCCGTTGCGCCGATTGAGACGACGGCGCAACTTGCGGATGTGGTTCGGGACGCCTACGGCTCCCGCGCTCACACCTCGCGGATGCATCCAGCGACGAAGACCTTCCAGGCGCTTCGCATCGCCGTGAACGATGAAATGGGAGCGCTCGATGCGCTCCTCGATTCGATTCACAGAGCGGCGCAGCGCATCCACGATGGCCGACCGAGCTGGCTCGCACCGGGAGCACGGGTCGCGATCATCGGGTTTCACAGCCTCGAGGATCGGCTTGTCAAGCAAGCGTTCGCCGCGATGCGACGGGATGGTCTCTGCAACGAGATCACGTCCGGCGCATTGGTATGCTCGGAGGCCGAGTCCGCGGAGAACCCGCGGGCAAGGTCGGCAAAGCTGAGGGCAGTCATGGTCGACAGCCCTTCACGCGTTGCCTGATCCGGAAGCATGAGTCGGTTCGAGAAACGCAAGCACAACTTGATGCGAGAGTTGTCCGGAAGTCGAGGCATGCGCGCCGCGCACGACATCCGGCATCGAGCAGCAAGGCTGAAGCAAGGAAGCTCAGTCATGACGCGCGAAAACAAGCTGGCAATGGTCATCGGTTTCGGTCTTCTGCTCTTCGTGGGCATTCTGTTGTCTGATCACCTCTCTGCGCGCGATTCGCAGCTTGCGGATCCGATGACGCGGGTGACGTACGAAGCGGCCAAGCTGCCTGGTCTCGAGCAGCAGCAGGAGACGAAGCTCTTCGGCAACAAGCTGCCGGATGCGGCTCCGACTTCGATCCCGACTGCAGATGGCGCACCGCTGACCGCCGAGTCGCCGGCCCTCACGGGCAACGGTGGCGGCATGACTCCGCCGCCCGTGGCGCCCATCGCGCCTGTCGCCAACGAGCGCACGTACACCGTCGCGCAGGGTGACAACCCGGGCTCGATCGCCAAGCAGTTCTACGGCAAGCGCACGCTTGGAACGGCGCTCGCGAAGTTCAACAACATCGATCCTTCGAAGATGAAGATCGGTCAGAAGTTCAAGATCCCCGACATCACCGTGCTTGATCCGAGCGCGGCTCCGCAGTCGGTCGCTGGCGCTCAGAACAACGGTGCGCCGAATGCTCTTCCGCAGACGCCTGCGCCGGTCGACGCGCCCAAGTTCCGCAACGTGACCGTGCAGAAGGGCGACACGCTGTGGAAGATCGCGGCGCGCGAGCTCGGCAACGGCTCCAAGTCGAAGCAGATCACCGACGCGAATCCAGGACTCAACCCGTCGAACCTCAAGCTCGGCGCGACGGTCAAGGTTCCGCTCGCCAGCTGATGCAGCGCGATCGACGACACCCGACTACTACGACAGTGCGCAGGTGATCACGCGTCCGCTCGACGGACGAGAGGCGACAAGAGGCATGGAGGCCTGATGTTCGCGAAGCTCGCAACAGTCATCATCGTGCTCGGTGCGATGTACGGAGCGCTGCTGGTCAACCGCCAGAAGCGCATCGACGCGGCATCGGAGATGAGCCGCATCCACTTCCGGCTTCAGGACGCCGACCAGCGCCGCGTGCGGCTGCAGGTCGACGTCGCCAAGGCGACGACGGTCTCCGAGCTCGAGAAGAAGCTGGCCAAGTCGCACGAACGGGCTGACTTCAAGTCGATCCCCAACCGCTACGACCCCGAGAACATGAAGACGCCGTCGGCGGTCGAAGACCCGCGGACGATCGCGCAGCGCAGCACAGGACCAAAGAAGAAGGCGGGTGCAGGATGAACACCGGCAGCAACAACACGAGTTCCGCGGCATCGCCCGCAACGCGCGCCCAGTCGATCTCACGATGGGCGTGCGTTCTTGTTTCGGGTGTCGCAGTCGGCATCACGCTGACGGTCTTTCAGGTCGTGCACCTCAAGGTGAGCCCCAACGAGCAGCTCATCGCCTCGATGCAGCACGACGACGGCCAGCTCATGCAGGAGCGCAAGGTCTCCGATCCACTCCCGCGTGGCCTCATCCTCGACCGCGCGGGCCGCACGCTCGCGATCGACAGCATCGGCGGACTGCTCTATGTCGATGTGCGCGATCTGTACCGCGACACCGAGCTGCGCAACGAGCGCCTTGCCAAGCTGATGGCCAACGGCAAGGTCGTCGTTGAGAACGGCAGGACCTACTCGATCGAGCAGAAGCTCGTCGACGGCAAGAAGGTCGCCGAGCGCAAGCAGATCCCGGACATGGTCACGAATCCGATCATGGCGCTGGCGTACGAGCTTTCGCCGGTGCTCGGCAAGCCGGCTTCGGAGATCGCGGACGACATCATCTATCGCCCAGCCGAGGAGGCTGGCCAGCCTCGTCCGTCTCGCATCGCGCCGGAGCTGCGTCGTCTGCCCGACAGCGGCGAGCTCAGCGCCGAGGACCTCGCACAGCTCCCGCGCTGGGTCGTGCTCGCGAAGGACATGGACGACAAGCAGATCGGACTCCTCAAGCAAGCGAAGGAAGCCGGCGGTCCGTCGTCGAGCCTTCGCGGCGCGCATCTGCTGCCGAAGGGCGAGCGTGAGCGTCCGTACGGCGTGACCGGCGCGGCGCTCGTCGGCCTCACGGGCCGCGACACGCTGCTGGCGGATCTTGAGGTGGATGTGCAGGAGCTGTACCGCAGCACGGCGGAATACAACGCCTACAGCGGTGAGGAGGGCATTCGCAGGGCGGCGGCGAATGTGGGCCTCAGTCGTGAATTCATCGACGATCCGATCGTCGAGTTCGCGATCGACCTGACGGACATCATGCGTCCAGGCCGTCCGCACAAGCCCGACGCGAGCGTCAAGGAACTGACTGCCGCGTTCAAGGATCTCTCGAGCAAGAACAAGGCGAAGCGCACCGCGGCCGAGGCAAAGGTGCAGGCTGCGATGGAGAAGTACGACGCGGCCGAAGCCACTTGGCAAGCGAAGGCTGCGCCGCTCCGCAACGACATCATCGCGAGGCTGCATGCGGTGGTGCCGATGGAGCTGCGCACGCTTCCGACCGACGGTTCGTTCACCGACGCGGACTTCGCGCGGCTGCCCAAGTCGGTCGTTGTGCTCAGCGACATGGTCCGCGGTGACATCCAGCGCGTTCGTGCCGCGCAGGCGCTTGCCAACACGCCGGATCCAAATGACAACGGAAATCGCGATCAGTCCTTCAAGGCGGTCGTTGCCGCCAACGTCTCGTCCAAGCAAGAAGGCGTCATCGGCCTCAGCGGTTTCGAGCGCATCGCGGGCGACCCGAGCGGCGGTCCGCTCAACTCTGCGGACGGCTACACGACGTTCGTCTCCGCGATGAACGGCGCTGTGATCTCGATCACGCCTGACGGCTACAAGCCGGGCGAGGCGGGCAAGCCCGTGCGGCTCTCGATCGACATCTCGATCCAGGAGATGGTCGAGCGTCGCGTGAACCACACCGTGTTCAGCGCCGCAGACTCGAAGGCCGCGACGGCGAACGCCCAGGGCGGCCGCTGCGTGGTCGTCGACGTCGAGACGGGCGAGATCCTCGCCGCGTACTCCGTGCTCAACACCAAGACGGGACGTACGCCGATCACCAGCGACTTCGCGCTGGAGCAGAAGGGGCTGTCCGATGAAGAGCGTGCGGCACTCGGCCGCATGCGCTGGGCGACCGATCCGTTCGAGCCGGGCTCGATCTTCAAGCCGTTCGTGTGGGGCTGGGCGATCGATCACGGCTTCGCGCGACGCAGCGAAACGATCTCGCTGCCCGCGGGACCTGTGACGTTCACCGACGGCCGCGCCAAGCGCACCATCAAGGAAGCACACGCGACGAGCTTCGGAACCAAGACCTGGGAACAGGTGCTCGTGAAGTCGGTCAACACGGGCATGGCGACGATCGCGATGCGCATGGGTTGCGACGAGATGCGCCACTGCCTTGATCGCTGGGGCTTTGGCCACTCGACGCATGCATTTGGGCAGCTCGCCAATCCCGCGCTCGACGGCGAGGCCACTGGCCTCATGCCGCCGGCGCGCGAGTGGGACAACAAGACCAAGGCGCTGCTGTCGACGTCGTTCGGCCAGGGCATCTCGGTCACGCCGCTGCAGCTCGTGCACGCGTTCACCGCGTTCTGCCGCAACGGCGACATGGTGCCGCTCACGCTGCAGCCGGTCGCGAGCGATTCGCTGAGCGGCTCGACTCCCGTGCTGAGCGCAAACGCCGTCCAGGAGACGCGCGAGGTGATGGAGCTCGTGATCAAGGAAGGCACTGGCAAGCGGCTGATGGACGTGCTCAAGTACCGCGCGTTCGGCAAGTCCGGCACCGCGCAGCTCGCGCAGCCGCCGTCGAAGGAGCATCCTCGTGGCTTCTATCCCGCGGATCAGCATCTCTCGAGCTTCGTGATCGGCGCTCCGTTCGATCACCCGAAGATCGCCGTGCTGGTCACGATCGAGCAGCCCGACGAGAAGCATCTCGGCGACAGCTACGGTGGTGGCGCGATGGCCGGCCCGTGTGCCGCGTACATCGTGAACGACGTGCTCGAGTATCTCGGCGTGCCGACTGAGAAGCCCGAGGCTGGCCAGCTCGCGTACAAGGACGCCGAACTCCAGGATTGGAAGGACGCAGGTGCGCCCGCTCCGACCAAGGTCGCCGCCAAGCCCGCCGCGAAGAAGTCCCAGCCCGCCGCGAAGCCGCAAGCCAAGCAGAAGCTCGCGTCCGCCGCGCGCTGAACCAGCAACGACACACTAGCAAACAACAGGGCGCCGCAATCGCGGCGCCCTGTTTCGTTTTGCTTGATGCGCTGACTCGCGCGAGCGTCAGGAGAACAGCAGCCGCTCGGGCTTCTCGATCATGTCCTTGATGTGCACGAGGAACCCGACCGCCTCCGCGCCATCGATGATGCGGTGGTCATAGCTGAGCGCGAGGTACATCATCGGACGGATCGCGACCTGGCCGGGGTTCTTCGGGTCCTCGACGGCGCGCTTCTTGATCGCGTGCATGCCGAGGATCGCCGACTGCGGCGGGTTGAGGATCGGCGTCGACATGAGCGAGCCGTACACGCCGCCGTTCGAGATGGTGAAGGTGCCGCCGGTCATCTCGTCGACGCCGAGCTTGCCGTCCTTCGCGCGCACCGCGAAGTCCTTGATCGTCGACTCGATGCCCGCGAAGCTCAGGCCCTCGCAGTTGCGGAGCACCGGGACCACGAGGCCCTTGTCGGTGCCGACCGCGACGGCGATGTCGGAGTAGTCGTGGAACTCGATCTCCATCTCGGAGCCTTGGCCGACGATGTACGCGTTCACGCGCGGATACTTGCGGAGACCGCTCACCGCGGCCTTGACGAAGAAGCTCATGAAGCCGAGGCCGATGCCATGCTGCTTCTCGAAGCCTTCCTTGTGCTCGGCGCGGAGGCGCATGATCTCGGTCATGTCGCACTCGTTGAAGGTCGTGAGCATCGCAGCGGTGTGCTGCGCGTGGACGAGCCGCTCGGCGATCCTCTGGCGGAGCTTGGTCATCTTCTCGCGGCGCACGCCGCGCGAACCGGCGGGCGCGGCGGCGGCGATGACGGTGGGCTTCGCGGCAGCAGGCGCGGCGCTCGGCTTCGTCTCGGTGGTCGCGGCGGCGCTCGACGATGACGACGACTTCGTCGTGCTCGTCGCAGCGAGGACATCGTCCTTCATCACGCGGCCCGACGGGCCGGAGCCTGCGACGCCTGCGAGATCGACGCCCTTCTCGGCGGCGACCTTCTTGGCGACGCTCGATGCGCGCACATCGTGAGTCTGAGCGGTCGCAGCTGCGGCTGCGGGCGCGGCCTTCGGCGCGGAGGGCGCTGGCGCAGCGCCCGCGGGCTTCGCGGCGTTCGTGTCGATCGACGCAACGACCGCGCCGACCTTGATGCCGTCGCCCTTCTTGGTCGCGATCTTGAGCGTGCCCGCGGCGGGCGCGCGCAGCTCGAGGGTCGCCTTGTCGGACTCGATCTCGGCAAGGAGATCGTCCTTCTCGACGTAGGTGCCGTCATCCTTGAGCCAGCCGCTCAGGGAGACTTCGGAGATGGATTCACCAGGGGAGGGGATCGTGATGTCGACAGCCATGTCGTCGTGTGCCTTTCTGTGAGTCGGCGCGCGTGCGTGCGCGGATCACTTCTGCGCGGTCTTCTCTTTGCCGTCCTTCTCTTTGGAATCCTTGTTCGAGGGTCCACCTGCAGGGCCGTCGCCGGCCTTCGCGGCGCCGATCGCCTCGGAAAGGATCTTGTCCTGCTCGATCGCGTGCTGCTTCTGGCTTCCGACGGCGGGGCTCGCCGAATCGGGGCGGCCGACCCACGCGACGTCGATGCCGCAGAGCTCCTTGAGCTGCGCCTGCGCGAAGCGGTACGCGCCCATGTTGCGCGGCTCTTCCTGCACCCAGACGAACTTCTTCGCGTTGGGGTACTTGGCGAGCGCCTCGGTGACGGCGGTGTCGGGGAACGGATAGAGCTGCTCGAGCCGCACGATCGCGGTCGTGGTCTGGCCGCTCTTCTCGCGCTGCGCGGCGAGCTCGTGGTAGATCTTGCCCGAGCAGAGCAGGACCTTGTTCACGTTCGCGCGCGCTTCGCCGGTGATGACCGGATCAGGCAGCACGGTGCGGAAGTGCCCGTCGACAAAGCCCTCGACGCGGCTGACCGCGGCGGGGAGTCGCAGCATCGACTTGGGCGTCATCACGACGAGCGGCTTGCGGAACGACTGCTTGACCTGCTTGCGGATCAGGTGGAAGACCTGCGCCGAGGTCGTCGGATAGACGACCTGCATGTTGTCGTCGGCGCAGAGCTGGAGGAACCGCTCGAGGCGCGCGCTCGAGTGCTCGGGGCCCTGGCCTTCGTAGCCGTGGGGGAGCAGCATGACGAGGCCGGTGGAGCGCTTCCACTTGGCTTCGCCCGAGGCGATGAACTGATCGATGATGACCTGCGCGCCGTTGGCGAAGTCGCCGAACTGCGCTTCCCAGATCACGAGCATGCGCGGATCACCGAGCGAGTAGCCGTACTCGAAGCCGAGGACGGCCGACTCGGTGAGCGGCGAGTTGTGCACGCAGAAGCGCGCCTGCTTGGGATCGACCGTGTTGAGCGAGCAGTAGCCTTCGCCGGTCTCCTGGCAGTTGGCGACGGCGTGGCGATGGCTGAACGTGCCGCGCTCGACGTCCTGACCCGAGAGGCGGATCGGGTGGCCTTCGGAGAGCAGCGTCGCGTAGGCGAGCAGTTCCGCGAGCGCCCAGTCGATGCTGCCGGTCGCGATCGCGCCCGCGCGGCTCTCGAGGAGACGCGCGACGGTCTTGTGCAGCGTCGCGTGCGCGGGCATTTCGCCGAGCTTCTTCGCGAGCTTCTCGAGCGTGTCCTGCGCGACCTTGGTCGTCGCGGGCTCGTGCGTGTACTGGCCGGTGAGGCCGCTCCACACGCTCTTGAACGGATCGATCACGGGATCGATCGGCTGCTTCTTGGCGGCGGTCTGCGCCTCGTCCATCACGGCGACGCGCGATGCGAGCATCATCTCGACCTCGGCGTCGGTCACGACGCCGTCCGCAACGAGCTTGCTGCGATAGGTCTTGAACGGCGAGTGCGCCTTCTTGACGCGGCCGTAGAGCAGCGGCTGCGTGAACATCGGCTCGTCGGTCTCGTTGTGGCCGTTCTTCCGGAAGCACCACATCTCGACCACGATGTCGTGGCCGAACGCCTGGCGCCAGTCGATGGCGAGCTTCGCGGCCCACGCGCACGACTCGGCGTCGTCGCCGTTGACGTGGATCACGGGGACATCGAAGCCCTTCGCGCCGTCCGTGCAGTAGTTGCCGCAGAACGTGTCGCGCGGATGGGTGGTGAAGCCGACCTGGTTGTTGACCACGACGTGGATCGTGCCGCCGACGGTGTAGCCGTCGAGGTGCATCATGTTGAAGCACTCGGCGACCATGCCCTGGCCGGGGAACGCGCTGTCGCCGTGGATCACGACGGGCACGACCATCTTGCGCTCGGTGTCGTTGACGAGGCGCTGCTTGCCGCGGCAACGGCCCATCACGACCGAGTTCACGAACTCGAGGTGCGACGGATTCGCAGCGAGCACGACGCGCAGCTTGTTGCCGTTCGAGGTGCTGTGCTCGTTCGAGTAGCCCATGTGGTACTTGACGTCGCCGCCGCCGCTGGCGAACGCCGCGGTCCACGCCTCGTCGAACTCGGTGAAGATCTGCTGCAGGTTCTTGCCGACGATGTTCGCGAGCACGTTGAGACGGCCGCGGTGCGCCATGCCGAACATGAACTCCTGCACGCCGAGCGCGGGACCGGCCTCGAGCACCTGGTCGAGGATCGGGATCAGCGACTCGCCGCCTTCGAGGCCGAAGCGCTTCTTGCCCACGTAGCGGTTAGCGAGGAAGTTCTCGAAGCTGTCGGCCTCGAGGAGCTTCTGCAGGACGCGCTTCTTGGTGTCGGCGCTGAACTGCGGCTTGTTTCGTGCGGCTTCGAGGCGCTTGGAAAGCCAGGCTCGGCGATCAAGGTCGCCGATGTGCATGAACTCGACGCCCATCGTGCCGCAGTAGGTCTCCTCGAGGCAAGAGATGATCTCGCCGAGCGAGCACGGGTTGTCGAGCGGAAGCGTGCCGGGATCGAACGCGCGTTCGAGCGCGCCGTCGTCGAGGCCGACGGCCTCGAGCGTGAGCAGCTCGGGGAACGCGCGCGTGGTGCCGAGCGGATCGAGCTGCGCGGCGAGGTGGCCGTAGGTGCGGTAGCGGAGGATGAGCTCGTCGACCTTGCGCTGGGCCGGGTCGTTGCTTTGAGCGGTTGCAGCTGCGGCTGCGCCCTGTGAGGTGGCGGGCGCCGGGGCGGATGGCGCGGCGACGGGCGCCGCAGGCGTGGCGGTTGCAGTCGGCGCCGGCGCGTCGGTCTCGCGTTTCAGGCCCAGCTCGAAGCCGAGGAAGAACTGCCGCCACTCGGCGCCGACGGAGTTCGGGTCGGCGCAGTACTGCGCGTAGAGCGACTCGACGTAGTCGGATTGCCAGCCGTTCACGGACTGTGAAACCGACTGGGATGCGTGAGAGGAAGAACCGTCCGCGTTGGGACCCGAGTGGGCCATGACTTCAGAACTCCGAATGTGCGGCAAACCGCGCCAAAGTGGCGCGGTGCAGAGCGGAGCGATTGTAGGGGAGAACGCCGTCGCTTTCAGCGTCCAAGCCGCGTGAAAGCGGGGGTTTCGCGCGGTCAGAGCGCTGCGATCGCGTCGACGTCCACGGCGAGTTCCTCGCCGAGCTTGAGGAGGCCGCGCGTGCGGGCCTCGGCCAGCACCCGCGAGATCTCGGCGGGCGATTCGGCGAGCAGTTCGATCTGGCGGCGGTACTTGCCCGCGATGCGCGCGATCGGGCAGACCGACGGTCCGCGGACCTCGACCCCGCCCGAGAACGAACGGATCGCCGCGGCGAGCTCCGCCGAGCGCTCGGCGCAGGCGGTCTCGCCCGGGTGTCGGACGATGAGCCGCGCCAGCCGGCGGTAGGGCGGGAGGCCGAACGACTTGCGATCCGCGAGCTCGAGCGTGGCGAATTGTTCGAAGTCGTGGAGCGCCGCGAGACGAATGGCAGGCGTCTCGGGCTCGAACGACTGGATGATCGCGCGACCCGCCTTCTCGCCGCGGCCGGCGCGGCCCGAGACCTGCGAGACGAGCTGGAACGTGCGCTCGCCCGCGCGGAAGTCAGGCAGCGCGAGCGCGGTGTCGGCGCTGACGACGCCGACGAGGCGAACGTTGGGAAAGTCGAGCCCCTTCGCGATCATCTGCGTGCCCATCAGGCAGCGGATCTCGCCCTTGCCGAAGCGCTCGAGCGCGTCGTGGAAATGCTGCGCGGTCTGCATCGTGTCGCCGTCGATGCGGAGCAGCGTGTCGCCCTCGATGAGCGACGGGAAGAGGCGCGTGAGTTCTTCCTCGACGCGCTGCGTGCCGAGGCCGAAGACGGTGACGGGCTTGCCGCAATCAGGGCAATTCTTCGGGAGAAGCTGCTCGGACAGGCAGTGGTGGCAGCGCACGTAGCTGCGGCGCGCGGCGCCGGACTCGTCGACGTGGCAGACCATGCCCGCGTCGCAGTCGGTGCAGGTGAACTTCCACTGGCAGCGCTGGTCGCTGCACGCGATGTAGTTCGCGTAGCCGCGGCGGTTGAGGAGAAGCAGCACCTGGCCGTCGTCGGCGAAGGCCTTCTGCATCGCCTCGCGCAGCGTGGGGCCGATGAGGTTGACGCGGCGATCGCGGATTTCGCGGCGTTCCGCGCCGAAATCGACGACGGCGACCTTGGGCGTGTTGAGTCCGGGCGCGCGCTTGGTGAGGCGGTGGAGCGTGGAGATCCTGCGCTCGACGGCGTTCATCCAGCTCTCGAGGCTCGGCGTCGCGCTGCCGAGGACGACGGGGCATTTCGCGAGCTGCGCGCGGCGGATCGCGGCGTCGCGTCCGTGGTAGCGCGGCGCGGAGTCCTGCTTGTAGCCGGGCTCGTGCTCCTCGTCGACGACCACGAGGCCGAGCGAACCATCGGGAATCGGCGCGAAGATCGCGCTGCGCGCGCCGACGACGACATCGGCGCCGCCTTCGCAGAGAAGCGTCCACTGCTGGTTGCGCTGCGCATCGGTGAGGCCCGAGTGGAGGACGGCGACCTTGGCGCTCGTGAGCCGCGCGGCGATGCGGCCGACGGTCTGCGGCGTGAGCGAGATCTCGGGCACGAGCAGGATCGCGCGCTTGCCGCGGCGCACGCATTCCTCAAGCAGGCGGATGTAGATCTCCGTCTTGCCCGAGCCGGTGACGCCGAACACGAGGTGCTGCGCGAACTGGCCGAAATCGCGGGAAATCGCGGTGATCGCGGCTTGCTGCTCGGCGGTCGGCGTGGGCGCGGGCGCGACATTGCCGGCGCGCGCGATGAAGCCGGCCTCGACGGCGGTCTTCTTGGTCGCGACGAGGTGGCCCGACGCGATGAGGCGCTTGAGCGGCTCGTTGGTCGAGTAGCCCGCGGCTTCGGCGAGGTCGGGGAGCTCGATCGGACGCGGAAGCGTCGCGAGCACGTCGAGCGCGTGCTGTTGTTTTTTCGTGATCTTCGCGAGGCCTTCGAGCGATGGCGCGAGGTCGACGAGCGTGCGCTCGACGCGGCCGATCGCCTTGCGCACCGCGGCGGGAAGGATCGACGCGAGCGTCATGCCGATCGGGCACGCGTAGTACGCGCTGATCCAGCGGGCGAACTGCATGAGCTCGCTGGGGAGCACGACACCCGAGGGGTCTTGCGCGAGGATCGGCTTGATCTTGTCGCGCGGGATACCGGGGTCTTCGGTCGCGGGGAGGTGCCGGACGATCCATCCTGCCGTTGGCGTCTCGCCTCGGCCGAGCGGCACTTCGACACGCGCGCCATCGGGAAGGTGCGCGAGGGACGTGGGCAGCGCGTAGGTGAGACCGTCGGGCGAGCGGTCGACCGCGCGCTCGACGGCGACGACGACGAGCTGCAGATCCTCCGTGACGGTGTTGGATGCGAAGAGCGACACGCAGCGCGCAGCCTACCGAACGGTGCACGGCACGTGCCGCGCAGTGCCTGGCACTGCCTGGCACGTGCCTGGCACGCTGGTGCCGGCGCACATCTCATTCCCGCACATGGAGATCCGCCACGCCTTGGCTGTGCACGGCATGTGCCGCGCAGCGCCTGACACTGCATGGCACGTGCCTGGCACCGCCCGATTACGCGAGGATGCCGGGAACGACTTCGCCCGCGATGTCCGTCAGCCGGTAGTGCCGCCCCTGGTAGCGGTAGGTCAGCCGCTCGTGGTCGACGCCCATCAGCCGCAGAATCGTCGCATGCAGGTCGTGCACATGCACTCCGCCGTCGGCGACGCTGTAGCCAAAGTCATCGGACGCTCCGTGCACGTGTCCCGCCTTCACGCCGCCGCCCGCCATCCAAATCGAGAAGCAGCGCGGGTGATGATCGCGGCCATAGTCGTCGGCGGTCATCTTGCCCTGGCAATACGCGGTGCGCCCGAACTCGCCGCCCCAGATCACCAGCGTGTCCTCGAGCAGCCCGCGGCGCTTGAGATCGGTGACGAGCGCGGCCGAGGCCTGGTCGGTCTGCGCGCATTGCCGCGAGATTCCGCCTGGCAGCCCGCCGTGCTGGTCCCACCCCTGATGGAACAGCTGCACGAACCGCACGCCGCGCTCGACGAGGCGTCGCGCGAGAAGGCAGTTCGCGGCGAACGTTCCGGGATCGCGCGCTGCCGCGCCGTAGAGCTCGAACGTCTCGTCGCTCTCGCCGCTCAGGTCGGTCGCGTCGGGCACGCTCGTCTGCATGCGGAACGCCATCTCGGCCTGCGCGAGACGCGCGTCGATCTCGGCGTCGCCCTCGTGCGCGAGCGCGTCGCGCGAGAGCTGCGCGAGCGTGTCGAGCATCGCGCGCCGCGCGTGCGGCGAGACGCCTTCGGGATTGGCGAGAGCCAAAACTGGCTCTTTTCCCGCGCGAAACTGCACTCCTTGATGTTCGCTCGGAAGGAAGCCCGAGCCCCACAGCCGCGCGTACAGCGGCTGGTCGCGCGACGCGTCCTTCGACACGAGCACGATGAACGACGGCAGGTCCTTGTTCATGGTGCCAAGGCCGTAGCTCATCCACGCGCCCATCGACGGGCGGCCCGCGATCTGGTGGCCCGAGCAGAAGAACGTGATCGCGGGATCGTGGTTGATCGCCTCGGTGTGCATGCCGCGGACGACGCAGATGTCGTCGGCGATCTTCGCGGTGTGCGGGAGGATGTCGCTGATCTCGATGCCCGCGCGGCCATGCTTCGCGAAGCCCGTGAACGAGCCGGCGATCGGCAAGACCGCTTGATATCCGCTCATTCCCGTCAATCGCTGGCCGGCGCGCACGCTGTCCGGGAGCGGCTGGCCGTGCATCTCGCGCAGCTTGGGCTTTGGGTCGAGCGTCTCGAGATGCGACGGTCCGCCCGACTGGAAGAGATAGATGACGCGCTTGGCCTTCGCGGGAAAGTGCGTCGCGGGCAGCGCGGGCTGCGTGTCGCCGGGAGTCGTCGTGGCTGCGCTCGCCACGCGCGGCCCGATGATGTCGCCGAGCGCGAGCGCGCCGAGGCCCAGCGCCGATGTACCGAGGAAATGCCGACGCGAGAGCCGCATGAGCTCGTCGTAGGTGGGGAGAATGTCGCGGGGCGTCGGCATGGTGTTGGGTCGCGTTGCGTTCGTTGGTTTCAGCGCGACATCACCGCGGCGTCGCTCGCGAGGATCGTGGTGCACGCGAGCGTGAGCGCGGCGAGCTCGGGGTCGTCGCGGCCGACGAGCTTGGTGGATTCGCTGGGATTTGCCTTGAATTCCGCGGTTTCCGCGACAACGAGCGCGCGCAGCGCGTCGAGCTCGACCGCGCGCGGAGCACGCGAGCACACGAGTCGGAACGCGCGTGAGATGCGCGCGTCCATGCCAGCTTGCTCGCCCGCCTCGCGCGTCGCGCGCTCAGCGAGCGTGCGCGCGCATTCGGTGAACACGGGATCGTTCATCACCGCGAGCGCCTGCAGTGGCGTGTTCGTCGCGAAGCGCCGCGGCTGGCACGATTCACGCGAGCCCGCGTCGAACACGAGCATCGTCGGCGGCGGAACCGTGCGCTTGCGGAAGGAGTACATGCTGCGGCGATGCGCGGCGTCGCCAGTGTCGGCGGTGTAGCCGCCGCTCGCGCCGGATTCGCCGACG
Organism: uncultured bacterium; assembly: GCA_903891095.1. Lineage (GTDB taxonomy): Bacteria > Planctomycetota > Phycisphaerae > Phycisphaerales > SM1A02 > QWPT01. Next base: position 10,071 of record CAITDI010000082.1, on the reverse strand, counting down.
AGCGTCGGCTGCTGGTAGGGCTTGACGCTTGGACCGCCGAATTTCTCGACAAGCAAGCCTGACGCGACCAGCGCCGAATCACGCAGCTGCTCCGCGCTGAGCCGCACGCTCGGTCCGCGCGCGAGCAGATCGTTGCGCGGATCGCGCGCGCGCTTCTCCGCGCTCGTGGCCGAACTCTGCCGAAACGTCGCGCTCAGCACCAGTCGTCGCAGCAGCGCGCGCGTGTCCCACGCGCGCGTCGCGTCATCGCCTTCGCCGCGCGTGAAGTCGCGCGCAAGCAGGTCGAGCACCTCGGGCTGCGACGGCCACGCGCCTTGAAGGCCGAAATTCTCGCTGGTTTCGACGAGTCCGCGGCCGAACACCTGCGTCCAAAGGCGATTGACCTCGACGCGCGCGGCCAGCGGATTCGCGGGATCGACGAGCCAGCGCGCGAGGCCGAGTCGGTTGCGCTCGGTGAGCGAAGTCTCCGCGAGCACCGCGTTGATCGCGCTCGGCTGCACGGGCTGCGCGCGGTCGGGCTGGTCGTAGCGCCCGCGCGTGAGCACGAAGGTCGGCGCCGCGAACCGCGAATCGCGCATCGTCATGAACGCAGGCAGCGAGTCGAGATGCGCGGCGTACGCGCGCATCGCCTCGCGCAGCGCGGCGTTCTCGGCGGCGGTCGCGCGCGCGATGGCGTGCTCCGCATTCGCGCCCGCATCGGGCACGACACCTGCGGCAAGTGCGGCCTCGGCTGGCGTGAGCGCAACACGCCACACCGACAGTTCGTCGATCGCGCCGCCGCGGAATCCTGCGTCGCGCGAGCGCGAACCAACTTCCATCGTGGCGCCCGCGATGCTGCCGTCGAGGCCGTCGCGCAGCACCGTCGGCTTCGCATCGATGCCGTTCACAAAGAGCCGCAGGCCCGCGGCGAGCGCGGTTCCGTCGTAGGTCGCGACGATGTGCGTCCACTCGCCGACGGGAAGCTCGTCGCGCATCTCAACGCTCGCCGCGCTGCCGGGCCACAGATGGATCACGCTCCAGCGCAGCTTGCCGTCGGCGATGAGCAGCTCGAGCCCAGAGCCATCGGCGTCGTTGGTGTAGAAGCCCGCCGTGTGCAGCACCGCCGCGCGCGCGTTGCGCTCGCCTGGCTTGATCCAGAACGCAACGCTCACTGGATCGTGGCGTGTGAAGCCCGCGAGGCCCGCGAGCGACACGCCGCCGTCGCCGTCGAAATGCAGGGATTTCCCGAGCTTTCCGTCGTTCGCGAGCGCGACCTCGCCGAGCTGCTCGGGACGCGCGCGGTCGGTGGTCGCGGGCTTCGTCGTGTCGATCGCATTCGGCGTTTTTCCATCCGCGAGCTCGTCGAACGCGTAACGCGCCGCGGGTGCGGGCAGCAGCGTTGGCGCAGGCGCGCTGATGAGCCCGTCGTCCACCGCGCGCTTCATCGCGGCTGCGCCTGCGCGCATCACCGCAGCCATCGCCTGCTGGCGGTTCGCGCGCAACGCTTTTTCTCGCTCGGCCTGCTCGTCGTTCGCAAGCCGCACGAACGGCGGCGGCGCGCTGAACGTGTGCGCGTAGCTCTTGAGCCCGTTCTCGTCGATCGATCCGAACATCGCTTCGAGCCCGTAGAACTCGCGCGTCGGCACGGGGTCGTACTTGTGGTCGTGGCAGCGCGCGCACTCGATCGTGAGCCCGAGGAACGCGGTGCCGAAGGTCGACACGCGGTCGGCGATGCCTTCTTGGCGGAATTCCTCGGAGATCGAGCCGCCTTCCTCGGTCATGCGGTGCAGGCGGTTGAACGCGCTCGCGACCTGGTTCGCCTGCCGCTCGGCGCGCGAATCGGCGGGCATGAGGTCGCCCGCGATCATCGCCGTCGCGAAGCGGTCGTATCGCATGTTCGACGCGAGTGACTCGAGCAGCCAGTCGCGCCACGGCCAGGTGAAGCTGTCGCCGTCGGACTGGTAGCCGAACGTGTCGGCAAAGCGCGCGAGGTCGAGCCAGGTTGTCGCCATGTGCTCGGCCGCGCGCGGACTCGCGAGCATCGCGTCCACGCGGCGTTCGTACGCATCGGGCGTCGCATCCGCGACAAACGCATCGATTTCCTCGGGCGAAGGCGGCAATCCCGTGAGCGCAAGCGACGCGCGCCGAAGCAGCGTCGCGCGGTCTGCCTCGGGTTCGGGCGCGAGGCCTTCGCTCTCGATCCGCGCGAGCACGAGCGCATCGAGCGGATCGCGCGGCCAGTCCTTGCGGTTCAACGCGGGAGCAGCGGGGCGCTCCGGCGCGACAAACGCCCAGTGCTTCTTGTACTCCGCGCCTTGCTCGATCCAGCGGAGCAGCGTCGCGCGCTCGGCGTCGCTCAACGGGCGCTTGAGCTCCGGCGGCGGCATGACCTCATCGGGGTCGCTCGACGCGATGCGGTGGGCAGCCTCGCTCGCCGCGAGATCGCCCGGCACAAGCGCGCGGTTGCCCGAATGAAGCGCTGCATATGCACCCTCGGGCGTGTCGAGCCGCAGTCCCGCCTTGCGCTTGCCCGCGTCGGGGCCGTGGCAGCCGAAGCATCGGTCCGACAGGATCGGACGCACGTCGCGGTTGAAGTCCACCTTCGCCGGCGGCGCATCCGCAGCGGCGGCCGACGCAACCGTCGCGACACCAACGAGGAGTGGAATCACCCGCAAAGGCACAGTCGTTCGAATGTACCTGCACCGTGCCTTCGACTACACTGTTGGACTATGCCCACGACGAAATTGGCTCGCCTCGCCCTTGAGGACGGGACGGTCTTCCACGGTCGCGCGTTCGGTGGTTCCCTCAAGGACTTCGAAGGCGCGGGCGAGGTTGTGTTCAACACCGCGATGTGCGGCTACCAGGAGGCGCTCACGGACCTGTCCTACACGGGGCAGATCCTGACCATGACCGCCACCGAGATGGGCAACTACGGCATTGCGCCCGAGGACATCGAGAGCGCGGCGCCGTGCGTCGCGGGCTTTGTCGTGCGCGAGCTTTCGGCGATCGTCTCCAACCAGCGCGCCACGCGCAGCCTGTCGGATTGGCTTGCCGACGCGGGAATTCCCGCGATCGAGGGCATCGACACCCGCGCGCTCGTCCGTCGGCTCCGCATGGGCGGCGCGATGCGCGGCGTGATTTCCTCGGTTTCCCTCGCGGATGCGAGCGATCTCGACCTCGTGGCCCGCGCGCGCGCGATCCCGTCGATGGCGGGCGCGAATCTCGCGGCCAAGGTTTCGCCGCGCTGCAGCGGCAAGTACGAAGAGGCGCTCGGCGAGTGGGCTCCGCGCGGCGGGCTCTTTGCCGACAGCAAGCCGGCTCCGGCCGGCCGCCCCGCAGGCGCGCGTTTCCAGGTCGCAGCGATCGATTGCGGCGCCAAGCGCAACATCTACCGCCACCTGGTGGAGCGCAATTGCGACGTGCACTTCCTCCCGCACACCGCGACGGCGGCCGAAATCCGCGCGCTCAGGCCGGACGGGCTCTTCATCTCCAACGGCCCTGGCGACCCGGCGGTCGTGCAGACCGTGATCGAGACCCTCCGCGAGGTCGCGGGCGAAGTCCCGACTTTCGGCATTTGTTTGGGCCACCAGCTCCTCGCCCTCGCGCTCGGCGCGAGCACCTGGAAGCTCAAGTTCGGCCACCGCGGCGCGAACCAGCCGGTCCGCAACCTGCTCACGGGCCGCATCGAGATCACGAGCCAGAACCACGGCTTCTGCGTCGACGAGGTCAGCCTCCGCGCGGCGGGCGGCGAGCCGACCCATGTGCATCTCAACGACGGCACGCTGGCGGGTTTCCGTCACACGACCAAGCCGATCTTCAGCGTGCAGTACCACCCCGAAGCGAGCCCCGGTCCGCACGACTCGGCGTACCTCTTCGACGTGTTCGTGCAGATGATGGCCTCGCGTGCACCGATTGGCGCCGCCGAGATGGAGCGCGCACAGGCCGCGCTCGCCGCCGTGTGACGCGCGCGCCGCGCAGTCGACAGGCTTTCAACCGAACGGCAGGCGATGGCTTCTCGCCCTTGCTTTGCCGTTGTTTTTCGTAATTCCGCCCGCAGCGGTGGAACCGCGCGCGCCGCGGCTGCGGGGATGGCGCGCCCTCCGAATATTCAGGTGTATTTCCCGTTGACGACCGCGCAACCGAGCGCTTGCTCCTTGCGGGAAGGCGGGCTGCTTAGTACCTTGCCCCACTCTCCGCCCCGAGCGTCCACTGGAGGACGTTGTGCGGAGTCGGATCGGGATGCAAGATTGTTCGCGTTGCGTGAGCGACGCGTGCACACGAGCGACCGAGCGTGCGAGTCAAGACGAAGTCCGCCTCTTTCTGGCGACTCAGGAGTAACGAATGCAGCGCAGCACCACGATCGAGCCGACCTTCATCACGACCACCGCAGGCGCGCGTGCTATTCGCACGGTCGCTGGCTTCGTCGCAGTCGCGCTCGTTGGAACGATGCCCTGGATGGCGTCGCAGAGCACGCTCGCGCAGGACGCGCCCGCCGTTGAGCCCGCACAGCAGGACCCCGCCGCGGCTGAGGCTGCTGCGAAGGCCCAGGCTGAAGCACAGGCTGAAGCCGAGGCGAAGGCCGCAGCTGAGAAGGCCGCAGCCGACGCAAAGGCCGCAGCTGACAAGGCTCAGGCCGAAGCTGAAGCCGCCGCTAAGGCGAAGGCTGAAGCCGAAGCCGCTGCGAAGGCCAAGGCCGCGCAGATCGCCGCGCAGATCGAGGCGAACCGCACCTCTGCTCGCGAGGCCATGAGCCGCAGCGAGTGGAAGAAGGCCATCGACAGCTGGTCGACCCTCCTGGCCGCCGCCCCTGGCGACGCCGAGGCGACCAAGGGCATGGCGCGCGCGCAGGCCGCGCTCGACCAGGGCTCGATGATCCAGGATGTCGGCACCGACATCTCGCTTCGCAAGCAGAAGGCCGAAGTCGAGGTCAACGCCTCGATCGCCAGCGCGAACCAGCTCGCGAAGACCGGCGACTACGCCGGCGCCAAGCGTTCCGCGCTCAGCGCGAAGATCCGTCTCGAGCGCGAGAAGGGCGTCTTCCCCGCCGGCGAGTTCGCGAACCTCAACGGCCAGCTCGACACGCTCCTTGAGCAGATCGATGTCGGCGAGGTCAACGCTTCGCTCGCGAAGGCCGACAAGGCCCGCAAGGAAGCGAACGAGGCCGCCGCTGCCAAGCAGCGCAGCGAAGCTGAGTCGCGCACCAAGGCGATCAACGAGCGCCTCCTCCGCGTGCGTCAGCTCCAGCTCGAGCTCAAGTACGAAGAGGCCATCCAGGTTGTGAACGAGATCCTCTTCATGGATCCGAACAACCCGGCCGCGCAGACCCTGCTCCAGGTTCTCAAGGCGAGCCTCGTGTACCGCGACTACTCCAAGATGGAGGAGCGCCGCAGCGAGGCCTACACGAACTTCTCGAAGGAAGTCTTCGACCGCACCATCCCGCCGATGCCGAACATGACCGGCCCCGGCCCGAAGTCGGTCACTGGTCTCCTCGAGTATCCCGAGGATTGGCCGGGTCTCTCGGAGATGCGCATGCGCGACCGCGCGAGCGGCTACCGCGAGAGCACCGCGAACCGCCAGGCGATGGCTTCGCTCCAGAAGGCCGTCTCGGTCAACTTCAACTCGAATCAGCTCGACCAGGTGTTCAGCTACATGAACCAGGTCAGCGGCGTCGACTTCTACCCCGATTGGAAGGCCCTCGAGGGCATCAGCATCAACAAGGAGACTCCGGTCACCTTGGCTCTCGACAACGTGCCGGCCGAAGTCGCGCTCAAGCGCCTCATCGAGTCGCTCGGTGACGAGAACGAGCGCCCCGACTACGCGGTCGAGGACGGCGTCGTCGTCGTCAGCAGCAAGGATCAGCTCCGCAAGAAGACGCTGACCATCGTGTACGACATCCGCGACCTCCTCTTCGAGGTTCCGTACTTCGACAACGCTCCGCAGTTCAACCTCGGCGCTGCCATGCAGCAGGGCCAGCAGGGCGGACAGGGCGGCGGCAGTGGTGGTAGCGGCGGCGGCGGTGGCGGCTTCGGTGGTGGCGGCGGTGGCGGTGGCTTCGGCGGTGGCGGCGGCGGCATGGGCGGTGGTGGCTCAGGCGGCAGCGGCGGCGGCGGCGTCATCGGCAACCCGAAGGACGATCCGGATCGCAAGTCGCGCGAGGAGCTCATCCAGCAGATCGAGACCATCATCCAGGAGCAGGTCGACCCCGAGGGTTGGCGCGACAATGGTGGCGAGACCGGCAAGATCCAGGAGCTCAACGGCAACCTGATCATCACCAACACGGCGCGCAATCACCGCGACATCGAGGGCCTGCTCACGCAGCTCCGCGCGATCCGCGCGCTCCAGATCAACTACGAGGCTCGCGTCATTGGTGTCACCAGTGACTGGTTCGAGCACATCGGCGTCGACCTGGACATGTACTTCAACACCAACAACGACATGTGGAACCAGGCGCGTCAGGTTGATCCCAACTTCAACCTCAGCGACTTCTTCTATCAGAACGGACCCGCCAAGGGCCAGGTCAAGGACCCGGTCATCTTTGGACCGATCGATCGCGATGCGACCGATCCGGCCAACACCGACGCGCCGGCCTACGGCATCCCGTCGGCTGACGGCACGAGCATCGACTACGTCTACGGACCGGTCGGCGCCCCGATTCGTCGTCAGGAAGGCTGGAATCCGGTCGGCTTCACGCAGAACTCGAACAGCATCACTGAGTCGCTCGCTGGCGGTTCGATCAAGGGCATCGGCGGACAGATCCTGCTGAACGGCGCCGCCGCGGCGACGACCGGCTTCAGCTACATGGACGACATCCAGGTCGACCTGCTCATCAAGGCGACCCAGGCCGATCAGCGCAACGTCGTGCTCACCGCTCCGCGCATCACCCTGATGAACGGCCAGCGCTCGTTCATCACGATCGCGAAGCAGATCGCGTACATCTCGAACGTCATCCCGGTCGTCGGCGACGCCAGCACGTCGTTCCAGGCTGTGCCTGGCTACGTGCAGGACGGCTTCGTCCTCGACATCGAAGGCGTCGTGTCGGCTGACCGCCGCTACGTCACCATGACGGTGCACTTCGACACCAGCGTGCTCCTCGGCTTCGACACGGTCACCGTGTCCGGCGCCGTCGGTGGCAACACGACTGGCGCGCGCAGCACGGCCAGCAACTCGAGCGCCGAGATCCAGCTGCCGCAGATCCAGGTCCAGTCGATCCGCACCACCGTGAGCGTTCCCGACAAGGGCACGATCCTCATGGGCGGCCAGCGTCGCTTCGAAGAGGTCGAGATCGAGTCCGGCGTGCCGATCCTCTCCAAGATCCCGATCGTCAACCGCTTCTTCTCGAACCGCATCGACAGCCAGCAGGAGCTCAGCACCGTGATGCTCATGCGGCCCGAGATCGTGATCCAGAGCGAGAACGAGGAACTCCTGTTCCCGGGTCTCATGGATCAGCTCGGCAACCTCGGCGGCTGATTCTTCCCCGAGAATCTCAGGCACGACAAGTACATCCACGCGGCGGCGAGTCCTCACTCGCCGCCGCGTTGTTTTTCGCGGAGATTTCGGGCGAACCAAGCGCTGTGCTATGGTGCGCGCGCGGTCCGCCGCATGGAGTCCACGATGGCAGAGCCTTTCAAACACATCAGCGCCGGCAAGAAGGATGGCATCATCCGCATCGACTTCGTGGAGCGGAACATCCTCGACGAGCTCAACATCCACCAGATCGGCGTCGAGCTCGCCAAGGCGATCGAGTCGCAGACGAATCCCAAGGTCGTCGTCGTGTTCGGCAACGTCGAGCACATGTCGAGCGCGGCGTACGGCACGCTCATGAAGTTCCAGGAGCGCATCAAGGTCTGCACGGGCCAGCTGCGCCTCTGCGAGATGAAGCCGCGCTTGTACGAGGGCTTCGTGATCACCAAGCTCAACCGTCTGTTCACGATCGTCGAGGACTACCAGGCGGCCGTCGACAGCTTCAAGTGACCGACGTCTGCTGGTTGGATCAACGGCACCATGACGACACCTGCACCGGCATTCCGCTGCGACCTGACCCTGCGCGAGCTTCGCGCGGGGATCGAGCGCGTGCAGGCCGATGTCGAGGCCGCGCTCGGTGCGCATGGTTACGACGAAGGCGCGAAGTTCGCCATGCGGCTCGCGCTTGAAGAGGCGGTCGTGAACGGCTTCCGCCACGGAAACCGCAGCGATCCCAACAAGGTCGTGTTCTTTCGCGCGGACATCGATGGTGTGCGCGCGTGGTTCGAGATCGAGGATCAGGGGCCGGGGTTCGACCCGCGAACGATTCCCGATCCGACCGAGGATGAGAACCTCGAGATTCCGTCCGGCCGCGGCGTGATGCTGATCAAGGCGTACATGACCGAGGTCGAGTACGTGAAGCCCGGCAACAAGCTGCGGATGACGTATCGCAAGCCGGCGGCGTGAGGCTGCGTCGGGCGACGCGGCTAGCCCGCGGTTGGCGTGAGCGCGTCGATCGTGCCGCCGATTTCAATCATGCGCACGCGTGAGTCGGTGGCGACGAGATGGCCGTTGTCGTCGTAGCTCACATCGGGCGTGATGCCGGACGGCACGAGCAACGCCCACGCGCGCCACGATGCCTTGCGTGTGTTGGGCGCGAGCGGGATCGTGAACTCGGTGGGCATTTCCGTGCGCCCTCGCATGGCGTTGCGCCAGATCGGGTCGAACGCGTAACGGTCGACGGGCTTGTCCGACGTGCCGACGAACGGTCCGCCGTCGAACGACACGCCGCCGAAGACGGCGTACACCGTGCTCGTGCGCATGAAGAGCGGGGCGCCGAGCGCGGGCTTGGCGACGATCGTCGCCGCGCCGTCCGCGGTGCGCTTGATTTCGAACGCGAACTCGACTTGCCCGCGCAGCGCGTCGTCGAGCTTGCTCTCGGGGAGCACGCCGCTCTGCACGGCGCCGAGGATGTAGTCGCTCATGAAGTACAGCTCGCCGCTGCCCGGCCTGGCCGCGTCGATGAGCGCGTCGGCGTAGCGCGACGCCTGCTCGGAATCGAGCGTGCGCGCGTCGAGCGCCTCGCGGGCGTTGCGCGTGAAGGCGCCTCCGTGCGTCACGAGCGGCAGCACGAGCGGCGTCGGAAGCAGATGGAGCGCGCCCGAGTGGATCGCGATCAAGGGCAGCAATCCAGTGCTGAACATGACGGCGAGTCCGAGGAGCACGAGTCCGGGTTGGCCGTGCTGTTCGGCGGTGGCGATCGCGCCGGTGCGCGCGAGCGACGAGCCGCACTCAGGGCATTGCGCGGGATGCGGCGTCGCGAGCAGTTGGCGGCAATTGGTGCAGCACGCTTGGGCGATGCGGCCTGATTTCGCGCCCATGAGCATCAGCGGGGCGCCGAGGAACATGCCGGTCATGATCAGCGACATGCCCGAGCCCGACGGACTGAAGAACAGCGCGAAGAGAACGATGGGAATCTGCCACGGCGCGCCCGACGCGAGCGCGGCTGCGTAGCGTCGCCAGAGGCTGAGCTCGCTGTCCTTGGCGCGTGCGAGGAGTTTGATCTGCAGCGATTGCAGGCGCTGCCACAGGTTGGGGTTTGGCGTGCGCGCGAGCAGTTGGGAGTACAGCGCGAGGCTCGTGCCCATGTCGCGGCGCGCGGCGGCCTCCCAGTAGCGCATGAGCTGTGCTTGGTCGTCGCGTGAGAGCCCGTGGCGGCACGGCGTCGCGCATTCGGTCATGCAGATCGGGCAGACGCATCCGTTGGCGTCCCAGACGCGGGGAAGGGCCGTCTTCGTGCGTCGCATGCGGCGGAAGGCTTGGATGTCGTTGCGGATCGTTACGGCACAGATGCCGACCACGAAGAACGTGGTGAGGTTGCCGCCGATCGATCCCTTGAAGAAGAGGAACCACGCCGTGATCACGCCCAGGCCGAGGACCGTCATGGCCGTGGAGACCCACGCGAGCTTGCAGGCGCTGCTGCAGGCGTCGGCGACGTAGCCGTCCCACTCGGCGCGGGTGATGCTCCAGGCCGCGGTGTCATGCGCATCATGCATGCGCAAAGAATACCCAAGCCTGTGCACGGCACGTGCCGCCCAGTGCCTGGCACTGCGCGGCACGTGCCGTGCACAG
>CAITDI010000081.1 GCA_903891095.1 uncultured bacterium | reverse complement strand
GTGCCTGGCACCTCACGGCACGTGCCAGGCACCGTTTCCGGGTGGCGCATCCGCGCGGGCCATCTCGGCGAAGCCGCTCCCCCATGCACGACTCGCTCAACGCCCCCCTCTTCCGTCCGTGGATGCGCCACTGGCTCATGGCCGCCGGCATCTACAACCTGCTCTGGGGCGCCTGGGTCGTTCTCGCCCCCGACGCGCTGTTTCGCATCGTCGGGATGGACGCGCTCTCAGGCCCTGGCCGCGGAATCTGGCAATGCCTCGGCATGGTGATCGGCGTGTACGGAATCGGCTACCTCTGCGCGTCGCGCGACCCCGTGCGGCACTGGCCGATCGTGCTCGTCGGATTGCTCGGAAAGATCTTCGGGCCCGTGGGTTTCGTGTGGACGGCGTCGCGCGGCGAGATCCCGTGGACCTTCGGCGCAACGATCCCGACCAACGACCTGATGTGGTGGATTCCGTTCGCGCTCACACTGCGCGCGGCGTGGCGGCGCTGAGGCGCAGAACCCGAATTTCGGCGGGAATGTGCTTCGCTCCGTCCCCGCGCTCGGGCAGCATGCAACGAACAGCATGCGCTTCGCCCTCTCCACCCTGCTCTTCCTCGCCTCCGCCGCCGTCGCACACGCCGACTGCCCGGCCGATCTGAGCGGTGATCTAGTCGTCAACGGCTCGGACCTCGCCATCGTCCTCTCGAGCTGGGGCACGACCACCGGCGACGTGACCGGCGACGGCATCACCGACGCGAGCGACCTCGCCAGCGTGCTCAGTGCGTGGGGCGCGTGTCCCGCGAACATCGACTGGACGCTGCTCACCACGACCAACGGCACGGTCACCAACGCCATCGACGCGACCGGCGCCGTCGTCAAGAGCTGGACCGGCGCGGCGGGCGGCGCGAGCGTCGCGTACCTGCGACCCGACGGTTCGCTCGTGCGGCCGACGGTGCACACCGCGGGCGTGTTCAACGGCCCCGTGCGTGGCGGGCGCATCCAGATCTTCGGGCCGTCGGGGGCGCTCACCAACGACCTGCTCGTCTCGACGAGCACCTTCCAGCAGCACCACGATGTCCGCCCGATGCCGAACGGCAACATCCTCTGCATCGTGTGGGATGGCCACACGCTGGCCGAGGCGCAGGCCGCGGGCCGGCAGACGATCACGGGCGCGTTCTGGCCCGATGCGATCCTCGAGATCAAGCCGACGGGCACGTCGACCTACGACATCGTCTGGCGCTGGAACCTGTGGGACCACCTGATCCAGGGCGTGAACCCCGCGCTCGCGAACTACGGCGTGGTGGCCGATCACCCCGAGCTCATCGACATCAACCTCGGCATGGTCGCGGGCGGCGACTGGACGCACTGCAACTCGATCGACTACGACCCCGTGCGCGACCAGATCCTGTTCAGCTCGCGCACGCTGAGCGAGGTGTTCGTGATCGACCACTCGACGACGACGGCGCAGGCCGCGTCGCACACGGGCGGCGCGCGCGGACGCGGCGGCGACATCCTCTACCGCTGGGGCAACCCCGGGAACTACGGGCGCTCGACCGCGAGCAATCGCTTCCTGTACGTCGTGCACGGCGCGACCTGGATCCGCGCGGGCATGCCGGGCGCGGGCAACATCATGATGTTCAACAACGGCGACCGCGCAGGAACGACCAACGACTACTCGAGCGTGTACGAGATCGTTCCGCCGCGCGACGCGAAGGGCAACTACACGATCGACGCGGCGAGCGCATTCGGTCCGCTCGCGCCCGCGTGGACCTACGGCGGCGTGAACGAGATCAACGGCGGACCGACGCAGTGCGGCGCGTTCCGCACGCTCGACAACACGACGCTCATCACGCTCACGAGCTCTGGCCGCACGTTTGAAGTGAACTCCGCCGGCACCGTGATCTGGGACCGTGCGAACACGGGGCTCACGATCGCACGCGCGCCGCGCTATCGCCTGGTCAACGGGCTTTGGTACGGGCCGTGAATCACGGCTCGATCCACTGACCGCTCCAGGCTCCGTCCGCGCCGCGCGTGAAGCGCGCACGCTGATGGCCCTCGCTCGCGAGATACAGCCAGTCGATCTCGGTGGCGTGCGTGACCACCACGCCAAAGTTCGCACGCGCGGGGATCGTCTCGTCCTCGGTCGGTCGTCGATCGAGGATGTTCGGCGGAAGGTTCGGCGACGGCCCGTCGCACGCGCTTCCTGGCGCGCGGGGCGCGAGGTACGCGCGCCTGCTCGAGAGCCCGGTGTTGGCCCACGCCGCATCCGCCACCGCGCCATCGCCGACGAACGCCGCCTGCGCCGCGATGCGCACCTGCAGCTTGAGCTCGGGCGCGTAGAAGAGCCACGACACGCGCGCATCACGCGCGATCTCCGCCAACTTGCCGCTGCGGCGGTCGGTGTGGCAGCAGACCTCGCACGCCTCGGGCGTCACGCGACGGAGCACGACGCTGCGCACGCGCGGCGCATCGTCGACGCCGCGCGTAGCGAGCGACGCCACATGAAAGCCGTGGTGCCGATCGACGGCACCACGGCTGAGTTCCGACCAAAGGTCGCGGAGGACTTGTTCGAGAGTCGCGTGCACTCGTAGGTCCAGCGTCACTCGCACCAGAGGAAGCAGCCGCAGCTGCGACCGCTCAAAACACGAGAGCAGCCGCAGCTGCGACCGCTCCTCAGTAGACCGACTTCGGGAAGTAATACTTCTTCGCGTTCTCCGGCAGCACGAGATCGACGTCGATCATGAGGTGCTGCGGCATGTACTGGCTCTTCTCGGCCTTCTTGCCGCCCGAGAGGACGCCCGCGGCGAGCTCCATGCCCGTCGCGATCATCGACGGCGGGTAGGTGATGTCGGCCGGGTACATCGGGTCCTTGTCCATCACGCGCTTGATGATGTCCTTCATGCCCGCGCCGCCGAGGATCCACACGCCGCTGATGCCCTTCTCGGTGAGCGCCTGCTCGGCGCCGAGGGCCATGTCGTCGTCGGACGCCCAGATCGCGGTGACCTTGGGGTTCTTGGTGAGGAGCGTCTCGGTGACCTCGAGCGCCTTCTGACGGTTCCAGTTCGCGGCCTGCTGGCCGACGATCTTGATGCCCGGCTCGGCGGCGAACACGGCCTTGGCCGCGCTCACGCGATCGGTGTTCACGGTGCACGGGATGCCTTCGAGGACGATGATGTCGCCCTTCGCCTTGCCCTTGCCGCCGAGCTTGTCGACCATGAACTCGGCGCTCTTGCGGCCGAAGGCCTTGTTGTCGCCCTCGATGAAGATGTCGGCGGCCGGCTTGAGGAAGCCGCGGTCGACGTTCACGATGAAGATGCCGCGGTTGTGCGCCTCTTCGGCGATCGGGGTGAGCGGCGCGCTCTCGGTCGCGAGGATCACGAGGCCGTCGACCTTCTTGGCCATGAGCGCCTCGATGTCGGCGATCTGCTTCTCGGGAGTCTCGGCGGTCGCGATGGTCCACTCGATCTCGGGGTGGAGCTTGGAGCACTCGCGCGCCCAGTAGACGACGCCCGCGGTCCAGCCGTGGTCGGCGGCGGGGATCGACACGCCGATCTTGACGGTCGCGGCCTTCGCGGCGGCCTGCGGGGCGGCTGCTGGTGCAAGGGGCGCCGGCTCCGCGGCAAAGCCGAGGAACACCGACGCAGATGCGAGGAGGACGGACGAGAGGGCGATGGTGGTGATCTTCATGCGAGTGACCTGCTTGCGAGTGATCTGCTTGGTGGATCTCGGGGACGAAAGTTCGAGAGCGGGAGAATCGAAAGCGGGAGAATACTGCGCGGCGCTTAGTCTCGCGAACCACGCTGCACGAGCACGGCGAGCACGATCACCGCGCCCTTGACCGCGCCCTGCCAGTACGGGCTCACGCCGGAAATGGTCAGGATGTTGGTGATCATGCCGAGGATCAGCACGCCGACGACCGTTCCCCACACGCGGCCGAATCCGCCGCGCAGGCTGGTGCCGCCGATCACGACCGCCGCGATCGCGTCGAGCTCGCTGCCGAGTCCGAGCTGCGCGGTCGAGACCGAGTTCATGCGCGAGCTCTGCACGAGGCCCGCGACGCCCGCGAGCAGGCCCATGATCGCGTACACGCGAAAGCGCACCCACGCGATCGGGATGCCCGCGTAGCGCGCGGCGGTTTCGTTCGCGCCGACCGCGACGAGCTGGCGCCCGAAGCGCGCGCGCGACAGGAACCACTGCGCGACGATCGCGACCGCGAAGAACACGATCACGCTGTACGGCAGCGTGAGCGGCTTGCCCGCGCCATTGAGGAGTCCGTGGAAGACGGGTGCCGCCGCCTCGCCCGTCGCGTCCACCGCGGGCGCGGATTCGTACGCAAGCGGGATGCCGCCGCGGCCGAGCACGCCGAAGAGCGTCGAGCTCTGCGAGCGGATCTCGCCTGCATCCGCGATCGCGAGCGCCATCGAGCGGAACGCCGCAAGCCCGCCCAGCGTGGCGATGAACGGCGCGATGCGCCCGAACACGACGAGCGAACCGTTGATCGCGCCCGCGAAGAGTCCCGCGCCGAGCGTGACCAGCGCGCCGAGCGCGACGGCGCTGCCTTCGGACCATTCGTTGCCGATGAGCGAGTTCATCGCGGTCGTGCCGAGCGCGGCCGAGAGCACGACCATGCTGCCGACCGAGAGATCGATGCCCGACGAGACGATCACGAGCGTCATGCCGACGGCGAGGATGCCGACGGGCGCGTTCGAATTGAGGAGCGTGCGGAGATTCTCGGGGTTGAGGAAGTCGAAGCCCTGCTTCCACGTGCTCACCGCGAAGAGCAGCGCGAAGGCGACGATGACGCCCCACTTCTCGAGAAAGGGCTGGATGCGGAACCTGCTGTCGTTCGAACGTGCGCTCACGCGTGGCTCTCCTTCTCTTCGCTCAGTCCGCTGGCCAGGCGCACGATGCGCTCGTCCGAGTCATGGCGCGCGAGCTTCTCGCGCGAGAGTTCGCCGGCGACCGTTCCGCCGCGCATCACGACCACGCGGTGCGCGAGGCCGATCAGCTCCGGAAGCTCCGAGCTGATCACGATGCACGCGAGGCCCGCGCGCGCGAGCTCGGCGATGATGCGGTAGATCTCGCCCTTCGCGCCGACATCGACGCCGCGCGTGGGCTCGTCGATGACGAGCACCTTGGGCTTGGTCTCGAGCCAGCGCGCGAGCGCGAACTTCTGCTGGTTTCCGCCCGAAAGCGAGGAGATCGGCAGGTCAGGCCGCGCGCAGCGGATCGCGAACGACCCGATCCAGCGCTCGGCGACCGCGCGCTCGGCGCGGGAGTCGACGCGCGCGCCGCCGAAGTGCGTGTACGCGTCGAGCGACGGCAGCGTCATGTTCGCGACCGACGAAAGCGTCACGTGCAGGCCGCGGCCCTTGCGGTCCTCGCTGACGTACGCGACGCCTGCGCGCATCGCCGCGCGTGGATTCGCAAACGCGACCTCGCGGCCGTCGACGCGCACGACGCCTTCGCGGCGGCGCAGTCCGACGATCGCCTCGGCGGTCTCGGTGCGGCCGCTGCCGACGAGGCCCGCGAAGCCGACGATCTCGCCGGGCTTGACCGCGAGCGAGATGCCCGACGAACGCCCGCGCGCGCCGAAGCCGACGAGCTCGATCGCGTTGCTCGCGGCGCCCGACGCCTGCGGCATCGCCTCGCCCTTCGCGGGATAGATCGAGCCGAGCTCGCGGCCGACCATCGCGTGCGCGAGCGCGTCTTCGCCAGCGATCGCGCCCGCGGCGTCGCGCGCGAACGACTGCACGAGCTTGCCGTCGCGCAGCACGCTCACGCGGTCCGCGATCGCGACGACCTCGTCGAGGTGATGCGAGATGAAGATCACCGCGCGGCCCTCGTCGCGCATGCGCTTGAGCAGCGCGAGGAGCCGCGATGCCTCGCGCTCGCCGAGCACCGCGGTCGGCTCGTCGAAGATCAGGACGCGCGCGTCGCTCGCAAGGCACTTGGCGATCTCGACGAACTGCGCCTCGGCCACCGACAGGTCGCCCGCGCGGCGCGCGAGCGCGTGATCGTCGGTCAGGTCGGCGCCGAGCATGGCGAGGAGCTCGCGGGCGCGGGCGCGCTGGCGCGGACGGTCGATGGCCACGCCGAGCATGCGCGTCGGCTCGCGGCCGAGCATCACGTTCTCGGCGACGTCGAGCGTCGGCACGAGGTTGAGCTCCTGGTGCACCATCGCGATGCCCGCGCGGATCGCGTCGGACGGCCGCGTGAAGGCGACCGCGCTGCCCGCCAGCCGAAGCTGCCCCGCCGTCGGACGCACCGACCCCGACAGGACCTTCATCAGCGTGCTCTTGCCGGCGCCGTTCTCGCCCACGATGGCGTGGATCTCGCCCGCCCGGAAGTCGATCGAGACGCCGTCGAGGGCTCGGACGCCGGGGTAGTCCACGGTCACCGAAGCCGCCGAAAGCAGCGCGCCATCGCGCCGTGCCGTCGAGTTGGCGTCCGAGATTGCCGAGGAGGGAGCGACCATCGGGCGGAAAGACTACCGCACGCGGACTCGGACCTGTTTCGCCTCGGCTCGAACCACCCTGCTTTGGCGAGAATTTCCCGCCGCAAGTCAAAGCCTCTGCTACCTTAGCGATTCTCAATCCTCAGCCGTTCGCTCGCCATGCCTGCGTCTACTCGCCGCTCCAACCCCCACCTTCGCCTGACGGCCGCGATTCTCGTCGCGATGCTGGCTGCGCTGGCGGGTGCGCTGGACACGGACAACAACGCAGCGCTGGCTCGCGCGCGGCGCTCCGAGGCACACTCGGCGCTCAGCGCGCTCGGGATCGTCTCGGTGCCGCTCGGCACCCCCGCCCGCGACGGACTCGTCGCCGCCATCCGCGCGGCGCACATCGAGATCGTCGCGAGCTCCGGCTCGGCCAACCTCGCGTCGGGCACCGCCGATGCGCGCGCCGAACGCCGCTCTCGCCTGGACTCCTCGCGCGCCTCCCGCGCGTGCGCGCTGCGCACCACCGCGCTGCCCCCGCCGGTCGCCTGATCGCAGCGACGACGCCATCGCCGTCGCTGCAGCTCGGCCACCGTTTCCTTCCACGCACCAACAGACACCCATGCGCCTGACGCGGCATTCGCGTCGGCGTCTCTGCGATCACCGCAGGGCATCTCACTTCAGGTACCACCATGAGTCAGCTTCTCAAAGGCATCCCCGTCATCGACTGGTTCGTCCGCATCACGATGGGCACCAAGAACCAGCGCGACGTCAAGCGCTACAACAAGATCGTCGACGCGGCCAACGCGCTCGAGCCCGAGATGCGCCGCCTGTCCGACGCGCAGATCCGCGGCAAGACCGACGAGTTCCGCACCCGCATCGCAGGCGGCGAGAAGCCGTACTCGATGATCCCCGAGATCTTCGCCGTCGCCCGCGAGGCGATGGACCGCGGCGTCGGCATCCGCAACATCTTCAACCCCGCGCGCAACGCCGACCTCAACCAGGACGGCGTGATCGACGCCAACGACCGCTTCGACCCGTCGCTGCTGCCGGCCGACGTCCGCAAGCTCTACGACGAGACCGTCGCCGCCATGCGCGCCGCGCCCGACCGCGCGCCCGAGGGCGACCTCCGCGGCAACAGCGACGCGATCCCCGGCTGGCTCTACATCGACATCCCCACGCCGATCTACGACGCCGTGCGCGTGATGTACCCCGAGTCGCGCCCGCCCTTCCGCGCGCGTCCGTTCGACGTGCAGCTGATCGGCGGCATCGTGCTCGCCGAAGGCAAGATCGCCGAGATGAAGACCGGCGAAGGCAAGACCATCGTCGGCCCGCTCGCCTGCTACCTCGCCGCCTGCGAGAAGAAGCAGGTCCACGTCGTGACCGTCAACGACTACCTCGTGCAGCGCGACCGCGACTGGACCTGGCCCTTCTTCCGCGCGCTCGGCCTGACCGTCGGCGCGATCCACCCGCAGCACATGCAGGGCCACGACGAGAAGAAGTCCGCGTACGCCTGCGACGTCGTGTACGGCACGACCAGCGAGTTCGGCTTCGACTACCTGCGCGACAACATGAAGCAGCGTCCCGAGGAGCAGCTCCAGAAGGAGCGCGGCTTCGCGATCGTCGACGAGGTCGACTCGACGCTCATCGACGAGGCGCGCACGCCGCTGATCATCTCGGGCCCCGCCCACAACACCGTGCCCCGCTACGACCTCGCCGACCAGATCGCGCGGCACCTGGTCGTCCGCCAGCGCGAGTGGGACACGGCCAACGAGGAGTGCAGCAAGATCAAGGAGCGCATCGCGGGCTTCGAGGGCGACATCCGCAACGCGCGCGACCGCAACGCGGTCCCCGCGATGAAGGCCGAGATGGAGGCGCTCAAGAAGGAGCTCGTGACCTCCGAGGCGCGCCGCGACCGCCACAAGCAGTTCTACGAGGTCGAGCTCGACAAGAAGCAGGCCTCGCTCACCCACGACGGCGTCGACGAGGCGCAGCGCTACGCGAAGACGCTCGACTCGCGCATCGGCAGCTTCTACGTGGGCGACAACATCGACCTGCCGCACCTCTGCGAGCAGGCCGTGCGTGCGCACACGGTGTGGCAGCGCGACCGCGACTACGTCGTGGCGCCCGATGAGAACGGCGTCGAGGGCGTCGTGATCGTCGACCAGAACACGGGCCGCAAGATGGTCGGCCGCCAGTGGTCGGACGGTCTCCACCAGGCCGTCGAGGCCAAGGAGAAGGTCAAGATCAAGGAAGAGACGCAGACGATGGCGACCATCACCATCCAGAACTACTTCAAGCTCTACAAGCGTCTCGCGGGCATGACCGGCACCGCCGACACCGAGGCCACCGAGTTCCACGAGATCTACCACCTCGACGTCGTGTCGATCCCGACCAACCTGCCGATCGCGCGCCGCGACCGCCAGGACCGCGTGTACCTCTCGCAGAAGGACAAGTGGAACGCCATCGTCGAGGAGATCAAGATCTTCCACGACGTCGGCCGCCCCGTGCTCGTCGGCACGACGAGCGTCGAGAAGAGCGAGATGGTCGCGCGCATGCTGCACGCGAAGTACCAGATCAAGCACGAGGTGCTCAACGCCAAGCAGCACGAGCGCGAGGCCGAGATCGTCCTCGACGCAGGCAACCTCGGCGCGGTGATGATCGCGACCAACATGGCGGGCCGCGGCACCGACATCAAGCTGCGCCGCATCGCGCGCGCGGACCTGATCGAGCACTGGAAGCGCCGCAACGTCGCCCCCAAGGAGGCGAAGGCCGAGATGTCCGACGAGGAGATCGTCGGCCTCTGCTACCGCCACATGGCGGAGCGCGCCTTCGGCAAGGAGCACACGGCGGGCAAGGACTCGCCCGCGCTGCGGCTCATGCTCCTCCGCCGCTGGGCGGTCGAGCGCGCGAAGCTCACCGAGAAGAAGGCCGACACGCTCTCGACCGAGCAGCTCGTCGACCTGCTCGACGACATCGGCTTCCCGCCGCTGCACCGGCTTGAGATGTGGCAGAACGTCGAGGAGATGGGCGGCCTGCACATCGTCGGCACCGAGCGCCACGAGAGCCGCCGCATCGACAACCAGCTCCGCGGCCGCGCGGGACGCCAGGGCGACAACGGCTCCAGCCGCTTCTTCCTCTCGATGGAGGACGACCTGATGAAGCTCTTCGCGGGCAAGGTGATGCTCACCGCGCTCTCGAAGCTCGGCATGAAGGAAGGCGACGACCTCGAGGACACGCTGCTCACCCGCTCGATCGAGAAGGCGCAGCGCAAGGTCGAGGAGCGCAACTTCCAGATGCGCAAGCAGATCCTCGAGTACGACGAGCCGATGGAGCACCAGCGCCGCGCGTTCTACGGCCTGCGCCAGCCGATCGTCGAGGGCAAGTACGTCAAGGAGATGATCCTCCGCTACGTCGAGGAGTCGATCGACAAGGCGTCGGACGACTACCTCGGCAAGATGCACGTGCCGAACACGCTGACCGAATGGGTCCGCGAGAAGTGCGGCGTGACCATCGAGGCGGAGCGCTTCCTCAAGAAGGACCGCGACGAGATCGAGAAGGTCATCCGCATCGACGCCGCCGAGGAGGCGCAGGAAGCCGTGCGCGCGACCGCCGGCGAGTACCTGTCCGACGACCTCGATCCGTCGGAGTGGGACGCGGAGCACTTCGCGTCGTGGGCGCAGACCAACTACGGCGCCAAGATCACCGCGGCCGAGATCCGCTCGATGGGCCGCGAGGCCGCGGTCGAGACGGTGTCGGTGGCGGCGCAGCGCAAGTTCAAGGAGATCGACCTCTCGCCGATCGGCGAGTTCCTCGTGCCGAACTTCGGCGCGAAGCAGCTCGCGCGCTGGGCGAACAACAAGTTCGAGGCGCGGATCGACGAAGCGACCTTCAACGGCGCGACGGAGCCCGAGGCCGCGGCCGAGCGCATGCGCGGCGTGGCGCTCGACCTCTATCGCCAGCGTGAGATCGCGTACTCGGTCGACTCGATGATGGATTCGGTGATCTCCGCGCTCGGACAGGGCGCGGACCCCGAGGCCGTCACGCAGAGCCTCTCCGAGCGCGTGAAGGCGCGCTACGGCGTGATCTGGAGCGCGGCGGGCGTCGACTTCGCCAACCGCGCGCCCCGCGCGGAGTTCACCGACGCGGAAGTGTCGCGCATCCGCGCGCTCGCCCTCGCGTCGAGCGCGATCGATCCCGAGGCCGCGCTCAGCGTGCAGGAGCACGCGATCGCGGTCCTCAAGAAGAACTTCGAGGCCGCGCGCAGCGGCGCGACCGAAGGACGCGTGAGCGACGAGGACGCCCTCTTCGCGCAGCGCCTGCTCCAGTCGCCGTTCGACCTGCAGCTGCAGACCGCGCTGCTCGAGCTGCGCGAGCTGCTGGTCAAGCGCGCCGGCGAGATCGGCCCCGCCGACATCGACGCCCGCCTGCAGGCTTGCCTCGCACGCGGACGCGACGGCGACTCGATCGCCGCGTGGTTCCAGGAGGAGTGCCATGTGTTCCTGTCGCCGAGCGA
Organism: uncultured bacterium; assembly: GCA_903891095.1. Classification (GTDB taxonomy): domain Bacteria; phylum Planctomycetota; class Phycisphaerae; order Phycisphaerales; family SM1A02; genus QWPT01. The sequence continues at coordinate 5,946 of CAITDI010000081.1, read as the reverse complement.
GCGCGAGGCGGCGACTGCGAACCCCAGCGAGTTCGTGCGCGCCAAGATCGCGGACATCACCCGCCTCGAGCTCACCCAGCTCGAGCGCTCGGTGCTGCTGCACTTCCTCGACGACGCGTGGAAGAACAACCTCCACGCGATGGACCAGATGCGCGACTCGATCGGCTTCCGGGCGTTCAGCCAGAAGGATCCGCGCATCGAGTTCAAGCGCGAGAGCGCGCGCGTGTTTGCCGAGATGCAGGAGATCATCCGCGACCGCGTGACCGAGGTGGCGTTCCGTGCGAGGCCGCAGGCGCAGGCACCGCGCGCCATGCCGCAGCGTGCGCCGCAGGTGCAGGCCCAGGTCCAGTCCCAAGCGGAGCAGGCCGGCACGGCGACGATGGTGCAGAACCAGGCGCCCGCGCCCGTCGTCGCGGCATCGCGCGCGCTGGCAGCCGAGTCGCCGGTCGATCCGTCGACGATTCCCGTCGTCGGTCGCAACGAGCCCTGCCCGTGCGGCAGCGGACTCAAGTACCGCCAGTGCCACGGCAAGAAGCCTGAAGCGCAGGCGTGATTGCGGCGAGGAGACACTGAAGTTCCGAGCGCGGCTCCGCCTACACGGCGGGGCCGCGCTCCATTTTGCGACACGCGATTTCCGCGTGCGCGAGCCGCTTGACGGCGTGCGGGAAACCGTTAGACTTCTCCCCCTCTCGCCTCGTTAGCTCAGTTGGCAGAGCAGCTGACTCTTAATCAGCGGGTCGTAGGTTCAACCCCTACACGAGGCATCAAAAAAGCGCACGAAGGCGGAGTTTCGACTCCGCCTTCGTTCGTTTTGGATTCAAATGCGCTGCCCATTCAGCACGGGGTTGTGCGTGCGGGGCTTGTTGAGCCATGCGCAGGGTGGCGCAGGGCTCTGATCGGCATGCGCGCGACTCGTTCGCGCGATCGCATCATTGTCTTGGGGAATCTCCTATGGACCACCACCCTCCGCAACCAGACCGACACCACGACCCGATCGACGCCGTCCACCGGCTGCGCGACCGTGAGGAATCCGAGCGCCAGCGCCAGCTCGGCGGGCTGCTCGTGCACGACCTCAACAACGTGCTCTTCGCGCTGCTCGGGCGCGTGCAGCTGCTGCAGCGGCGTGCGCCCGACGCGGCGACCGCGCGCGCGGCCGACGAGATCCTCGGTACCGCGCGCCTGCTCGAGTCGCAGGTGGTCAAGCTCCACGCCGCCTGCCGACGCGATGAACCCGCGACGGCGAGTGCGCTGGTCGCATCCGCGGTGTCCGAGGCGCTCCGGGAGTCGATCGACGCGCTGCCCGCGCACGCGAAGCCGAGGGAGTTCGCGCAGCTGCTCGGCCTGATCCCGGCGGACGCCACGTTCGAGGGCGATCCCACGCAGGTCGCGACCGCCGTGCGGCAGGTGCTCTCGATCCACCGCGCGCGCGCGACGGCGCCGATCGCGCTCGGCATCCGCGTGCGCGCAGGATCGCCCGAATCGATCGAGATCACCTTCGAGGACAGCGCCGGCGCGCCGACGCACGTTCCGCAGATGCCGTCGTTGCTCGACGGCAGCGACGCGAAGACGACGTTCGAGCTCGCGGGCCTGCCGCTGGCGGCCGCGCATCGCGCGATCCGCGACTTCGGCGGGCGCGTGAGCATGGGTGCGACGCACGCGGGACTGCGCAGTGCGATTTCGTTCGAGTTCCGCCGCGGCGTGGCGATCGCGCGCTTCGATGCCGCGGGCCGCGAGCATGAGCATGGGAACGAGCATGGCGACGGCTGCGGCCACGAGGACGAGTGCCTCCCCGCCGCGCGTCGCGTGCTGATCGCCGACGACGACGCGGCGGTGCGCGCGGTGCTCGTCGCCGCGCTCGAGTCGATCGGCGACGACGTCGACACGCTCGACAACCCTGGCGCGTGCGACACGCACAAGGACCTCGCGTCGTTCGACGTGATCGTGCTCGACGCAGGCGGCGGCGGCGTGGAAGCGCTGCGCAGGCTGCGCGCACGCGGCGTCGAGGTGCCCGTGCTCCTCGCGAGCGGAGGCGATGTCGTCGCGCCGGAGGATCCGTTCACGCGCACGGCGCTCAAGCCGTTCGCACTCGACGCGCTCGACCGCACGCTGGGTTCGCTGGCGTCGATGCGCAAGGTCTAGGTGCGGATCTACCCGCGCGCGAGCACACGCTCCGCGATCGGCATCATCTGCAGCGCGACCGGCGCGAGCAGCGCCGGCGCGGGCATCTCGGCAAGCGTCACCATGCGGAACTCGTCGTACTCCCACCCGATCTCGGGCGCGGCGCTGCCGTCGATCGCGATGCGGTGGACGATCTCCCACGTGAACGCGACTGGATCATGGAGGAGCGCCACGGCGACCGCGGGGCCGACGGCGTCGATGCGCGCCTCCTCGCGGAGCTCGCGCACGATCTCCTCGGCGGGCACCGCGCCTGGCTCGACGCCACCGCCCGGCACGAACTCCCACGCGCCTGGATAGAACGCGACCTGCATCGAGCGCCGCCCGATGAGGACGCGCGTGCCATCGGTCGCGATCGCCTTGACCCCGAGCGAGCGCACGCCGCAGTCGATGGGCGGGTCGAGCTCGGGCCCGCGGGGACCCGGCTTCTGCACCGCGTAGAAGCGGTACGAGCACTCCTGCACATGGACCTGCACCCCGCCGTGGCCGTTGCGGCTCGTGCCGAGGACCTGCAGCATGGCGCCGTCGAAATACCGCGGATTCCCCGCGCAAAGCGCGGCCCACCGCGCGTCGACCTCGGCCAGCGACACGCCCGGCGGGACGAATCGCCCCTCGACTCGGACGAGGACGGGAGGCCGGCGGAGCTGGATGAGTCGGGGCGCGGTCACGAGCGCACGATTGTGGCATGGTCGCCGCCAACGCGCCAAGCGTCGCGCGCCGTTCCGTTATTCTCCGCGCCACTCGCGGCCGTCCGCAGCGAGACCCCATCACTGGAGCGCCCATGTCGCAGATGAACCCCTCGGTCGACCAGCCCTTCGCGAACGCGCTCAAGCCCGCCAACGAGGGGCATCCGCCGGGACTCTTCCTGCTGTTCTTCGTCGAGATGTGGGAGCGCTTCTCGTTCTACGGCATGCGCGCCCTGCTCACGTTCTACCTGATCAAGGGATTCCTGCACGCGAACGACGACAAGGCGTACGCCATCTACGGCGCGTACGGCGCGCTCGTGTACGCGACGCCGTACCTCGGCGGCATCTTCGCCGACCGATTCCTCGGCGCGCGGCTCGCGGTGATCTGGGGCGGCATCCTGATGGCCGCGGGCCACCTGCTCATGACGATCGAGCAGGAGTGGGCGCTCTACGGCGCGCTCGGACTGCTGATCGTCGGCAACGGCTTCTTCAAGCCCAATATCTCGACCATGATCGGCTCGCTGTACCCGCAGGGCAGCACGAAGCGCGACGCGGGCTTCACGATCTTCTACATGGGCATCAACCTCGGTGCCGCGCTCGCGCCGCTCGTCTGCGGCTACGTGGGCGAGACCTACGGCTGGCACTACGGCTTCGGCCTTGCGACGATCGGCATGCTGCTCGGTCTCGCGACGTTCGTCGCGCCGCGCGGGCTCTCGCGCATGCTCATCCTGGTCGCGAGCCTGGCCAGCGTCGGCACGATGTTCTACACGACCAAGGGCGACACCACGCAGACGCTGCTCAACCTGCCGGTCGCGATCGCGCTGCTCGGCGCGGGCGCCGTGAGCTTCGTCAAGCTCGGCCATGGCGTGATCCCCGCCGACATGGGACTGCCGCGCGATGCCGCCGGCAACGTGGTCAAGCCGCGCATGGTGCTGCCGATCTTCATCGGTACGCTCGCGGCGGTCGCCCCGCTCGCGCTCCTCGTCAAGCGCAATGAACTCGCGGGCTGGGCGCTCAACATCATGGGCGTGCTCGCATTCGGCTCGATCCTGCTGTCGGCGTTCTCCGCGCAGGCGCTCGAGCGCGGGCGTCTGTTCGTGATCCTCATCCTCTGCTTCTTCTCGATGCTGTTCTGGGCGTTCTTCGAGCAGGCGGGATCGAGCGTCAACAACTTCACCGACCGCAACGTCGACCGCGTGGTCGGCGACACGCAGGTCGTCTCTGGCCAGACCTACTCGGATGTGGCGGTCACGCAGGAGTTCCTCGGCGTGAATGTCGCCGGCAAGACCTGGACCCTGACCGACATCGAGGAAGCGCAGAAGGCCGCCGTCGAGGGCAAGCCCGAGGGCAAGGTGACCTTCACGGCCGACGACGAGGATGTGCAGAAGGGCCTCGCGATCGGCGGCAGCGAGATCAAGGCGTCGGTCTACCAGGCGGCGAACCCGACCTTCATCCTGCTCTTCGGGCCGATCTTCTCGTGGATCTGGGGCGCGCTAGGCCGCCGCGACCCGAGCGCGGGCGTCAAGTTCTCGCTCGGACTCGCGCAGCTCGGCCTCGGCTTCGGCTGCTTCTGGATGGGCGCGAAGTCGGCGGACTCGAACGGCATGGTCGCCATGACGTGGCTGCTCTGGGGCTACCTGCTGCAGACGACCGGCGAACTCTGCCTCTCGCCCGTCGGCCTGTCGCTGGTGACGAAGCTCTCGCCCGCGCGCGTGGTCAGCACGATCATGGGCGCGTGGTTCCTGGCGACGGCGTTCTCGCATCTCGTTGCGGCGGCCATCGCCAAGATGACCGGCGTGAGCGAGGGCGGCAGCGGATCGGCGATCCCGCCGCCGAGCGAGACCGTCGGCGTGTACGGCAACGTGTTCGGCGGCATCGCGATCGCGGCGATCGTGTCGGCTGCGCTGCTCTTCGCCCTGAGCCCGTGGCTCAAGAAGATGATGGCGCTCGACGACGCGAGCGCGGCTGGTCACGGCGGACACTGAGACTTCGTCTTCGCGGTCGCGACTCGCTTCGCTTTCGCTCGCTCTGGTGTTTGGACGCCGTGTGTGGGTCACCATGCGTGGGTCAACATGTGTGGGTGCCCTTGGGCCGCCGATTCGAAGCGCGAGCAAACTCACGCCTGCATCACCGGCGAGCCCGAGGGTGGGCGTACGGACACACCGACCGCGTGTCGATCACATCCCTCCCGCCCAACTCCCGCTGAATCCGCCTCGCCCGTCAGAACCCCGTGAGCCTTTGCGTTCGCGACTCGCTTCGCTCTCGCTCACTTTTTTGATCGGTCGCGGCGTGCGCCGGCTCCCTTTGGAGTTGGCGGACCGCGAACCCCGTCAGAACCGCCTCAAAAACCCATAGGAATCCCCGCGGCGTTCCACGCGATCAGCATCGCCGTCCACACGAAGTACGCGGCGATGCTGTACGGCAGGAGCAGCGCGAGCAGCGTGCCCAGCCCGGCCTTCGGGCTGTAGCGCCGCACGACCACGAGGATGATCACGAGATACGGATTGAGCGGCGCCACGGGATTCGTGCACGAATCACCGACGCGATACGCGCACTGCACGAGCTCGGGCGACATGCCCGCCGCGCCGAGCATCGGCACGAGGATCGGCGCAAGGAACGCCCACTTCGCGCTCGCGCTCGCGACCGCGAGGTTGAGGATCGCGACCACCAGCACCAGCGCCGCGATCATCGGCCCCTGCCCGAACCCGAGCGACTTGATGAACTCGCCGCCCGCGAAGCCCATCACGAGCGCGAGGTTCGACGCGCGGAACCACGCGAGCGCCTGTCCCGCGAAGAACGCGAGCACGATGTAGGTGCCCATCGACGCCATCGACTCGGTCATGCGCGACGCGACGCAGCGGTCGGATCGGATCTCGCCGCTCACCGCGCCGTACGCGACGCCGGGCGCGAGAAAGAGCACGAGGATCATCGGGATGATCGCCTCGCTCCACGCGGGAACCATCGCGGTCGAGCCGTGCCGCTCGACCATGCCGTAGAGCGGCCAGCCCGGGATCAGCGCGAGCGCCGCGAAAAAGCCCGCCGTGATCAGGAACGCCGCGAGCGCCGCCCACAGGCCGCGACGCTC
>CAITDI010000080.1 GCA_903891095.1 uncultured bacterium | reverse complement strand
CCGCCGCCACGCACAGCGCGCACAGCGCCGCGCCAAGCGCGCGAGCAACCTTCGACCGCGACGTGAACAACTCCGAACGCAGGGCGTGCAGCTTCATCTTTCTATCTCCAGACCCGCGCCCGCTGCAGAGAACAACTCGTTCGCAGGGCAGGTCCACCACCGCCGCGCGAGTCAGCGCGGCTGACATAAAAACGGGATGACCCGCGCGCGGACTGACGCCAATTCGGCAGTGATTTGCGAGGAATGCGAGTTCTCACACGCACATCGCAACTACAGGACCTGCATCGGAAGCAGCACCGCCCCGGCGATGTGCCGAGGCGGTGCGATAAATCGAAGCTCGTAACTCGTAACTCGAAGCACGAAGCCCGAAGCTCGTGCGAGGCGCGTCAGCGTCGCCGAGTCACCACGCGACGCCACCCGACTCGCGCGGTACATCCGCCCGCTGCGGCGCCCCGCCGCTTCGCCTGCCCTGCAGGAACATCTGCACATCCACCGCGTCGACCCAGCCGTCGCGGTTGATGTCGGCGGACTCGAGCCGCCCGAGGCCCTCGCGGCGCAGCTGCTTCACGCTCACGCGCTCGCGCGGATGCAGCGGGTTCGCGCCTGCGACGCACGGATCGCCCGTCCGCAGGTAGTTCACCGAGATGAACGCGAAGTCGCCGTTGTTCACGACCGCGTTCGTGTCGAAGTTCGAGCGCGCGTCCGCGGCGCGCGGTCCGCCGAAATCATCGACCAACAAGCCGAAATCCACGATGTCGACCATGTCGTCGTCGTTCGAGTCGCCCTGCTTGAGCGACACGCTCGCGCTGTAGCGCGTGCCGACGATGGTCGCGGCCGCGTGCCCGCTGAGCGAGTGCGCGATGTCCTTCGCGGTCACGCACGCGAACGAAGCGCTCACCGGCACGTGATACGCCGACACCGTGCCGCAAGCCTGCGTGAACGGCACGCTCACCACGCTCGCCGCCGCACCCACCGTCACGCGAACCTGCCGCGTCGAGTTGCCCGCGAACGCGCCATCGACGCACACCGCAAGGTCCAGCAGCTGATACGGCTCGACCGTCACCGTGCGGTTCACGATCGTCGCATTGCCCGCGGCATCGACCGCGCACCAGGTCACGGTCGTCGTGCCGATCGGGAACACGCCGTCCGCAGGCGCGCCCTTCCTGATCACCGCGACCGCGCCGTCGCACGCGTCGAGGGCGGTCACCGTCGGAAGCGCGACACGCGCGCCGAGCACCGACCCCGCATCCGCCGCGACATCGAGGTCGCTCGCCGGCACTCCCGAAAGGACAGGCGCCGTCGCATCAAGCTGCACCGCCGCGAGGTTCGACGCGACCGGCACGAGCGGCGCCGCCGACGCGCGGGTGAATCGCGTCACCGCCGCGCCCACCGGCTCGAAGGTCGCGAGCACCGCATTCCCGCAGAGCGGCGCGTCGGCGCGCACGCTGAACACGAGGTCGACGAGTTCCGCAGCGCCCGCGAGGCCGGCGGAACCGCTCGGAGCGTCGGCCGCGTAGCGCAGCGTTCCCGCGGCGTTGTCGATCTCGCGCGCCGACTCGAGCGTGAACGGCGACCCCGCCACGCGCACGACGTCGACCAGCGCAAGCCGCGCCGCGTCGAAGTGCACCGCGAGCTGCTCGCCCGTGAGCGCCGAACCCGCCGCGCTGCACGCGACGCGCACGACATACGGCACGCCCACCGTGGGCCGCGCGGGCGAACCCGCCGCACCCGCCGCCGTCATCGACACCGTGAACGGCGCGCAGCCCTCGTCGATCGCTCCCGAGCAGTTGTTGTCGATCCCGTCGCCGCACACCTCGACGGCGCCAGGATGCACGGCGGCGTTCGCGTCGTTGCAGTCGGTCGCGTTCGCGACAAAGCCGGCAGGCGCGCCGCCCGCGCATGAGGTCGCGGTGACGGCGGAGTTCCCGTAGGTGTCGCCGTCGGAGTCGCGGTAGTAGGTCGTCGCGGCGCCCGTGACGGTAAAGGTCGCGGTCACGCTCGCGCTGTTGTCGGAGCCGTCCTGCACGGTGATCGTGACGGGATGCGCGCCGAGCCCGACGAGCGCGCCCGCCGCGGGCGACTGGATCACGACGAGCTGCGCCGCGGGCGTGCAGTTGTCGCTCGCCTGCACCGAGGCCGCGAAGTTCGGCACCGCGGCCGTGCAGCTCGCCGACGCCGCGCTCGACGCGCTCGCGGTGTAGCCCGCGATCACGGGCGCGACGGTGTCGGGCGCGGCGTTCACGGCGACCGAGAGCGACGCCGTCCCGCCCGCGCCCATCGCGGTGATCGTGTAGCCGCCGGGCGCGAGGCCAGTGAGGTCGACCGTCGACGCGGCGAAGCCGTTCGGCCCCGTCCACGCGACCGAGGTCGTGTTGGTCACCGTCACGTCGATCGCGCCGTTGCCCGAGTCGCAGTTGCTCGGCGTGGCCGAGACGAGCGACACCGTCGGCATCGGTGCGACCTGCGAGAGCGCCATCGTGTGGCGTCCGCCCGCGCCGATCCCGACGGCGACGCCGACGTTCGCGGGCACCGTGCACGGAGAGCCGAAGATCGCGAGGTTCTGCCCCCAGCAGATGACCGTACCCGACGCCTTGAGCGCGACCGAGTGCTCGAAGCCCGCGGCGATCGCGACGACGTTCACCGCGCTCGCGGGCACGTTGCACTTGCCGTTGGACGTGTCGCCCCACGCGACCACGCCGCCGCTCGATGTGAGCGCGAGCGTGTGCATCGCGCCAGCCGCGACCTTGGTCACGTTGTGCAGCGTCGCGGGCACGTTGAGCTGGTTCGCCGCGTTGTAGCCCCAGCAGCGCACGTCGCCGTTGGCCTTGATGGCGACCGAGTGGTCGAGCCCCGCGCCGACGCCGATCGCGGGCCCGAGATCGAACGGCACATCGCACTGATTGGTGTGGTTGTCGCCCCAGCATGCGATGGTGCCGTCGGACTTGAGCGCGACGTTGTGGAGCGAGCCGACCGCGAGCGCGATGACGCCCGCGAGCCCCGGCGGCTGGTCGCACTGCCCGACCGAGTTGTTGCCCCAGCACGCGACCGTCTGATCCGCCTTGAGCGCGGCCGCGTGGTACGAGCCAGCGCCGATCGCGATCACGCCCCCCAGTCCCGCGGGCACGTCGCACTGACCCGAGCCGTTGAGGCCCCACGCGCGGACGGTTCCGTTCACGCGCAGCGCGAGGCTGAAGTCGTCGCCGCCCGCCACCGCGACCGCCGAGCCGATGTCGGTCGGCACCGTCGTCTGACCGCTCTGGTTGAAGCCCCACGCGCGGACCGTACCCGCGGGCCCTGCCGCGGCCACGGTCTGCGCCGCGGCCATCGTCGAGCCGATCGCGACCGCAGTGGTGAACACGGTCGTGAACACGGTGCTGAACACGGTCCTCAACACGCACGCTGCACGGGGCAAAGCACTCGCGAACATCGCAGACTCCAAGCGTGAACCGCCGACGCGGAGTACCTGCGAGTCGTTCGCCTCCGCGTCGGGGCTTGGGAGCTGGATGCCCGGCTGGCCGTCGATGCGGAGAGTTTCAAGTTGTGGACCACGCACGCGTCGTCATCGAAGACGACACGTCCGGGGCCGGATCAACACCTCTTCAGCATGTGCGCCGCGACCGTCGACGGGACGACGGCGGTCACGACAGAGTGGACGACAGCGACAACGGCGGGCCACCAGACCAAAGCATCGAATGTCCGTTCGTTCGACCCACCGGTGGCTACGCAAACCGAGGATCGAGTGTCGTCCTGACCAAGCACCGCATGCGAGCGGCCCGTAGCGACCAAATCTTGCCACGGTTTCGCGCGCCGGTCGCGCGAAAAACCGCGCAGCGAGAAAATCCCCGCGCCTCTCGGACGGCGCAAAAAAGCCACTGCCTCGGCGGTTGCCGAGGCAGTGACGGTACTCGTTGAACTCAATCTGCCTGCGCGATCAGCACTTGCATCGCGCGATCACCACGCGGCGTCGCCGCTGCCGCTCGGCGCGCCTGCGCCGCCGCTGGGAGCGCCGTTGCCACCCGTCTGCATGTAGATCTGGATGTCCGCCGTGTCGACCCAGCCGTCGCGGTTGAAGTCCGCCACCGCCAGCTCGCCAAGACCCGCGCGACGCAGGTCCTTGACCGACACGCGCGTACGCGCATGCGGCGCCTCGTAGCCCGTCAGGCACGACTCGCCAGCGCTGAAGAAGTTCAGGCTGATGAAGCTGAAGTCGCCGTTGTTGATCACCGTGTCGGCGTTGTAGTTCGACGCCGCATTGCGCGCCTTGTTGCCGCCGCGCGCCGACACGAACGCGCCGAAGTCGAGGATGTCCACGACGTCGTCGTCGTTGGCGTCGCCCTGCACGAGGTTGAAGGTCGTCGCGTACTTGCGGTTCGCGATCGACGGCGACGCCGTGTCGGTCACCGAGTGCACGGGGTCCTTCGCGCTGACGCACGAGTAGCCCGCGGCCACCGGCACCTGGATGCCGCTGATCGTGCCGCTCGAGCCCGTGAGCGAGACCGAGAGCAGCTGCGTGCTCGCGCCGAACTTGACGCGGATCTGCCGCGTGGAGGTCGACTGCAGCACGCCGCCGAACACGATGCCCGCGTCGGCAAGCTGGTAGTTGCCCACGGTGATCGTGCGCGACTCGCTGCCGAGGTTGCCGAGCGTGTCGGTCGCCGTCCATGTCACCGTGCTCGTGCCGATCGGGAAGAGCCCGTCCGCCGGCCAGGTGGTCGCGGTCGACGCGTTCGGGAACGCGATCGACATCGACACCGCCTGCGCGCCGTCGCAGTCGTCGACCGCGGTGACCGAAGGCTGCGCGAGGTAGCCGCCGTAGGTCGAGCCCGCGTCGGTCGCGATCGTGCTGTTCGCGAAGAGCCCGCTGAACGCAGGACCCGTGCTGTCGATGCGCACCGCGCCGAGGCCGTTCGTGATCGGCAGCATCGGCTGGCCGATCTGCGTCGCGAACTGCGAGCTGTACGCGCCGATCGAGCCGAACGAGACCTCGCCCGCCTGCGAGCAGAGCGTGCTGGCCGGAAGCACCACGAACTCGAGGTCCGCGAGATCCCCGCCACCCGCCGTGCCGGACGCGCCCGACGCAAGGCCGAGCGTGTACTTGAGCGTGCCCGCGGTGTTGTCGATCGTCTTGAGCGTCTCCGCCGCGAACGGCGCGCCCGTCGCCGGCGCCGCCGACACGAGCATGAGGCGCGTGGCGTCGAACTGCACCGCCAGCTGCACGCCCGTCGCGATCACGCCCACCGGACTCGTCGAGATGCGCACGCGCAGCGTGTCGCCCTCGGTGTACTCCGTCACCGCCGTGGTCATGCCCACGATCGGCGCGTTCTCCAGGCAGTCCGCGACGCCGTTGGCGTTGAAGTCGGTGTCGACGATGCCGCAGCCGCACGAGCCGGGGCTCGTCTTCGCAGGATCGTTCGGGCAGTAGTCGAGGCAGTCGACCGTGCCGTCGCCGTCGCTGTCGGTGTCGGCCGTGCCGCAACCGCAGGTGCCCGGCGCCGTCTTGCCCGAGTCGCTCGGGCAGCCGTCGTTGGAGGTCGCGACGTAGCCGCTCGGCGGCGTGGACGAGCACGAGAGAACCGTCGACGACGCATCGCCCGCGCCGTCGGCGTCGGTGTCGGCGTAGTACGTGGCCTGCGAGATCAGCGACCCGTTCTGCGGGCACTGGTCGTTGGCGCTCGACACGTAGCCGCTCGGCTGCGAGCACGCGAGCGTGGTCGAGGCCGGGTCGCCCGCGCCGTCGCCGTCGGCATCGCTGTAGAAGGTCGAGCGATCGCTCGCCTCGGCCTCGTTGTTGATGCCGTCGCAGTCGTTGTCGGTGCCGAGGTTCGAGCAGAGCTCGGCCGCGCCAGGGTGGATCGCGGTCGAGCCGTCGTTGCAGTCGCTGTGGTCGGCGATGCCGCACGCGACCGCCGCGCCCGCGCCGTAGCCGTCGCCGTCGATGTCGGCGTAGGTCACGAGCGCGTCGTTGCAGTCGCTGCTGTTGGTCACGCTGCCGGCGATCGCCGAGCACGACTTGGTCGCGGAGCCCGCGCCGAAGCCGTCGCCGTCGCCGTCGACGTAGTAGTCCACCGAGTCCACGGCCTCGGCGGCGCTGTTCACGCCGTCGCAGTCGTTGTCGGTGCCGAGGTTCGCGCAGTTCTCGAGCGCGCCAGGGTGCACCGCGGCGCTGGTGTCGTCGCAGTCGGTGGTGTTGGCCACGAAGCCCGACGGCACGCTGCAGGCGCGCGTCGTGTTCGACACATCGCCGTAGCCGTCGCCGTCGGTGTCGGCGTAGAACGTCGACTTGTCGGCGGCGTTGGCGTCGACGTCCGTCGTGCTTCCGTCGCAGTTGTTGTCGGTGCCGACGGTCGCGCAGAGCTCCACCGCGCCCGGATGCACCGAGGCGCTCGCGTCGTTGCAATCGACCGCGGTCGCGATGCAGGCGTCCGCGAACGAACCGTCGCTGTCGGCGTCGGTCGTGTCGCAGTACGGGTTGGTTCCGCCGTTGCTGGTCGTGATCTGGGTGATCGCGGTCGAGACGGCCGCCTGCTGGTCCTGCGTCATGCCCGACGTGTTGAACTGCACATCGGTCGTCGAGGACGAGCCGAGCGAGCCGGTGATCTCCGCGATCTGCGCGGGCGTGAGGCCCGCGTCGATCACGATCGTGCCGGTCACGACGACCGTCGTCGTGCCCGAGATGCCCGCCGAAAGCTGCGTCGAGTCCATACCCGTCGCGTCGATCGTGGCCTCGCCGCTCGGCGTCTTGGTCACGAGCGCCGCGATCTCGCTGGCGCTGTTGCCCGCGCCGATCGTGACGTCGTTGATCTCGGCGACCGCGCCGATGCCGGCCGCCACAGCGGACAGCTGCGACGCGCCCATCCCGCGTCCGTCGATGGTCACGACCGCACCGCCGGTGAAGTTCGTGCCGCCCTGGACGTGGCCGAGGATCGCCGCGATCTGCACGTTGCTGAGCGCCGACGTGATCGTGAACGTACCCACGATGCCGTTCGTCGCGATGTGCGACGCGTTGTCCGCGACCGCGACGAGCTGATCGGGCGACATGCCCGTCGCATCGACGTTGACGCCCGAGGCGCCCGCGAGGAATGCGTTGAGTTGCGCCGCGGTGAGCGTGCGGTCCGCGACCGACTTCGTGACGTCGCACGCGAACGCGTCGTTCGCGTCGAGCACGAGGTCGTTGTCGTCGTCCGCGTCGCAGGCGTTGCCCTGCGCGTCTTCGTCGCAGTTCGCCTGGTCGGCGTTGGCGACGGACGGGCAGTTGTCGGTGTTGCTTGCGACGCCGCAGGCGATCGCCGAACCCGCTCCCAAGCCGTCACCGTCGGTGTCGGCGTAGAGCAGGCGCGTGTCGTCGCAATCGGTGTGGTCGGCGATGCCGCACGCGACCGCCGCGCCCGCGCCGAAGCCGTCGCCGTCGTTGTCGGCGTAGGTCACGAGCGCGTCGTTGCAGTCGCTGTTGTTGGTCACGCTGCCGCTGATGGCCGTGCAGGACTTCGTGGCGGAGCCGGCGCCGAAGCCGTCGTGATCGCCGTCGACGTAGTAGCTGGTCGAGTCGATCGCCTCGGCGGCCGACGTGTCGCCGTCGCAGTCGTTGTCGACGGCGATGTTCGCGCAGTTCTCGACGGCGGTCGGGTAGACAGCGTTGTTCGAGTCGTTGCAGTCGGTGCTGGACGCGACGCCGCAGGCCGCCGGGGAGCCAGCGCCGTAGCCGTCGTTGTCGTTGTCGGTGTAGAGGAGCTTCGTGTCGTCGCAGTCAGTGTTGTTGGTCACGCTGCCGGTGATCGCGGTGCAGGACTTCGTCGCCGAACCGGCGCCGAAGCCGTCGCCGTCGCCGTCGACGTAGTAGCTGACCGAGTCGATCGCATCGGCGGCCGACGTGTCGCCGTCGCAGTCGTTGTCGACGGCGATGTTCGCGCAGTTCTCGACGGCGGTCGGGTAGACCGCGTTGTTCGAGTCGTTGCAGTCGGTGTTGGACGCGACGCCGCAGGCCGCCGGGGAGCCAGCGCCGTAGCCGTCGTTGTCGCTGTCGACGTAGAGGAGCTTCGTGTCGTCGCAGTCGCTGTTGTTGGTCACGCTGCCGGTGATCGAGGTGCAAGACTTCGTCGCGGAGCCCGCGCCGAAGCCGTCGCCGTCGACGTCGACGTAGTAGCTGGTCGAGTCGATCGCGTCGGCGGCCGACGTGTCGCCGTCGCAGTCGTTGTCGACGCCGAGGTTCGCGCAGTTCTCGATCGCCGTCGGGTAAACCGCGTTGTTCGAGTCATCGCAGTCGCCCTCGCTCGTCGCCTCGTACCAGGCGGGTGCGTCGCAGAACTGCGCAGAGCTCGAGCCGGTGTAGCCGTCGTGGTCGCCGTCGGCGTAGAAGGCCGTCTTGCCGGTCGCCCCAGTGTCCGCGTTGTCGGCGAGACTGTTGCAGTTCTCGTCGATGTTCGCCGAGTCGCAGACTTCGATCGCGCCGGGATTGATCGCGGCGTTGCTGTCGTCGCAGTCGGTGCTGTTCGTCACCTTGCCCGAGACAGCCTTGCACGAGCTCTCGGCCGAGGCGCTCGACGAGCCGTAGCCGTCGCTGTCCGCGTCGGTGTAGTAGTCGCTGAACGTCAGGCCGTTGTCGATGCCGCCGACGCAGTCGTCGTCGACGCCGTTGCACGTCTCGGTCGCGCCCGGGTGGACGCTCGCAGCCGTGTCGTCGCAGTCGGTGCTGTTCGAGACCTGGTTGCCGGTCGCGTCGCAAGCCTGCGTCGCGGTGCCCGCGCCGTAGGTGTCGCCGTCGTTGTCGGCGTACCAGCTCGTCTTGCCAGTCGCGCCGCTGTCGGCGTTGTCGGCGAGACCGTTGCAGTTCTCGTCGATGTTCGCCGAGTCGCAGACTTCGGTCGCGGCGGGATTGATCGCGGCGTTCGCGTCGTCGCAGTCGGTGTTGTTCGTCACCTTGCCCGAGACAGCCTTGCACGAGCTCTGGGCCGAGGCGCTCGACGAGCCGAAGCCGTCGCTGTCCGCGTCGGTGTAGTAGTCGCTGAACGTCAGGCCGTTGTCGATGCCGCCGACGCAGTCGTCGTCGACGCCGTTGCAGACTTCAGTCGCGCCGGGAT
>CAITDI010000079.1 GCA_903891095.1 uncultured bacterium | reverse complement strand
GGTGCCAGGCACCTCACGGCACGTGCCAGGCACAACGCCCGAGGCGTATTGGTGCAAGTGGGTGCCGTGAGCGTGCCATGAGGTGCCAGGCACCTCGTGGCACGTGCCAGGCACCTGCTTTCTTGGGCGGGCCCGCGCGACCCGCACGCCGTCGCGACAGATCCGCGCCTCGCACTGTTGATCCCCGCCAACCCTGAAGTAGATTCAATCCACATGCCCTCGCCGCCGCGCACGATCCTTCGGACGGGCCTCGCCATCGCCCTCGCCCTCGCCGCCGCGGCCTGCGCCGCCATCGCCTCCGCCGACATGTTCCTGCAAGGCATCGGCGGCGACCACGCGATGAGCTCGACGCACGACCGCTTCTACGCGGGCGCGGACAAGGCCTTCGTCGGCGAGCCGTACGACTGGTCGGGCGTCGGTCGCAGCTCCAACGGCGCGTGGGTCGCGATGATCTCGCCCACGCACTTCGTGAGCGCGAACCACTACCACCCGAGCGCGGGCGACACGATCACCTTCTACGAGGGCAACTCGACGGCGGGCCAGAGCCACGCCTACACCGTCGCGAGCTTCGGCTTCGACACCAACTACGGCGGCCAGTCGTCCGACCTCTGGCTCGGACGCCTTACCGCGCCGCTCAATCCCAAGCATCGCATCGCCAGGTACCCCGTGCTCGCGCTCGCGAGCGACGCGGCGTATCTCGACACGTTCATCTTCGCGTACGGCGCGCCCAACCGCGTCGGCACCAGCCGCATCGGCGCGATCGTCGACGACTTCGAGATCGGCCGCACGCGCACGATGCGCTACTGGTTCCACGCCGACGAAGGCACGGGCACCGGCGCGGGCGACTGCCATCTCATCGGCGGCGACAGCGGCGGCCCGAGCTTTGCGCTCGTCGGAGGCAAGCTCGCGCTCGTCGGCACGCACTTCACCACCAACGACAGCAACGGCGTGCCCGATCCCGAGGACGCGTGGCCCTACGGCTACGGCTGGTCGGGCGATGCGTTCGTGCCGTTCTACATCGATCAGCTCAACGCGAACATGGGCGCCGAGCGCGTCGCGGTCGTGCGCTCGCGCGCGGACTTCAACCTCGATGGCCGCGTCGACAGCGCCGATCTCGCGGCGCTGCTCGCGGCGTGGGGCGAGCGTGCGGGACCGTTCGGCGCAGCGCACGACATCACCGGCGACGGCGTCGTCGGCAGCGGGGATCTCGGTGCGTTGCTTTCCGACTGGGGCTGAGCGGCCCGCTGAGTCTGCTCACGCCTTCGCCGCAAGATGCTGCGTCAGCGCCTCGCGCGCCGGCGCCTGCCACGCGTCGATGCCGACATCGGCGATCACGCCGACCATGCAGTGGAGGCTGTCCTTCGTCACGCCATCGAGGCCCTTCGCGAGCACCGACGCGAACTGAGCCTGCGTCGGCGGGTTGTCGACCGCGGACGACGCCGCGACCTCGAGGTCCTTGTGCGTCACGCCGAGCGCGGTGTAGAGCGCGGTCAGGTCGTCCTTGCGCACGGCCATGTAGGTCACCGCGAAGAACGGCGCCGCGCGCTTCGGCTCGCGCGTGAGCGCGCGGACCGTGCCGAACGTGTCCGACATGCGCCACTGCGCCTTGACCGACTGCGGACGCGCCTTGATGACCTCGGCCACCAGCCGCGCGAACGCGTCGTACTCCTCGGGCGTGCTCTTGAGGTGCTTGACGCACTGCAGGATCATCTCGTCGCGGAAGGCAGCGGGAAGGGTCGGCCAGATGGCTTCAAACATGACGAGGTGACTCCAGGATCGGCGGGGGCGGGGAACTTCGGCGCGGCAGGATACTGGCGCGCGGCGCGGCGTGCCGATGCGCGTCCTATCGGAAGATTGCCGTGCTTCGTACGATGCGACGCCCGCGGTCAGCCGGCCGCGACGAATCGAGGACATGTGCATCTGAACCGCCGCATTCTCCTGATCGCGCTCGCCGCTGCGATCGCTTTCCCGATCGCCCGCCCGACCGCAGCCTCCGCGTCAACCGCCGACGCGCCGCGATTCATCGACGGCCAGGCGCAGGTGGTCGAGGCGTTCACCGACGCCACGCAGTGGGTGCGCGACGTGCTCTGGGTCGAGACCGAGTTCGACTCCGACGGCGATGGCAAGCGCGACCGCATGCATGTCGACGTCACGCGTCCGCGCCAGACCGAGGACGGACTCAAGGTCGCGATCATCTACGAGACGAGCCCGTACTTCGCGGCCGTCGCGGCGGAGTCGCCGAACTACGCCTGGAATCCGACTCAAGAGCTCGACGAGACGCCTGCGCGCCACCAGGATCCGCCGGCGATCGGCTTCGATCCAAACAAGCTGCGGATCAGCGACGACCTCGTCGACGCGTGGGTGCCGCGAGGCTTCGCGGTCGTGCACTCCGCGTCGCCCGGCACCGGCCTCTCGCAAGGCGTGCCGACGGTCGGCGGCGCCAACGAGTCGCTCGCTCCCAAGGCCGTCATCGACTGGCTCAACGGCCGCGCGCGCGGCTACACCAAGGCCGACGGCGGCGACGAGGTCAAGGCGTACTGGTCGACCGGCAAGGTCGGCATGACCGGCACTTCGTACAACGGCACGCTCTGCATCGCAGCGGCGACGACGGGCGTCGACGGCCTCGCGGCGATCATCCCCGTCTCGCCGAACACCTCGTACTACCACTACTACCGCGCCAACGGCCTCGTGCGTCATCCGGGCGGATACATGGGCGAGGACATGGATGTGCTCTACCAGTTCATCCAGAGCGGCGACCCCGCGCGGCGCAAGTGGTCCGACGAGCAGATCCGCGATGGCCAGCTGCTGGCGGGCATGGATCGCCGCACGGGCGACTGGAACGACTTCTGGAAGGCGCGCGACTACTGGCTGCAGCTCGGTGGAATCAAGGTCCCGACGCTGCTCGCGCACGGGCTCAACGACTGGAACGTCATGCCCGTGCACAGCACGCACGTCTATCGCGAGCTCAAGAAGAAGGGCGTGCTCACGCATCTCTACCTCCACCAGGGCGGTCACGGTGGAGATCCGCCGTTTGCCGAGATGAACCGCTGGTTCTCGCACTGGCTGTACGCGGTCGACAACGGCGTCGAGCGCGATCCGCCGACGATGATCGTGCGCGAGGGCGCGTCGCCATCGGCTCCGGAGCGCTATCGCGATTGGCCGAATCCTGCGGCAAAGCCCGTCGTGCTTCGTCCGCGCGCGGGTGGCCAAGCCCTCGGCGCGCTGTCGCTCGGCGCGTCCAGCGAGAAGGCGCGCGAGACCATCATCGACGACGTCGCCAAGACCGGCGCCGTCCTCGCGAGTGCGCCGCAGTCGCCGAACCGGCTGCTGTACGCGCTGCCAAAGCTCACGGCGCCGCTGCATCTCTCGGGCACGGCGGAGGTCACGATCCGCATGTCGTGCGACAAGCCCGCGGCGAATCTCTCGGTGTGGCTCGTCTCGCTCCCGTGGCAGGGCGGCGACGAACTCAAGCGCGATGCGAACCTCGACCCGAACCTAGACCCAAACCTAGACATCGTCACGCGCGGCTGGGCCGATCCCCGCAACCACGCTTCGATCGACAAGCAGGAGCCGCTCAAGCCTGGCCAGTTCTACGACGTCACCTTCGAGCTCGAGCCCGACGACCAGGTGATTCCCGCGGGCGAGCAGCTTGCGCTGATGATCTTCAGCAGCGACCGCGACTTTACGCTCTGGCCGGCGGCGGGCACGAAGCTCACCGTCGATCTCGCGGGAACATCGCTGCGTCTGCCCGTGGTCGGCGGTCCCGCGGCGTTGTCGAAGGCGATTGCAGGCGGCAAGAAGTGAGGCGCGGCGACGTCAGCCGGCGCGCGCTCAAGCGATGAACGAGTTGGACGCCAGCTCCCGCGACGCGATCGTCCTCGACGCGATCTTCCTTGATCTGGACGGCTGCCTCGTCGACTCCACGCGCGCGATCACGAACACCTTCGACCACGCGCTCGCGTCGGTCGGCATCGCGCCGCGCGCGCCCGAAGTCACGCGCTCGTTCATCGGCCCGCCGTTGCGCGCGACCTTCGACCGCATCGTCGCCGAAGAAGGCCGCGACCCCGCGCTCGCGACCGATCTTGTCATGCGTTACCGCGAGCGCTACCGCGCGATGTCGGCCGCCGAGACCACGATCATCACCGGGATTCCCGACGCACTTGCCGCACTGCGCGAGCAAGCGCCGATCGCCATCGTCACCTCGAAGCTCGGCCCCGTCGCCGAACGCCTCGCCGACGAGATCGGCCTGCGCGCGCACATTCCGATCATCTACGCGCCGCACGACGAGCATGTGATCGAGCCGAAGGAAGTCACGCTCCGCCGCGCCCTCGCCGCGACCGGCGCCCGACCGCACGCGACCGTGATGATCGGCGACCGCGAGCACGATGTGCTCGCAGGCCACGCGTGCGGCACGGCGACCATCGGCGTCCTGTGGGGCGCCGGCGACCGCGCGGAACTCGAGGCCGCGCGCGCGCACGCGATCGTCTCCGACGTGCACGAACTGCACGGCGCCGTGCGCGCAGTCGCGACACGGCGAGATCGCTAGGCGCAGCGTCGAATGGCGCGCGCGAGCGTCGCGCCGGACACGCCGAGCTTGAACAGCGCACGGAACAGAAGGTCGAGCGAGACCGTCGGGTCGCCTGACTCCATCTTGGCGATCCGCGACTGGCTGGAACCGAGGACCTTGGCCGCCGCTTCCTGGGTCAGTTGCGCGCCCTCGCGCTGCGCGCGCAGCGTCTTCGCGAGCTGCAGGCGCAGCTCGATGTACGCGGCCTCGTCGTCGCCCAGACCGAGGAAATCCTGCGCGGAACCCGTTCGCCAGCCAGCGCTGGCGAGGCGCTCGGATTTCGTGCTCGATTTCGTGCTCGATTTCGTGCTCGACTTCGGGCTTGACTTGGTGGTGGAAACCTTGCGTCGGCTGGTAGGCATGGGGGCTGCTCGTCGCTTTCGCTCTCTGCTGCTGCGTGACTCAGGCTTCGTCGTACGCCTTCAGGCGTCTCCGACATGTGGCGATCACTCGGCTTGGCGTCTGCTCGGTGGTCTTGCGAAACACCTCGAGCAGCACGATGGCATCGCGGTCGATGCGGTACACGATCCGCCAGTTGCTGTCCGCATCGAGGATGCGAAGCTCGTGGCATCTTGCGCCGACCGAGGGCATCGGACGCGAGTGGGGCATCGCGAGCATCTCGCCGTCCTGAAGCCTCCGCAGCAGGAAGCCCGCCTCGACGCGCGCCATCTTGCTGAACGGAGGCGTACGGACCTCGCCGTGAAGCCACGACAGCGGTCGCTCCAGAACCGGCCGCTCCAGAACCGGCCGCTCCGGAACCGGCCGCGGAAGCGCCCCCCGAGGATATGTCGGATCTGACATGGATGCAAGTTCTCCGCGTGTGTTTGACTGCGCTTTCGGATCCCTCGCAGGCTACGGACGCCCTTGTCCTTCGCACGCAACCACACGGATTCCCACCCGCTGCCCCACGGTTCGGCGCCTCGGTCACGCGGAAATGTTCGATCCACGCGGAATCGCATCGCCGCCATCACTCCGTTAGGATTCGCGCCCATGCACGACTACCAGCGGCGCTTCATCGATTTCATGGTCGAGGTGGGGGTCCTCACCTTCGGCGACTTCACCACCAAGAGCGGCCGCAAGACGCCGTACTTCGTGAACACCGGCAAGTACCGCTCGGGCTCGCAGCTCGCGGTGCTCGGCCGCGCGTACGCCGATGCGATCGAGCGCTCGTTTCCCGACGGCTTCGATTGCCTGTTCGGTCCTGCGTACAAGGGCATTCCGCTCGTCGTCGCCGTCGCGATGGCCTTCGCCGAGCGCGGCCGCGAGGTCGAGTTCTGCTTCAACCGCAAGGAAGCCAAGGACCACGGCGAAGGCGGTCTCCTCGTCGGCCGCAAGCTGCAGAACGGCGACCGCGTGCTCATCGTCGAGGACGTGACGACCGCGGGCACCTCGATCCGCGAGACCGTGCCGATCCTGCGCGCCGCCGCCGACATCAAGCTCGCTGGGCTCGTCGTCTCGGTCGATCGTCAGGAGCGCGCGAGCGACGCGTCGACGCGCACCGCGCTTTCCGATGTCGGCGCGGAATTCGCGATGCCGACCGCGGCGATCGTGAACATCGATGAAGTCGTCGCCCATCTCGGCGCGCGCCTCACCGACGCCGACCGCGCGCGCATCGCCGCGTATCGCGCGCAGTACGGCGCGACGATCGGCTGATTGCGCGCGCCACTCCTCCGCGGGCACGCCCAGGGTCTTCTCCACATGCCTGCACGACGCGACAAGCCCGCCGTTTCCGCATCGCAAGCAACTGCGCGACTGAAGTCGCTCGCCGATCGCGCCACGCGCGACGGCATGTCGCGCTACGGCATCCCGTCCGACGGCGCGTTCGGTGTGCCCGTCGGAAAGATCCGCAGCTACGCCAAGGAACTCGGCACCCAGCACGATCTCGCGCTCGCGCTGTGGAAGTCCGGCCAGTACGAGTCGCGCATGCTCGCGTGCTTTGTCGCAGATCCCGCGCGCGTCACGCCCGCGCTCATGGACGCGTGGGCGAGGACCTTCGACAACTGGGCGGTGTGCGACACCGCGTGCTTCCATCTCTTCGACCGCACGCCGCACGCGTTCGCCAAGGTCAGGAAGTGGGCGACGCGCCGCGACGAGTTCGTCAAGCGCGCCGCGTTCGCGCTGCTTGCGAGCGTCGCGCTGCACGACAAGAAGGCGCCCGACGAGCCGTTTCTCGCGGCGCTTGCGTTGATCGAGCGCGCAGCCGGCGACGAGCGCAACTTCGTCAAGAAGGGCGTGAGCTGGGCGCTCCGCGGGATCGGCAAGCGCCGCAGCGATCCGCTGCACGCCGCTGTGCTGGAACTTGCGAAGCGCCTAGCCGCGTCCGACGACGCCGCGGCACGCTGGGTCGGCCGCGACGCGCTGCGGGATCTTTCCCGAGCAACCGCGCGCACTCGCACAACTTCGCGAAAGGCACGCGCATCCAAGTAGTGCGCGGCTTGCTACGCTCCCTCAGATCATCGCCCCGCCCGTCCGCGGGACACAGGAGAACGACATGTCCAGCGCCAGCAAGTGCCCGTTCGCGGGCGGTTTCATCAAGAACACCTCCGAAGCCACCTCCAACCGCGACTGGTGGCCGCAGCAGCTCGACCTCAAGGTCCTTGCCCGCAACTCGTCCAAGTCCGATCCGATGGAGCCGGGCTTTGACTACGCGAAGGCGTTCAAGTCGCTCGACCTGCACGCGGTCGTCGCCGACCTGCGCGCGCTCATGACTTCGTCGCAGCCGTGGTGGCCCGCGGACTACGGCCACTACGGGCCGTTCTTCATCCGCATGGCCTGGCACAGCGCGGGAACCTACCGCGTGAGCGACGGCCGCGGCGGTGGTGGCGCCGGCATGCAGCGCTTTGCGCCGCTCAACAGCTGGCCCGACAACGGCAACCTCGACAAGGCGCGCCGCCTGCTCTGGCCGATCAAGCAGAAGTACGGCAACAAGCTCTCGTGGGCCGACCTCATGATCCTCACGGGCAACGTCGCGCTCGAGTCGATGGGCTTCAAGACCTTCGGCTTCGGCGGCGGCCGCGCCGATGTGTGGGAGCCCGACGAGACCTACTGGGGCGGCGAGAAGGCGTGGCTCGCCGAGCAGCGCTACACCGGCGAGCGCGTCCTCGAGAACCCGCTCGCCGCGGTGCAGATGGGCCTGATCTACGTGAACCCCGAGGGCCCCGACGGCAAGCCCGATCCGATCGCCTCGGCGCGCGACATCCGCGAGACCTTCGGCCGCATGGCGATGAACGACGAGGAGACCGTCGCGCTCATCGCGGGCGGCCACACCTTCGGCAAGACGCACGGCGCCGCCGATCCGTCCAAGTTCGTCGGCCCGTCGCCCGAGGGCGCGCCGCTCCACGAGATGGGCTTCGGCTGGAAGAACTCGTTCGGCACCGGCAACGGCGCGTCGACGATCACCAGCGGCCTCGAGGGCGCGTGGACGCCGAACCCGATCCAGTGGGACAACGGCTACTTCGACACGCTGTTCGGCCACGAGTGGGAGCTCACCAAGAGCCCCGCAGGCGCGCACCAGTGGGTTCCGAAGGACAAGGCCGCGCACAGCGCCGTGCCCGACGCGCATGACGCGACCAAGCGTCATCCGACGGTCATGCTCACGACCGACCTCGCGCTGCGCATGGACCCCGCGTACGAGAAGGTCTCGCGCCGGTTCCACAAGGATCCCGTGGCGTTCGCCGACGCGTTCGCGCGCGCGTGGTTCAAGCTCACGCACCGCGACATGGGTCCGCGCTCGCGCTACCTCGGCGCGCTCGTGCCCAAGGAAGATTTGATCTGGCAGGATCCCGTCCCCGCCGTCGGCGGCGAACTCGTGAACGCGCAGGACATCGCCGCGCTCAAGGCGAAGGTGCTTGCGTCGGGACTCACGGTCTCGCAGCTCGCCGTCACCGCGTGGGCGTCGGCCTCGACCTTCCGCGGCACCGACAAGCGCGGTGGCGCGAACGGCGCGCGCATCGCCCTCGCTCCGCAGAAGGACTGGGCGGTCAACAACCCCGCCGGCCTCGCGATCGTGCTCGGCGCGCTCGAGAAGGTTCGCGCGGAGTTCAACGCGACTGCTGGCAAGAAGGCGATCTCGCTCGCCGACCTCATCGTGCTCGCGGGCTGCGCCGCCGTCGAGAAGGCCGCGAAGGACGCGGGCGTCGCGGTCACCGTGCCGTTCACGCCCGGCCGCACCGACGCGACCGCCGCGCAGACCGACGCCGACAGCTTCAAGTACCTGCAGCCCGCGGCGGACGGCTTCCGCAACTACCTCGCGCACACGCTGCCGCGTCGCGCCGAGCACCTGCTCGTCGACAAGGCCGAGCTCCTCACGCTCACCGCGCCCGAGATGACCGTCCTCGTCGGCGGCATGCGCGCGCTCGGCGCGAACTTCGACGGTTCGTCGCTCGGCGTGCTCACCAAGCACGCGGGCGTGCTCACCAACGAGTACTTCACCAACATCCTCGACATCGGCACGGTGTGGACGCCCGCATCCGCCGACGAGGAGATCTTCAACGGCCGCTGCCGCACGACGGGTCAGGCGAAGTGGACGGCCAGCCGCGTCGACCTCGCGTTCGGCTCGAACTCCCAGCTCCGCGCGCTCAGCGAGGTCTACGCCTCGTCCGACGCCAAGGAGAAGTTCGTGCGCGACTTCGTGACCGCGTGGAACAAGGTGATGAACCTCGACCGGTTCGATCTCGCCTGAGCGGCAGCCACTCGACAGCAACACGACGCCCCGGCCGATCGGCCGGGGCGTCGTTGCGTTCAGGCGCAGGGCTTCCGCGCGGCTGTTGTGCAACCCTTTGAGAAGTTCGCATCCTCCATCCGTTGCGCCTTCGCGTGCGTTGCCCGTATGTCCTACGGCGTGGAGACTGCTTCGTGGCCACGCCGACCCGCGATGTCGGGTCCGGGCTTAGCCAGAGGTCTGCAACGAAAGGACTTACCAGGATGGAACCTCTCCAGTGGCGACAGAATCGCGCCCTTGTTCTCGTTGTTTTCATTGTTCTCGGGTGTCTCTCCGTCGGAACCGGATGCGTTGATGCAAAGCACTCGACCGTGTGGACCGCGTCGAGCGATGCTGCGACGGGTGCATCCGAACTCCGGGCTGCAGCCGAACGATGGACGGGGCGGAAAGCCCGAGGGGTGTACTACCACGGCAAGAAGGTGGGATTTGAGGTGGTTGAGATCGGTGTTGAGCAGACGGAGCAGGGGCGTTGCTTGCGAGTGACAACTGAGCGCTGCAATAGAGTTTCGATGTTCGGCGAGCAACTGAATTCGCTGGCGACCGATGTGGAGTGGTTCTTGCTCGAGGGCGAAGGCCCCTTGGTCCAGTATCGGCAAGTCTCCATCGAGCAGGGGCAACGCACGGTGACCAATGCGATCCGACGGGATGGGAAGTTTGAGATTCGCACGGAGCTGGCCGGTGAGTCGGTCGTACGACTCGCGGAGCTTCCCAAGGAATCGCTTCGCAGTTGGATAAGGTTCGATGAATGGCTTTCGCCGACCACCCCCGTTGGTGCGGTCTTCGAGGGATGGACCACCGATCTCGAACAGACCGATGTGAATCGAAGGAGCGTGTCGACGCTGCGAACGAAACCCGAGGCCTCGAGCGGTGCAGATGGCACGGGAATCTATGGGGTTGATTCGAAAATAGACGGAGCGATTGTCAGCTTCAGGACTCGCGGTTGCCAGGGGATTGAATCCTGGGAATGGTCGGGCATAGAAGCAAAATTGGAGCCAGAAGTCCAAGCGCGGGCACTCGGCGGGGTGTCCCCGGATCTGACTGCTATTACGGTGTTCCCGGTCGCTGCCTTCATGGGTGACGACTCGACGGGGCTGAACAGGGTGACTTTGCGGCTTGAGGGACTTCAGGCTGATTTCGTGCCCCCCGAGTCCGGTACGCAGAGTGTCGAATCGCTCTCTCCGGGATTCTGCCGCGTGTGGGTAGCGCGCGAGCCCCCATATCCTCGCGAGGATCCGATCGATGCCGATGCTCGAGCGCGATTTCTACGTGCAGATCCGGGCATTGAGAGCGACCACCCGCGCATTCGGGGACTAGCCGATGAGGTCGCGGGGCAAGCCAAGGATCCAGTTGCGAAGGCCACCCTGCTGCAGCACTGGGTGTACGAGAACGTAAAGGGCGATTTCAGCAAGCGAGCGAACTCCGCCCTGGTCGTACTTGAGCAGCGCGCAGGAGTATGCGCGGAATCGGCTCGCCTGTTCGTCGCCTTGGCCCGCGCGGCGGGAGTACCAGCCCGTGAAGTTGGCGGCCTGCTGTATTCCGGGTGGGTCGCGGGAGGTGGCTTCATCGGCCACGGATGGGCGCAGGTGCACGATGGAACTCGCTGGATTGATGTGGACCCATCGTGGGATCAGGTGGGTGTCGACGCCGGGCACGTCTGCCTCCAACTCGATTCGGACGACAATTCGTTTTACAACGTGTTGGGATCGCTCCACATCACGGTGGAGCGCTTTGAACGCCGTTGAGTATGCATCCGATGCATGTGCGAGCGTCCGACGCCAAGGAGAAGTTCGTGCGCGACTTCGTGACCGCGTGGAACAAGGTGATGAACCTCGACCGGTTCGATCTCGCCTGAGCGGCAGCCACTCGACAGCAACACGACGCCCCGGCCGATCGGCCGGGGCGT
>CAITDI010000078.1 GCA_903891095.1 uncultured bacterium | reverse complement strand
CTCCGCGCTCGGCGCCTTGTCGATGCTCGCCGCGGGAATCGGCGGCTGCGCGAAGCCGAACTCGGCAAAGCGCGCGTTGAGCATGCGCGCCATCGCGTACACCTCGGTCTTGTAGAGGTCGCCGATCGGCGCGAGGCCGCCGTTCATGTCGCCGTAGAGCGTGGCGTATCCCGCGGCGTACTCGCTCTTGTTGCCGGTGGTGAGAACGAGCGCGCCCGTCGCGTTCGACGCGAGCATCACGAGGAGGCCGCGCGCGCGCGACTGGAGGTTCTCGCCGGCGAGGCCGTCGGTCGCGAACTTGCTCGCGACGGTCGACTCGATCGCGCGGTGCATCGCGTCGATCGCGAGCGTCTCGATGCGGCCGAGGCCGAGGATACGCGCGGTCTCGCGCGCGTCGTCGAGCGAACCCTGCGACGAGTAGCGCGACGGCATCAGGATGCCCGTGACGTTCGCGGAACCGATCGCGGCCGACGCGATCGCCGCGACCAGCGCGGAATCGATGCCGCCCGAGAGGCCGATGATCACCGACTTGTGGCCGGTCTTGGCGAGGTAGTCGCGCGTGCCGAGCACGATCGCGCGGAAGCGCTCGGCGTCGGCGTCAGCGTCAGCGTCGGCGCATGCATCACGCGCTGCCGCGGCGACGGGCCGCGCGCTCGCGAGGTCGACGACGACGAGATCGCTCGCGAACCGCGCACACGCGCCGAGCATCGCGCCATCGCGCGCAACGACGCACGAGCCGCCGTCGAACACGAGGTCGTCCTGGCCGCCGACGGCGTTCACGCTGACGACGGTCGCGCCCGACGCACGCGCGCGCGCCGCGAGCAGCGCCTTGTGCTTCGCGTCCTTGCCGGCGACGAACGGACTCGCGCTCGCCGCGGCGATGATGGTCGCGCCTTGCGCCTTGGCATCGGCGACGGGGTCGCGCGCGTAGCCACGCGCCGCGCTCGCGTCGCCCGCCTGCCAGAGATCCTCGCAGAGGAGCGCGGCGATCTTCTCGCCCGCGTGCTCGATCACGGTCGTCCGCGATGCGGGGGTGAAGTGCCGGTCCTCGTCGAACACGTCGTAGCTCGGAAGGAGCTGCTTGCAGGCGAAGCCCTCGATGCGCCCGCCGCGCAGGATCGCGAGCGCGTTGGCAAGCGGCCGTCCGCGCGACGCGATCGGAAGGCCGACGAGCGCGACCATCGACGCGGGCACGAGCTTGGCGACGCGATCCGCGGCCTCGAGGCACGCTTCTGCGACACCGTGACGCTCGACGAGATCGCGCGGCGGGTAGCCCAGCAGCGACAGCTCGGGGAACACGACGAGCTGCGCGCCAGCCTTCGCTGCGTGCGCGATCGCATCGGCGTGGAGCGCCTCGTTGCCGGCGATGTCGCCGATCCTGGAGTTGAGCTGGGCGAGTGCGATCTTCAACGCGGGTTTCCTGCGGGCCGCGCAGGATAGCCGCCCGAAAGCCGCATGCCGAGAAGCGCGGCGAAGGGGCAGAGCACGAGCGACGCCGCGACGATCCACGGCGAACCGACGGGCGCCATCGCGACGAATCCCGAGTAACTCGTGTATCCGCCGCAGAATCCGACGAGGAGGAAGGCGTCGACCCACGCTCCGTCGCGGTCCTCGCGCTCGAGAAGCCCGCGCAGGAATCCCGCGAGCAGCGAGCCCGAGAGGTTGGCTGCGAGCAGGAGCGGCGGCGCGAACTCCGGCGCGCCGGCCGCGACCGGCACGAGCACAGTGACCAGCATGCGCGCCACGCCGCCGACCGCGCCGCCGGCGCCGACCAACATTGCGCGATGAAACGCACGACGCAGCGTGCTCACGACGCGCCTCCCGCGAGCACGCGTGCCGCGAGAAACACAGCCAGCGCCATCGCGAACGCGCCGGGCACATGCAGCGCGACAAGCGCCCAGCGCCGCTCGCGCATCGCGCCAGCGACCTCCACCGCAAGGCTGCTCCACGTCGAGAGCCCGCCTGCGAGTCCGATCACGAACAGCGCATGCAGCACGCCCGTCGTCGCGGGCACGAGCGCGACCACCACGCACGCGAGGAGATTCACGCAGAGGATGCCGAGATCCGCACGCGACGCGCGCGCGCGGAACGCGCGCACGGTCCAGTCGCGCGCGACCGAGCCCAGCGCGCTGCCGACCGCGGCGACCGCGACCAGCGCGAACGTCAGGAGATTCTCGAGCATGTCGCCGGCGGCGAGGAGCATCGCCGCATTCTCGCCTGATTCGCGGCGCGCATGCGCGCGTCGAAACACGCACGCCCAAAAATGCACAACGCTCCATGCCTCATGGAGCGTTGCGCGGCGACTCGTGTACCTGCCTCGGGGCGAACCCCGATGGAACTCAGGCCACGAGCGCGTGTGCGTGTTCGATCGCCTCGATCACCTGGCGGACGGTGAACGGCTTGCGGAGGACGGAGTCGTAGCCCCGGCCCACGAGCTGGGCGATCTGGCCTTCGGTGAGGCGGCTCGACATGCCGATGATCTTGGTCATCTGCAGTTCATCGGAGCCGCGGACGAACGCGCAGAACGCGCCGCTCTCGGCCTCAGGCATGTGGACATCGAGGAGCATCACGTGCGGACGGAACTTCTCGCACTCGGCGCCTGCGGCGAACGCGCCCGATGCGACCTTGACGTCGTAGCGGGTCTGCTCGGCGAGCACCTTGCGGAGCGTCTCGGCCGTGGCCGGGTCGGTGTCGACGATCAGCACGCGAGGCGCGCCGCTCATCAGCCCGTCCATCGGGATGTTGTGCTTCTTCATGAACTGCATCAGGTTCGACACCGGGATGCGGCGATCCTTCGAACCAGGAATGCGGTAGCCCGCGAGCTGGCCGGAATCGAACCACTTGCTCACCGTGCGGCTTGCAACGTTGCAGATCCGGGCGACTTCGCCGGTGGTGAGGACGTCCTTCTCATTGAAATTGAAACCTTCACGCATGGCTTTACTCCCTTGGTGCCGTCACCCACGTAAGTCTCGCCCGCGACAACCCTCCGTTGTCTGCAGGGAACCCTGATGACTCACTCCATCGGGCCGCGTGTGCAAACAGTTCAGCCTTCTGCGCGGAATGTGCCGTTGTTGAGCAGATTGACGGCCTTGGGGTTTGTTCCTCGGACGCCGATCGTGCGCTTCAGGCCATTCTCGGACAACTGTGGCGTCTGTGCGCGCTGGCCGCGCGCGCGAACCACGCGCGGGAACGGGATGTGGTCTACGCGCGCGATCTACGCGCGAAAGCACGACGTGGTCTACACGCGCGATCTACGCGCGAAAGCACGACGTGGTCTACGCGCGCGATCTACGCGCGAAAGCCGGACGTGGACTATGCGCGCGATCTACGCGCGCGAAGACGCGTCGTGCTGCCAGCGGTCG
>CAITDI010000077.1 GCA_903891095.1 uncultured bacterium | reverse complement strand
TGGAGCGCGAGATCACGGGGTAGGCGTTGAGCGCCTTGGCATGCGTCGCTTCCTTGCGCTCCTCGAGGCCGCGCCAGGCCTGCGCGCCGAAGGTCCAGCCGCCGAGCGCCGCAATGGTCATCGCGCCCGCAACCATAAGGACGCGCTGTCGCGTGCGCGCCGCGACGTCGATGAGCGGCGTGGGATGCAGGAGATCGACCGCGCTGCCGCTGCCGTCGGAAGCGGCGTCGTCCTCGAGCAGCAGGCCCGCGAGCGGCAGGCACGAGGCGCACGCCTGCTCGCGGATGTCGTTGGACGAGAAGCCGATGCGCGGGTGCGAATCGAGCCGCGAGACGGCGCAGCCAGCGATCGAAGCCAGCTGCGCGGAGAGTTCGGAAGCCGTCGCCTGGTCGCTGGCGATCACGATGCGGTCGATGGCGAAGCCGCCGTTCGACGCGCGCAAGGCAGCCAAAAGCCTGCGGAATTCGACCAAAATCGACGCGATGCGCTGCTCGGGCGTCGAGGTGCCGAGCGCTGCGCCGCGCGAATGCATGAGCTCCCCGTCGCGCGCGAGCAGGCACTCGAGTCCGTCGCGGGTCGCGTCGACGGCGAGCGTCGAACCTGTGCGCAGCGCGTCGTTGGTGCGGATGAGCGCCAGCATGCCGAGCGCGCGAACGGAAGCGCGCGCGACGGGCGCACCCGCACTGGCGCTCGCATGATCCACGCGCGCGCGGGACGCCGACGCGGCCGCGACGGTGCTCGCGCCGGCCTGCATCGACGAACGCTGGAAGTCCGCGAGCGTCTCCACGCCTTCGACCATGTAGTCGCGCATGAGCGCCATGCGGGCCATGCTGAGGAGCTCGGCCTCGTCGTCGGTGGGCAGCTCGATGCGACCGAGCAGCGATTCCTCGCGGCTGAGCGCGACGATGCACGGCACGCCGACCACGCCCATCGCGGCGCGCACGTCAGGGCGCTCGCCGTCGGCACCGATCGGGAGCTCGCACGCGCGGGTGATGGTGATCCGACCCGCGGCGCGCTCGCAGAGCAGCGCACGGACCGCCGTCGCCGAGCCATCGATCGCCAGCGTGCGTGCCTCGACCTTGCGGCGCTTGGAGGCAGCCGGCTTGAGCGCGGTCAGGCGCGATCGGAGCGAGGGCGTGGGAGCGGGGTCGGCCATTGTTGCGACGGAAACTGGTGCGAGAGTCTGGCGAGCGTGTCTGCGGGCTGCAGGAACGAGACGAGCGGTAGACGAGCGGTCAGGGTACGCCACCGACGTCGCGACCAACCGGAGAAACACGGTTTCTCGACGCAGGCTTGGGAGTTCCGGGAGCGATTGTCGGCATTCCCAGGCCCATATCAGGAGCATCGAGCGGAGGAAGCGACGTGGGCTGCATCGATGCGTCGAGGGACGCGTCGACGGACGCATCGTCGGTCATGTCGTCGCCGTCGGATCCATCGGTTCCGTCGGCCGCCTGACCACGACCCGCGCTCGCGCGCGCGCCGTCGGGCCCTTGCGTGGCGGCGATGAACGCAAGCGCCTTGGCGGTCGGAAGCAACGTGACATCGCGCAACATGGCAATCCGTGGACGCTCGTCGCCGATGTCCACGATGCAGTCGAAGGCGTACACGCTGTGCGGATCGTCGGCGCTGTCGGGCACCCGCGAGGAGGACGACTTGCCCGCGGGCGCATCCGCTGCGTCGGCGGCGCTGACCATGCGGGCTTCGACGCGGAAACGCCAGACGGCCGTGCGGTTGGTGATGCGCCCCGCGACCGCCGCGTACTGGTCGGGAGTGAGCACGCGCCGCGAGACGAGCCACGAGGTGCCCTTGCGCTCGGCGGGATCGAGCGAATCGCGCAGGTCGACGATCCGCGACGCGGCGTCGGCGCCGATCCCGTCCATCGCGGCGAGGACGCGCGTGTCCGCGCGGACAATGTCGAGCCGCGCAGGCGCGCGCGTACCCGCGTGCAGCGTGCACGAGTCGAGGATCGCGTCGATGCGCTTGGAGTCGATGCCGCGCGCGGCCAGCGCCTTGACGATCGTGCCGTCGTCGGGCGGGTCCTTGACCTGCTTCATGACCTTCTCGAGGATCTCGCGCTCGGCGTCCTCGAACTGCCCGAGCGACGCGGTCGAGCGACCGGAGCCGCCGTTGTCGCCAAACGCCGCCACCAGGTCGAGCTTGGGTGAACCGTCGGACGTCACCAACGGCTCGCGCGCGTGCGCGGTGAGCAGTGCGACGATCGGCGGAACGCCTTCGCGTGCACGCGATGCGCCGGGCGTCTCGTCGAGCGCGTCGCGGGCTTCGCCGATCGCGCTGAGCGAACCGAGCACCTCGCGCAGCGCGTCGGTGCTCTTGGTGGTGCTGCCTGACCCGGAGCCCCCCGTGGCTGCATCGGCGGCTGCATCGGCGGCTGCATCGGCGGAGGTATCGGCAGAGGTGTCGGTGGATGGCTTGGACTTGGCGCCCGCGCGCTTGCCCGCGGCCTTGCCGTTGCCCGCGGTGCCGAGCGCCACCGTCGCGTCGATCGTGTTCACGGGGCGCACCTCGGCGATGCGCGCGACGATCTGCTGCGCCGCGTCGGACGAGCCCTCGAAGATCCGCTCGAGCAACTCGGGCGACGCTGCGTTCGCGTCGATCTTGGCCGACTCGCTCTCGACGAGTTCGCCGTTCCACTGCGGGATCAGCCGCACTTCGATGCGACGGTCGCCGTCGGGGATCTCGAGCTGCAAGGCATCGAGGGTGGGATTCGCGCCGGCGAGGATCTTCTCGCGGTCCTTGGCGAGCGCATCGGCCGCAAGCGCGACGCCATCAAGCGCGGCATCGCGAAGCCTGCGCTCGAGCCCGGCCGCGCGCGCGCTGATGATCTCGCCGTGCGCGGTAAAGATCGCGCCGCTCGCGACGAAGATCGCCGCCGCGACCACGATCAGCACCGCGACCATGACAAATCCGCCGCGCCTCATCGCGTCGCCCCTTCGCGGGTGTCGCTGCGCGATTCATCGCGCATGCCGCGCACCGCGAGCGGATCGGCGCGCGGTCCGCCGGTGATGCGGAAGAACCGCGTGCGGTCGGGCGGGTCGACGCGTGCGGTACGCGACTGCGTCGAATCATCGTCCGTCGCAGCTGCAGTCGACTGCTCGCCGCTGCCGTCCCGCGTGTGATCGAACCAGATCGAAACCTGCACGCCCACAGGAAACGCCGCGCTGGCGACGCTGTCGTACGCGTCCTTCCAGCCGTCGACGCCGAGGTAGCGCACGCGCATGTTGCGTATCGGCGCGCCGAGGACGTCGGTCTGTCCGCCGTGCGCGACCGACACGCGCTTGCCGCCCGCATCGAACGAGATCGCCGCGTCGACCAGGTCGCTGAACGCGGGCTGGCCCTGGCCGCCGAGCGCGACCGCGCAGTGCACGATGCGCACCGAGGATTCGTTGCCCGCGACTCCGGGGCCGAGGCTGCGCCCATCGACGACGGCCGTCGCGCACGCACGCTCCATCGCGTTGAAGATCGCATCCGCGCACTCGACCTCGCGGGTCATGCGCGCGAGGCGGGCGCGCGAGTCGCCGAGGTTCATGGTGAACATCGCGATCGCGCCGAGAAACGCCGTGGCGATGGCGACGCCGACGATCGCCTCCAGCAGCGAGAAGCCACGAAGCAGCGAGAAGCCACGAAGCAGCGAGGAGCCACGAAGCAGCGAGGAGCCACGCCGCGCGCGCGTCATGGTCGCGATCCTTGCGCGCCGCGCTCACGGAGCTCGATCGAGCGTTCGTGCACGGCGACGATGGTCGGCTCGACGCCGCGTCCGCCGCTGCGGTCGCGCACGGTCGCGCGCGCACGGGCGAGCGACGAGGTCGGCGTCGGCACGACCTCGATCTCGACCGAGAGATCGCCCGTGTCCGCCGAGCTCTTGTCGTTGCCGAGATCGCCGACCGAAACGAGGCCTGCGTCGAGTTCCGCCAGCCGCGACGCGGCGAGGTCGAACGCGCGCGCGCGAAGCTCGGCGCGGCGAATGCTGTCGAGCGCGTTGCGCATCGCCGACAGCGTGAACGACGCCGCCGTCGCGAACAGCGCGATCGCCAGCAGCAGCTCGAGCAGGATGCCGCCGCGACGCCATGACGAAACCCCGCTGCGAGTGCGTCGCGCGCGGATGCATTTCTTCGGGCTGTTCATGGCGCGAGGTCGGCCTTGCGGGTCAGCGCTGCTTGGCGCCGCGTGGCGCATCAAACTCGGGCCGCTCGACATTGTTGGCATCGCTGGCGGGCGTCTTGGCCTGCACGGCCTGCGGCACGCCCGTCGCGCGGTCGACCTTCATCGCACGGAGCGAACCCGCGTCGGTCCGCAGCATGAAGATCGGCGCAAAGAACACCGAGCCATCGGGCAGGAAGATCGCGAGGGTCTGTCCCTCGGCGCCCACTGCCGGCGGCGGCACATCGTCCTCGGCGGAGCCGAGCTCTTCGTTCATGTCGTCGCCGTCGGACGAACCATCGGTGCCGCTCAGCGCGATGCACACGCCGCTCGGGAGCTTCATGCTCGCCCAGTCGGCGTTGATCGGCCTGAGCAGGTTGGCGTCGGAATCGGAATCGGACGCGGCGAGCGAAACGCCGTCGAACGGCTCCTCTTCTCCGCCGTTGGCGACGTAGCTTGCCTGCACGAAGTTGCCGCTCTCGTCAGACTTGGCGATGACCTGCACCGGACGGCCGCCCTCGCGGGCCGCGGCGCGCGCGCGCATGAACTGCAGCGTGAGCCCGTCCTCGGCGTTGTCGAGTTCGCGCGATCCGAGCCAGCCCGCGGTCCACGGAATCACCAGCGCCGCGATCGCCAGCACGATGCCGATCGCCAGCAGCAGCTCGATCAACGAGATGCCGCGGCGGGTTCGGTTGGTGATGGTCTTGATCCAGGTCATGTGATTCAGCGTCATGTGATTCAGCGTCATCTGATTCAGCGATGTGTGCAGCGACGTGTGCAGCGATTTGCTCACGCGCCTTCATCGGACTTCAGCCGCCGTTAGACCCGCCGTTTGTCGAAGATCCCGACGACTGTCCCATATCGTCGCCACCGGACTCCTTGCGGGCGTCCTGGTTGCTGATGTCGTCGTCGGTGCCTTCCTGGCCATCGGGGCCGATAGACACGATGTCGAAGGGCTGTCCCTCGATGATCGTGCTCGGCGCGCGGAAGATCCACGGGTGGCCCCAGGTGTCGTTCGGCTTGGGTTCCTTGAGGTACGGACCGCCGTACTTGGCCTTGTCCTCGTCGTTGGCGAGCGCTTCCTTGGACCAGAGGACGGCGAGGCCCTCCTCGTCGGTCGGCCAGCGCTTCATCTCGACGCGGAAGTTCTCCAGCGCACCCTCGAAACTCTGCAGCTGCGCGCGCACAAGCTTGAGGTCTGCCTTCTCGCTTGCTCCGAGAAGATTGACCGCCACGAGGCTGCCAATGGCCAGCAGGATGCCAATGACGATGAGAAGCTCGAGGATGGTGAAGCCACTGCGGCGTGCCGGCGTGCGCATGAATTGCTCCTAAAAGGTCGGGGGGCAGAGTCTACCGCCTAGGTCCATTTCGATTCGGAACTTCGGGCCGAAGGGCGAAAAAAGAACGCGCTCTTATCGGGCGGTCAAAGCTGCGACGAGAGCTGCATCATCGGCACGACGAGCGCGAGGAAGATGAACATCACCACGCACGCGATGAGGAGCAGCATCGCCGGCTCCATCAGCTTGAGCACGGTGGAGAGCGCGCGGTCGATGCGCGTCTCGAGCGTGTCGGCGAGGCGGATCAGCACCGAAGGCAGCGTGTTGGAACTCTCGCCGACGGACACGATCTCGATCACGTCTTCGGGAAACAGCCCGCTCTCGGCGAGTGGCTTCGAGAGCTGCTCGCCCTGGCGCACGGCTTCGGCGGCGCGCAGGAGCGACTGGCCGAGCACGGGATTACCGACGGAATCGCGGGCGATTTCGATGGCCTGCAGCATCGGGATGCCGTTCTCGAGCAGCGTGCCCAGCATGCGCGCGAAGCGCGCGACGGCGATCGACGCGAACAGCGGCCCGATGAGCGGCACGCGCATGCCGTGCTTGGCGCACCAGAAGCGCACCGTGGGCTTGCGCGCGAGCAGGAACACCACCGTCGCGAACACCGCCACCATCAGCACGACGGCGAACGCATGCTCGGTAAAGAGATCGCTCGCGCCGAGCAGGATCTTGGTCGCGAGCGGAAGGCTCGGCAGCTTGTTGAAGAACTCGCGGAACTTGGGCACGAAGAAGACCAGCGACGCGATCACCACGCCTGCGCCGACGAGGAGCAGGACGACGGGATACATCAGGTTGCCGATCACGCGGCCGCGGAGATCGGCCTGCTGCTCGAGCAGTGCCGCGAGTCGCGCGAGGACCGGCTCGAGGAACGCGCCGCGTTCGCCCGCGCGGACCATCGCGACGTGCACCGACGCGAAGATGCGCGGATGACGCCCCATCGCATCGGCGAGTCGCTCGCCCGCTGCGATCGAGTCGGCGACCTCGCCCCAGGCCTTTGCGAGCGTGGGATTCGACTTGCCGCGGCCGAGCAGGCGCAGCGCGCGCAGCAGCGGCACGCCGGAACGCAGGAGTTCGGAAAGCTGGCGGTAGCTCGCGGAAAGCGCGCGCACGCCGACGCCCTTGCCGGCGCGGGCCGCGCGCGCGGCATTCACGCGGATCGGCGCGAGGCCTTTCGCGCTGAGTTCGGCGAGCAGCGATGTCTCGCTGGCGCTCTCGGCGCGGCCGGTGACGCGGCGGCCAGATGCGTCGCGGGCGATGTAGGCAAAGGTCGGCAAGCCCACATCGTAAAGCCACGCGGTAAAGCCGCGCGCGTCGAATCCGACGCGCGCGGCGAGAAATGCTTTCGATCAGGATGCGCTGCCCGCCGCGCGATCAGCGGCGACGGCGACGGAGAAGGCCCGCGCCCGCGAGCACGGCCATCGCGCCAGGGGCGGGAACCGCGACGGGTTCGAACACGAGGTCCGCGCCGTACGACTCGCCGAGGCCAGCCTCGGAGAGTTCGAGACGCATGCCTGCGGTCACGAGCATGCCGCCGAAGGTGGTCGAGCCACCCGAGCCGGAGCCAGCGCCGCCGGTGGTGGAACCTGCTCCACCCATGCCGCTGCCGCCGCCCGAGCCCGATCCCGTGCCCGTGAAGTTGCCCTGCGGGAAGTCAGCGAAGTGCATCCACGCCACGCCGTTCAGGCCGAGCGAGATGAAGTGCTGCGAGTTGTAGTGCTGGTCGCCGCTGGCCGCATCGCAATCAACGGTGCGGGCCTTGAGCGTGTCCTGGGTTTCGGCGAGGTGCTGGGTGACGACGCCCTGGTAGCCCATGGTCACCGTTCCAGTCGCGGTGGATCCGACGACGCGCACCAGGTCGATGTCGGCGCCGGGGCTCCAGTTGCCGTAGGTGTTGGTGCCCGTGTCGCGGACGCGGATCTCGACGAGCGCGAGCCCGCCGCCAAACTGCTGGGCGATCGAGTTGAGGTCGAACGAAGTGATCGTGCGCGTGCCGGTGACGTCGACGTAGCTCGAGACCGACG
The DNA here is from genome assembly GCA_903891095.1 of uncultured bacterium. Lineage (GTDB taxonomy): Bacteria > Planctomycetota > Phycisphaerae > Phycisphaerales > SM1A02 > QWPT01. Next base: position 7,933 of record CAITDI010000077.1, on the reverse strand, counting down.
ACGCGAACGCGCCGGTGTAGACGATCGTCGGACGCGGCGAAGTCTGGCGAACGGTGCCGAGATCCACGGTAAACGCGGCGTTGGCCGCTCCCGAGATGGCGAGGCCAGCGGCGATCGATGCAATGGTGATCTTGGTGTGCATGTTCATCTTTTCCTTCTTCTTGGTTGTGCTTCTTCTTGGCTGTGCTTCTTCTTGGCCGTGCTTCTTCTTGGCTGTGCTTCTTCTTGGGTTGGCGGCGCCGGTTGGGCTCGCTGGCGTTCCCGCGCGATGCCGTCGAGAGGAATGTGCCGCGCTTCCACGGGCGCACAAGCGCTTCGCACGATTGCGAATGAACCCGCGGTCCACGCACAATGCGTGTGCGGTCTACGCGGGAAGCCCGAGTTCCATCTGTGCGGGCTGCGACGGCTGCACGCATGGCGCAGAAAGCTGCAGCGGGGCGCAGAAAGACGCAGTGATCGCTACGCTCCGCGCCATGCGCGTCGTGAGCCTTCTTCCATCCGCCACCGAGATCCTGTGCGCCGTCGGCGGGCGCGACCTGCTGGTCGGCCGCAGCCACGAGTGCGATTTTCCTGCGGATCTGTCGGGGATTCCCGTGCTCACGGGCGCGCGCACGGCGAGCCATCTCGCGGGCGGCGCGTCGAGCGCGATCGACGCGGAGGTCTCGGCGTCGCTCGGGTCGGGCCAAAGTCTCTACACCCTCGACGAGAAGCTGCTGGCCGAACTCGCGCCCGATGTGATCCTGACGCAGAACCTCTGCGAGGTCTGCTCGATCGACCTGCGTTCGGTCGAGCGCGTGGCGGCGACGCTCGCGAAGAAGCCCGTCGTCGTGAGCCTCGATCCGAAGTCGGTGTTCGATGTCTTTGACGACCTCTTGCGCGTGGGCGAGGCCGTCGGCCGCGCCGCCGAGGCCGAGCGCGCGATGGTCGAGCTGCGCGCGCGCTACTGGATGGCGATCGACTACGTGAACCCGTACGTGCCTGGGCCCGAGGTGCTCTTTCTCGAATGGGCCGATCCGCCGTTCGTGGGCGGGCACTGGACGCCCGCGCTGATCGAGGCGGCGGGCGCCAAGCACTCGCTCAACGCGGCGGGCGCCAAGTCGCGGCGCGTTTCGCCAGAGGAGATCCTCGAGAGCGCGCCCGAGCGGATCATCGTGTGCCCGTGCGGGTTCGACCTCGCGCGCACGCGGGCGGACCTGGCGCTCCTCGAGAAGACGCGCTGGTGGCCCCTGCTCCCCGCGGTGCTCGACGGCAAGCCGCGCACGATCGCGGTCGTCGACGGCAACCAGATGTTCAATCGCCCGGGCCCGAGGCTGGTCGACGCGTTCGAGTGGCTCGTCGGCTGGCTCAACGACCGCGAACATCTGATCCCGCAGGGATTCCCGGTCGAGTACGTCGAGATGCGCTGAGCGCGAGCCGCGCCACGAAACGAAACCAAACGAGCACGTCTGCCCAAACGGCAGCGACCGCGGGGTGATCACGCCATTCGGCATGTGTTTTCGCCAGTTCCCGCCCCTGATGCGGCGATGGATGGCTGGCGCAGGCTTTGCTTTCGGCGGCGCCCGCGAAGTTCCAGCGCGAACACGCGGGCCAGAAGGAAGACCCACCCACCATGCGATTCGAACGATTCACCACCCTCGCCCAGGAAGCACTCTCCGCCGCTCAGTCGTCCGCGAACACCGCGGGCAACCCTGAGATCACGCCGCTGCACCTGCTCGCGGCGCTGCTGGCGGAGAAGACTTCCTCCACCAATTCCCTGCTGCAGAAGGCCGGCATCGATCCCGCGCGCGTGCTCGATGTCGCGCAGGCCGAGCTTCGTCGGCTGCCGCGCGTGCAGGGCGGCTCGGCCAACAACGCGTCGCGCGAGCTCGCGGAGGTCTTCACGACCGCCGAACGCGACGCGCAGAAGATGAAGGACGCCTACGTCTCGACCGAGCACCTCATGCTCGCGCTCGCCGACGTGAAGAGCGGCGCCAAGGAAGTGCTCTCCACGCTCGGCGTCGACCGCAAGCGCGTGCTGTCGGCCGTCGAGGCGATCCGCAAGGCGTCGGGCGTGACCAACGTCGCCGACCAGAACGCCGAGTCGAACTACGAGTCGCTCAAGAAGTACGGCATCGACCTCGTCGAGAAGGCGCAGCAAGGCAAGATCGATCCCGTCATCGGCCGCGACGAGGAGATCCGCCGCTGCATGCAGGTGCTTTCGCGCCGCACCAAGAACAACCCCGTGCTCATCGGCGAGCCCGGCGTCGGCAAGACCGCGATCGCCGAAGGCCTCGCGATCCGCATCGTGAACGGCGACTGCCCCGAGTCGATGCGCGATTCGCGCATCATCGGCCTCGACGTCGGCCAGCTGCTGGCGGGCACCAAGTTCCGCGGCGAGTTCGAGGAGCGCCTCAAGGCGATCCTGCGCGAGGTCGCGTCGAGCGAAGGCCGCATCATCCTGTTCATCGACGAGCTGCACACGATCGTGAGCGCGGGCCAGTCCGAGGGTTCGTCGGGCGCGGGCCAGCTGCTCAAGCCGGCGCTCGCGCGCGGCGAGTTGCGCTGCATCGGCGCGACCACGCTCGACGAGTACCGCAAGCATGTCGAGAAGGACCCCGCGTTCGAGCGGCGTTTCCAGCCCGTCTTCGTGGGCGAGCCGACGATCGAGGACACGATCGCGATCCTGCGCGGACTCAAGGGCCGCTACGAGACGCACCACGGCGTGCGCATCCAGGACGGCGCGCTGGTGTCGGCCGCGACGCTGTCGCAGCGCTACATCGCGGACCGCTTTCTGCCCGACAAGGCGATCGACTTGCTCGATGAAGCAGCGTCGCGCCTGCGCATCGAGAACGACTCGATGCCCGCGGAACTCGACGAGATCAAGCGCCGCATCATGCAGCTCGAGATCGAGCGCGAGGCGCTCAAGCTCGAGAAGGACGCCGAGAGCAAGAAGCGTCTCGCCGCGATCGAAGAGGACCTCGCCGAGCTCAACGAGAAGAACCGCGGCATGACCGCGCGCTGGGAGCTCGAGAAGAAGGAGCTCGACGCGGTCAAGAGCGTGAAGAACGACATCGAGCGCAAGAACACCGAGCTCGACCAGGCCAAGCGCCGCGGCGACTTCGAGAGCGCGTCGCGCATCCAGTACGGCGAGCTGCGCGAGCTCGAGCAGAAGCTCAAGACCGCCGAGGATTCGTTCCGCAAGCGCCAGGCCGACGGCACCGCGATGGTCAAGGAGGAAGTCGACAGCGAGCAGATCGCCGAGGTCGTCGCCAAGTGGACGGGCATCCCCGTGTCGAAGCTCATCGAGAGCGAGCGCGAGAAGCTGCTGCACATGGAGCAGGTGCTCGCCGCGCGCGTCGTCGGGCAGCGCGAGGCCGTGAGCGCGGTGAGCGAGGCCATGCGCCGCAATCGCGCGGGCCTCGGCGAGCCGAACCGGCCGATCGGGTCGTTTCTCTTCCTCGGCCCGACCGGCGTCGGCAAGACCGAGCTCTGCAAGGCGCTCGCCGACTACCTGTTCGACACGCAGGAGGCGATCGTGCGCATCGACATGAGCGAGTACATGGAGCAGCACGCGGTGTCGCGCCTGATCGGCTCGCCGCCGGGATACGTCGGCCACGACGAGGGCGGCCAGCTGACCGAGGCCGTGCGCCGTCGTCCGTACTGCGTCGTGCTCTTCGACGAGATGGAGAAGGCGCATCCCGATGTGTCGAACATCCTGCTGCAGCTCCTCGACGACGGCCGCCTGACCGACGGCCAGGGCCGCACGGTCGACTTCTCCAACACGATCGTGGTGATGACCTCGAACATCGGCTCGCACGCGATCCTCGACATGACCGACCGCCACGAGGACGACTCGCTCATCGAGGCGCACGTGAAGGGCCTGCTCAAGAAGCACATGCGGCCGGAGCTCATCAACCGCATCGACGAGACGGTGATCTTCCACGCGCTGACCCGCGAGCAGCTGGCAGGCGTGGTCGAGATCCAGCTCGGCAACCTCCGCAAGCGCCTGGCGGCGCGCGGCATCACGCTCGGCGTGACGGCGGCGGCGACGGCGGCGCTCGCGAGCGAGGGCTACGACCCGCAGTTCGGCGCGCGTCCGCTCAAGCGCGTCATCCAGCAGCGCGTCGAGAACGGACTCGCGGGCAAGATGCTCGCGGGCGAATTCGGCGACGGCGACTCGGTGCGCGTCGACTACCAGGGCAAGAGCTTTACGTTTACGAAGATTGCAACGGCGGCGACGCAGGCGACTGGATAAACCGTGCCCGTCGAGTCGATACCGACTTGACGGCTCCGCCGTGATTGCGAACCTACAACGATGCTCCTCACTTCGATCGCCATCGTCACTTCGCTGCTTGCCGCGGTGCCCCCGCTGCCGGCCGCCAAGCCGGCGGAGCCGAAGCTGTTTCCCGTCGATCCCGTGCTGTTCCTCGGATCGGGCGACAGGCTCGACGGCCCCGCCGCGCGCGAGGTCGTCTACGGGAACTTCCGCTACCGCTTTGCGACCGAGTCGTCGAAGCGCGCGTTCGAGGCGATGCCGCGGCGGTTCGCGGTCGCGCTCGGCGGATGCTGCCCGCGCATGGGCCCGCTGTCGACGCCGGGCTCGGTGTATCGCTACGAGAACGTGAACGGCCTGCTCTACATCTTTGCGAGCGACGCGTGCCGCGAGCAGTTCGTGCGTTCGCCCGGCAGCTTTGCCGAGCCGGTCGACGAGCCGATCGCGGGCGACGCGCGCGGGATCGAGCTCGCGGCCGCCGCGCGGCGCTGGCTGCGCGCCGACGCCGCGTGTCCGAAGGACATCGTGGTGTGGTCGACGCGCGAGCAGACCATCGCCGACAAGCCGTGCAGGATCCGCTCGGAGATCAGGCTGGGCGCCAACCTGACGTTCACCGAGCTCAACGCGTGGGACGACGCGGCGACTTGGACGACGGCGAGCTTCGGCATCGCGCCGGGCAAGTCGGACGCGGTGTTCGCACAGCGCTCGACGGTCGACCCCGAGCGCAAGCTCGACGAGGCGCAGATCGAGGCGTTCCGCCGCGTGGCGATGAACGAGCCGCTGTTCCTCGCGCGCGTGATCCTGCAGACCGACGTGAAGTTCCGCTCGCTCGGCGCCGCGGAGTGGAAGGTCGGCGCGAACGACACGCTCAAGGAACTCGACGGCGAAGTCCTGCGCATCCAGTGGCACGGCATGGTCGTCGACTGGCTCGTGAAGCCCGGCAGCGGCCAGCCCGTGGCGCAGCGCGTGCAGCGCCGCGTGCGCGACGCTCGGTTTGCCGAGGTGACCGAGGCGTTGTCCGAATGGAACGACCGCGGCGGCGTGCGCGTGCCGCTCGTGCGGTTCGACGGCACGAACACCGTCAAGTTCGACGACGCCGAGGCCGACTGCTCGCTGACCCAGACCGAGGTCGCCACGCCGGAAGCGCCGACGACGGCGGCCCCCTGAGGGACACCCGTGACGACTGCGGCTCACGCAGTCGCTGTACCATCGGGCGATGCTGGGAATCATGAATGCACTTCGCGGGCTGCGCGCTCAGAGCGCGGTTCGTCGGCAGGACTCGTGGCTGATGTCGGCCGCGATCGTGTGCGTGCTTGCCGCGTGCACGTTCCTGGTCGGCATCGCGGCGGTTCCCGTGACCGACCGCGATGAGCCGCGTTTCGCGCAGGCTTCGCGGCAGATGGCGGAGAGCAACAAGCTGGCCGACTGGATCGTGCCGCGCGTCGGCGATGTGATCCGCCTCAAGAAGCCGCCGCTGATCTACTGGCTCCAGGCGCCGACCGTGCTCGCCGCGACAGGCGGCGATGTGAAGCGCGACGCGATCTGGATGTACCGCCTGCCGAGCGCGATCGCGGCGCTGGTCGCGGCGCTCGCGACGCTGTGGCTCGGACGACGGATGTTTGGCGGAAACACGGGGCTTCTGGCTGCGTGCATGCTCGTGGTCGCGCCCGTGATCGTGGTCGATTGCCACATGGCGCGCGCCGACGAAGTGCTGCTCGCGACCACGACGCTCTCGATGTGCGTGCTGTGGACGCTGTGGCGCGCGCATCGCATCGATCGCGGCGCGCGCGGCGGACTGCCGCTCGCGCGGGTCGTGCTGTTCTGGTTCCTCGTCGGGCTCGGCGTGCTCGCGAAGGGCCCGATCACGCCGTTTGTCGCGGGAACCGCCGCGTTTGGCGCCGCTGCGGCGCGGCGCGACTGGCGATTCATCTGGCGGCTACGGCCGATCACGGGACTCGTGGTGCTCGCGGCGATCGCGGTGCCGTGGGTGTGGCTCGCGGGCAACGAGGTCGGCTGGGACACGCTGCGCGCCGCGTTCGACAAGGAAGTCGTGCAGCGCGCGAAGGAAGGCGCCGAAGGCCACGCGGCGCCGCCGGGCTACTACCTGGTGACGCTGGTCGCGTTCTTCTTCCCTGGTTCGCTGCTCACGGCGCTCGCGTTCGGGCGCATGGTGATGCGTGCGTTTGCGGTCGAGGCCGCCGCGGGAGCGCAGCACGGCGCGGGATTTCTCGCGCGGATGCGCGCGCGCTTCATGAGCGCGCGCGGCCGCGATGCGGAGGTGTTCCTCTTCTTCTGGCTCGTGCCGACGTGGCTTGCGTTCGAGATCGTGGTGACCAAGTTCCCGCACTACATCCTGCCGACGTATCCCGCGATCGCGCTGCTGACGGCGCGATGCGTGCTGGGCGGCGTGCGCGCGCTGCCGAAGGCGCTCAACGGCGGCGATCGATTTGGTTTCGGCGCATGGCTCGTGGTCGGCGCGGGATTCGCGCTGGGCGGGCCCGCGATCTACGCGCTGTTTGCCGCGCGCGGCCTGACGGCGCCCGCCGCGGGCGCGTGGCCCGCGATGGCCGATGCCGGCGTGGTCACGCTTGTGCTCGCGTCGATCGCGACGATCGCGTCGGTGGTGCTGCTCGTGAAGGCGTGGCGCGCGTCGCTCGCGGGCGCATTCGCGACGGCGCTGGCGCTGGCGATCCCAGCGACGGCGCTCGCCGAGATGGCGAACTTTGGCGCGTGGCTCCCGAACACGCGCTGGATCTGGAACACGCCGCGGATCGTGGGCGTGGTTGCGAAGGATTGCGGGAAGACGCCGAGCGACGCGGACTTCCCGCGAATCGGCGGCGTGGGCTACCAGGAGGACTCGCTCCTGTGGACGACGCGCAACAAGCTCGATCGCCTGGGCGACGCGGTGACCGACGCGACGCGCGGGCGGATCGAGGAGTGGTGCCGCGGGAATCCGGGTGGGTACCTGCTGGTGCCGCGCGCGAGTGCGGGCGACTTCGCAGCGCTCGGCGAAGTCGCGGGAGAGGTACGCGGATTCAACTACTCCGACGGCAACCACACCGTCGAGCACGCGTTGATTCGGCTGCGTAACTGATCACGCGCTGAAGAACGCAAGACCCCGTGACGCGATCGCGCGCTCGTCGTCTGCGGTGAAGGTGCGCTCGGCGCGTGTCGCGACGCCGAGAACGCCCAGCACGCGGCCGTCAGCCGCGAGCAAAGGAACCGCCACGCTGCCCGCGAGACCCGTCGCGCGCGCGCCGGGGCGCACATCGCCGGTCGTGTCCTGCTGGATGTTGCAGCTGTTGACGGCGCACTTGCGCTCGGCAGCGAGACCAGCCATGCCCTTGCCGATCGGCACGACCGCGACGATCGCGAGCACCTGCTCGGGAATGCCGATCGCGCAGCGCAGATGCAGCGCGCCATCGGCGCCGGTCGCGTGCAGCGTGCCGCTGTCGGCGCGGAGCTCGCGGAGAATCGACGTGAGGAGCGCGATGTCGGCGTCGGCGTATGTCTGGCTCATGCGCGCAAGGTAGCGATTCGGGAAACGGTGCCCGGCACGTGCCGTCCAGTGCCTGGCACTGGGCGGCACGTGCCGTGCAGCGAGGCCATGCGGGGCGATCGCCTTCGGGTGGGTGCGGTTCTCGCGGGTTCGCGTGTGCCTGGCACGTGCCATGCAGTGCC
>CAITDI010000076.1 GCA_903891095.1 uncultured bacterium | reverse complement strand
TGGCGACGGCGGCTGGAAGGGCGGCGCGAACAAGTTCATGCGCGCCCCTTCGAACTCGGTCGAGAACGACATCCAGACGGTGTACGCCGGCGCGCAGGCGTTCCGCCACGGCGGCTGCACGCATGCCTGCTACCTCGACGGCCATGTGGGCGGGACCTGCACCTGCTCCGAAGGCGAGCATGCGACGAGCGCGCTGCTCGACGGCGTGATGGGATTTCCGAAAAACGGCTTCCTTGCCGATGGCGACGCGCCTTACGATCCGCGGTGAACCGCCCGGTTCTCAACCGCATGAGCAAGGCCATCGTCATCGACAGGTGCATCTGCTACGACCGTCGCTTCAGCGAGCTGAAGGACGCGGCGGACGCCGACCATCTGCAGATCGACGAGCTCACCAGCCGCTTTGGCTGCGGCAGCTGCTGCGGCGTGTGCCGCCCGTACATCGAGCGCATGCTCGAGACCGGCGAGACGGTCTTCCACGAGATCATCCTGCCGCGCGAGCGCAGTATTAAAAAGTAGCGGCGAAGAAGTAACGGCGAGGGAGCCGCGCGCTACGAGCGGCCGAAGCGGCGCTCGAGCTCGTGACGCGCGATGCGGATCGAAGTCGGTCGGCCATGCGGGCACGACGTCGAGCGCTCGATCGTCTCGCGCATGCGGAGAAGGTCGCGAATCTCGGCTGCGGTCAGCGAGTCCCCCGCCTTCACCGCGGCCTTGCACGACATCATGTCGACGACTTCATGCAGCGCGGCCTCGAGCGAGAGCAGCGAACCGTGCTCGACGGCCTTGGCGAGGAGATCGCCGACGAATGCGCCCGCGTCGGCATTGCGCGAGTGGAGCAGCGTGGGCACGGCCTCGACCGCGACGGAGCGCGGGCCGAACGGCCGCGCGCTGATCCCGAGGCGCGTGAGCAGCGGCTCGATCTCGGCGAGGATCTCGACCTCGCGCGCGCTTCGCTCGAGGACGATCGGGACGAGCAGCCGCTGCGATTCGAGCGGGCCCGCGCCCAGGCGCTCGATGAACATCGCGAACATCGCGCGCTCATGCAGCGCGTGCTGGTCGACGATCACGACGCCGTCGGCGTCCTCGGTGACCACGAAACCGCTGAGAAGCTGGATGTACGGGAACTCGGCGCGCAACGCGGTGGTGTCGTCGACCGGCGCATGCGCGGCCGGCTTCGCCTCGACCGTGCTCGCCGCGAGCGCGGCGAACGCTGAGAAATCGCTTCCTGCCGCCGCGAAGTCGCGCGGCGCCTGCGCAAGCCCGCTGCCAAAGAGCGGCGCGCGCGGCGCGACAGGCTCCGCGGGCATCGCCTTGAACGCGTCGGGCACGAAGTGCGGCACGAGGTTCGCGGCGCGCAGCGCGCGCTCGATCGACTTGCGCACGGCGGAGTGGATGCCCTGCTGCGAGCGGAAGCGCACCTCGCACTTCGCTGGATGCACGTTGACATCGACCTCGCGCGGATCGAGCTCGAGGATCAGCGCGACCGTCGGCGTGCGCGCGGGATCGACGAGGCCGCGGTACGCCTCGCGCACCGCGTGCAGCACGAGCCGGTCCATGATCGGGCGGCCGTTGAGATGGATGCGGATCGCGCGCGAGGTCGGGCGCGCGATGCCGGGGCGGCCCGCGAAGCCGCGCACGACGAGCCCGCCGAGCTCGGGATAGCGCTCCTCGAACTCGAGCAGCTCGGGCTCGAGCTCGTTGCCGAGGACATCGAGCGTGCGCTTCGCGGGTTCGTCGGTCGGCGCGAGGTCGAGCAGCTTGCGGCCGTTCGAACGCAGCTCGAACGCGACATGCGGATGCGCGAGCGCGATCGACTCGAGCGTCTCGGTCACGCGCGCGGTCTCGGCAGCGTCGGTCTTGAGGAACTTGCGCCGCGCAGGCACGTTGAAGAAGAGCGTGCGCACCTCGATCGTCGTGCCCGGCCGCGCGGACGCCGGGCGCGGGCCTTGCAGCGCGCCGCCTTCGACGATGATCTCCGCGCCCGCATCCGCGCCGTGGCGGCACGACACCATGCGAAAGCGCGACACGCTCGCGATCGACGCGAGCGCCTCGCCGCGGAAGCCAAACGTGTGGATCGCGGCGAGATCGTCGCTCGTCGACACCTTGCTCGTCGCGTGCGATGCGACGGCGAGCGGCATCTCGTCGGCGGAGATGCCCGAGCCGTCGTCGGTCACGCGCACGAGGTCCGCGCCGCCGCCCTCGATCTCGACGAGCAGCCTGCGCGCGCCCGCGTCGAGCGAGTTCTCGACGAGCTCCTTGACGACGCTCGCGGGACGCTCGACCACCTCGCCGGCGGCGATCTGGTTGATGAGTTCGGGCGGGAGGACGCGGATCGGCATGTCAGCGGGTCCAGTCCCATGCTTGCGCAATCGGATAGCGGCGCCCGCGGCCGAACGCGCGCGGCGTGAGCTTGAGGATGACCGCGGCCTGGTCGCGCTTGAACTGCGCGCGGTCGAGCATCCTGGCGATGCGCGCGACGAGTTCGCGCGGCGCGGCCGATGCGGCGACGGCCGATGCAGCGACGGCTTCTTCGAGCGAGCCTTCGGCGTCGATGAGCACGCGCAGCACCGCGTCGAGCACCTCGTACGGCGGCAGCGAGTCCTGGTCGGTCTGGTTCGGGCGGAGCTCCGCGCTCGGCGCCTTGTCGATGCTCGCCGCGGGAATCGGCGGCTGCGCGAAGCCGAACTCGGCAAAGCGCGCGTTGAGCATGCGCGCCATCGCGTAGACCTCGGTCTTGTAGAGGTCGCCGATCGGCGCGAGGCCGCCGTTCATGTCGCCGTAGAGCGTCGCGTATCCCGCGGCGTACTCGCTCTTGTTGCCGGTGGTGAGAACGAGCGCGCCGGTGGCGTTCGACGCGAGCATCACGAGGAGGCCGCGCGCGCGCGACTGGAGGTTCTCGCCGGCGAGGCCGTCGGTCGCGAACTTGCTCGCGACGGTCGACTCGATCGCGCGGTGCATCGCGTC
>CAITDI010000075.1 GCA_903891095.1 uncultured bacterium | reverse complement strand
TCGAACGACGACCTCTGCCCGGACACGGCCTCGCGCACGGCGCCGGCCACGTTCTACGCCGACGTCGACAACGACGGTGCTGGTGACGCTGCCTCGACCGAGTCTGCGTGCGAACAGCCCGCTGGCTTCGTCGCGGTCGCTGGTGACAACTGCCCGACCAACGCTGCCCTCCTCAACGCGGTGACCTACTTCGCCGACGCTGACCAGGACGGCTTCGGCGCCGCTGGCTCGACCACCTCGGTGTGCGAGACTTCGGCTCCGGCGGGCTTCACCACCGACAGCTCCGACTGCAACGACAGCGCGCTCCTCTATGCCGACGCCGATGGCGACGGTCATGGTGCGGGTTCGCCGGTCGCCTGCGGCGTCGCGTCGAACGACGATGCTTGCCCGAACACGGCTGCTCGCACGGCTCCCGCCACCTTCTACTCCGACGCCGACGGCGACGGTGCGGGTGACGCGAACGTGACCGAGACGGCGTGCGAAGCTTCGGTCGGTTACGTCAGCGTCGCTGGCGACAACTGCCCGAGCAATGCGGCGCTCCTCGCTCCGATCACCTACTACGCCGACGTCGATGGCGACGGCGCGGGTGACGCGGGCGCGAGCTCTGCCTTCTGCCAGACCTCGGCTCCGGCCGGTTACGCGTCGACCTCGAACGACGGTTGCCCCAGCGACTCGGCCAAGACCGAGCCCGGCACCTGCGGTTGCGGCGTCGCGGACTCCGACACCGACGGCGACGGCGTGGCGAACTGCGTCGACGGCTGCCCGAACGATCCGAGCAAGACGTCTGCCGGAACCTGCGGCTGCGGTGTCGCCGACACCGACAGCGACAGCGACGGCATCGCGGATTGCCAGGACAACTGCCCGTCGATCGCGAACGCCAACCAGGCCGACTGCAACGGCAACGGCACGGGCGACGTCTGCGAAATCGCCGCGGGCTCTGCCAGCGACTGCAACCACAACTCGATTCCTGACTCGTGCGATCTCTCGGCGCACACCTCGACCGACCTCGACAGCTCGGGTACGCCCGACGAGTGCGAGTTCGTCGTCGGTGGCACCGGCTACGCCTCGATCCAGGCGGCGATCAATGCGGCTCCGAACGGCACCGTGATCAAGGTTGCGACGGGCACCTACGGCCCGATCAGCCTGCAGTCGCGCGCCGTGACGATCGCTGCGATCAGCGGACGCAACAACGTCATCATCGACGGCGGCGCCAGCGCGCGCTGCGCGGAGATCAGCGGTCGCGCCGGCAACGGCCGCGTCGTCCTGCGCGGAATCACCTTCCGCAACGGCCGCGCGGACAACGGCGCGGGCATGCTGATCACCGATGCCGACCCGGTGATCGACCAGTGCCTCTTCACCGGCAACATCGCCACGGCTGAGGGCGGCGCCATCCGCGCCATCAACAGCGCGGCGGACATCACCGTCACGACGTTCTCGCAGAACGGCGCGGCGACCGGCGGCGCGATCTCGAACAGCTCGACGAGCACCCTGCTCGGAACGCTGAACATCTCCAACAGCGTGTTCACGCTGAACATGTCCTCTGCAGCCGGTGGCGCCATCTCGAACTCGGCGCGCATCTTCCTGCTCGAGGTCACGATGGAGGAGAACCGCGCTGGCACGGTCGGCGGTGCGATCAAGCAGCTCGAGACCGGCGAGACCACGCTGTTCACGAGCCGCCTCTGCCGCAACGTGCCGGACAACGTCAGCGGTGCCTTCCACAGCATCGGCGACGTGATCCTCTCGGGTGACTGCAACAACAACGGCCTCTGCGACTTCGATGAGATCGCATCGGGCGCCGTCGCGGACTGCAACGCGAACGGCATCCCCGATACGTGCGACCTCTCCTCGGGCGCTGCGGCCGACTGCAACTCGAACGGCATCCCCGACTCGTGCGACATCGCTGCGGGTACCTCGCACGACGTCGACGCGAACGGCATCCCCGACGAGTGCATGCCGGACTGCAACGGCAACGGCATCCCCGACGCGTATGAAATCGCGACGGGAACCGCTGCGGACTGCAACGGCGGCGGCATCCCCGACTCGTGCGAGATCGCTGCGAACCAGGCTCTCGACTGCGACCGCGACGGCGCGCTCGACAGCTGCCAGCTCGCCGCGAACCCGAACCTCGACTGCAACAGCAACGGCCTGCTTGACACGTGCGACATCGCGAACGGCTTTGCCGACGCGAACCGCAACGGCAAGCTCGACCGCTGCGAGTTGGCGTGGGGCGACCTCAACCTCGACGGCCAGGTCAACAGCGTCGACCTCGCGATCATCCTCAACAGCTGGGGCCCGAGCCCGAGCGGTGTGGGCGACGTGAACTTCGACGGCAAGGTCGACGCGACCGACCTGTCGACGATGCTCGGACACTGGGGAACCCCGATGCCGTAAGGCAGACGGGTCCGCTCAGCGGACGGATTCGCGCACGATCGCCGCTGCGCGCCACACCTCGTCGAAGGTGTTGAACAGCGGCGCGGGCGCGAGCCGGACGATGCCAGGCTCTCGGTAATCACACGCGAGACCCGCTGCGAGGAACGCCTCGTAGCGGGCTCGCGCGTTTTTGGCGAAGTAGAGCGAGAGCTGCGCGCCGCGCGCGTGCGACGCGGTGGGCGTGAGGATCTCGAGGTCTCCACCGTCGCCCGACGAGCCGCGGAGCAGGAACTCGAGCAGCGCGGTCATGCGCACGCTCTTTGCGCGCAGGCGCTCGATGCCGGCGGCGTCGAACTCGGCGAGGCTCGCGATGAGCGGCGCGACGGCGAGGATCGGCGGGTTGGAGAGGCTCCACGCGTCGGCGTGCTGCACGGGGACGAAGCGTTCCTCCATGCGGAAGCGCGTCTTGGGATCGTTGCCCCACCAGCCCGCGTGGCGCGGAAGCGTGACATCGCGCACATGGCGCTCGTGGATGAACGCGCCGGCGACGGCGCCCGGACCCGAGTTGAGATACTTGTAGCTGCACCAGACGGCGAAGTCGGCGTTGGAGTCGTGGAGCTTGAGCGCGAGGTTGCCCGCGGCGTGCGCGAGATCCCATCCGCAGCGCGCGCCGACGGCGTGGACCGCGCGCGTGTGGCGCGCGATGTCGAACGCCTGGCCCGTGCGGTACTGGACGCCTGGAAGCAGCGCGAGCGCGAGCGTGTCGCCGAGCTCGGCGATGCGCGCGTCGAGGTCCTCGGGGCGGATCGTCCACTCGCCCGCGCGCGGAGCGATTTCGACGACATGCTGCTCGGGGTCGAGCCCGCGCGCGGCGACGTGGGTCATGACGGCGTAGGTGTCGCTGGGGAACGCGCCTTTTTCGATGAGGAGTTTGGTGCGTGCGCCGGGGCCCGCCAGCTGCGGGCGGTAGAACGTGGTGAGCAGGAGGTGGATGTTCGTGGTGAGCGAGTTCATCGCGACGACCTCGTGCTCGTGCGCGCCGACGAGGCGGGCGAGGGAGCCGCGGAGGTTTTCGTGGTGATAGAACCACGGGCGACGCGAGTTCATGTGGCCGGCGACGCCGAGGTGCGCCCAGTCTTCGAGCTCCTCGAGGACGAAGGTGCGCGCGAGGTGCGGCATGGGGCCGAGGGAATTGCCGACGAAGTAGATGTCGTCAGGCCGCTTGAGCGGAAGCGAGAAGCGGCCGCGGAACTGCGCGAGCTCGTCGTGCGCGTCGAGGTCGCGCGCGAAGTCGCGGTCGTGGGAGAGGTCGGCGGCGGTGAGGGGGGGCATGTGCGGAGACTAGCGCGGAAACCGTGCCCAGAAATGGTGCCTGGCACGTGCCATGAGGTGCCGTGCACCACACGGCACGTGTCGGGTGCCAGACCTCTCAATACGAGTCGCGGGCGGTGCCTGGCACGTGCCGTGAGGTGCC
>CAITDI010000074.1 GCA_903891095.1 uncultured bacterium | reverse complement strand
GCCGACTCCGACGCCGGCGCAGGATTCCGCCGCCGTCGATCGCCGCGAGCGCGCCCGCGCGACCGCCGAGGACGCGCTGCGGAAGTCCGTGATCGCGCAGCCGATGGAGCGCGCGCGCTTCATCGCGTTCCTGACCGCGATCGACTCCGCGCTCGCGACCGACGCCAAGCTCTCCGAAGCACACGCGGCGTACCTCGCGACGATCGCGAAGGCCACCGAGAACTCCACCAAGCAGATCGTGCGGCTGCTTCCCGCGGCGTACACGTTCGATCCCGCGCGCGAGGCGTTCTTCCCGCGCGACACGCCCGAGCTCATCGCGCTCCTCGCGCTCCGCGACAAGTCGCAGCGCAGCGCGCTCGCGGCGGAACAGACGCTCCTCGACGCGATCGAGAGCGCCACGGCGGCCGACCGCAAGTCGCGCTACCGCGCGCAACTCGTTGCGTGGCAGCTCGAGCGGCTCCCGCGCGAGGCGCTGCTTCCGTCGACGCGCGTGACGCTCCTCGAGCTGCTCCCAAAGCTGCATCTCGGCACGGACACGCTGCACCTGATCGACGCCACGCTCAACGACTACGCGACGACGCTCGCGACTGCGCTCGCGGCGCGCGCGCAGCTGCTCCGCGACAACGACACGGCGCGCGCGATCATCGAGACCAACGCAGGAATCATGTGGCGCTTTGCGCCAGGCGACGCCGCGGCCACCACCGAGGCGCAGCTCGCCGCGCTCGACGACAAGGATTTCGCAAGCGAACTCGCGATCCGCGGCATGCACTTCACCGCGCTTTCGCGCATCCGAAGCAGGCTTCAGCCGCAGGACGGACGCAGGCTGGTCGAGCGCTGGCAGCGCGAGCTGCACCCTGAACTCTTCGAGGACGAGCGGCTGCTCGCGCGCATCGTCGAGGACACGCTCGCGCTTCCCGCGTTCAACTCGGATCAGGACAGCGCGCTGCTCGACCAGCTCGACACCGTGTACCAGCGCCTCGAGCCGCTCTCGCGCGCGGCGTGCGAAGCCGCGGACCTCGTGCTGCCGCGCCTTGCGAATCACTCGAAGGAAGCCGTCATCGCCGAGATCGACGCGCGCATCGGCGTGATCGACTGCCAGCGCAAGCGCCGCGTCTCGCTCAAGGACGCGCTCCTCCGCGTGCGCGGCATGCTTGGCGACGCGGATCCTGCGATGAGCGCGCGCATCACCGACGTCGTCTACACGATCGGCTCGCTCGATCGCGCGGATTCGTTCGAGCGCAATGCGCTCGCCGCGCGCAAGGATTCGCTCGCTGCCGACGACGCGGCGATCGCACCGCCGAACTCCGAGCGCGGCGCGAAGGACGCCCCCGCTGCGTCGACACCGACCGCGCCCGGCGGCGCACCCACGCCCGCGGCGCCAGCGGCGTCGCCCGGCGGCAATCCGACCGATTCGAGCACGACGACCACCGACACCACCGCACGCACGAACCGCAACGGACGCGGAAGCCGGCGCAACGGCGGCAACTGAACCAGCGCACCGATGACGACGATCGCACGACCCATTGCCAGCTTCTGCGCACTTCTGCTTTGCGCGGCGTTCACCACGACCTTCGTCGCGACCTTCACCACGGGATGCGATCGCTCCGCTCCGACGCCTGCGCCCGCACCTCCGCAGAAGGCTGCCAATCCGCAGGAAACCGCTCCCACGCCGCCAGCGGAAGCCAAGCCCGCTGAAGTGAAGCCTTCCGAGGGCAAGGCTCCGGAGAGCAAGGCTCCGGAGAGCACGGCTTCGGAGAGCGCGCCCGCCGCGAGCGGCGAGATCTACGCCGTCTTCAAGCAGGTCTCCGGCGTCATCCGCGTCAAGCTCGAGACCAAGGCCGCGCCGCGCATCTGCCTCAGCTTCATCACGCTCGTCGAACACGGCTACTTCAAGGGCCGCGAGTGGACCGACTTCTCGCCCGTCGTGCGCCAGCTCGGCGAAAGCCGCGTGATCTTCACCACTCCGCGCGAGTTCTCGCCCAAGCTGTTCTTCAACGTCGGCGGCCGGCTGTGCGCGTCGAACACCACCGACGACAACACGGCGCGCGCCAAGCCCACGCGCATCTTCTTCACCGTGAAGGAGCAGGACCGCTGGAACCTCGTCTACTCCGTGTTCGCCACGGTGACCGAGGGCCTCGACGTCTCGCTCCGGCTGCAGGAAGGCGAGAAGCTCGACGGCATCGAGATCATCGGCGACGCCTCTGCGCTGCGCACGAAGTACGCGACCGAGCTCGCGGCGTGGAACGCGGAGCTGGACGCCGCGGGCTACAAGGCGCGCTGAACGCGCATGCCGACCGTCACCTTCAGTTAGTCGAGACGCCGCGCGCGCCGGCGGCACTGCGGCCCGCCGCGCGATCCAGCAGCTTCGAAAGATGCGCGAGCTCGCTCAACGCGAAGCGTGCGCGTGCGCGCCCGCTCGGCTCCTCGAGCAGGCGGTAGCGCGCGTCGTCGCCGCGCGAAAGCATGAAGAGCAGCTGCTCGAGGATCATCTCCGTCGGCACGCTGCCGCGGCGGATCCACTCGCGCACGGGATCGAGCCGCTGCATGCGGCGCAGCTCGCCGCGCGTGATCAGCGCCTCGATCTCCGACTCGAGCGCAGGCAGCCTTCTCGGCGTGCCCACGCTGCGATCGATCGGCGAGAGCCGCGCAAGGCGATAGAGCCTGCGGCCCTCGGGCTCGGCGATCGTGTCGATGCGCGCGCGGCAGAAGCCGTGCATCAGCATCTGGTGACGGCCATCGGGCAGCGGCCGGTGATCGACGATCTTGGCCACGCACACGGCCGGCCGCAGCGGCGGATCGCCGATGCGGTCGCCGGTCCACGCGCGGCCCGCGTAGGTCGCCATCGCAATCGGCGCCGCGTCGAGCAGCGGCCCGTCGAGGCGCGCGCGCAGGCAGTCCTCCACCATCTGGCGGTAGCGCGGCTCGAACGCCACCATCCACTCCGCGGTGTGCGGATAGACAACGACCGACGGCAGTGGAAACACCGCAATCGGTCGCGTGAAGTCAATGTGGACCATCGAGGCCATGGCGCGATGCTACGCGCGAAGCGCGCACCTTGCCATGCGATCGCCCGATTCAGCCGGACAACGTCGCCTGCGCCTCGGCAAGCTTCTCGGCAAGCTGCGAACGCACCGAGGCGAGGTTGGCCTCGCTGAGACCGAGCGACTCGAGCGCCTCGCGCGGAATCGAGCGGTTGACGATGTCCGCACGGAAACCGTGCAGCTCGGTCGCAAGCCGGTCTGCGATGAACACAAGCCACGGCACCTGGCGCGACTCGGCCGGCGCAAGCATCGGATCATGATGATGTCCGCACGCAAGCGCGAGCGAACGCGGGAACTTCCACTGCTCGCAGAGCGCCTCGCCGAAGTGGCAGTGGTCGGCGCCGAAGACATTGCGCTCCGCCATGCGGAAATCGATGAGCGGCGCGCCGTTGCCGTCGAACTGCATGTCGGCGAACACCTTCGCCAGCTTGGCGCGGTCGGACTGCAGCGCGACCATGATGCCGATGTCGTGCATCAGGCCGCCGAGGAACGCCTCGTCGCCCGAGCTCATGCGCGCTTCCTTCGCGAGAAGGCGCGCGGCGGTGGCGACGGCGATCGAGTGCTCCCAGAGGTCCTTCGCGTCGAAGCGGTCGCAGAGCGCGCCGCCGCGGAACAGCTTGGCGAGGCTCGCGGCGATCGCGATGTTCTTGACCGCGTTGAGGCCGAGCAGCGAGATGGCGCGGTTGATCGAGCCGATCTGGCGCGGAAGCCCGTAGAACGCGCTGTTGACGACCTTGAGCACGCGCGCGGAGAGCGCGGGGTCGCGGCCGATGAGTTCGTTGAGGTCCTGCGCGCTCGAGTTGGGATCCTCGACGAGCTCGATGATTCCCAGCGTGACCTCGGGAAGCGTCGCGATGTGGCTGATCTGCTTCACGGCCGCGTGCGCGATCTGCATGCACTCGTCGTGGGTGTGGGCGGTGGTTCCGCTGTGCTGCGTGGACTCAGACATCGTCGCTTCCTCCAGGCCAACGCCGAAACGGCGCAAGGCTTCGCGTTGATCGGAAGAATCCGCACGCCGGTTGACCGCGCGCGGCGAGTTCGCGCCGAAGGCGGCGCATTCCCACCGTGGCTGCGGACGCGACATCCCGACCAGACCGCACAGATGGAACCGCGTCAGAACGTGTTGAGCTTGGAGATCGGATGCCTGCGCTCGTCGAACTCGGCGAGAACCCGCGCGATTTCGGCGCCCGAACCGCCGTTTCCGTAGGGCTGCGGTCCGTCCACGCGGACATCGGACAGCCGCGCGAAGGTCTCGGCCAGGGCGATTCGCTGCGCCGATGGCTCGGCGACCGCGCACGACACCACGTTGGGCGCGCGCTCGCGGCCGCGCTGCCGGCGACCGACGTCGATCACGCGCGTTCCGAGCGCGGCGGATTCGATGATCCCCGCGCTCGAGTTCCCGATCAGCGCACGCACCTCGGCGCGGCGCAGAAGCCCGACGAAATCGGCGCGGGGAAGATGATCGACCACGCGCATGTCCGCCGCGCGTTCGGCGATCGCGCGCACGATTCCCACGCGGCCAGGATCGCTGTTGGGCGCAATGGCGAGCACGCGGCCGTTCGCGATGGCGACATCGAGCAGCGCGCGCGCGTCGTCATGCTCCTCGTCGTCGCTGCGTCCGCACGGATGCATGAGGAACACGAACTCGGGCGCGCCGAGCTCCGCGTACCGCTTGTCGGAAACGGGCGCGAGCCGCGCCAGCGCATCGATCGCGGGCGAGCCGGCGAGATGCACCGTGGCCGGCTCCTCGCCGAGCGAGAGGATCCGCTCCGCGCTGCCGGCCGATGCTGGAAAGTGCAGGTGCGCGAGCTTGGTCATCGCATGGCGCATCGACTCGTCGGCGACGCCTTCGGCGCGATCGCCGCCGTGGATGTGCGCGACCCGGATGCCGCCGATGCTCGCAGCGCTCGCAGCGGCGAACGCCTCGATGCGGTCACCGAGCACGACGACGACATCGGGCGCGAGCTGCGCGAGGATGTCGGCGAGCGCGGTGATGCCGCGGCCAACCGCGCGCGCGTCGGCGTAGCGGCCGTACTCGCCCGCGACCTGCATCGGGAACTCGATCAGATTGGGCGCGAATGCGCGCACTTCTTCGATGGTCCGCGCGGGCGCGAGCAGATGCGCGCCGCCGGCGACGACCTGCAGCTCGAGCTTCGGATGCCTGGCGATCGCCTCGCAGACGGGGAGCAGCAGCCCCCACTCGGCGCGCGTGCCGGTGACGACGGCGATCCGGCGCTTCACGCGTGCGACCTCGCTGCGGTTTCGGCCGTCGCGAGATCGGCTTCGACCAGCACCCGATCCGCAGACACCGGACGCGAGAGCCGCTTGCCCACGACGGCGTCGATCATGCTCGCGCAGATGCCCGTGCCCGGGCGCTTGACTGCGAGATCCGACGCGCGCAGCACCGAGCCTGCGGCGAGATCATGCGCGGCCACCAGCGATTGCCTGCTCACCTTGCGGACATCGCGCTCGACGTCCTGCAGTTCCTTGCGCGGCGCGCCGAGCATGCGCGCGGCGCGGCGGGCGAGACGCACGTATTCGGCGAACTGCGCGGGATCGAGGCTCGCGTTGTGATCCGGTCCCGCAGCGCTGCGGTCGTAGGTCAGGTGCTTCTCGAGGATGCATGCGCCGGCCGCGACCGCGATCGCGCCCGTGTCGGCGCTCGCGGTGTGGTCGCTGTAGCCGACCGCGCGGCCCGTGATCGCGGCGATTTCATGCATTCCGCCGATCGCCGCGCGCTCGTCGGGCGTCGGATAGCTGCTCGTGCACTGGAGGAACGCGAGCTCGGGTACAGCCTCGAGCCAACGCGCGGCCTGCGCGACCTCGTCGCGCGTCGCCGCGCCGGTCGACACGATGAGCGGCCGGTACATGGCGCTCGCCGCGCGCAGCAACGGAAGATTCACGAGGTCGGGCGACGCCGTCTTGAACGCGCTCCAACGCTGCGTGCGCGCCATTTCAAAGAGCGGAATCGAGAACACCGTCACCATCGGCACGATGTCCGCGGCGACGCACTCGTCGGCAAGCGCACCGAGATCCGCAGGCGAAAGCTGCAGTCCGCGCAGCAGTTCGCGCGGATCGCGCGCGCCGCGCTCGCGCTGGTACACCGCGAGCACCGAGTCGAGAGACATCAGCATGTCCGCGTCGAACATCTGGAACTTGGCGGCATCAGCGCCCGCCGCCTTCGCGGCATGCACGAGCTCGCGCGCACGCGCGACGCTGCCGTCGTGGTTCACGCCGATCTCCGCGATGATGAACGGATCGCCGTACGACGCGACCTTGCGGCCGCCGATCTCGATCGCTGCGGGCTTGAGGCCGGACTGGTTCATGCGTGCACCTCCGCGCGGGAATTCAGGATCGCCTCGGCAACCGCGAGATCAAGCGCCGTATCGACGTCGACCACGTCGCCCTCGCGCGTCTCGATGCCGCGGCGGTCGCGGCCAAAGAACGCGTGAGGCTCGCCCTCGCGCACATCGAACAGGCTCGCGCGGCGCACGGCGATCACGCCGCCATCGGGCATGAACAGCGGCGGAAGCTCCTGCCTGCGGTAGATCCGATTCTCGATGAACTGCGACACGCGGCCGCTCTCGTCGAGCCGCGACATCCAGAACGGATGCGTCTTGCCCACGCGGTAGTAGCTCTGCACGCTGTCGGCGCCCGTCTCATGGAGCCGCGCCACCGCGCGATCCGCGAGATCCGCAGGCCGCACCGGCACATTGCCGTAGAGGATCACGATCGTCTCCGCGCGCGAGCCGCTCGCCTCGACGGCGTGGCGCACCGCGCTGTCGACGGTCGCGGTGTCGTTGGAGACCGCGTCCGGCCGCAGGAAGACATCGGCGCCCTCGGCGCGCGCGATCTCCGCGATCTCCGCGCCATCCGTCGACACGATCACGCGCTCGACCGACCGCGACGCCAGTGCAAAGCGCACCGAGTGCGCGATCATGGGAACGCCTGCGACGGGCAGCGCGTTTTTCCGCGGCAAACCCTTGCTTCCCGCGCGACCGATCACGACGGCGAGCACGCGTTCGTTGCCTGGAGCCGCAGTGGTACGGGAGTCGCTCATGGGATGCGCGTCCTCAGGTCCTGGTGCGTCTCGCCGTGCTCGCGCCGAATCTGCTTGCGCCTCGCGACGAGATCGCGCCACAGCTGGAGCAGCGGACCGCGGTCGACGCTCGCGAAGATGCGGTCGCCGCGCAGGTCAAGCTCCGACAGCGGCACGGTTCCGTCCGACAGCACCATCATGCGGCGCAGCATCTCGCGCCACATCGCGCGTGACGGCGCGCGCGCGCTCGACAGCGGATCGAGCGGCGTCTCCGCCGACGCATCGAACGGCGCGGGACCTTCGATCACCGGCGTGCCGATCATGTGCTGCCATCGGTCGAAGAACGAATCGATGTCCTCGTAGCTCTCCACGCGTCGCTGGAGGCGCGGCACGATCCACGGCGTCGCGTAGACGCCTGTACCCGTGCTGCCCGCGAGCAGATGCCGTCCGCCCAGCGCGCGCTCGATGTTCACGAGCGCATCGCGCAAGCGGTCGACGCCGTGCATGCGGCGATAGGTCTCCGCGGTGTCCGCGTCGAGCTCGACGCTCAGGACATCCACGCCGGCCTCGATCACCGCATCGATCGCCGACGGATGCGCGAGAAGCTCCGTGCGGATGTGCACGCCGCGCACGCCGCCGTCCTTGGCCATCTTCACGAACTGCGCGACATCGGGGTGCAGCATCGGGTCGCCCGCGCCGCAGAAGGTCATCACGCTGTCGCGGCTCTCGCCGAGCTGCTCGACGATGCGCGCAAAGCGCCGCTCGGTCATCACCGTGCGCTGCACCGAACCCATGCGATGCGGGCTCGACGCGCCCGAACCCTGACGGCCCGTGTTGAGCTCGATCATCAGGTGCTGCGGCGTGTAGTACGGAACCGTGTCGAACAGCTGGTGCTCGAGCAGGTCGATCGCCGCGCGCGGCTCGATGCCCGCGACGCTCGCGCCGCGCTCGCCGAGGCCAGGCTCGATCGCGCGCCGCATGCGGATCATGTTGCGCGGCGTGTCGAACACCGCGCGCACGAGCGAGCGGCGCACGACGTGATCGATCTGCACGCAGACGTCCTTCGCGATCGGATCCTGCTGCGGACGCGAGGGCTCGTACGCGAGCAGCCAGCCGACCGACGAACGGCGGCCGCCGTGCGCGAGCTCCGACATCAGCGAGCGCTCGATGAGCACGCCGCACATGCCCGGCGGCGACTGGTTGAACACCACGCGCAGCATCTCGGGCCGAGTGCGGTGACGGCGCACGAGCGCGTCGCAGCCTTCCTCGCCGACGACGGAGACCAGCGGCCAGTCAGGCCCGACGACGATCGCCGCCGTGATGCCGTAGCGCGCCATCGCGTCGTGCATCGCGCGCGGCGCGAGAACCTCGTCGTAGACCGTCGTACCTGCGATTCCGCCGCGCCACGAGCTGTCGCTCCACAGTCGCGCAGAGGCGATCGCGGCGCGCTCGGGCCCGAACGGACTTCCCTGCGTGCGGTGGATCTCGATCGGAAGTCCGATCGTGCGCCGATCGATCAGCGCGTCGATGTCGAAACCCTCGGGCACGAGCAGCACGATCGACGCAGCCTCGCGCGAGCGGCCGAGCCGCTCGAGCGTCCACTGCACCGCGGGCTTTCCCGCGAGCCGTTCCGCGAGACTGCGCGGAGTTCCAAGCCCGCCATGCCACGGATCGACGGGCACGATGAACGCCGCGCGCACTTGGACCGCGACCTCGGCCTCGCCCAGCGCGCGACCCAGCGCGCCATCGGCGCTCGCCGCGACAGCCGTCTCGTCGGGCTCGTCCTCGACGGCGCCGCCTTCGAGCCTGCGCACGGCCTGCTCGAGCACGGTCGCGTACTCCGCGGACACCTCTTCGAGCCAGCGGACGTTGACCAGGTCGCGCTCGAACTGCAATCGCTGCTTTTCCACGGCAGAAATGCCCGTCGCGTGCTCGATGCGCCGGTCCGCCTTCGCCCGCTTGAGCACGCCGACCTGGCTGAACTCATCGAGCATGCGCAGCGTGTCGAGCCGCTCGCCGACCTTCGCGCGCTCGGTCTCGACGGTCTTCCAAAGCCGCTCCTCGCTCTCGTGCCGAGGCGCCGCGCCGATCAGCTGCGCGATCGCGTCTCCCGTGCGCTTCGACGCCGTGCCGATCACGCGCACGTCGGCGAGCACCGCGCGGATGCGCCCCGCCGCGGCAACGAGCTTGCCTGCGTCGAGCTCGCGCGACGCCAGCGGAATCGGCTCGATCGGCCGCGTCGCGAACTCCTCCAGCGTCGCCGCGAGCGTGCGCACATCGGTGCCCGCCTTGCGCACGCCGCCTTCGGTCGCGTCGATCGTGAGCAGTCCACGCCGCTCGTCCTGGAGAAAGAAGTACTCGAAGCGCTGGAGATACGTCTCCATCTGCGCGTCGGTGTAGATCGACTTTCCCTGCACATCGCGGCGCTTCACCAGATGCGAGCGGTGCCGCACGATGCGCGTCCACTCGAGGTTCTCGATGGTGTTGAACGGATTGAGCTCGGGCGCCCAGACCTCGTCGATCGCGGTGCCGCGCGCGTAGTACACGCCGTCGGTAAAGCCGAGGTCCTGCCCGATCATCGCGACGGGATCGCAGCCGAGGAACCGAGCGATCTGATAGCAGAGGTGCGCGACGGTCGCGCCCGAAGGCAGACGGCCCATGTCGCGCGCAAGCGG
>CAITDI010000073.1 GCA_903891095.1 uncultured bacterium | reverse complement strand
TTGCCGCACCTCGGCGGCGCGTGGCACATATGGCCATGACGTCGCGGCGTCAGCAAGCGCACGCGGGGCTCATTTCCCGATAGTTCCGACAATTCCCGCGAGGTCCAAGATGAAGCCGCCACGTGCGGCCACGGAGGCCTTTCGTCTTGGACGCTGAACATGGAAAATCTGCGCCAGCGCGCGTGAATCCCGCCGCACTCGCCGTGGCCGACGCGGCGCGCCTCCTCGCGAAGGCAAGCAGCGAGCCCGTCACCGAGGCCATGATCCGCGGCGACATCGATGACGGTGCGCCGACGAATCCGGATGGCACGGTGAACCTCGTGCACTACGCGGCATGGCTTGCGATGAAGACGAGGGAGGACGCCGGTGGCTGACGCTCCCCGCTTCGATCCGCGCAGGCTTCGCCCAGGCGAGCTCTGTCGCATCCTCAACTCAACGCCACTCGGTGAGGTGACGAGCGAGCGCGTGCTGCAGCGTCACCGGAACCGCGCAGGCCTTCGCATCGACGACGGCACCGGCAAGGGCATCGATCTCTTCCGCTACGTCGCATGGCTTGCGATGCGCCGCGAGCGCGGCGCGAAGCCTGAGCCCGCCGTGCCCTCGGGGCTCTCGGGCTACGAGCTCCACCGCGAGCGCGCGCGGCAGCGCAACGCGCAGCTCTCACTTTCCGGCCGCGACATCGGCGAGCTGCCCGAGGTGGCCGACCCCGCGAGGAAGGGCGCGTGCCGCGCCGACTTCCGATCCTTCTGCGAGCGCTACTTCCCGCAGACCTTCCGGCTCGCCTGGAGCGAGGACCACCTCCGCGTGATCGGCCGCATCGAGAACGCCGTCCTTGAGGGCGGACTCTTCGCGATGGCCATGCCACGCGGCTCGGGGAAGACGAGCCTCTGCGAGACGGCTTGCCTCTGGTCGCTCCTCTACGGGCACCGGGAGTTCGTGGCGCTGATCGGAAGCGACGAGGAGCACGCTGCGAGCATGCTCGAGTCCATCAAGGCGGAGCTCGAGAACAACGACCTCCTCCTGGACGACTTCCCAGAAGTGTGTTTCCCGATCCGCTCGCTCGAAGGGATCCACCAGCGCGCGGGCGGTCAGCTTCACATGGGAAAGCAGACTCACATCGGATGGACCGCGCGTGAGATCGTGCTGCCCTCGGTCGCTGGCTCGCCCGCGTCCGGCGCGGTCGTCCGCGTCGGCGGGATCACCGGCCGCATCCGTGGCATGAAGCACAAGCGCCCCGACGGCGCGAGCATCCGACCATCGCTCGTCCTGATCGACGACCCGCAGACGGACGAGAGCGCGCGCAGCCCGTCGCAGTGCGCCAACCGCGAGCGCATCCTCGCGGGTGCTGTGCTCGGCCTCGCCGGGCCGGGCCGCAAGATCGCCGGACTGATGACACTCACCGTCGTCAGGCAGGACGACCTGGCCGACCGGTTGCTCGATCGCGACAAGCATCAGGAGTGGCAAGGCGAGCGGACCCGCATGGTCTACGCCTTCCCGACGAACCAACCGCTCTGGGACCGCTATGCGAAGGTGCGCGCCGAAGGGCTTCGCAGCGGCTCGGGGCTTCGCGACGCGACGGCCTTCTACCTCGAGCACCGCCGGGCGATGGACGAGGGAGCCCGCGTCGCGTGGGAGGCGCGCTTCAACTACGACGAGGCGAGCGCACTGCAGCATGCGATGAACCTGCGCCTCCAGGACGAGGCCGCCTTCCATGCCGAGTACCAGAACGACCCGCTGCCCGAGGCGACGGCGCTCGACGACGAGCTGCTCACCGCCGAGGCGATCGCGGCGAAGACCTCGGGCATGGCCCGCGGCGAGCTGCCGATCGGCACCTCGCACCTCACCGCCTTCGTCGACGTGCAGGCGAAGTGCCTCTTCTGGTGCGTCGTCGCATGGGAGGACGACTTCAGCGGCACGGTCGTCGACTACGGGACGGAGCCCGACCAGAAGATTCCCGCTGGC
>CAITDI010000072.1 GCA_903891095.1 uncultured bacterium | reverse complement strand
GGCGCAGGAAGCGCTTGATTCCGAGATGGTCGGCCTCCATGAGGGCGGCCTGGCCCTTCGCGCGCTCGGCGCGAAACTCCTGGATCGTTCGTCGTGGCATGCGGCGCAAGATACGCCGCGCGTGCTCACGCTGCGCGGCGCCAGTCCTCGCCATACTCGCCGTCGTCCTCATCCTGCTCGTTCACATCGGCCCTTGACTCAGGCCACTGGAACTTGGAGCGATGGTGGACGCGCACGAGCTTGGCCATCTGCGCGGCGAACACCGGGCGGAGCGCGTCGATCAGCGCGGCGAGCTCTTCCTTGAACGGCTCGGTGCGGTTGCGGAAGAGGAAGAACACGCCCATGCACTCGTCGCCGTGGTGCGCGGGCCAGGCGATCAGCTCGCTGTCGTCGAGCACCGACGCCTCGAGGCCGATCGACT
The DNA here is from genome assembly GCA_903891095.1 of uncultured bacterium. Taxonomy (GTDB): domain Bacteria; phylum Planctomycetota; class Phycisphaerae; order Phycisphaerales; family SM1A02; genus QWPT01. Next base: position 10,890 of record CAITDI010000072.1, on the reverse strand, counting down.
CGACGAACTCGCTCGTGTCGGCGAAGCGCACGATGTCGTCGCTCTTCGCGAGGCGCGGGCAGATGTCCTGCGAAAGGCGCGAGAGCAGCGGCTCCGCGGTCTGGCGCGGGCAGTCGTAGTGGACGTACGCGCCGAGGCCGAACTGCGTGGGCTTCGAGCCGGGCAGGAACACGGCCGCGTTGGTCGCGCCGGTCTTGGTCAGCATGTACTGCATCGCGGTGCGGAGGAGGTCCTCCACATCGAGCTCCTGCGAGAGGAGCCCGCGGAACTCGCCCGCGATCGACGCCTCGTCGACCTTCTCGCGCACGTCGTGCAGGCCCTCGGAGAGCGAGTCGATCTGCTTGGAGAACTCGTTGCGGGTCATCGAGAGCTTGCGGCAGATGCCCTTGAGGCGCGCGACGCGGTCGTCGCGGCGGCGGTCCTCGCGGCCGAGCTCGAGCGCGTGGCGGATGCGACCCTGGAGGTCCGCGTCGTCGTCGCCGAGGTCGATCCAGTCGATGGCGCCGGCGCGCACGGCGTCGAGCAGGCGCGCGCCGCGCGGCGAGTCGCCGGCGACGACCAGCTTGATGGCGGCGCTGATGCGGCGAGCCTGTGCGGCGATCGGCGCGAAGGCGTCGGCCGAAAATCCATCGGAGACCATGATCAGGTCCGTGGCGCCGCTCACGAGATGGGCGACGGCGCCGTCGGTCGAGTCGACATGCTCGCAGGAGATGCCCGACGACTCGAGCAGCGTGGCAAGACGCGCGAGCGCGGACTGGTCGAAGCCGACGCAGAGCGCGGCCGCATGGGTGTGGCCATGGGTGTCGCGGCGCGCGTCGTCGTGATGCGCTTCCGCGTGCGAACCGCCGAACTCGTCGGCGGGATAGTCGTTGAATGGACCTTCGTTGCTCACGACCCCTCCATGCGCTTGACCCCGAGACCCCGCGTTCCGTGCCGGGTCAGGCCAAGTGCCGCGACGAAATCGACGCGATGCGGGATCAAGTACACGAGCAGTTGCGCGAACTCGCCGCGATGCGAGAAACGCGTTCCGTCTGTAGCAGTTGGCTGCGAAGCCCGCGCGAACGCGCAATTCCTGCGCGAAACGCCGCTCGCGTGCAGGCTCACGCCCCGCCTGATGCGCCCGAGCCACCGCCGTGGCGCTCACGCCACTTCGTAACTGCCTCGGGCTCGCGGGGATAGATCGGAGCGAGCGCGAATGCATCAACCGTGCGCCCGCGGCGCAACGCAGCGTGCGCGAGCGCCGCAAGCGCGCATGGGTCGCATGAAATCGGACGCACCGCGACGCCGCTCTGCTTGGCAGCGGCCGCGAGGGCGGGATCGAGATGTTCGTCGCAGAGGAGCGTTCCGCCGGCGGCCGCGACCGCGCTCAGGCGCGGCAGGAACGCCGCCGCGTCGAGCACCTCGCCGGGCTGCGCGTCGAAATCGCCCTCGACCGTCTGCGTGACCCGGCTGCACCATGCGGTGCCGGATTTCGATGCGAGCGCGACCAGCCACGGACCGCCGCCGCGGCGCACCGCGTCGGACGCCGCGAAGATCTCCGCGGAGCCGAGCGCGATCACCGGAAGTTCCGACGCCAGCGCGAACGACTTCGCGAACGCGATCGCGATGCGAAGACCCGTGAACCCACCTGGTCCCGTCGCGACCGCGACCGCCTCGAACTCCCACGACTGCACGCCGGCGGCTTCGCACAGCTCGCGCAGCTCATCCCAGAACGCCTCGCGCGTGTGATCCTGCGTCGGCTCGAAGGCGCGCTCGTACACCATCGGCCCGCGCGCGACGGCGATCACGGAGCGACGCTGCGAGCAGTCGATGGCGAGGATCGTGCGGTTCACGCGCGCGCTCCGTGGGCGTCGCCGCCAGGCAGATCGCCAAGCATCGTCGCCAACGGCAGCGCGCGATCGACAAGCGCCGCGGCGTCGGGCACCGGCGACGCGAGGTCGATCTCCAGCACGCGCCCGCGCGGATGATCGGAATTGAGGATCAGCATGTTGGGCGAGCGGAACTCGGCGCCAGACTCGACGAAGGTGTGGCCGACGATGAAGGTCCGCACGCTCCAGTCGCGGGCGAGCGCGGCGAGGTGCTCCGGCGTGTGGGTGCGTCCCCAAGTGAGCATGTACGCGGCGCCGTACGGCGGATCGAAGTCCTCGTCGTGCAGCTCGCGCTCGAGCACGCGCACGTCGAAGTGCCGCGCGCCGCCGGCCGACGGCAGCGAGTGCGAGACGAACGCGCCGTTCTCGCAGACCGCCGCGAGCGGCATCGCGCGGATGAAGCGCTTGACCGCCTCGGCGGCGATGAACGCGTCGTCGCCGAACGCCCACTCGAGGCCGGCGTCGAACTGCGCGACGTTGTTCACGCCGCCCTTGGCGATCGGGTGCCCGCGGAGCTGCGCGATCTCGTGGTTCGCGAGCAGCGGATGCACGCGGCCAGGATGCGCGAGCACCAGCTCGGCGACGCGGCCGAGCATGCGATGGCTCATGTCGCGGTCGTCGCCGGGGTGCTGGCCCGATGACCCGCCGTGGATCAGCTCCTGCAGCGCGAGGTGGCGATCTCCCGCCGCATCAAGCCGCGCCAACCGCAGCACCGCCGCGAAATGCAGCGGGTTGTCGTGGATGTCGCCGCTGACCACGAGCGATCCGCGCATCGGCAGACGGACGACGCAGCCATCGCGCACCGGCGATGCGAGCATCGCGTCGGCGGCGGACTCGAGGAGATCCGCGAAGGCGTTGGCGTCGGTGGTCCAGTGCTGCACGGTGTTTCCTGCCTGCTTGTTGCCTGATCGCCGCACGCGCGACTCACCCGCCGCGCGCAAAGAACGCAAACGGCACGAGCCCCTTGCCCGACGCGGTCTCGATCTCGAGGTCGCCCTCGACCGGACCCGCGCGCTTGGCGGTGATCTCGAGCTTGAGCATCGCGCCGTCGGATCCCGCGTCGCGCTTGGACACGAAGCGCACCTCCGCGTCCGGCGAGAGCGAACGCACGGACTTGACGCTCGACCAGTCGGGGCGCTCGATCGCGCCCTTCTTGGGCGGGTTGTAGTGCTCGAGCTCGACCTCGAACTCGCTCGGCTTCGCGGCCACGCCTGCACCCGCATCGATGAACTGCTCCTTCACGATCCAGAAGCGCTGGTAGCGCTCCATGTCGCGCTTCGACCCAGTGCACTCGTCGCGCACGCGCAGCGGGATCGTCGGGCAATCCGCGCGGTCGGTGAACACGAACCACCAGAGCGGCATCTGCTCGCAATCGATGCCTGCGAGGCTCCACGAGATCGTGTACTCGGCGCGCGGCGCGTCCTTGGCGGGGTCGAAGCCGACGAACACCGGCGCCTTGCCGCCCGAGCGCACGATGGTGAACGGCTTGCCGTCGCCCGAACGCAGCTTGATGGTGCCCGCGGTGACATCCTTGAGCGCGTCGACGTACGGCGGATCGGGGATGACCTTGAGCCGCACGTCGCCCTTGATCGTGGCCTTGGTCGGATTCGCGCCGTCGAAGGTGAGGAACACGACGGCTTCCTTGATGCCGGGCGCGCGCGGCGCGGCGAGCGATGCGTTGAGCTCGATCGAACCGCCCGGCGGGATCTTCTTGCCCACGATGTTGCTGATCGCGGTGCACTTGCAGTTCGGCTGCGCGGCGGTGACGGTCACCTCGTTCTTGCCCGTGTTGATGAGCGTGAACTTGGCGGGATTGGTCGACCCTGGCTCGACGACGCCGAGCTCGACGACCGGCGGCGCGATGGTGATCGTCGACGATGTCTGTTGCGGAGCCTGCTGCTGCGGCTGCGCGGGCGCGGGGGCAGACGCAGGCATCGAGACAGGTGCGGCAAGCAGCGTGGCGGCGACGGCGATGGCGAGCATGTTGAGCATGGTGGTCCGGCTGGTTGGAGTTGCGTGCCGTCAGGACGCGCGCGAGTTTCCGTGATTCCCGCCCGCATCGGACTGCCGAGCGGCCTTCTCCGCGAGTTCCGCGGCGCGCTTGGCCTTGTTGTCGGCGCGGTAATTGACCATCTCGACGCCCAGCGCGAACGCCATCGCGAAGTAGATGTAGCCCTTCGAGACATGGGTTCCGAGACCTTCGGCGATCAGCATCACGCCGATCAGGATCAGGAACGAAAGCGCCAGCACCTTGAGCGAGCGGCGGCGCTCGACGAACGTCGAGATCGGCTCGGCGGCGAACATCATCACCGCGACCGACGCGATGACGGCGGCGATCATGGTCGGGACGTGCTCGGCCATGCCGACGGCGGTGATCACGCTGTCGAGCGAGAACACGATGTCCATGATCATGATCTGCGCGATCACGCTCGCGAGCGTGACCTTGGCGGGACGGTCGTCGGCTTGCGGACCGCCCGAGACATGGTGGATCTCGCGGGTCGACTTGAACAGCAGCACGCCGCCGCCCGCGATCAGGATGATGTCGCGCCACGAGAGGCTGATCGCCTGGCCAACGATGGTCGCGGCGAACACCTCGCCGGTGAGGCTCTTGACCCAGTTGATCGCGAGGAGCAGCGCGATGCGCATGAACATCGCGCCGATCAGGCCCACGCGGCGCGCGAATCGCTGGCGCTCGGGCGGCAGCCGCGACGAAAGCACGGCGATGAACACCACGTTGTCGACGCCGAGAACGATCTCAAGCGCGGTCAGCGTGGCGAAGGCGAGCAGGTTTGCAGGCGCGAAGATTTCGAGGAAGGATTCCACGCCCGCAGAGTAGCCGATGGATGGTGCTCGGATCAGCCCCAGTTGTTGAGCAGCGTGCCGAGGTCAACAGCGTCGGTGGTGCCGTTGTGATCGAGATCGCCCGAGCCAGCCCCGCCCCAGCTGTTGAGCAGCGCCGCGAGGTCCGACGCGTCGACGGTGCCGTTGCAGTCGATGTCGCCGGTGCGGCACGGAGGCGGGCACGGGATGTCGCCCGCGGTCGAGACGATCTTGAAGATCTGGCCCTGGCCCGCGAGCGAGCCCTGGTCTACGACGTACAGCTCGCCCTTGGAGTCCTCGCCGAACGACACGATCTGGTTGACGACCGTGCCTTCGAGCGACGGCGTGAACTGCGTGTTGCGGAGCGTGAACTCGGTCTGCGTGTTGGTCGCGCTGTCGTAGCGGAAGCTCCACACGTTGTTGTTCACGTAGTCGGCGTAGAAGTAGGTGCCCTGCAGGCCGTCGATCGCGCAGCCGCGGTAGACATAGCCGCCGGTGATCGAGAAGCCGCCGGTCGTGCCCGCGATGTGCGTGTAGGTGCGGATCGGCGCGGTGAGCGTCGGGCCGTTGCAGGTGCAGCCCGTGAGGAGCGTGCAGCTCGTGCCCTCGGTGCAGCGCCAGCCGTAGTTGCGGCCCGCGCCGGAACCGGCCTTCTGGAAGTCGATCTCCTCGACGGCGTTCTGGCCGACGTCGCCCATCCACAGGTCGCCGGTCAGGCGGTCGAACGAGCAGCGCCACGGATTGCGGAGGCCGTAGGCCCAGATCTCGTCGTCACCCGCGATGCCGATGAAGGGATTGCCCTTGGGAATCGTGTAGTACGGCGCGACGCCGCCGACGGTCGGCTTGATGCGGTGCATCTTGCCGAGGCGCGACGTGATGTTCTGCGCGTTGCCGTTGGGGTCGTTGGCCGAGCCGCCGTCGCCGACGCCGAGATACAGGTTGTTGTCGGGACCGAACGCGAGGAAGCCGCCGTTGTGGTTGGTGAACGGATCGGCCCAGGTCATCATGATGACGCCGGTCGAGTTCGCGACGTACGGGTTGCCCGCCGAGCGCGTGTAGCGCGCGAGATTGTTGGTGCCGGTGCCCGTGTAGTAGATGTAGAACTGGCCGTTGTTCGCGTAGTCGGGGTCGAAGGTCAGGCCGAGGAGCCCCTGCTCGTCGCTGACCGACGTGCCGCCAGCGACCGTCACCGTGAGGAACGGCGTCGCGAGCAGCGTGTTCGTGGCGAGGTCGAGCACGCGGATCGAGCCGCCCTTCTGGACGATGTAGAGGTGCGTCGTGTCGCCCGGCGCGTGCGTGACCTGCGTCGGGAAGGTGAGTCCCGTGACGATCTGCTTGGTGCGGACGTTCACGACCTGCGCGCTGGCGCCCGTGGAGAGCGTGAGTGCGGCGGCGGTGGCAACGGCGAGGGCGAGGGTCTTCGGCATTTGAATCCTTGGCGATGAAACGTCGGCACAGCCGGCCCGGAAAGGCGGCGGCGGCGTCTATTCGGAAAATAATCGCCGCGAGACGCGATGCCACACGAACTTCTGATGGAATCGCGGAATCGTTGGCAAACCCTTTGCGCGGGCGAATTACCCCGATCGCAAGGGCCGGCGCCTCGATGACCGCAAGTCCGAAAACCGCCCGCGTTACTTTGCGGCGGCCAGCGCGCCGACTCGGGTCGCAAGCTCTGCTGCAAGCTGCACGTAGAGGTCGGTGGCGCGATCGAGCCGCTTGAGCGACTCGGGCGCGTCGGGCGACGCGTCCTCGACGGCCTCGCGGAGCAGCGGCCAGGGCTCGGTCGCGTAGCCCGAGTAGCGATCGGTCGCGGCGTAGAGGTTGCGGAACCACGGGCGTCCCTCGACGCCGCCGTGCGCGAGCCACATCGACTTGAGTTCGCGGAGGTTCGCGGCGTCGGTCGCGGTGGGCGCGCTGGCGATGCGGGCGTCGGCTGCGGAGGCGCGGGCGCGAAGATCGGCGAGCGACTTCGAAAGCGCGACGAGGCGCTCGGTCGGCAGCTTGCTCTCGGCCGCAAGCTTGACCAGGCGGTCGGCCTGCACGACGCAGTCGTCGACGAGCGCGGTCGCGGAGATGTGCTCGCTGCGCGCGTCGCCGAGCTCGGCGAGCATCGCGCTGGCCATGCCCGTCACGAGCCGCGCGGCGGCGTAGTCGGCGCCGACGGTCGCGCGGTACCACGCGACGGTGTCGTAGTTCGAGTGGTAGCTGGTGCCTTCGCTGCCGCCCGCGGAGAGCGAGATCGACGGCACGCCCGCGTGGCACCAGAACGCGACGTGATCGCTGCCGCCGCCGAGGTCGCCGTATTGCGGCTTTCCAGCGTCAAGCGCAGCATCCTTGCCCTTGGCCCACGCGTCGAGCGCGCTGCCAACGCCGCGCGGACCGGGCGCGGCGGCGAGCGCCTTGGTGATCGACGCCCGAAGCGTCGGCGACACGGCGCCGCCGGGCTTGAGGCCCATCGCGGCCATGTCGAGGTTGATGTAGGCGACGGCGTTGCGGGCGAGCGATTCGGTGTCGCGCTCGACGAACTCGCTCGAGCCGAAGATGCCGTATTCCTCGGCGCCCCACGCGCAGAACACGAGCGTGCGGTCCGCGCGGCGTCCTTCGCGCGCGGCGTCGCAGAAGCCGCGCGCCGACTCGAGCATGCAGATCGTGCCCGCGAGCGGATCGGCCGCGCCAAAGCACCACGCGTCGTGGTGCGCGCCGACGATCACCTGCTCGTCGGGCCGCGTCGCGCCCTTGAGTCGGGCGATGATGTTCGCGGTGCGCGCGACGGCGCGGGTCTGCTCGACCTCGATGCGAAGCTTGAGCCTGGGGTCGTCGAGCGCGTAGTCGCAGGTGAGGCCGCCGTGCCATTCCTTGGGGCTCGCGGCGCCGTGCATGCGCATGAGGATCTGCTGCGCCGCGCCGTAGCCGATCGGCTGCACGGGGATCTTGGGCAGCGCGACGCTCGCGATGTCGAGGCGCTCGGCGTCCTTCGACGCGAAGTGCCCGGGCGTGAGCGGATCGCCGACGTACTCGGTCGTGATCAGCGAGCCGCGCTGCACGCATTCGGCGTTGGCCCAGCTGCCGCCTTCGGGCCAGGTCTTGCCCTTGGTAAAGCCCGAGTCGCCTGGATCGGTGAAGATCACGAGTCCGACGCAGCCGGCCTCCTCGGCGAACTTTGCTTTGTAGCCGCGGAAATTCCCGCCGTAGCGCGCGAGCGCGATCTTGCCGCGCGGGTCGATGCCGAGCTCCTTGAGCTTGGCGAAATCCTCGCGGCGGCCGAAGTTCACGTACACCGCGCCTGCTTCGGCGATGCCCGAGCCGCTCCACGCGTTCCACGCGATGTCGAGGTCGGGATGCGCGGTCTGCGGATCGATCGCGAGGTTCGGCTCGGTCACGCCGAGCGCGAGCACGCCGCGGCGCGAACCCGCTGGCTCGCCTTCCACGCCGACGATCTCAAGCCGCGCCTTGACCGGCCGCGTGAGCAGCGGAAAGAACTCCTGCACCTCGACCTCGAAGCCGTCGATGCCCGCGCCCATCTTGCGGAACGCGTCGGCGATGCGCTCGATGTTTCGAGCGTCGCCGGGAGTTCCCGCGACATGCGGCTCGCTCGCGAGCAGCTCGTGGAACGCGGCGAGCCGCGCGGGATCGGACGCGCGCGCGATCGACGCGGGGTCGACGGTTGCGGCGGCGTCAAGCGCGAGCAGCGCCGTCGCGAGAAGTGCGGTGATCGGCATTCAGTGCTCCAGGTAGTCGAGGTCGCGGTGGAAGGTCTCGTCGAGCGCGAGCGCCGACACGATGCCGATCGAGATGCAGCAGATGCCGAGCACCCATGTCGCGGTGACGACGTCGAATCCAGGCGCCGCGGGCGTGCCCTTCATCGCGAGCCAGATCGAGGTGATCGGCACGGCCATCGCGCGCACGAAGTTCGGGGCGCTGGTCGCGGCGGTCGCGCGGAGGTTCGTGCCGAACTGCTCGCTCGCGGTGGTGACGAAGATCGCCCAGTAGCCGGTCGCGGCGCCGACGAGGCACATCATCCAGTAGAACTCCTGCGCGCCGCGCGGCGCGATCGCGAAGAACAGCGCGATCGACGCGGCGAGCATCGCGAGGAACCCGATGATCGTGCGCGTGCGGCTCTGCAGGAACTGCGAGATCGTGCCGCTGGCGATGTCGCCGACGACGACGCCCATGTACGCCCACAGGATGACCTTCGCGGGCATGATCGGTTCGGCGATGCCCATCGCCTTGCCGATCTCGGGGCCGAAGATGAACATCACGCCGCCGACGAACCAGATCGGCATCGCGCTGAGGACGACGAGCGCAAAGCGCGCGAAGCGGCGCGGCGGCCAGAGCAGCTGCAGCGGATTGCCGCGCTGCACGCTCGTGTGTGCCGCGCGCGTCTGCTCGAACAGCCCGCTTTCCGCGACGCCCACGCGCAGCACGAGGAGCAGGAGCCCGAGCACGCCGCCGAGGAGATAGCAGTGGTTCCACGCGAGCTGCGTGCCCGCGAGGCCCGCGGCGACCGCGCCGCTGAGGCCGATCGACGCGACGATGGTGGTGCCGATGCCGCGCTTTTTCGTGGGCAGGAGCTCGGCGACGAGCGTGATGCCCGCGCCGAGTTCGCCGGCGAGGCCGAATCCCGCGACAAAGCGCAGGACTTCGTACTGCCACACGTCGGTCACGAACGCGTTGAGGATGTTCGCGAGCGAGTAGAGCAGGATCGAGAAGAACAGCGTCTTGATGCGGCCGAGCCGGTCGCCGAGCATGCCGAACGCGATGCCGCCGAGCAGCATGCCCGTGAGCTGGATGTCGAGCAGGCGCTTGCCGACCGTCGTGAGCTGCTCGGGCTCGGTCACGCCGAGCGCCTTGAGGCTCGGGACGCGCACGATCGAGAAGAGCACGAGGTCGAAGAGATCGACGAAGTAGCCGAGCGCCGCGACGGCGACCGCGAGGATCGTCTGGCGGCTGAGCGGCGTTTCGGCCGGCGTTGCGTTGCCTGAGGACATCCGCGCAGTCTACTTAGAGAACGCCGAGCCGCTCGAGTTCGGCGCGCACGACGGGCTCCCAGCCGCGGTTCGCTGCGGGGCTCGCGGGCGACGGATGGAGGATCTGCGCGAATTGATGCGCGTTCGCGCTGCCCGCAAGCGCACGCTCCGCCTCGGCGCGCGCAAACGCGCCGACGCCGATCACGAGCCTCGGCCGCAGGATCTCGACCATCGCGCGCAGCGCCTTGTCGCAGGGCGCCTCGATCGCGTCGCGCTCGGCGCGCGGCAGCTTGTCGGGCGTGAGGTTCGCGCCCGTCGCCGACACGAACGCCAGCGGACAGTAGTTCCACACGAACATGCGCTCGAAGCACTCCTCGCGCGTGGCGAACGCGTTCGAGAACAGGCTCCAGAAGCGCTGCCCGCTGACCTCGCTGCGCGTGCACGCAAAGCCCTCGACGGGCCGCTTGGGATGCGTGTCCTTGGGCGCGCGCACCGCGCCGTCGATCGCGAGGAATCCGCGCACCGCGGCGATCTCGCCGAACGGCACGCCCGTCTGCGCCATGCCGAACGGCCCAGGGTTCATGCCGATGAAGAGCGCGTCGATGTCGCGCCGCGCGAGGGCGAGGAACTTCTCGTGCGGCTCGCGCGCGTACGAGAGCGGCGCGTACACGTGCGCGACGGGCGCCGCGAACGACAGCCGAGCGGTCGCGCGGGCGAGGGCGCGGGAGACGTCCACGAGCTCGGCCCCGGGGAGCGGCTCCGATGATCGGACTTTGTTTCGCGAGGATTTCGTGCGTTTCGCCTTGGGCATCGCACTCGCTACACTAACCGCCCCATTGAACACCTGGACAGGTGTCCGAGCGGTTGAAGGAGCAGCATTGGAAATGCTGTATACGGGTAACCGTATCGGGAGTTCGAATCTCCCCCTGTCCGTCACGCGACGTGGCGCGTCTCGCATTGCGAGGCGCGCCGCGTTGCTTTTTGGGGGCGCTCAATCCAAGCGCAGCGCTCATTCCACGCGCAGCGCTCAATCCACGTCGCTTGTCGTCTGGCACTCGCTGGTAAAGCCCGAGAGATGCGGTCCCTCGATGGCGCGGCCGCTGAAGCCGAGGCGCTCGTTCCACGTGTTGAGTCGGCGCGCGATGGCGCCGGGCAGCACGAGCGGCAGCGCGATGCGGCGGTTGGTCACTCGGAGCTCCGTGGCGGCGCGCCTGGTCCAGTCGCCCGGGGGCACG
>CAITDI010000071.1 GCA_903891095.1 uncultured bacterium | reverse complement strand
CGCGGTCTACCCGATCAAGGTCAACCAGCAGCGCCGCGTGGTCGAGGAAGTCCGCGAGTACGGCGAGCAGTACGGCTTCGGTCTCGAGGTCGGCTCCAAGCCCGAGCTGCTCGCGGTGATGGGTCTCACGAGCGATTCGCCTGAGCGCCTGATCATCTGCAACGGCTTCAAGGAAGACCGCTACATCGAGTTCGTCACGCTCGCCGCCAAGCTCGGCCGCACGATCATCCCGGTGATCGAGAACCTCACCGAGCTGCGGCTCATCGTGAAGTACGCCGACAAGTACCAGATCCGTCCCAAGATCGGCGTGCGCGTGAACCTCGCGACTCCGGGCGCGGGCCGCTGGCGCCACAGCTCGGGCGTGAAGGCCAAGTTCGGCCTGTCGCTCACCGAGGTGATCGAGGTGCTCGACTACCTCAAGAGCCGCGGCATGGAGGATTGCCTCCAGCTCCTGCACTGCCACATGGGCTCGCAGATCCACGACATCCGCCAGGTCAGCTCGGGCGTCAATGAGCTCGCGCGCATCTACACCGAGCTCGCCAAGATGGGCGCGGGCATGCGCTACCTCGACGTCGGCGGCGGTCTCGGCATCGACTACGACGGCAGCCAGACCAACTTCGAGTTCTCGACCAACTACACGCTGCAGGAATACGCGGCCAACGTGGTCTACAAGATCATGTCGGTCTGCGACGAGGAGAACGTCCCGCACCCGACGATCGTGACCGAGTCCGGTCGCGCGATGGTCGCGCAGCAGAGCGTGCTCGTGTTCGACGTCCTCGGCGCGAACCGCCTCGACCGCTTCACGGTCCCGGCGTCGCTCGAGACCGTGTCGAAGGACGAGCACGGCGAAGTGCCGCGCCCCATCGTCGACCTGTACGAGGCCTACAACTCGATCACCGAGCGCCGCCTGCTCGAGTGCTACCACGACGCGCTCCAGTCGCGCGACGAGGCGATGAACCTCTTCTCGGTGGGCTACCTGAGCCTCGAGCACCGCGCGCTTGCTGAGCGGATGTTCTGGGCGACCTGCGCCAAGGTGCGCGACAAGGCCAAGGACATGCCCACGATGCCGGAGGAGCTCGAGGACCTCGAGTCGAACACCACCGACACGTACTTCTGCAACCTGTCGATCTTCCAGTCGCTGCCGGACATCTGGGCGATCAACCAGTTGTTCCCGATCATGCCGATCCACCGTCTCGACGAGCGCCCGACGCGCAAGGCGACCGTGGCCGACATGACCTGCGACTCCGACGGCAAGATCGACCGCTTCGTCGACAACCACGATGTCAAGAAGTGGGTCGAGCTCCACGACATCAAGGACGGCGACGAGTACTTCCTCGGCGCGTTCCTCGTGGGCGCGTACCAGGAGACGCTGGGCGACCTGCACAACCTCTTCGGCGACACCCACGTCGCGCACATCCGGCTCGACGACAACGGCAACTGGTGGATCGATGAGATCGTCGAAGGCGACAGCGTGCGCGAAGTGCTCTCGTACGTGCAGTACGACGCGAACCGCCTCGGCCAGGCCATCCGCCACGAGTGCGAGCGCGCCGTGCGCGACCGCCACATGACGGTCGCCGAGTCGAACGCGCTCGTGCGCGCGTACGAGTCGGGCCTCGCGGGGTACACCTACCTCGAGACGGAGAACGGCGCGGCGATGTGACGCGCGGGTGAGACGCCTGCCTTTCTGAAGTGAACCCCTTTCTGAAGTGAGCCCAACGACGCCGGCGCGAGCCGGCGTCGTTTCTTTTGCGAGGCTCACAGGTCATGGATGTGCTGCTTAACTTGGCGGGCACTTCGCGGAAGTCCCGCTTTGCGGAGCGCTCCGATGTACTCGGTGGCCGACATCGCCGGCGTATTCAGGCCGAGACGATGCGTGCGCAACGCGCGGACGGCGGCGTGGGCTTGCTGCTGAAGCAGCTTTGTCACCAGTGCATCCGGCGTGATCGCGGCGATTCCGAGTGCCTTCATGGTCGATCGTGGAAAGCCGCGTCGATCAACGGTGCAGATAAAGGATGCCTTCGATTGCAGTGCCGCATGCACGACATGCGCGTCGTCCGGGTCTGGCAGGGGTGGAAGCCGCTCCCTTGGCAATCGTTCAGGCAAGAGCCCCTCGGGGAACTCGCGTCTGAACTGCTCGCGAACGTCGACGAGCCTCGTGATGGGAATGTCAGGGCGCGCATTGCGGATACTCCGAAGCCATTCGGTCTCGATGGATCGCGTCCATCGCAGCCGGAGTAGACCTTGGAGCGCGATGTGCCTTATGACGTGACGCGCGAAGGCCCCGTGCCAGACGCATGCGTCTATCACGACGATGGGTGGGCGTTCGATTTGGTTTCGCGTGCCACCTACGGACTCGATGCGCTCGGGCTCTCCAGCTTTGCTCTTGTTGTGTCCCGTTCCCCGGTTTGGCATGTGCTACCTCTTGCCCCTGTGCGCTTGGGCTTTCGCGCGACTCTTTGTTCGCCCGGCCGTTCGCCCCGACATGCTCTTCCACTCGGAGATCGACTTTGGCAGGGAGATGTCGTACAGGCCGAGACTTTGCTCCATGCGGTCGGACTCCCTCGCATGCGCCACTCTCGCCGCGTGCTCCGCGCGCGCGTAGGCGTTGAAGTCGTACACCCGCACGCGGCGGTGCTTGCCGACCTTGCGGGCGGCGAGGCGGCCGTCCTCGATGGCCTTGATGATGGTGGGGCGCGAGACCTTGAGCGCCTCGGCGGCCTGCTGGGTCGTGAGCTCCTCGTTCGGATCGCGGTCCAGGATCAGGTAGTGGCTGTGTGCGCCGGCGGTTGGCGCGCTGTGTGCGTTGGCGTGCACGACGAGTTCGACGCGGTGGCCGTTCGCATGCGCATCGAGCGCATCGGCGAGGAGCGCGGCGAGTTCGTCGGGAACCGGCAGGGGCCGCGCGGCGCGAGGCACGGCGATGCCGACCGACCTGCCTGCGGATCGCGCACGCCGGATGGCGTCGCCAGGCTGGCTGGGCGTCGGCGGATTTGAAGCGGACTCAGCCTGCTGGCGGGCGGCTCGTGTTGTAGGTGGCTTGCCTGTCGTATGCGGCTTGCCTGTCGTGCGTGGCTTGTTGGTCTTGCGCGGCATGAACGAAGCCTACGCATCAAACGAAACAAACGCAAGCGTCTGTTTCCAAGATTCGCAGCGAATCACATCGCGCTGCGCTGGGCGGCGTGTCCGCTTGCGCGGCGACTGCGCGCGCAACCTTTCCGAGAAGTGGTCGATCGATCACTCGGGCGCGCCGGACTGCTTTGGTGCGGTGTTCCCGCTCTTGGGTGCAGTCGGAGTCGATGCAGGCGCCTGGTCCCTTGGCGCCTGCTCCTTCGGCGCCTGGTCCTTCGGCGCCTGTTGCTTCGAGTCCTTGGCGGGCTTGCCGGACTTCGCGTCCTTTGCAGCCTTCGCGTCTTTCGCCGCCTTCGCCGAGCCTGGCGCCAGCGCGTCGTTGAGCAGCGTGCCGAGTCGCACGCCACCGACCTTGAGGCACTCGTTGAGTGTCGGCTGCCACCGCTGGAAGTACGCGTCGTCGACGCCGGTCCTGGCATCGGGCGCATCGCGGTAGAGCAGGCGCGTGATGGAGAACGCCTCGTTGGCCCACACCGCGGGGTCGCCCGACGCGGTCCACTTCTTCAGCTGCTCGGGCGTGATCGATTGCCGCAGGTCGGCGGACATCGTGGCCCAGCCGCCCTTGGTGTCGTTGAGGCGCCGGCGAATGAGCTCGGAATCCCACACCTTGTGCATGTTCGACTTCTTGCCGAACGACTGCACGGAGAGCTTGTTCCCGCCGAGGTCCTCCTTGTAGGAGACGTGGAACGGCTGGTGCAGGTCGCCGACGAAGTGGATCAGGAGCCGCAGCGCGAGGCGGCGCTCTTCCTTTGGCTTCGACGTGTCCTTGAGGATGTCGCGGTACTTGATGATCGACGAAACCACTTGCACGCCGCCGTTTCCGTCGCGGGCCATGTCGAGCGACGTCGCGTTGCGCGGGACGTTGATGTAGTGGAGCGGCGCGATCCAGGTGTACTGCGGGTCGCTGCGCATCTTGTCGGCCCAGACCGCGGCATCGGCCACGGTCTCGTCGCCGAGGATGTCGCGGAGCGCCTTCTGCGCGTCTTCGGTGAGCATCGCGGTGCCGATCGTGGCGACGATCTTGTGACCGTCGTCGCCCCAGGCGAAGCAGGGCGCGCAGGCGGCCGACGCGGCGATCGAGACAACGATCGAAAGGGAAGCAAGCGAGGCGATGCGGCTCTGCATCCGCGAATGGTACAGGGGCGTGCAGAACCGAACGCGCGCGTCACGAAACCAGCCGGATCACATCGCGCAGCTCTTCGGCCGCGTCGCCGCCTTCGCCCTCGAGCACTTCGAGCATGCGTGCGCGGATGCGCTTGGTCACGCCGCGCACGAGATCGGCCATCTGTTGGCGGCCGAGACCGAGCTCGCCCTCGAGATCGATGTAGCTGCGCCCATCGATCGCATGGCGGCGGAACACGGTCCACGCGCGGTCGCGGCCTTCGGCGAGGAGCGCGCCTTCGACCGTCGCGCAGGCCTCGCTGAGGATCGCGAGCGCCCATGCGCGGTCGAACGCGGCCTCGGCCGACGGCTCGACGGCCTGCGCGCCAAGCGCGGTCTCGAGCGGCGCGCCCTCGCGCCGTGCGGCACGCGCGCGGTCGCGCGCCACGCTGCGGGCGTGGAGCAGGAGGCCGTTCATCAGCCAGCGTCGCATGCGCATGCCGCTGGCCTGGTAGCGCGTGAAGTAGGTCGGATCAGCCATCGCCGCCGCGAAGAACCCGTGCACGAGGTCCGCCGGCTCCGCGATCTCGCGCAGCGTCGAGCCGCGCGCGTACGCCTCGAGCGGTGCGGCGTAGCGCGACATGATGGTCTCGGCGAGCCGCGCGTGTGCGACGGACACGCGTGGCTGCTCGCCGTCGAGCAGCATCGTGTGCAGCTCGCGCATGAGCGTCGTGAGTTCGGTCGACGGAAAGTGATCCGCGCGTGGGGCGGTGATCGGAAGCGGGGGACGCGGGAATCCGCGGTCTTCCGTCATCACGGACACGGGCCCCAGCTGTTGAGCACGATCGCGAGGTCGGAGCCGTTGACGACGCCGTCGTGGTTGACATCGGCGCCCGGATACTTGCCGCCGCTCGTACCCCAACTGTTCAGGATCGCCGCGAGATCGACACCGTTCACAGCGCCAGAGTTGTCGACATCGCCCGGGCACGGGTTGCACGACGCGCCGCCTTCGCAGCAATCGGGAATGTTGTTGAGGTTCGCGTCCGCGAGTTCGCCGGCGAGGATCTGGCCGTAGTCGACGAGGCCGTCGTTGTTGCAGTCGGCGGACCATTCGAGGATCGCACCGCAGGACGTGGAGGAGTTGTTCCCCGGCTCCACGTCGTCAAAGTACGCACCGTATTCAGCACTCGGGAGATTCAGGAAGTTCTGCCCTCCCTTTCCGTAGTTGTCTGGTCGACCCGGGAACCAAGGTGCAAAGTTCCAAGGCTCACCGCTGATCCAACGCCAGCCCCCGAGCGGCTCCGAGTAGTCGTTGGCAAGGAGATCTTGATAGCCACCAAGCAACCAGCCTGGCGCTCCGTTGCACGGCGCTTGCGAAAGTCCGAGGGAGGAGACAAAGTTCAACTCTGACTCTGAAGTGATGCAGGCGAGCATAGCGCCGCGTCTCCGTGCCTCGCTTTCGGAATCTATCCAAGAGCGCGCGCTGTCCCACACAACCGGCTCATACCAATGCCCATTCCCCCCATCCGCCACGCGCCATTGCACAGCGTTCTGCGCGCACGGATTTCCTTGTTCGCAGCAGTCGGGAATGTTGTTGTGATTCGCATCGGCCAGTTCGCTGGCGAGGATTTGGCCATAGTCGACGAGACCATCGTTATTGCAGTCGGCGGACCATTCGACCATCCATGCCGTCCGAGGCAGCCCGAGTTCGATCATCGGTTCGTCGTCCCAGACGAGTGGTGTGGCGACGTTCCCGTAGCTGCATCTCGAAATGCCGAGGCACCATGAGAGTTGCGTATTGTTGTTCGGATACGGTCCGGCGGAGCAACTGGCTCCGCCCCATGCGGTGAAGGTAAACGCCGACCCGTCGACCCAGCGCCAGCCAGAGCCCGGCTCGTATCGTCCGCCCAGCGCGATGGCGTCTGACAATCCCGATTGATCGATGATGCCCGAGATGAAGGCATTCTCAGCCGAACTCGAAACGGTGCAGAGTGAGCCTCCCTCCGATTCCGCGAGTGTCTTCATCGCGCTCCAGTTCCAGTCACTTTGTGCCTGCGTTTGGCGAAGCGCATACCAATGCCCATTCCCCCCATCAGCCACGCGCCATTGCACAGCGTTCTGCGCGACCGCCTGACCGCCAACGGACAACGCGACAGCGCCAGCCATCGCACCAAACTTCGAGTTGAGACGCATGCGGGGATCCTCAGTCGGGACTTCACGTGAGCCCGACGCACCGACGGTCGGGGTGGCGAGAAAGCCCGTCGCGCCGGCCGCATGGAAGTCCGTGCGCGCGATCAGTAGGAAAATTCCGCAGCTTGCGAGCGTGGCGAGCGCTGCGCGCGTGGTTGCGCCTGCGCTTGCGTCCATCGTCGGCGCCTCATCGCCGCCGTCCTCGAGCAGCAACGCGCCGACGCGCTGCGCCGCGGCCGACTGCAGCGGGTGCAGGCGCGCATCCTCTCGGCGCAAAACTGCGGCAGAATTGGGATCGCGCATGTCGAGGGTTATACTCGCGGAATGTCCGAGGAACTCCTCCGTCGCATCACCTTCGACCAGGCCGTCATGGGCGGGAAGGCGTGCATTCGGGGGATGCGGATGCCGGTCGTAACGGTGCTGCGTCACGTGGCGTCGGGGCGGACGGTCCAGGAGATCTGCGCGGACTT
>CAITDI010000070.1 GCA_903891095.1 uncultured bacterium | reverse complement strand
GGCGCGATCAACCGCTTCTGCGGCTTGATGCACGCGGGCAACGGGTGTTCAGCGCGATTTGTCGAACTTCTGCAACACCTGGAGCGCGGAGCGCGGGGCGTCGACGAGGAGGCCCTCGACCGGCTTGCGCTGGCGGCGGAACTCGGAGACCAGGCGATGCAGCGCCAGATCGCGCTCGAGCGACCATTCCTTGTAGAACGACTCGAGCTCGGTGCGGTTGAAGCGCGACAGTGGATCGTCGAGGCCGCTCTGGGCGACCGCCCAGTCGATCAGCTTCGCTCCGCCATCGAATCGGTAGAGCCCAAGCAGGATCTTGATGCGGCGCTCGGGCGTGAGGAACGGATCGGTCGCGTCGGGCAGGAGCTCCGACATCGCCTTCTCGGGCTTCTTGGTCGCGATGCGGCCGAGCCAGCCGCCATCGGACGCGGCCTCACGGGCCGCAAAGGTGTGCTCGGCGACAGGGACGGCCTCGACGATCTCGAGGTCCGCCATGCTCGCGAGCAGGGTCTTGAGGCCCGCGGCGCCGAACTTGATCCACAGCCGCTGGTCACGGGTGCCGGCGCGGGTGAGCTGCTCCACGCGGGAGATGCTGCCCGTACCCCATTCGGGGCGCTGGCGGTGCCGGACTTGCATGCCGGGGTTGAAGACTTGAGTGGTCATGTGCGGGGGAGTCGCAGGCGTGGGGGTTGCATGATCATTGCATGATCATTGCATGGTCATTGCAAGAGCAGGCGGCAAGTGAACAAGTGAAGCGGAAGTCCGCATCGCGCGGCATCGCCGGCGTGTGCGGTTCCAATCCAAGCTGTGCAAGAACGCTGTCACGGCGCGAACATCGCTCGCCGCGGCTGGGGTTCAAGTTGGGGGCAGGGCGTTCGAAAGAGGAACGCCGAGCGATTCGTGACTGATGGTGTACCGACCATCATCTCGGGACCCGATTGCGGAGGCTTCTACGGCGGACTTGACTCGTCCGGCGCATGGGTTCCCTAGTGTGCCCTCGTGTGCCCTAAGGTGCTGCCTGAGGAGAGGAGCGGCGCTTGCCTAGCTTGCCCGTGGCGGGCGATGCTGCTGATGGTGCTTGGATTGTCCCTTCATCCCTTCGCTGAGCCTCTCGAAACGACCAAGCAGACCCGGATGTGGATCCGGTTGCTGACTGCATCGTGTGTGAGGTGGGGTCTTGGGGGAGACCCGCATTTCAGCGTCAGGAGCGTGGAAACACGCACCGACCGCGCAACTCTTCTCGACATATCGAAGTGATTGTGCTCGGAGAGTGTAGCACGGATCACAATCATGCAAGCCGATGCGACGAAAAATCTTGCTCGGCTTGCGATTGGGGTTCGTTACCGTACCGAGATGCAGTCGGCATCAGGCACCGTTCGCATCGCGTTCCTCGGGGACATCAACGGCGCTCCAGGGCGCATGGCGCTCGAGCAGCAGATGCCCGTGCTGCGCGAGCGTTTCCGCCCCGACCGAATCATCGCCAACGCGGAGAACGCGCGCAACGGATCGGGCCTGACTCCCGAGCTTTACGATCAGTTCCGCCGCCTCGGCGTCGATGCGTGCACGCTCGGCGACCATGCGTTTCGCGAGGTCAAGATCATCCCGCTGCTCGACGACCCGACGAAGGCCGTCTCGCGCCCCGCGAACCTTTCCTCGCGCACGCCCGGCAAGAAGCTCATCCGCATTCCCGCCGACGCGCGCTGCCCGCGCGACATCTACGTGATCACGCTGCTCGGGCGCATCCACATCGGATCGATCCAGGCGAACGATCCGTTCGAATGCGCGGACGCGATGCTCGCGGCGATGCCCGAGCGCAATCCGATCGTGCTCGTCGAGGCGCACATGGAAGTCACCAGCGAGAAGGCCGCGCTCGCGCACCATCTCGACGGCCGCGTGTCGGCGGTGCTCGGCACGCATACGCATGTGCCGACGGCAGATGATCGCATCCTGCGCGGCGGCACCGCGTTCCAGACCGATGTCGGCATGACCGGTCCGCACGACAGCGTCATCGGCCGCAACACGACCGCGGTGCTCAAGCACTTCACGACGGGCGTTCATGTCGCATTCGACATGGGCTCCGGCGGCGAAGCCGTGCAAGGCGCGCTGGTCGAAGTCGATCTCGCGACCGGCCGTGCGCGGTCGATCGAGCGGATCAATCTGCCCGCACGCGTGCCGCAGCGGACGCTGTAGCGGAAGACCGTGCGGCTGGATCGCCGTAGCCGCCGCCGCCGGGCGTGGAGACGGTGAACACATCGCCTGCGCCGAGCTCCATCGAAAGCACTGCGTCGCCGCAGGAAAGGCGCGCGCCGCCGACGACTGCCGACTGCGTTCCGCACGCGCCGTCGTCGCCGCCCGCGCAGCCTTGCGGCGCGTGATTGCGGCGTGACCCGAAGAAACTCAGCGACACCGGCTCGCGGAACTCGTAGCTGCGCACGAGCCCGTCGCCGCCGCGATGCGCGCCGTCGCCGCCCGAGCCGTCGCGCACGCGGAACTCGCGGATCACGATCGGCGCGCGGCGTTCGAGCACATCGATGTCGGTGAGGCGCGTGTTCGACATGTGCACGTGCACGGCGCTCGCGCCGTCGCCGTCAGGACCCGCGCCGGCGCCGCCGCCGAGCGTCTCGTACACGCTGAAGCGCGCGTTGCCGATGAGCGTGTTGTTCATCGTGCTCTGGCTTTCGGCCGAAAGCGCAAGCGCGTCGGCGAGCACGGCGACGACCGACTGGCTCGTCTCCACATTGCCTGCGACGACGGGCGGGCAGCGCGCGGGATCGCTCTCGAAGCGCGGATTGAGCATGCCTTCGGGCACGAGCAGGTCGATCGCGCGCAGCAGGCCTTCGTTCATCGGGATCGGCTGGTCGACGAAGAGGCGCAGCGCGTACATGACCGCGGCCTGCGTCACCGCGCGCGGCGCGTTGAAGTTGCGCGGATGCAAGGGCGACGAGCCTGTGAAGTCGATGCGCAGGCGGTCGGATGCGCTGCGGGTGAGCTGCACGCGGATCTCGGCGCCGTCGTCGAGCGCGCGCGTGGCCGACGCGTGGTCGGTGCTCCACGCGGCGATCCGCGCACGCAGCGCGCGTTCCGCACGATCGAGCTCGCCGTCGCAGCGCTGCGCGAACGCTGGTCCGAGCTCGCGCGCGAGTTCGCGCACCTTGTCGACGCCGTGCCGCGTGGCTGCGATCTGCGAGAGAAGGTCGGCGATGTTCTCGTCGGGATTGCGCGATGGATGCGGTCCGCCGGCAAAGCGCGCGCGCGTGGCGTCGAAGTCGAGCTCGCCCGCGCGCACCGCGAGGAACGGCTCGAGCACGACGCCTTCCTCGGCAAGCGACCGCGCGTCGGGCGGGAACGAACCCGGCCGCGTGCCGCCGATCTCCGCGTGATGCGCGCGCACGGCGACATACCCGACGCGGGTGCCGTCGGCGAACACCGGCGCGACGGTGGTGACATCGGGGAGATGCGAGCCGCCGAACGCGGGATGGTTGGTGACGGCGATGTCGCCTTCGCGCAGGTCGAGCGTCGCGGCGACGCCACGCACGCACACGCCGAGCGCGCCGAGATGCACGGGCAGATGCGGTGCGTTCTGCACGAGCGTGCCGTCGGCGTCGAGCACCGCGCACGAGAAATCGAGCCGGTCGCGGATGTTCGGGCTCAGCGCGGTGCGCTCGAGCACGTGGCCCATCGCGAGCGCGATCGACTCGAGGCGCGCGGAGAAGAGCTCCTGTTCCGCGCTGCTCTCGCGGCGCGCGGCAGGGGCGGTGCGCGTCGCGACGAGGTCGCCGCTCGCGTGCACGCTCGCCTGCCAGCCGCGGTCGAGGACGACGGTCTCGCCGACGTCGACGATGAGCGTGGGGCCGTCGAGCTTCTCGCCTTGCTGCAGCGACGCGCGCGTGCGCAGCGCGGCGGTGGCATGCGCGCCGCCGATGAGGATTTGCACCGTCGCCGATGGCGCGGGTTCGGTGTTCGGCGCGCGCGTTGATGCCGTCGAGGGTGCAGGCGCCGGCGTCGCGTGCGCATTCGCCGCGACGGCCTCGCTGCGGATCGAGACGACCTCCACCGCGCGCGCGGGAGGCGCGTACCCGAAGAGCTCGAGAAATCGCGCGCGGAATCGCATGTCGAGCTCGCGCTCGCTGCCAAACGCGACCTCGATCGCGGCTTCTTGCCCGCTCAGCCGTAGAGAGACGATCGTCTCGCACTGCGCGTCCGATGTGAATCCATCCGCAGCCAGCGCGGCGCGCGCCTCGCGCTCGGCGCGTTCGCGAATCGAACGCAGCGCATCGTCGCTCCCGACGAGCGGCACCAGCGCAGGCACGATCGCAAACCGCGCCGCCGCCGCATCGAACACGCCCTGCGCGCACAAAAAGCCCGCATAGCGCGGAAACACGATGCGCTCGAGCCCAAGTCGCTCGGCGATGCTGCACGCGTGCTGTCCGCCGGCGCCGCCGAACGCGACCAGCGCGTGCCCGCGCGGATCCACGCCGTCGCGCACGCACAGCGCCTCGATCGCCAGCGCCATGCGTGCGTTGGCGATGTCGAGGAACGCCTCGATCGCTTCGCTCGCGCTGCAGCCGCGTTCGCGACAGACTTGCTCGAGCGCGCGCTCGGCCGCGGCGCGGTCGAGCCCCATTGATGTGAAGCCGGCGGATTCAAGTCCCTCGGATTCACGTCCCTCGCATTCAAATCCCGCGGCAAAGCGGCCCGCAAGCAGATTCACATCCGAGATCGTGAGCGGCCCGCCGCGGCCGTAGCACGCGGGACCGGGATTCGAGCCCGCGCTCTCGGGACCGACTTCAAACGCGCCGTCGCGCACGCGGCAGATCGATCCGCCGCCCGCGGCCACGCTGTCGATCGCGACGCTCGGCGCGGCGACGGTGGCGCGGCCGATGCGCGATTCGGCGCGCAGCGCGAGCGCGCCGTGCGCGGTGCGCGTGACGTCGGAACTCGTGCCGCCCATGTCGAATCCAACCGCGCGATCAAGCCCGTGCCGCGACGCAATCGCGGCGACCGCGCGCGCGCCGCCCGCAGGCCCCGAGAAGAGCGTGTCGCGCGCCAGGAACGACCGCGCGCTCTGCAGCACGCCCGCGCTCGTGAACACGAACGCACGCATCCCGCCGCGCGTCGCGTCGTCGACAAAACTCTGCAGAATCGGCGCGATCCGCGCGTGGATGCACGCGGTCTCGGTGCGCGTGAGCAGTCGCGGATGCGGCGCGATGTCGGTCGCGGCGATGGCCGTCGCGCCCGCACCCGCGATCGTGCCGGCAATCTCGCGCTCGCGCGCATTCGCAAGTCCGTGCGCGAGCGACACGACGATCGCATCGCAGCCGGCGGCGGCGAGCTCGCGCGTCGCGCGCGCGACCTCGTCCGCGCTGGCCGTTGCGCGGCGCGTTCCATCAGCGAGCGTGCGTTCGTGCACGGCGCGCGTGGCGTGCGCGATGCGCGTGCGCGGCCTCGGCACACGCGCGAAAAGCTCGTCGCGCGTCTGGTCGCCGATGTCGACCACGCCTTCGAGCGCCTCGGACACGATCACGCCGACTTTCGCGCCACGGCCTTCGAGGAGCGCGTTCGTGCCGCGCGTGGTCGAGAGGCGAAGTTCGATCGGCGGAAGCGCGTGTCCGAGCGGCGTTCCAGTGAGCACATGCAGGCCGAGCCGCGGCGCGTCGATCGTTCGCTCGCGCTGCACGAATCGCACGGGCGTACCCACGGCGATCGCAATCGGCGCGGCCGTCTCGATCGCGTTGCCGCGCTGCTGCGCGACGGCCACGCTCGCCGCTCCGCTTGATTCCGCGGGCGCGAGCATCCATCCATCGAGCAAGCCGTCCGGCAAGCGCAGTCCCGCTGCAGGCGCGATCCGGACGCGCGTGCCCGCGCACTCGGTCACGGTCGCCGAAATCGAGCCATCCGACGGCACTTTCGCGCGCACCAACTCGCCGTTGGGCGCGCGTGCCGCGAGATCGGTGAACGTCCCGCCGGTATCAAGCGCGACCAGCCAGGTCGGCTGGATGTTGTCGCGGTTGGCTGGGGACGGCTCGGGCATGGTCGGCTATTCTGACGGGATGTCGCTTGCGCGTGTCGGACTTCTCTCGTGCCTTTCGGTTGTCGCCGCGGTTTTGAACGCGGGGTGCGATCGCGCGAGCGCGCCCGCGCCCGCGACCACTCCCACGCCGGCGCCCGCGCCCGTCGCCGCCGCGCCGATCTCGCCCGCCGACTACGGCCCCGTCCACAAGCTCAACGCGCTCGACCTCGACGGCAAGCCCGTGCCGCTGTCGCGTTTCGCGGGCAAGCCGATGATCATCGAGATCTGGGCGACCTGGTGCGGCCCGTGCCTCGCCAACCGCCGCACGGTGCACGCGATCGACCCCGCGTTGCGCGGCCGCGTGCAGGTGATCGGCCTCAGCGTCGACACCAGCGCCGATCTCGTGCGCAACCACCTCAAGTCGAACCCCGCGAACGATTTCGAAGGCATGGCGTCGCCTGAATTCCTCGAGTTCATCCGCGGCATCAACGCGTCGCCGCTGATCCCCAAGACGCTCTATGTCGACAGCAAGGGGCGCGTCGCGGATCTCGCCGAAGGCTCGCAATCCGAGAAGTGGCTCTCGGCCATGATGAAGAACCTCAAGTGAGCGCGACCACGGCACAGCATCAGCAGCGCCGCGGTCCGCGCGTCAACCATGCGATGATCGCGTTGCGCGACCTCTGCTACACGATCTTCGCGATCGTCGCGCTGCCGATCTGGCTGCCGCGCATGATCTGGACCGGCAAGGTGCGCACCGACTGGCCCGCGCGGCTCGGGCGCGGCGCGCCGATCGCGCGCACGGCGCGTCCGCGCGTGCTGATCCACGCGGTTTCCGTCGGTGAAGTCAACGCGATCCGCGGGCTCGTCGACCGTCTCGCGCGCGACCGCATGGCGCCCGAGATCATCGTGAGCGTCTCGACCGACACGGGCATCGCGCGCGCCCGCGCGCTGTTCGCGGCGAACCACACCGTCGTGCGCACGCCGTTCGACTTCAGCTTCGCGGTGCGCAGCTGGCTCGACCGCACCAAGCCCGACCTGCTCGTCCTCGTCGAGCTCGAGCTCTGGCCGAACATGGTGCATCTCGCGAACGCGCGCGGAATCCCCGTCGCCGTCGTGAACGGCCGCCTGAGCGACCGCAGCTTCCGCCGCTATCTCAAGGTGCGCGGCATCGTGCGCGGGATGTTCGCGGGCGCCGACATCGTGCTCGCGCAGAACGCGGCGATCGCCGCGCGTTTCACCGAGCTCGGCGCGGGCGAAGTGCTCGTGACCGGCAACATGAAGTGGGACTCGATCTCGATCACCGACAGCGTGCCGGGATCCGACAAGCTGCGCGAGGACTTCGGCATTCCCGCGGGTGTCCCGTTGGTCGTCGCGGGCAGCACCGAGCCCGGCGAGGAAGCGCTCCTCCGCGACGCGCTGCCCGCGGGCGCGCGCCTCCTGATCGCGCCGCGCAAGCCCGAGTGGTTCGACGGCGTCGCCGCGAATCTCCCCGGCTGCGTGCGCCGCTCCAAGTCCGAGCGGGGCGGCGCCGACACGCGCTACTACCTCCTCGACACGATCGGCGAACTCCGCATGGCCTACGCGCTCGCCGACGCGATCGTGATGGGCCGCAGCTTCGGCAAGCTCTACGGCAGCGATCCCATCGAGCCTGCGAGCCTTGGAAAGCCCGTCGTCATCGGCCCGCGCGTTGCGGATTTTCGCGATGTCGTCGAGGCGTTCGTGCGCGGCGGCGGCATCCGCCAGGTCGGTGCGCCCGAGCTCGCATCGACCCTTGCGGAACTCCTCTCCGACGCGGGCACGCGCAGCACCCTCGTCCGCAACGCGCGCGCCGTGATCCGCGCCGAGCAGGGCGGCAGCGCCCGCACCGCCGAGGTTTTGCTTGCGATGCTCGCCTCGCGCGCGTGATAGTCTCCGCGCACTATGGCCACCAACGGAGAAGTCGCTGCCGCGTTCGAGGAACTCGCCGTCCTGTCCGAGATCCTCGGCGCGAACGTGTTCAAGGTGAACGCGTTCCGCAAGGCCGCGCGCGCCGTCGAGGCGCTCGCGTCGACCGCGACCGAGATGGACCTCGCCGCGCTCAAGGAGATCGACGGCCTCGGCGCCTCGACCGCCGCGAAGGTCATCGAGTTCGGCAAGACCGCGACGATGACCGAACTCGAGGAGCTGCGCGCGCAGGTTCCGCCCGGGCTCAAGGAAGTTCTCGCGATCCAGGGCATCGGCCCCAAGACCGCGCGCGCGCTGTGGACCGAGGCAGGCGTCGTCGACCTCGCGACGCTCAAGACCGCGATCGAATCCGGCGCCGTCGCCAAGCTCCCGCGCATGGGCGCGAAGACCATCGAGAACATGAAGGAATCGATCGCGTTCGCCGAGAGCGCGCGCGGCCGCATCCGCATCGGCGAGGCGATGCCGCTCGCCGAGTCGATCGTCGCCGAGCTCGGCAAGCTCGCGTTTGTTTCGAAGATCGCGTATGCCGGCAGCCTCCGCCGCGGCCGCGAGACGATCGGCGACATCGACGTGCTCGCGTCGTCGACCGATCCCGCGCAGCTCATGGACGCGTTCTGCAAGCGCGACGAGGTCGCGCGCGTGCTCGTCCACGGCGACACGAAGTCGAGCGTGCTCACCAAGTCGGGCGTGCAGGTCGACCTGCGCGTCGTGCCGCTCGACCGCTTTGGCGCCGCGCTCATGTACTTCACGGGCAGCAAGGAGCACAACATCGTGCTCCGCGAGCGCGCGATCGGGCAGGGCATGCGGCTCAACGAGTACGGTCTGTTCAAGGCCGACGCGAACGGCGTCGTCGCCGAGGGCGCCATGCCGATCGCCGCCGCGACCGAGGAAGCGGTCTACGCCGCGCTCGGGCTCGACTGGATTCCGCCCACGATGCGCGAGGACCGCGGCGAATCCGCGGCGTTCGCCAAGGGCGCGAAGCACCCCGAGCTCATCACCGTCGCCGACATCAAGGCCGAGCTTCACTCGCACACGACCGCGTCCGACGGATCGATGTCGATCGACGAGCTCATCGACCGCGCCCGCGCGCGCGGGTTCCATACGATCGCGATCACCGATCACTCGAAGAGCCAGTTCCAGGCCAACGGCCTCGATGAGGCGCGCCTGCGCGAGCACATCAAGGCGATCCACGCCGCGCGCGCGCGCCATCCCGACATGCAGGTCTGGGCCGGAAGCGAGGTCGACATCCTCGGCGACGGATCGCTCGACTACAGCGACGATCTCCTCGCCGAGCTCGACTGGGTCGTCGCGAGCCCGCACGCCGCGCTCAAGCAGGAGCCGAAGGTCGCGACCGAGCGCCTGCTCAAGGCGATCGCGCATCCGCTCGTCCATGTGATCGGCCACCCGACCGGCCGCATCGTCAACGGCCGCCCCGGGCTCGAGCCCGCGATGAACGAGATCTACGCCGCCGCCAGGCAGCACGGCACTGCGCTCGAGATCAACAGCCACAACATGCGGCTCGATCTCCGCGATTCGCACGTGCGTGCCGCGGTCGACGCGGGCTGCATGCTCGCGATCGATTGCGACGTGCACGGCCCCGGCGATTTCGACGAGATCCGCTACGGCGTGCTCACCGCACAGCGCGGCTGGCTGCCGCGCGCGTCGTGCATCAACTGCATGGATGCCGCGGCGCTTGAAGGATGGCGCAAGCGCAAGCGCTGATATGGGGCGTGGCGCGGCGCGGGACCTTCGCGGATGCGGGCCGGGCGAACGCGTATCGCGAGGATTTCCAAGCACTTGGTCCCGGGAATCGGGAGCCGCCTGCGCTCGCGTCGGAGGCGCTGCGATTTCTGCGATTTGCGCGGATTCCAAGCGCGTTCGATCGGCGGTTCTTGGATGATGAGCCGCTGCGGCGCAGCGACCTCCCTCGTGCACCGCTTCCAATCTGAGGAGTGTTGAAGTGCTTCAGCAGCTCATGCTTGCGTCGGTCATCGGTGTCACTGCGTTCACGGCGAGTGCGGACATTCCCGCGTCGCTCCAGGTCGATCCTGGCTCGACGTCGGTGGTCACGCTCGAGATCACCATCACCGGCAACGGTTCGGAAACGCAGAGCGATTCGCGCGTGGTTCCGCTGCTCGGCAAGGGTGCCACGCGGTTCACTCCGAACTACGAGCCGTTCGACGGCATGATCCTCGACTCGCTGGTGCTTCGGCCGGGCGACTGCCAGCTTGGCTACGAGTTCTTCTGCAATCCGCTCTACGGCTGCATTCCGATCACGGTCACCCTGTCCAACATCAGCGTCACGCTGCAAGGTCCGGCGGGTGCGTCGATCGTCGGGCAGTCGATCGGATGGGGCGCGACGTGGAGGCTGCAGGGCACCTACTCGCTCACGAGTCCGATCTTCAATTCCGCAGGTTCGATCGATGCGCTCGCGACGCCAGGGTTCAACGGGCGCATCGCCGTGGGCAACGGCGGTTGGCGACTCGACCAGATGCTGCTCGGCGCGATCGAGTTCGACGTGCCCGCCTCGAATCTTCCTGCGGGTCTCGCCGTGCACACGCGCACGTCGCTCGGACTCGGCGGTGCCGCGCTTGCGGGCAACTACGTTCCGCCGCCGCCCGCATCGTGCGGCAGCTCAGGCCGCTGCAACGAACTGCACGCGACGCCCGGCTGCGATCTCGTCAACTGCTGCGACCAGGTGTGCGATGTCGATCCGGCGTGCTGCATCATCACGTGGGACCAGACCTGCGTGCAGCTTGCCGTCGCGAACTGCGTGATCCCGCCGATCAACGACCTCTGCAGCGCGCCTACGCCGCTGCCGCTCGGTCGCTTTCCCTTCACGACGGTCAACGCCAACACCGACGGCGATCGCCTTCCGAGCTCGTGCTTCGATCTCGGCACGGCCGGCGCGTTCGTGAACGACGTGTGGTTCACGCACACCGCCAACGCCAACAACGGCGTGCTTGTGTCGACGTGCGGCCACGCGGCGTTCGACACGCGCATCGCGGTCTACACGGGTTGCGGCGGCTCGCTGATCGCGTGCAGCGACGACGCCGCGAACTGCCCGGGCGGAACCTCGCGCCTCGGCTTCTACGGCGTCGCGGGCCAGACGTATCTCATCCGCGTGGGCGGAAAGTACGGCCAGGGCACCGGCGAGATCGACATCGCATGGGGCGACATCGATCCTCCGCAGACTTCGATCACCGCGGCTTGGCCCGGCGCTTCGGGCGGCAACGGGCATTTCTACGCGCTGTATTCGGTCGGCAGCAACGGCAGCTGGGACGGCGCGATCGCGAAGGCCGCGTCGCTCGGCGGTCATGCCGCGACGGTCAACTCCGCGGCGGAGACGAGCTTCATCCTGCGCTACGCGCGTCCGCCTGCGGTGTACGGCGCAACGGCGATCGGTCTGATCCAGCAACCCGTGGCGCTCGAGCCCGCGGGCGGCTGGGGCTGGATCACCGGCGAGCCGTTGAACTACACCAACTGGAACATCGGCGAGCCGAACGACGCCAACGCCCTCGGTGAAGACGTGGGCATGATCAACATCGAAGGCACGTGGAACGACATCAACAGCGGTGTCGCGCACGTGCTGATCGAGTGGGACGCGAATCCGCGCGTCGCCGATGTCACGTGGACCTCCGCCGATGGCGGCGATGGCTCGCGCTATCGCGCGGTGCTCGCGCCGTTCGCGCTCACATGGTCGCAGGCTGCGGCCGCGGCGAATGCGGCGGGTGGCCGACTCGTGAGCCTCGAGACGCCCGCCGAAGCGCAGTTCGTCTACCAGCGGCTCGCGGCGTTCACCTCGATGTGGTCGATGACGCCGTTCAATGGCGGCCCGTGGGTCGGACTCCATCGTCAGAAGGGCGACTGGAAGTGGGAGAGCGGCGCAGCGCTGTCCTGGAGCCCATGGCAGCCCGGCGAGCCGAACGGCACGGGCGATTTCGCGAGCTACTACAGCTACCAGCAGGGGCCGTCGAACGGCTTCGACGACACCTTCGACGGCGACCAGCGCCGCGCGTACATCATCGAGTTCCCCGCGAATCCCGCGGACCTCGACCACGATGGCACGGTCGGTGCGCCCGACCTCGCGCTGCTCCTCGGCTCGTGGGGGCGTTGCCTCGGCACTCCCTGCATCGGCGACATCAATCAGAACGGCTCGGTCAACGCGACCGACCTCGCGCTGTTGCTTGCCGCGTGGGGACAGTGACACGTCGGCGAACCGACACGACTGCGAATCAACAGGATCAAACCAGGATCAAACTAGGATCGACTCAGGATCAAACCAGGATCAAGCCATGGCGACTGCACTCAAGCACAGCGTGAACACGACCAAGACCAACCGCAAGCACCTCTCGCGCTGGGCCGCGGCCGTTGCATCTGCGTCCACGCTCGGCGCGGCGCTCCCTGCGCTCGCCGATGCGACCGCGACGGTCACAGCGCCCGTCACCGCGACGGCGACGATCACGATGACGCTGAGCATCACCACCTCGCTCGGAACCAGCACCGACAGCGACGTGAAGACCGTCGCCGCAGCGGGCCATGCGGGGCTCTCGCTCGTCGGGCCGAACCCCCAGTGGACGGACCTCGTGGTCGAGGACGTGCTGCTTGATCCCGCGGACACGCAGTTCCACTTCGACCTGTACTGCTTCCCGATCATCGGCTGCCAGGCGCTCAACGTGTCGCTGACCAACTTCACCATCGCGTCGACCGCGCCGATGACCTCGCCGATTTCCGCGACTGGCGCGGTCGCCTTCCCCGCAGCCTCGCTGGTCGCGCAGGGCGACTACGCGACCACGGGCGTCTCGACTTCGTCGGGCACGATCGTGAACTACACGAACGCCGACTTCACGTGCCGCGTGCAGTCGCTGCCCAAGAGCCGCGTCGGGCTCGATCAGTTCACGCTCGCGCCTGTGGTGAGCGTGATCGATCCTGCGTCGCTTCCGGCGGGCGTGACGGCGCTCACGATCACGATCGCGTCGAACCTCACGAACTTCACGATGGTGGGACCGTGGTCGGCCGGCAATCCGTTCGACCTCGACCACGACGGTCAGGTCTCTGCGCCGGACCTGTCGATCCTCCTCAGCCAGTGGGGCGGACCGGGCAGCGCGGACTTCGACGGCAGCGGCGCGGTTGGCGGGCCGGATCTCGCCTCGCTGCTCAGCGCGTGGGGGACTTGACGCGGGCGGCGTGAGAGCCGTGGGGAGCGATGGCTGGAGGCCTCGCGTTCCGTGCGGAGTTTCGTCGTGAATCGGAACGGCGTCGTTCCCGTCGCTACATTCGGCGGGATGCATCGCATGGCGCGATGATGTGTCGACGCGCTCGCGCGCGGCGATCGCAAACGAAAGACGCAACCGAAAACGAGGGGAACCATGGCTCGCTCCGACGGCAAGGGGAAGCTGGCGCGTGTTGCGCCGCGGGATCTGTACCGGCATCTGCTCCAGGACATTCGTGCGCGCGTGCGCGTCGCGCAGCATCGCGCGGTCGCCATCGCAAACGCGGAGTTGATCCGCCTGTACTGGGATGTCGGTCGGCTCATCGAGGAGCGCCAGCATCGAGAGGGATGGGGCGCAGGAGTGGTCCCTCGCCTCGCGCGCGATCTCCGCAAGGAACTCCGCGGACATCAGGGCTTCTCCGAATCCAACCTCAAGCGAATGTTGCAATTCGCACGGGAATATCCAGCGCTTTTTGCAATTGGGGCACGGCCCGTGCCCCAATTGCCCGACGCCTCCACTTCGCTCGACACGTCGATTCTCTGTGCGCTGAGCTGGGGTCACAACATCATCCTCATGCAGAAGGTGAAGCTGCTGAAGGACCGGATCTGGTACGCCGAGAGATCGCTCGAGCTGGCGTGGAGCCGCGATGCGCTCGCCGCGCAGATCAGGTCTCGTGCGCACGCGCGGCGGGGGCGAGCCACCACCAACTTCGCGCGCACGCTGCCCGCGGCGAGAGCCGAAGCGGCGCAGGATCTCCTCAAGGACCCGTACGTCTTTGATTTTCTTCAGATGGATTCCGACATGCGCGAGCGCGATCTCGAGCAGGGCTTGCTCGCGCATGTGCAGCGTTTCCTGCTCGAGCTTGGCCGCGGATTTGCGTTCGTCGGCCGCCAGCATCGGCTCGCCGCGGGCGAGCGGGAGTTCTACATCGACTTGCTGTTCTACCACCTGCAGCTGCGTTGCTTCGTCGTGGTCGACCTCAAGTTCGGCCAGTTCGAGCCCGAGCATGCAGGCAAGATCGGCTTCTACGCGGCCGTCGTCGATGACCAGCTGCGCCATGCGTCCGATCAGCCGACCATCGGCTTGATCCTCTGCCAGAACAAGGATCGCGTTGTGGCGGAGTATGCGCTGCGCGGCATGCCGCAGCCGATCGGGGTCGCCGAGTACGAGCTGACTCGGTCGCTACCGAAGAAGCTTCGCGCGGGGCTACCGACGATCGAGGCGCTCGAGGCGGAGTTGGACCGAGTCGCGCCACAGCGCCGTCCAGTGAAGGGGGCGATTCGCGTCGCTCTTCCGGCGTAGCGGGCGTGTCCGCGGTGTATCGGCGCTCCCGACGCGGAAACGCACGAATACGCTTGGTTCGCAACGTCGTGACCGTTACCTTCGCGGCGCGCGATCCGCGCACCGTAAATCAAAGGAGTTTCACATGAGCAAGAACGCGATGGCAGGAGCGGTGACGCTGTGTGGCGTTGGACTTTGCATGCTTGGCGCTGCGCAGCTGCTGCAGCTCGGACGCGAGGCGCATGCGTCGGTCGGCGTGGCGCCGACGGTCGCAAACGCGGTGGCATCCGCGGCGAGCGCGCAGGTCGGACCGACGGTCGTGTGGTACGGGACGTACGGCGGCAACTACGGCGGATTCATCGGTGGCGCAGTTCTCCGCGCATGGTCCGACGGCACCGTCGAGTTGAAGAAGGTCGAGCAGTTCCTCGCGTCAACCAGCGGCAATCCATGCGGAGCGACCGCACCGTGCACAAGCCCGTGGATCGTCATCAATTCGCCCAACGCCGGCTACCGCGCGGCTGCGGACATCAACGCCGACGAGCAGGTCAACGGCGCCGATCTCGCGTCGGTGCTCGGCAACTGGGGCGATGCGCCGCGCGTGCCGTTTCCGCCGTCGGATTGCCCGCTGGATCTGATCAACCCGTGATCGCGCGAGCGCCGACGCCTCAGCCCACGTCGCCAAGTCCCAGCGCCTCGCCATAGGTCCCCAGCACCTTCCGGCGCAGCAGATGCTCGCCATCCTGCGCGAGCAGCGGGCTGCGCGCGATCCAGTCGCTCGCGTCATTCCGCGCGCGCTCGAGGAGCCCGAGGTCCTTCGTCAGGTCTGCGACCTTGAACGGCGGCAGGCCGCTCTGCTTGGCGCCGAACAATTCGCCCGGCCCGCGGATCGCAAGATCAAGCTCGCTGATGCGGAACCCGTCATCCGTCGAGCGAATCGCCTCGAGCCGCGCGCGGCCGTCGTCGGTCGTGGGATCCGCGACGAGCACGCACACGCCGCCCTTCGGCCCGCGGCCCACGCGGCCGCGCAGCTGATGGAGCTGCGCGAGGCCAAAGCGGTCTGCGTGCTCGATCACCATGACCGTCGCGTTGGGGACATCGACGCCGACCTCGATGACGACCGTCGCGACCAGCGCATCGATCTCGCCCGCGCGGAAGCGGTCCATGATCGCGTCGCGCTCGTCGGGCTTCATGCGCCCGTGCATCGCCGCGAGCCGCGCGCCCTTGAGCGCGCCCGACTCGAGCTTCGCGAGATGGCTCGCGACATCCTTGAGTCCGATGCCCGACTCCTCGACCGCGGGCACGACGATAAACGCCTGCTCGCCGCGATCGATGCGCTCCTTCACGAACTTGTACGCGTCGTCCGAGCGCGATTCGCTCAGCACGCGCGTGTGCACGGGCGCGCGGTCCTTGGGGCGATGCTTGATCGTCGACACATCGAGGTCGCCGTACACCGTGAGCGACAGCGTGCGCGGGATCGGCGTCGCGGTCATCACGAGCATGTGCGGCGTCTGGCCGGCGGGCGCCTTGCCGCGCAGTTCCGCGCGCTGCGCGACGCCAAAGCGATGCTGCTCGTCGACGACCGCAAGCGCGAGCGCGTGGAACTTCACATCGCCCGTGAGCAGCGCGTGCGTGCCGACCACGATGTCGATCTGCCCGAGCTCGACGAGGTCGCGCACCAGCGCCCGCTCGCCCGCGGGCAGGCTGCCCGTGAGGAGCCCGACGCGCACGTTCGTTCCCGCGAGGAACCGCGAGATCGACGCGAAGTGCTGCTCCGCGAGCAGTTCGGTCGGCGCCATCATCGCGGCCTGGTGGCGGTTGGTCACCGCGACGAGCATCGACGCGAGCGCGACCGCGGTCTTGCCCGCGCCGACATCGCCTTGCAGCAGGCGGTTCATGGGCTGCGTCTCGCCGAGGTCGCGCGCGATCTCGCGGAAGGTCTTCAGCTGGTCCGCGGTGAACTCATACGGAAACCGCGCGAGGATCTCGCGCTCGATCGCCGCGCCGATCGGCAGCGCCGGCGCGCCTTGCGCCGAACGCATGCGCCGCTTGATCGCGACCGCCAGCTGCAGCGTGAGCAGCTCGTCGTACGCGAGCCGCGTGCGCGCGGCGCCGAACGCACCTTCGTCCTCGGGCGCGTGCATCGAGCGGTACGCGCGCCGCAGCCCGATCAGCCCGCGCTCGAGCAGGAACTCCAGCGGCAGCACCTCGGGAATCGCCGCGCACGCCGCATCGATCACCTTGAGCACCGTCTGCTCGATCGTGCGCGACGGCAGCGCCTCGCTCGACGGATACACCGCGCGCATGCGATCGCTCCGCGCCGTCGGCTCGCTGCCCGCGACGACCTCGGTCCACTTCGGGTTCACGATCTCGAGGTAGCCGCGCTCGAGCTTGGCCTTGCCCTCGACCACGCCTTGGCGACCGGGATGCAGCTTGCCGCGCATCCACGGCATGTTGAAGAAGACGAGCCGCACATTGCCCGTGCCGTCCTCGAGCGTCGCCTCGAGGCGCGGCCGCTTGCCGAACGCGGGCCGCACCGCGGCGATCGTGCCGCGCACGGCGATGTTCGCGCTCTTCTCGGCGTCGGGCTTGGCCTCGAGCGCCGCGATGTGCGATGCCACCGTGTCCTCGCCGTGCTCGGCCTCGACGCGAAACGGGAAGTGCCGCACGAGATCGCCGACCGTGCGCACGCCGAGCTCGTGGAACGCCCGCGCGCGCAGCGCGGTCACGCCGGGAATCGTCTCGACGGGCTCGGCGAGGATGTCTGTTCGCTCCACGGTCATCGTGTTTCGCAGTCCGCCGCGCGTGCGGGGGATCCGTACTATACGAACCTCGCATGAAGCGTCCTCCGTTCGATCCCAACCGCGCCCGCGGCGACTCGTTCGCCGGCGGTCTGTTCGACACGACGCCCGTCGCGCGCGCGCAGCCGGACGCGGTGAAGGCGCCGGCGCCTGTGCCTGCGCCGGCATCGGCGTCCGCGCCGACGCCTGCACCCGCATCGACGCCCGCGCCGACCCCCGCGCGCGCCGCGCCCGCCGACCTCTCCGTCACGCAGTTCAACGAGCTCATCGCGCGCACGCTCGAAGACGGCATGCGCGGGAACTTCCGCATCCAGGGCGAGATCGCCAACATCTCCAAGCGCGGACACTGGTACTTCTCGATCAAGGACGCGGGCGCCGTGCTCTCGTGCGTGATGTGGCAGAGCGACGTCGCGCGCACCGCGTACGACCCGCGCGAGGGCGACGCGGTCGTCGTCACGGGCCGCATCGGCCACTATCCCGCGCAGGGGCGCACGCAGCTCTACGCGAGCAAGATCGAGCCGCAGGGCGTTGGCGCGCTGGAGTTGCGCTTTCAGCAGCTCGTCAAGGAACTCCGCGCGCTCGGCTATTTCGCCGAGGAGCGCAAGAAGCCGCTGCCCGCGTTCCCGCGGCGCGTGGCGGTGGTCACGAGCGCAACGGGCGCCGCGCTGCAGGATGTCCTCAAGACCGCGAGCGAGCGTTGCCCGGCGGTCGAGTTCATCGTGATCGGCGTGCGCGTGCAGGGCGATGGCGCCGCCGACGAAGTCGCCCGCGCGCTCCGCGCGATCGAGCGCCGCCATGAAGAGCTCGGGATCGACGCCGTCATCGTCACGCGCGGCGGTGGTTCGCGCGAGGACCTGTGGGCGTTCAACGAGCGCGTCGTCGCCGACGCGGCGTTCGCGCTGTCGATCCCGCTCGTCGCCGCGATCGGCCACGAGGTCGACACCAGCGTGATCGAGCTCGTCGCCGACCGCCGCGCGAGCACGCCCACGCAGGCGGTGATGCTGCTGTTGCCCGATCTCGCGGGCATGCGCGAGTACCTCGCGCAGCGCGCGCGCGAGCTCCGCCACTCCATGCGCTGGTCGCTGCAGACGCGCCGCGATGAACTCGCGCGACTCGCCGCGTCGCCCGCGCTCGTCTCGCCCGCGCTGCGCCTCGCGCAATCGCGTGAGCGCCTCGCGCGCCTCGACGCCCGCGCCCGCCGCGCGCTCGGCGCGATCG
>CAITDI010000069.1 GCA_903891095.1 uncultured bacterium | reverse complement strand
GTGCGGCTCGTGTGGCGGCATCTACCTCGACGCGGGCGAGCTCGACATGCTCGTCAAGCACGAGAAGGCCGGCCACGGCGTGCTGAGCCGCATCCTCGGCCGCTGAACCCAAGGCCGCCGAACCCAAGCGATGCCCGCCGTCGCGGCAGCCATACCACCCACCTGCATCACAGCTTGCGCCGCGAGGTGCGTCCGACGCTGCGCGCGAAGGTCTCGAGCAGCTTCGAGCTTTCGTCGCCGTCGAGTTCTCCATCGCCATTGGCGTCGAATCGCTTGATCGTCTCGGCCTGGTTGTCCCAGGCGCGCGATCCATTGTCGGCGGCGGCCTTGGCGCGATCGGCGATCGCGCGCCCCGCCTCGCACGAGGCGAGCTGCTCTGGCGTCGCGGCCTTGATCGCCGCGGCGTACGCCCAGGCGTCGATCTCGTCGTAGAGCCTTTCAGCCGAGGCGATCGCAGCCGCGGCGGCTTCGCGCGCGGAGTCGCCGGCAAAGCGCGCATCGTCGCGCGCGCGGATCGCCTCGACGGCGCGTGCACGCGCGACGCCGACCCTCGTCGCGCCCTCGGCCTCGATCGAGGCAAGCACGCCGGAGGACGACTCCTTGGCAAAGCGCCTGATCGCCTCGAGCGACATCAGCGGCGCGTAGGCGGTCGGGTAGCCCTTCGCGAGCACCTCGCGCTGGAAATCAGCGGCAAATCCGCTGGAAATCGCCGCCGCGATCCTGTCGGCCGCGACGCGGTTGAGGTCGCGAATCGCGATGCCGACCGCGTTCCGCCGCTGCTGCTCGTCGGGCTTCGCGGCAAGTGCGGCGCGCTCGTCGAGCATCGGGTCGAGCTCCTTGCGATACGCGGCGATCGCGGCATCGAGCTTGTCGCTTGACTCGCCGCGCATGTAGGCGAAGGCGATCGCGCCGAGGTCGACGTTCTCGCCTGCGACCTGCACCGACGACTCCATGCGCTCGCGATCGATCGCACGCTGCACGCTCGCGAGCTTCGCGCGCTGCGACTCGCGAAGGACCGCGCCGAGATTCTCCATGAAGGCGCGCGACGCCTCGACGGTCGATCCCGCGGCATCGACTTCCTCGAGCAATGCCTCAACGATCGCGCGTTGCGATGGATCGAGATGGAGCTCGCGATCGATGAGCTGCAGGTCGCGCGCGAGCACGATGGGCACGTGCTGCGGAGGAGCATCCGGCGGAGGCGCAGCGACAGCGCGGAGGCCCATGCAGGACACCAGCGCCATCGTGTGAACAATCTGTGGCCATGCCATCTGCGACCCGGCTCCTCTGCGGGGAGAACTCGTCGCTCGCACGCCGTAGTGCGTTTGGCGACAAGTGATTAGGTTGAGATTGTGATGCGCAGATGCGCGGCTGCAAACCAAATCCGCCTCTGGAGCACAAAGTCTGATGCGCGGAGTGCGCGCGACAAATTTTGTCTTGCCGCAAGCGGGTTGCTGCACATTGATCCGAATTGCCGTCTGCAGCCAAAAAGTTCCGCGAATCGTGTTTCGAAGGCGTTCTTATCGCCACAGCTGCACGGTCAACGCGCGCCGCAAGAGCTCTCCCAAGAGCCTGTGCGCGCTGCATTTTGGTGAATCCGACTTTGGAGATTTGCCTGCTGGCGGATCGTGGTTGATTCTTGTCGACCTCTCCGGGCGTCCCTTGGAGAGGGTTTGGTGCACGACAGAAGGGTTCCGGTTGATGGCTTCAGGCGCTCGCCTGTGCCGCCCTTTTGTCACTGAGTTTTCCGAGGAGATTGACATGCGGTTCAATTTGGATGGTGCGGTGCGCTCGCTTTTCGTCGCGGCGCTCACTGTGGTTCTTTCGCTGTTCGCGAACGCCGCGAACGCGGCGGCTGTGCACGCGGGCTGCTCCGCGGGGCCGAACCATCTGACCTATCTGAACACCAACACGCAGTTCTTCCTCGCGTTCGGCATCGCCGCCGACGGCGGTGACAAGGTCACTGCGAACGCGACCGGCATGTCGGCCGCGCAGCTGCAGCTGCTCGGCAACAACGCCGACTACGTCGCGGACGATGGCGTCTTCGGCACGATGTCGCTCACCAGCGGCGTCGCTGCGTTCCCGATGAACGCACTGCTCGGCAAGTTCTGCGAGAGCGCGACGCTGAACGCGAACGCGACCTCGATGAACACCGCGCAGCTCGACACGCTCGTCGCGAACATCGCGGTCGTCGACACGATCGCGAAC
This sequence comes from uncultured bacterium, assembly GCA_903891095.1. Taxonomy (GTDB): domain Bacteria; phylum Planctomycetota; class Phycisphaerae; order Phycisphaerales; family SM1A02; genus QWPT01. The sequence goes on along the minus strand of CAITDI010000069.1, from coordinate 4,319 downwards.
CTCGCGGCCGACAAGACCCTCTCGCTCACTGCAGCCGAAGCATCCGGCAAGATCATCAGCGGCCCCGGAACCGTTGCGATCAAGTCCGACGCGCTCAGCGGCACCAGCGATCTCCTCGGCATCACCACCGCGAACCTGAACTTCCCCGCGTTTTCGCCGTTTTTCTCGGTTTCGGCGGGCGGCGTCGTCTCGATGTACCCCGAGCGCGCGTCGAACTGGACCATCCAGGGCGCGGGCACCGTCTCGCTCGTCGGCACCGTCGACTTCGACGTCAACGTCAAGAACATCTCCGCGACCGTCTCGCTCGACGCCGATGCCGTGACGGGCACCGCGATCGCCTCGGGCAAGACCTTCACGCTCACCGCCGCGCAGGCCAACGGCCAGACCATCGCGGGCACGGGCACCACTTCGGTGTTCGGCAACATCGCGGCGAACGCGAACTTCACGCTCATCTCGAGCCTGCTCAACATCCCGGGCTCGGTGGATTCGGCCGCCACGCTGACCCTCACGGCGGCGCAGGGCAACGGTCGCTCGCTCGCGGGCGCCGGCAGCATCTCGATCGCGAGCGCCTCGCTCTCGAGCAATACGAACTTCCGCGGTCTCACGACCGGCGGCTTTGCTTTTGACGGCTCCATCGGCTCGGGCTCGACCCTGTCGATCAACGCCGTGCAGTCGGGCATCACCGTCTCGGGCGCGGGCACCGTCGACGTGCTCTGCACCTCGGGCGCGGACAGCGTCGCGGGCTCGAACCTCTCGGCCAACGTGACCGCCGACGGCCTCGCTGGCGCCGACTCGATGACGAGCAGCGCGGGCAACGACACCCTTGCGGGCGGCAGCGACGACGACGCGATCGACGCGGGCGCAGGCACCAACGCGATCGACGGCGGCTCGGGCAACGACAGCGCGGCGGTTCCGTCGGCGTTCGCCTCGACGACCTTCAGCGCGCCTTCCTCGACGATCACCGTCTCGGGCAGCGGCTACTCCGACTCGATGACGGGCGTCGAGACCGTGATCTGCTCCGATGCCACGGTCTTCGTGATCGGCACGGGCGGCAGCAGCAACACTTCGCTCAACAGCACGCTCGCGGCCGCTGGCTCGACGGGCAAGCTCTTCGGCAACCTCGCGATCGACGCGACGACCTTCAGCACCGCGCCGCAGCTCGACGCGATCACCGCGCGCATCGTCGAGAACTCGGTGGTCTCGGTCGACGCGACCGGCATGAGCGCCGCGCAGCTCGCCGCGGTCAGCGCGAACATCGCGTTCGTCAACAGCATCGCCAGCCTCTCGATCACCTCGAGCGAGAGCGCGAGCGACATCGCGTCGCTCTTCTCCAAGTCGTCGGACGGCGCCGTCGCCGTCAACGCGCTCGGCATGAACGGCGACCAGAAGGGCGCCGTGGCCTCGGGCATCGCCAAGGTCTCGGCGATCTCGAACCTCACCCTCGCGGTGAGCGAGGACGCGACCGAGATGGGCCAGCTCTTCTCGAAGTCGTCGGCCGACGCCGTCGCCGTCAACGCGCTCGGCATGGGCGGCGCGCAGAAGGACGCGATCTCGGCCGGCTTCGGCAAGGTCTCGGCGATCACCGCGCTCACCTTCGCCTCGAGCGAGGACGCGTCGCAGATCACGACCCTGGCCACCAAGACATCGGCTGCCGCTGCGGTCGCCACCGACATGGATGCGTCGCAGCTCACCGCGGTCGGCGCCGTCGCTTCGGCGATCGTGGACAACGGCGTGACCGGCGACATGTCGGTCTCGTCGGCCGTGGGCAACCTCGGCGCGCTGCTCGGCAAGACGGCCGTCGCTGCGAATGTCAGCGTGAACGCCAGCGGCTTCGACGCCGCGGGCAAGGGCACGCTCTCGTCGAACATCAGCAAGGTCGATTCGATCGCCAGCCTCGCGCTCGCCTCGAGCGAAGACGCGACTGAGATCGGCAATCTCCTCTCGGTTTCGACTGGCGCGACCGCCGTCGCGACCGACATGATTCCCGCGCAGCTCTCTGCGCTCGGCGCGACCGCCTCGGCGATCGCCGACAGCGGCGTGACCGGCTCGATGTCCGTCACCACCGCGGTCAACAACCTCGGCGCCCTGCTCGGCAAGACCTCGGTCGATGCCGACGTCAGCGCGAACGCCAGCGACGCGGATACCTCGTACAAGTCCACGCTCTCGTCGAACATCTCGAAGGTCGATGCGATCTCGAGCCTCGCGCTCGTGTCCACCGATGCGTCGGGCGTCATCGGCAACCTTCTGACCAAGGCCTCGGCCGCGGTCGCGAACGGTTCGTCGATGAGCTCCGCGCAGCTCAGCGCCCTCGGTGGCGGCGCCTCGGCAATCGCCGCGGACGGCGTCACCGGCACGCTCGCCGTCGATGTCGACGTCACCAGCCTCGGCGCGCTGCTCGGCAAGACCGCCGTCGCCGCGACCGTGAACGTCAACGCCAGCGGCTTCAACGCCGACGGCAAGGGCACGCTCGCCTCGAACATCGCGAAGGTCGATTCGATCGCGAGCCTCGCGCTCGCCTCGAGCGAGGACGCGACTGAGATCGGCGCCCTGCTCCCCGTCTCGACCGGCACCACCGCCGTCGCGACCGACATGGACTCGGCGCAGCTGAATGCGCTCGCGGGCGGCACCAGCGGCCTCGCGGCGTCGGGCATCACGGGCACCTTCACGGTCGATTCGTCGATCACCAGCGTGTCGAACCTGATGTCGCGCGTTTCGAGCGCGGCGAACGTCACGCTCAACATGGCGGGCATGACCACCGACAACATCGCCGCCGCCAACTCGGCGCTGGCGCTGTTCGACAGCGCGACGGGCTTCAATGTCACGATCACCCGCGGCAACGCCATCGTGGGCTACCAGCTCACGATCCAGGCAGCAGTCACCTTCGCCACCGCCGGCGACATCGTGAATGTCGCCGCGGGCAGCTACGTCGAGAACATCGACATCAGCAAGTCGCTCAGCCTGCGCGGACCGAACTACGGAATCAATCCGAACACCGGAACGCGCGTCGCCGAGGCGATTCTCTATCCCGCCGCCAGCGACACCGTGAACGGCAAGCTCATCCGCGTCCTCGCGAGCAACGTGTCGATCGACGGCCTCACCCTCGACGGCGACAACCCGGCGATCTCGGGCGGCTCTGCGTTCGGCGGCGTCGATTCGAACTGCGCCCGCGCGGTCCGCAACCAGACCTCCGCGAACTCCGGCGTCCCGGTCACGGGCATGGAACTCTCGAACTGCGTGGTGAAGAACTTCGTCACCACCGGCTACTACCTCGAGAAGTTCAGCGCTTCGCCGATCGCGGCGTCGGGCAACCTCGTCCGCAACAACCTGTTCGACAACATGCGATTCCGCGCGGTGTACAGCCAGTGCGACATCGCGGCGACCGACAACGTCATCACGAACGCGCACACCGGCATCGTGGTCGAACAGGTCGGCATCGCGCCCGCGGCGGGCTTCACGCCCGTCATCAGCGGCAACACGATCACCCTCGTGTCGACCGGCGACACCAACCGCCACATGGGTATCTGCAGCAACAACCGGTTCAGCCCGGCCGTGCTGCTCGACATCACCGGCAACACGATCAACGGCTCGGCTTCGATCACCCAGGTCGGCGAGGCGATCCGCATCACCTCCGTCACCGGCGGCTCCAAGGTCCACGCGACCAACAACACGATCAACGGCGCCTCGACGCTCTCGACCGGCTACTGGATCTGGAACACCGACAGCCTGTCGGATGTCATCGTGAGCGGCGGTTCGGTCAGCGGCGTGACCACCAACGGCGTGTACCTGACGGACTTCGACCCGCGCTACAACGCGAACTCGTACATGGATGGCAACTTCGCCACCCTCGACGGCGTTGCGATCAGCACCGCGGCGAGCGGCGTGGCCGTGAATGTCCAGTGGAACGGCACGGGCACGAACCTCGGTCCCTGCACCCTCACCATGCAGAACGGCACGGCCGTGACCGGCGCGGGCGCGGGCATCGCAATGAACGGCGCGAAGGCGCGCGTCAACTTCAGCGGTTCGACCCCCGCTTCGCTCGCCTCGTCGCTTGCGAGCTACATCACCCTGTCGAACGCTGGCGCGACGAATCCGGCGACCGAGGTCGACGCCACGGGCGTTTCCTTCGGCGGCGCGACGGGCGCCGAGAGCACGCTCGCCGCCAATTTCGGCGTTGAGAACAAGATCACGCACAAGCTCGACGACTCGTCGCTCGGCCTGGTGCGCGTGAAGGCTTCGAACGTCTTCGTCGTCGCCTCCGGCGGCAACATCAACCGCGGCGTCACCGCGGCGAGCGCGGGTGACACCGTGAACGTCGAGGC
>CAITDI010000068.1 GCA_903891095.1 uncultured bacterium | reverse complement strand
GTGCCATGCAGTGCCAGGCACTGCATGGCACGTGCCGTGCACGCCCGCGTCCGCCAGAAAGTGGGGGTGATCGCGCCGCCTTGGCGGGTGCCAGACACGAGCCACGCAGTGCCAGGCACGTGCCACGCAGTGCCAGGCACTGGACGGCACGTGCCGTGCACCTCTCGTTACGCTCCGCGCATGATCGCCGCCGCGCTCCTCCTCGCCACCGCAACCCTCGCCGTGCCGCCCGTCCCCGCGCGCCCGAACATCGTCTTCATCATGTCCGACGATCACGGCAAGCAAGCCATCTCCTGCTACGGCTCCACCGTCACGCAAACCCCCGGAATCGACCGCATCGCCCGCGAAGGCATCCGCTTCGACCGCTCGAGCGTGACCAACTCCATCTGCGGTCCATCGCGCGCGGTCATGCTCACCGGCAAGCACAGCCACATCAACGGATTCGCCATCAACGAGGGCAAGTTCGACGGCTCGCAGCAGACGTTCCCCAAGCTGCTCCAGGCCGCGGGCTACCGCACCGAAGTCGTCGGCAAGTGGCACCTCGAGAGCGACCCGACCGGCTTCAATCACTGGGAAGTCCTCGTCGGCCAAGGCGACTACTGGAACCCGACCTTCATCGTCGACGGCGTCAAGACCGTGCGCGAAGGACACGTGACCGACATCATCCACGCCGACGCGATCGCGCGGCTCGATGCGCTCGCCGACGGCGCGAAGAACCACGGCACTCCGTTCGCGCTCCTCGTCCACCACAAGGCGCCGCATCGGAACTGGATGCCGCAAGCCAAGTACTACGCGCTCTTCAAGGACGTCGTGATTCCCGAGCCCGGCACGCTGTTCGACGACTACGCGGGCCGCAGTGTCGCGAGCTCGCTGCAGAAGATGATGGTCGCGCGCGACCTCTCGTGGGAGTACGACCTCAAGGTGGACGCGCCCGCGAAGCAGGCGTCCGCCGCCGCCGACCCCGGCCAACTCGCGACCTGGATGTCCAACGAGCTCGCGCGCCTGCCCGCCGCCACGCGCGAGGCGATCCAGGCGACCTATCGCGACGAAAACGCCGCGTTCGCCGCCAGTTTCGCGTCGATGGACGCGCACGCGCAGACCTCGTGGAAGTTCCAGCGCTACGCCAAGGACTACCTCCGCACCGCCCAAGGCGTCGACGACTCGGTCGGCGGCATCCTCGCGGAGCTCGACAAGCTCGGCATCGCCAGCAACACGCTCGTCGTCTACACAAGCGACCAAGGCTGGTTTCTCGGCGAGCACGGCTGGTTCGACAAGCGGTGGATGTACGAGGAGAGCTTCCGCATGCCGCTCGTCGTGCGCTGGCCGGGCGTGATCCCCGCGGGCACGACTTCGGACGCGCTCGTCCAGAACCTCGACTTCGCGCCGACCTTCCTCGACGCCGCGGGCGTCGCGATCCCCGCCGACCTGCAGGGCAAGTCGATGCTGCCGCTGCTCCGCGCGGGCGGCGCGACCGACAAGCCGTTCCGCGAGGCCGTCTACTACCGCTTCGAGGAGTCGAAGGGCCCGCACGTCGTCCCGCGCCACGAGGGCGTCGCGACCGACCGCTGGAAGCTCATGCGCTTCCTCGACCTCAAGGAAGCCGACGGCTCGCCCGTCCTCGAGCTCTACGACCTCGCCGCCGACCCCGACGAGCGCAAGAGCCTCGCGCACGATCCCGCCCACGCGGCGACGCTCGCCGAGCTGACCGCGCGGCTCGAGGCGCTGCGCGTCCAGTACCGCGCGCCCGCCGACAAATCCGCCAAGTAGCGCCTTGACGCCCCTAGCGCCTTGACGCGCCGCGCCGCTCCCGTACCCTCGCCGCACTTCTGTGCAATCAACGCGATCGGTGGGAAAGCACGCGCATGGTGGCGCGTGCTCCGTGTCGCGCTGCGTCAGAAGAATGCATGCAGGGAGGCAACATGTCGGAAGCGAATGGCAATCGGTCGAATGGTGGCGCGGGATCGCGGGGCTTCGTGAGTCGCATCGGCGCATGGATGGCGCAGCCGGGAGCGGGCCTGTTCCTGCTCGGCGCGGCGCTCGCGTTCGGAGTGCTTGGCGCGAGCGACCAGATCGGGCGCTCGATCCGCACGATGAAGCAGGACAACGTGATCCGCGTGAAGGGCGTCGCCGAGCTCGACGTGACCAGCGACCGCGGCAGCTGGTGGGGCAAGGTCCGCGCGAGCGCGGTCACGCTCCCCGAGGCGTACGCCGAGCTCGAGAAGTCGACGGCCGCGCTGCGCACGTTCGTCGTGTCGAAGGGCATCTCGGCCGACATCCTCACCATCACCAGCGTCGACATCGGCAAGGAGATGAAGCGCGACGAGAAGGGCGCCGCGACCAACACCATCGAGCGCTATGTGCTCACGCAGAGCATCGGCTTCACCTCGCCCAATGTGCTCGTCGTGCGCGACATCGCCAACGAGGCGACCGCGCTCATCAAGGACGGGTTCGAGGTCGAGAGCGGCACGCCCGTGTTCAAGGTCAGCACGATCGAGAAGACCAAGCTCGACCTCCTCGAGAAGGCCACCGCGAACGCCTACGAGCGCGCGCAGACGCTCGCGCGCGGATCGGCGAGCAGCGTGGGTTCGCTCGTGAGCGCGGCACAGGGGATCTACCAGATCGTCTCGCGCGGATCGACGAGCTCGAGCGAGTACGGCGAATACGACACGAGCACGATCGACAAGACCGCGCGCGTCGTGGTCACGCTCGAGTACAGCGTCAAGTAAAGGCCTGCGAAATCAGCCGCCCCACGCGCTCAGGAGCCGCGCGAGGTCGGCGGCGTTGACTTCGCCGTCGCTGTTGAAGTCCGCGATGCAGAAACCCGTCTGCGGATCGGGATCGGCGCACGGACCCCAGCTCGCGAGCAGGATCGCCAGGTCGATCGCATTCACCGCGCCGTCGAGGTTCATGTCCTCGGCGGCGCGGTTGATTTTGGCCGCGCGGAACGACGACACGACGCCGTAGCCGCGGACGAACAGCGGATCCGCCACGCCGTTGGCGAGGTAGTCCGACGCCGTCGTGAAGTACGCATTGCGCACCGCGGCCACGCCGTAGTCGCCGCGCGCCTGCAGCACGAGCGCGGTCGAGCCCGCGATGAGCGGCGTCGAGAGGCTGGTGCCGCTGATGCCTTGATATCCCGTGGCATTCGTCGAGTGCACCGACGCAACGCCGACGCCGTCCGCGAGCACCTCGGGCTTGATGCGGCCGTCCGCGCTCGGCCCGTCCGACGAGAATCCCGCGATGTTGCCCTCCGAATCGACCGCGCCGCAGGTGAGCACGTTGAACGCGTCGGCCGGCGCGATGATCGAGTGCGTCGCGGGATTCGCGTCGTGGCCCTCGTTGCCCGCGGCGGTGAGGCACACGAGTCCGTTGGCGGTCGCGACGTTGACCGCGCGCGTGGTGATCGCGGTGTTGCCGTCGAGCATCTCGGGCGTGTACCAGTCGATGTATCCGAGCGAACTCGTCGAGAGATCCGCGCCGTGCGCCTCGATGAACTCGAGCCCCGCGACGTAGTAGTCCTCCTCGATCTGCGTCTCGGTGGGCACGACCTCGGTCTTGCACAGCACGAAGCCGGCCGCATACGCGCTGCCGACCGCGGTGCCCGGCGCGTACGCCGCCATCGTGCCGAGGATCCACGTGCCGTGCCAGTGCTGCGTGTCGGGATCGCCCGTGTCGATGCCGGTGTTGCCGTCGTTGTTGATGAAGTCCCACTCCGCGATCACGTTGAGCGGGTGCTCGGCCGAGTGGAACGCCTCGTGCACGCGGTTGAAGCCCGTGTCGAGGATGCCGATGACCATGCCCTCGCCGTGGAATCCGCGCGCGTGCATCGACGGGATGTCGATCTGCGTGAGCTGCGCGTTCATGTAGCCGTAGCCGCCGCCCGCGACGCCGCCTTCGCCGAGATCGGCCGCGCCGGGAATCTCGTCGTGGTGCGACGCGTGCAGCGAGGAGATCGTGCGCACGAACGGCAGACGCGCGATCCTGCGGAGCTCCGCGTCGGTCGCCTCGACCGAGATCGCGTTGAGCCAGCGGCTGCGCGTGCGGATGTGCGCGCCCGTCGCGGCGATCGCGGCTTCGCGTGCGGGATCGATGGGAAGGTCGCGCGCGTCGACGAGGCCTGCGTCGGTGCGGTGCGTGGCGCGGCGCGCGAGGGCGCGCGGCGTGAGCGGCGTCAGCTCGGGACGCACGCCGCCGCGCGGGATCGCCTTGTCGGCGAGCGTGATCCACACGGCCTGGCGCGGGGCGGTCGTTGCAGTGACCTTCGCGCTGTCGGCGTTGGCGGCAAGAGCGATCGAGGCGACGAGGAGCGCGTTGGCGAGCATCAAGGCAACGTAGCGCCGAATTCGCGGACGCAAAGGGGCTGCGCGGATCTTCGCGCGACGCGGGCGGATTTCGGGCTGCGAAACCGCGACCTGCGGCGGGTTGCGGCGCGTTCTCGGCAGCGCGCGGTTCCGTCGCGGGGGCTGTTTGTCGCGATCACCCGCGGTCGCTGACGAGTTCGCCGCGCGCGAGCGCACGCGCGACTTCGCGCACGATCCACGCGATCACCGCGATGCCGATCAGCGCAAACAGCACGAATAAGGCGAACCCGCCCGAAGCCGGCGGCGCGTGCGGCGCCGAACTCGTGCCGCTCAGCGCTGCGATGCGCATCGCTTCGCGCACGACGGTCATGCCTGCGATGGTCGCAAGCGAGCCGACGCCTGCAAGCACGAGCATCGTGCGCGCAAGCACGCGCGCGCGCAGCACGCTCGCCCAAGCGAACACCGCGAGCGCGACGCCGAGCAGCGCAACGCCCGTCGCGAGCGCCTCGCCCTGCGCCGCCGCGCGGAACGCCGGCGCGATCGCGCCGTACGCCGCGGCCGCGACGAGATCGCCGACGAGCCCCGCGAGCGCGATCACCGCGAGCGCGCGCGACGCCGTCGTGCGGTCCGCGTCATCCGCGCCGCATGCGCCGAGCCGCAGCTGCCACGCCGCGCACGCCGCGAACACCGGCAGCGACGCGACCGCCCACATCGCAAGGCGCACCCAGACATCGGGCGATGTCAGCATCGACTGGCGGTTCGCGTACATCTCCGTCCACTTGGCGGGCGCGAGCGACACGAGATGGTTCTCGACAAACGCGAGCGCGACGTACGCGACAAGCACCGCCGTCGCGACCGCAGCCGCTGGCCGCACGATGCGGTGAAAGCGCACGCGCGCGTCGTCGACATGCTTCGCCTTGACGAGATACATCGCGTAGATCGCCGCGATGAGCACGGGCAGGATCGCCATCCAGCGGTTGAAGAGCAGCAGATTCGCCGTGTAGAACGCCTGCTGGTACACGAGCTGCACGAAGAGCAGCGGGGCGATGCCCGCGGTGATCGCGGCGGAAACCGCCATCGGCAGCCAGTCGCGCGCGACGAGCGCCACGATGTCGCGCTGCGCGCCCGGCGCAAATCGCCTGCGCACCGCGGCGACCGCCACCACGATCGTGCCCGCGAACGTGTACTGCATGAACACGACGTGCAGCACCATCGTCGCGACGTACAGCGCGAGGTAGAACAGCGTCGAACCATCGAGCTCGGCAAACGCGTGCGTCATCGCGATTCCTCCGCGGCAAACGCGGCTTGGGCTTTCGGCGCGGGCAGCGTTCCCGCGCGGTCGAGCCACATCTTGATCTGGCTGATCGTCGCGGGATCATTCGACTCGCGCCACGCGGGCGGCCGACCCGCGTTCTCCCACGCGAGGTACTGGATCAGCGCCTCGAGTTCCTCGGCGTTGCCCGCGAACGGCGGCATGAAGCCCTCGGTCCACTGCAGCATCGCGACGTTCATGCGCTTCTGGTCGACGGTCCAGCCGCCCATGAGCGCGTCGAGCGCGTTGGCGCCGCTGATCGTGTGGCAGACCGAGCACAGGCTGCGGTACACGAGCCGTCCCTTGCGGAGCTGCGCGGTCGGATAGTCGGCCTCGTCGCGCAGCGGATACGGGTTCTGCGCCGTCACGCCGTGCTCGCGCAGCGACGCGACCTGCGCGGGCGTGATCGCGTTCGAGAAGAGCACCTCGCGCACGCTGTACGGCTTGCGCGCGCCTTCGCGGATGAACTCGCCCGCGCCCGTCGCGCCGAACGCGATCGCCGCGAGCAGCGTCGCGGTCGCGCCGTTCATGTACTGCTTCTGCCGCCAGAGCGCGATCACCGCGTATCCGCCGATCAGCGCCGAGCCGCCCGCGGAAATGCTCACGAACAGCGTCATCACCATCGAGCCGCCCATGATCCAGCCGCGGCTGTCGGCGGGCATCGCCGCGAGATACCACGCGGCGACCAAGGGCATCGCGATCATCGGCAGCATGAACACCGAGATGCGGTGGATGAGCCGCTCGCGTTCCGCGCGCGTGAACTCGCCCATCGCGTTGATCACGATCGCCGCGCCGAGCGCCGCGAGCACGCCGCACACGATCGTGCGGAAGATCAGCGACGGCCAGAACGTCGGGTTGAAGAAGCCCGCCCACACGTCGTGGTTCGCGATCCACGCGCCCGGAGTGAGCTGCCACGACAGGATGCCGTTGATCCAGAAGAGGCTTCCGAAGCCTGCGATCGAGTAGATCCCGAGCAGCGCGAGCCGCGTGCGGCCGGGCAGCCGGTCGCCGTAGCGGTAGAACGCGTAGCCCGCCGCGATCTCGAGCCAGAAGAAGATCCACTCCGTCGCCCAGACCCAGTGGAACGAATCGACCATGAGGCCGATCGTCTGCGCCGACACCTGGATCGACGTGAGCCACATGCCCACGCCTGTGAGCGCGCCCGTCACGAACGACAGCAGGATCAGCACGCGGAACACCGAGTCGATCAGCTTGCGCGCGAGCGGCTCGCGGCCGGTCTGCCCGAGCCACTCGAGCCACCACATGAGGAATCCGCCGCCGATCGCGAATTGCGCGAGAAACACGTGGAAGATCCCGAGGCCGCCGATCGCGAGGCCCTTCATCACCGGGCCGTAGTCGTTGACCGGGTAGAGATTCGGCAGGAGATCGGAGGGTTCGGTCATGCGCGGAATGTAGCGGCGGCGCGCGACGCGCACGCACGCTGCATCGCGTGTTCGCTACTGTGCGCCCGTGGACCTCGCGAATCTCTCGGTCGAAATACTCGGCGGCGCCATCGTCGGCGTCAGCCTCGGCCTGATGGGCGCAGGCGGCGCGATCCTGTCGATCCCGATCTTCACGCTCATGCTCGGTCACGGCATGGGCGTCGCGAAGTTCGAGTCGCTCGCGGTCACGGGCGCGATCGCGGCGTTCTCGGGAGTCCGCGCGGCGCGCGCGGGGAGCGTGGACTACCTGCGTTTCGCGGCGTTCGCGCTGCCTGGCATCGCGGGCACGCTCGCCGGCGGCGTGATCGGCAAGCAGCTCACGCCGATGGTGCAGGCGGGGATCTTCGCGGCGTTCGCGCTGATTTCGGCGTGGCGCATGGTGTTTGCCAAGCAGCCGTCGGATGCCGCAGCCTCGGAGCCATCGCGCATGGGGCTGCGCACGATCGCGCTGGCGGCGATCACGGGATTCCTCGTGGGCGTGCTCACGGGCGTGATCGGCGTCGGCGGCGGATTCCTGCTGGTGCCCGCGCTGGTGCTGATTTCAGGCCTGCCGATGAAGCGCGCCGCGGGCACGAGCCTGCTGGTGATCGCCGCCAACTGCGTGTTCGGACTGGTGTCGAACGCGCTCAACTCGGATCACATCTTCGACCGCGTCGCGTGGGAACCAGTCGGGATCATCGCCGGCTGCGGAATCGCGGGCAGCGTGGTGGGCGCCCACTTCGCGTCGCGGATCCCGGTGGTGCTGCTGCGCAAGCTCTTCGCGGCGATGCTCGTGCTGGTCGCGATCGGCGTCGTGCTCAACGAAGCGGGCGTGTTCAGGCGGGCGGCGTCGTGATGGCTGGTGGGGCCGCGCGCCGCCGCGCGTACATCCACACGCCGAGCGCGACGAGCGCGAGCGCCGCCGCGTGGTATCCGCCGAACGCATCGAACCAGCGATGGTCGTCGCGCCAGTACTCGTGCACGAATCGAAACGCGCCGTACGCGATCAAGTAGATGTTGAAGCGCTGCGTGCGCGCCCAGCCAAAGCGCTCGGCCGCGAGCGACCACGCGAGAAATGCGAGGTTGAACGCCATCTCGAGCTGCGCGCTCGGCACGCGCGCGTGACCGTGCGCGTCGACGACGGTCCACCACGACGCGTCGCACTCGACGCCCTGGCAGCAGCCCGCCGCGACGCAGCCGATGCGCCCGATCGCGATCGCGAGCGGCACGGTGATCGCGAACGCGTCGCCCGTCGCCATGCGCAGCCCGTACCACCATTTGACGATCTCGACCGCGATCGTCCCGCCGATCAGCGCGCCCGTGACCGAGCGCCCCGACGCGAGCGCGAGCCAGTCGTCGCGGCGATGCCAGCCTTCCGCCGCGAGAAACACCAGCTTTGCGCCCATGAACGCGCCAAGCAGCGCCGCGAAGAACACAAGCACCAGCCGTCCGTCGCGCGCGCCGCCGCGCGACTTGAAGAAGCGGTCCCACACAAGCGCCGACACGATCACCGCGAGCAGCGAGAGGATGGCGTAGGCGGGGCTACCGAACATCGTGCGATCCTGCAGTCGTCAGCGCCTCATGCGGTCGTAGGTGTAGTACCCAAGCGTGAGCACGATGGCGACCACGACCATGCGAAAGATCTTGCCCGCGCCGCCGATCGCGAGCAGCGGTCCCGCGACGAGCGCCACGCAGCAGGTGATCGCGAACGCGACTCCAAAGGTGAACGCGACGCCGCCCGCGGGACCGAACATCGTCTCGAGCCATGCGTGGAGCGCGCTCGTCGGTTGGGCCTTCGGTGTTGATTTCCTGCGCGTTTCGCGTCGCACGCGTGGCTGCTCCGTGGGCCGTCGAATGATCCGTGCGCGGCGCTACGGATTGTTTCGATCGTACCAGTAGAACACCGCGGTCAGGATGATCGCGATGACGCCTGCGGGGCCGAGGCCGCCGAAGCCGCCGATCGACACCATGCGTCCGGCGATCCAGAGCATCGCCAGCGCAATCGCGTACGAAACGAGAAAGGTGACGATCAGCGCGCCGATCGACCCGAGGCTGTTCGCGAGAAAGCTCTTCGCGCCGTCCTTGCGTTTCTGGCTCTTCCGCTTGGCGAGTCGTGCGGAGTTGGTGTCGTCGTCGTCGTAGATTCCGGCCATCGGCTGCTCCTGTGCGCAAGAAGTTCGATAGTGCGTGCATGAACTGACGGTTGCCGCCGCGGACTCTACTTGTGATTTGCCGCGCGTGGGTGGAGAATCGCCGCATGCTGAGGCGCTTGCTCTCCGTCGCCACGATCTTGATTGCCGCGCATGCGGGTGCGGTCGAGCCTGCTGCGCAGCCGCCCGGTCCGCTTCCAAACATCGTCCTCTTCGTCGTCGACGACCTCGGGCAGCAGGACATCTCGGTGCCGATGCTCGCCGACGCGAGCGCGCTCAACGCGCGCTACCACACGCCGAACCTTGCGAAACTCGCGGCGCGCGGCGTGCATTTCTCCAACGCCTACGCGGCCGCGCCCGTGTGCACGCCGTCGCGCACGGCGATCATCTCGGGGCAGTCACCCGCGCGCACGCACATCACCTACTGGACGCTCGACAAGGACGTCGACACCAGCACGCCGCATCCGCGGCTCGAGCAGCCGAAGTGGGCGGTCAACGGCTTGCAGCCGTCGGCGGAGCTTCTTCCCGCGCTCCTGCACGCGGCGGGATACGCCACGATGCACGCAGGAAAGTCGCACCTCGGCGCGCGCGGCACCGACGGCGCCGACCCGCTCAAGATGGGCTACGACACGAACATCGCGGGCCACGCCGCGGGCGCGCCGGGCAGCTATCTCGGCACGCAGTGGTTTCGCGACGCCGCGCGCAAGCGCGCCGAGAAGGGCGAGCCCGCCGATCCCGCGACGGCGCCCGCGAGCGTGTGGGATGTGCCGGGTCTCGACAAGTGGCACGGCCAGGACATCTGGCTCGACGACGCGATCGCGCGCGACGCGTGCGACGCGATGACCAAGGCCGTCGCGGGCGCGAGGCCGTTCTTCCTCTCGTTCTGCCCGTACGGCGTGCATGCGCCGCTGATGGAGGACGCACGATTCGCCAAGGACTACGCCGCGCTCGACGCGCGCGAGCGGCAGTACGCGACGATGATCGCGGCCGTCGACGACGCGCTCGGGCAGATCGTCGCGCGCTGCGAGGCGCTTGGCGTGCTCGACCGCACGGTGATCATCTTCACGAGCGACAACGGCGGACTTTCCGCGCATTCGCGCGGCAAGGCGCCCGACGGCACGACCGCGCACCACCACAACGCGCCGCTGCGCTCGGGCAAGGGCTCGGGCTACGACGGCGGCACGCGCGTGGCGTTTGTCGCAGCGGGGCCAGGCATCGCGCACCGCGACGCGGCGATCGACGCGCCGATCGTCGGCACGGATCTCTATCCCACGATCCTTTCGCTTGCGGGCCTCGCGCCGCCGAAGGATCGCGTGATCGACGGCGTGGATCTCGCGCCGCTGTTGCACGGCGGCGCCGCGCCCGCGGAGCGCACGCTGCTCTGGCACCAGCCGCACAAGTGGGGGCCTGAAGGCCCGGGCATCGAGCCGTACACGGCGGTTCGGCGCGGTGATTGGAAGCTCGTGTGGTTCCACGATCTTGGCGCGAATCCCGCAGCGGCCGCTCCCGCGCGCGTCGAGCTCTACGACCTCGCGCACGATGTGGGCGAGCAGCACGATCTCGCCGCGGCGGAGCCTGCGCGGCTCGCGTCGATGATCGCGCTGCTGCGCGAGCAGATCGCCGCGACGGGCGCGCAGTTGCCATCGGTGCGCGCGACCGCCAAGCCCGTCGCGTTGCCGTGACGATCAACGCGTGATCCTCTCGCGTGCGTACGCGCACAGCCGTGCGCTGCACGCCCACGCACGCGCGCACGCGCAGATCTGCGCGCGTTCGCGTGCGCGCGCGAGAGTTGACGGCGCGAATCTCCGCGTCATACACCCCGATCCACGCAGCGACCGCCGTCCGACGTCGGTGGGTTTGCCGCCGCAACAACACGCCTCACGGGAGAAACAGATGACGCACGCCGACTATCTCGCCAACCACTTCAGCGCCGACTTTGGGATCTTTCGCTACGGGATGCAGGGCCAGGTCTGCCGCTGCGGGGACGACAGCAACGCGATGCTCGTGCAGGAACAGCACTTCGATCCTCGGTTCGCGTGCCTCGGCAACGTGCCCGCTGCGCGGCGCGGTCACTTTCTCGTGGCGCTGTTCTTCGAGGTGCTGATCGACCAGGTGATGTACACGCACTTTCGCGAGTGGTACGGCGCGTTTGTCGGACGCCGCAGGCCGATCAAGCTCAAGGGCAACTGCCCGACCGGCTGCGGTCATCACATCCACCCTTCGACGATCTTCTTCGAGGCGAGGATGTGGGCGTCCGGTCCCACGGCCGCCTCGGCGGGGCGGCCCCCGATCGAGTACGGCGCGATCCTGCCCGAGGCGACCGAGCTGGCGCGCGAACAGGTGGCCGAGCTCTGCCGGACGCGACTGCTACGGCTCGACCCGAGCAAGGTTTGGGCGCGCTGCGAGCCGCACCTTCCCAGCGTCGGGCCCTGAGCGCGCTGACTGTCAATTTCCCGTGCAATTCGCCGCCGACTCTTTGGTTCTCGCGCCCAGTTCGGTATCGTGCAAAGTCCATGCATCGCGCTGCGTCGGACGATTTCACGCTCCTCCTCAACCGCGCCTGGACGGGTGACTCCCGTGCGGCCGAAGCGGTGTGGTCGCGCGCGTACCTCGACCTGCACCAGATGGCGCGCGGCGTGCGACCCGCGCGGCCTGTGGCGAGCGTTGCGGCGCCGGGTCCGACGGAGATCATTCACGAGGCGTTCGTGAAGGTCTTCCGAAGCAGCGGCAGCGGTGCGACTTGGGACAATCGCGCGCATTTCTTCGGCTCCGTTGCGCGGGCGATGACGCAGTTCCTCGTGGACTGGCGTCGGGCGTCTGGGCGGATCAAGCACGGCGGCACCTCGCGTACCGACTCGATAGGCGGCCAGCACCTCGCCGAGGTTTGTTCGAGCAAGTCCACCGGGCTGGGCGACGACCAGCTCTTTGACGCGTCCGCCCGCGAAGATCTTCTTTCTGCGCTCGAATGGTTGAGAAACCGTGCGCCTGACTTCGCCGACGTCGTATGCATTCGTTACATGGCCGGTCTTTCGTTGGAAGACACAGCGCTGGTGCTCGGGATCAGTCCCCGCAGCGTCTCCAAGCGTTGGAATCTCGGCCGTGCGATGCTGAGGCGCCGTCTGCGGGCCAAGCATGGCCTGGACACTGAACGCGGCACCGAGAACAGCATCGGCGCTCGCGAGGAATGACCGCGCGACCCCATGGCGGATTTTCAGCAGCAACCCGGCGAGCCTGATCCGGCTTCCTCCCCAACTTCCTCCTCAGCAGGAGACGTTGGTGGTCGTGCCTCGTCGCTGCCTCCCTCGCATCTCTCGGCCAACCTTGCGGATCTCGCAGACCTGTTTGACGAGGTGCTGGCGATCGATCCGTCGGATCGCGATGCCTTCCTCGCGTCGCTCGCGAAGACCCGCCCCGAAACCGAGGCCGAACTGCGCGAACTCCTCGCCGAGCTCCCCGACGCCGAATCGCGCGAGGCCGTCGAGCGCGCCGAGCGCGGCGAGCAGGATCCGTTCGCGGGCGAGCCCGTCGTAGGCGAGACCATCGGCGGATGCGTCCTC
>CAITDI010000067.1 GCA_903891095.1 uncultured bacterium | reverse complement strand
GCACGTGCCAGGCACCGCCCAAGATAGGTGAAAGCAGCCGCGTTTCCCGCGTCGGCGCACGGGAATCCACGTGCACGGCACGTGCCGTCCAGTGCCAGGCACCTCACGGCACGTGCCAGGCACCATTTCCGGTCAGCGCTGGAAGTCGTACACCGCGCCCAACGCCAGGACGCGCGTGAGCTCATCCAGCGCGTCTCGCGACTCCCGCAGCAGCGCCGGATCCGCGAGATCCTCCGCGCGCAGCGTCTCGCGGTAGTGCCGCGTGACCCACGCGCGCAACTCCGCCAGCTTCGCCGCATCGACGATCACCGCGCGATTCATCGCCGCGAGATCCGCCGCCGTCATCGGCACGCGCAGCCGCAGGCACGCGGGACCGCCGCCGTTGCGCATGCTTTCGCGCACATCCATGTAGATCGCACGCGCGAGCGGATTCGCGCGGTCCCCGATCACGCGGTCGATCGCCGCCTTCACGCGCGCGTTCTCCGCGCACTCGATCGGACACACGAGCGCCATCGATCCGTCCGCAAGCGTCAGCAGCTGGCTGTTGAACAAGTAGCTCTTCACCACCTCATCAAGCGTGACCTCGTCGCGCGAAATCTCCGCGATCACCAGCGATTCGCCCACCGCGCGCCGCAGCGCCGCGTGCGTGCCCGCGCGGTCCTCGAACGCGAGCTCGTGGCAGAACAGCATGTTTCCGTTGCCGACCGCGATCACGTCGTTGTGAAACACGCCCGCGTCGATCGCATCCGCATTCTGCTGCGCGAACACGCAGCGCGCGCGGTCAAGCCCCGCGATCTCCGCGACGCGTTCGCTCGCCGCGCGCGTCTGCCGCGCGGGAAACTTCGTCGGCTTGCGCGCCGAATCCCGCGCCGCGCCGTACACGAAGAAATGCACGCCGCGCGCCGCGCCGCCGTTCGCGGCCGTCGCCGTGAGCCGCGTGTGGTTCGCCGCGCCCTCGTCGCCGAAATCGCCGTCATCACCGATCGCCCGCGCCGGCAACGCCTCATGCACCTCGAACCGCGCGCGATCCGCGAACACCGCGCGCAGCACGCGCGCCGTCACCGGCGGCTCGATCGCGCGGTGGAACATCTCGCGCAGGTTCGCCGTCACGAAATGCGTGCGTCCGTCGAGCGAATCCGCGCCGGGCATCACGGTCGCCGCGTTCGCCGTCCACATCGCGCTCGCGCTCGACACGCGCGCGAGCAGCACGGGATCCTCGCGCGCGACCTTCGCGATCACATCGGCATCGCTTGCGCCGCCGAAGCCGAGCGCGCGCAGCGTCGGCACATGCGGTCGCTCGTGCGGCGGAAGCACGCCCTGCACGAGCCCGAGCGCCGCGACCGCCTCCATCTTCGCGAGTCCCTGCAGCGCCGCCGCGCGCGGCGAACTCGCAGCGCCCTGATTGCGCGCGCTCGCGACGTTTCCGTACGAAAGCCCCGCGTAGCTGTGGGTCAGGCCGACGAGACCGTCGAAGTTCACTTCAGGCATGGCGGTTCACCTGCTTGAGATTCACCTGCTTGAGATTCACCTGCTTGAGATTCACCAGCGCTCCGCGTCGCTCTGCGGCGCGAGCGGCCACGCGGGCGTCGCGCGGCCGTTGATCTGCGTTCCGCCCTGGATCGTGCCGGGGATGAAGTGCGTCAGGAACTCGTGCGGGAAGATGTGCGGCGGCGTCGTCAGCGTGTCGAGCCGCTTCGTGTCCTCGGCCTTGAGCCGCAGCGCGCACGCCGCGAGGTTGTCGTCGAGCTGCTGCATCGAGCGGGCGCCGATGATCGTGCTGCGCACGCCGTCGCGGTCCATCACCCAGCGCAGCGCGACCTGCGCCGGCGTCACGCCGTGCGCCGCCGCGATCTCCTTGATCGCGTCGATCAGCACGTACGTCGACTCGGTGAGGTACTTCGAGTCGCTGCGCACGCGCGTCGTGCCGTCGTCCTTCGGCCGGTTCTCGCGGGTGAACTTCCCGCTCAGCACGCCGCCGCGCAGCGGGCTCCACGGGGTGACGCCGAGGCCGAGCTTCTGCGCCATCGGCATCAGGTCGTACTCGACCGTGCGCTGGATCAGCGAATACTCGATCTGCAGCGCGATCAGCGGCGTCCAGCCGCGGAACAGCGCCTCGTACTGGGCCTGCACGCACACCCACGCGGGGTGGTCGCTGAAGCCGATGTAGCGCACCTTGCCTTGCTTGACGAGCATGTCGAGCGACTGCATCGTCTCCTCGATCGGCGTGTGCACATCCTGGAAGTGGCACCACAGCAGGTCGATGTAGTCCGTCTTCATGCGGCGCAGCGAGTGCTCGACCGCGCCGAACATCGACTTGCGGCTCGAGCCGCCGCCGTTCGGGTCACCCGGCCACATGTTGCCGCCGAACTTGGTCGCGATCACCACGCGGTCGCGCTTGCCGCGGCCGGGGCCGGTCGTGAAGTAGTCGCCGAGGATCGTCTCGTTGTGGCCCTTGGTGTAGATGTTCGCCGCGTCGATGAAGTTGCCGCCCTTCTCGAGGAAGCGCGTGATCATCGAGGCCGACACGTCCTCGGGACAGCCGAAGCCCCATTCGAGGCCGAAGGTCATTGTGCCGAGGCAGAGGGGCGAGACGCGCAGGCCGGAGCGGCCGAGCGTGATGTAGTGGTCGAGCGCGAGGCTGTTGGCGGACATCCGCGCAGCGTAGCGCGAACGGCGGTTAGGCTGCGCGCATGGCGAATGCGAACGCGAGCGACCCCGCGACCTGGACCGACGCGCACCTCCATGCGTGGGACGCGTCCGTGCTCCGCGCGCCGTGGTTTTCGCAGGCGCCGCAGTTCGCGGGGCAGTTCGACCTCGCGCGCTACGCGGCGGAGGGCGCGGGCCTCGCGTCGCGCGGCGGCGTGGTGTTCGTCGAGGCGGACATGGCGCCGGCGGACCGGCTGCGCGAGGCGGAGTTGTTCGCGGCGCACTTCGCAGACTGGGCGCGCGCACGCGGGATCGCGTTTGCGACCGTCGCGGGGATCGAGCCAGGCGCCGAGGGTTTCGCGCGCGAACTCGCGACGGTCGGTCGCGTGGCCGGCGTGTCGGGCGCGCGGCGCGTGCTGCACGGCGGCGATATCGCGTTTGGAACCGAGCGTTTCGCGGCGGATCTGCGCGCCCTCGGCGCGGTGCGGCTTTCGTTTGACTTCTGCGTGCGATGGACGGATCTCGCGGTCGTCGAGCAACTCGCGCGGACCGCGCCGGACACGACGCTCGTGCTCGATCACCTCGGAAATCCGCCGATCAAGCAGGGGTGGTCGAGCCCCGAGCGTGCGGATTGGCAGCGGCTCGTCGCGCGCGTCGCCGCGTGCGAGAACGTCGCGGTCAAGTGGTCGGCGATGTTCGAGAACGCCGGCCGCGCGATGAGCGTCGACGAAGCGCGACCGTGGTTCGAGTGGTGCCTCGCGTGCTTCGGCGCCACGCGCGTGATGTGGGGCTCGAACTGGCCGGTGTGCTTCGCGCCCTCGTCGGGCGCGCGCTTGTCGCAGTGGATCGAGGTCAGCGCGGCGCTGGCCGCGGAGCTCCCCGTGGACGAACAGGCCGCGATCCTCGGCCTCAACGCCCAGCGCCACTACCGGTGCCAGGATGGTGCCTGGCACCAACCGCGCACGTGACGCGTTCGCCTGGTTGGTGCCAGGCACGCGCGCGTCGCGACGGAATAGTCTTCATCCATCCACCTTTGCGAGCCGCGCGGGTGCACCGCGCACCAACCTGGTTCGCATGGTTGGTGCCAGGTTGGTGCCAGGCACCATCCTGGCACCGCGGGTTGCGTCACATCGTCCATCCGCCATCGATCACATGGATCGCGCCCGTCGTGTAGCTCGCCTCATCGCTCGCGAGGTACACCGCGAGATTCGCGATCTCCTCCGCCGTGCCCAGCCGGCCCATCGGCTGCCGCGCAATAAACCCCGCGCGCGCCGCGACGGGATCCGCGTTCTGATTAATGCGTCCCTGCAGGCTCGGCGTCTCGACCGTGCCAGGGCAGATCGCATTCACGCGCACGCCATGAGCGACGGTGTCCGCAGCCACGGCCTTCGTGAGACCGATCAACGCCGCCTTCGTCGCGCTGTACGCCGCGCGGTTCGGAACGCCGCGGATGCTCGACGCGACGCTCGCGATCGAGATCACGCTGCCGCGCTTGCGCTCGATCATCCCCGGCAGGAACGCGTGCAGCATGCGGTACACGCTCTTCACATTCAGGTCGAACGAGAAGTCCCACGCCTTCTCGTCGCACTCGAGCAGCGTGCCCTGATGCACGAATCCCGCGGCATTCAGCAGGATGTCGACCGCGCCTGCCTCGGCGGCCGCCGCGCGGATCGCGTCGAAGTCGCGCGCGTCGAGGCCGCGCGTCCTGATGCGCCCGTCCTCCTTCGCAAGCGACACGAGTCCCGCCGCGTCGATGTCGGTCGCGATCACCGTCGCGCCCTCGCGCGCAAACGCCAGCGCGCTCGCGCGTCCGATGCCCGCCGCCGCCGCCGTCACGAACGCCCGCTTGCCGTGCAATCTTCCGCTCATCGTGCAACTCCGTTGATGTTCCGTGTGTTTCGCCGCTTCACCCACTCGGGCCCGTCGGGGAACGCGAACGCCGCCAGCGACGCGCGCTTCACCTCGCCCGAGTATCCCGGCTTCGTCGGCGCGAGATACCGCCCGCCCTTCACGATGCACGGGTCGACGAAGTGCTCGTGCAGATGGTCGACGAACTCGCACACGCGGCCGTCCATCGTCGGGTTGAAGCGGATGTAGTCGACCATGATCAGGTGCGCGACGAACTCGCACAGCCCGACGCCGCCCGCGTGCGGGCACACGGGCACGCCGAAACGCCGCGCGAGCGCCATGATCGCGAGGTTGTCGTTCACGCCGCCCACGCGGCACGAATCGAGCTGGCAGATCTGCATGCCGCCCGACGCGAGGAACTGCTTGAACATCACGCGGTTCTGGCACTGCTCGCCCGTCGCCACGCGGATTGGCTGGATCGCGCGCGCGATCTCGGCGTGGCCGAGCACATCGTCGGGCGACACCGGTTCCTCGAACCACCAGATGTTGAACGGCGCGAGCGGCTTGATCCATTGAATCGCCTGCTGCACGTCGAAGCGCTGGTTCGCGTCGACCATGAGGGTGTTCTTCGCACCGATCTCCTCGCGGATGATGCGCGCGCGGCGCACGTCGTCGTCGATCGACTGGCCGATCTTCATCTTGAAGTGCGTGAAGCCGTCGGCGAGCGCCTCGCGGCAACGCGCGCGGATCGTGTCGTCGGAGTAGCCGATCCAGCCGCAGCTCGTCGTGTACGCGGGGAATCCCTCGCGTTCGACGCGCGTGATGCGCTCGGCGCGCGTGGCGTCGTTCGCGCGCAGCATCGCGAGGCACGCGGCTTCGTCGACCGCGTCGCGGATGCCGTGAAAGTCCATCGCCGCGACGAGCTCCTCCGCGGGCATGTCCGCGAGGAGGCGCCAGAGCGGCTTGCCCGCGACGCGTGCCTCGAGGTCCCACACCGCATTCACGATCGCGGCGACCGCGAGCGCCATCACGCCCTTCTCGGGGCCGAGCCAGCGGAACTGCGAATCTTGCGACAGCGCGCGCCAGAACGCGCGGCGATCGCGGCGGATCGCATCGACGCTCTTGCCCTCGACGAGCGGCATCAGCGAGCGAATCGCCTGGCAGACGATCTCGTTTCCGCGGCCGATGGTGAAGGTCAGGCCGTGGCCTTCGTATGAAATCCCTGTCGCGCCCGCACGCGCGGAATCCGTCTTGAGAATCACATACGCCGCCGAGTAGTCGGGGTCGACATGCACGGCGTCGGAGCCATGCGCCTCCTCGCTGGTCGGGAAACGCAGGTCGACGATCTCAAAGCCGGTGATGGTGGGGGAGTGCATGATTGCAGGTCTTTCAGCGGGGATTCTCGCGCGGAAGCTCAGGCACGCGCTCGCCCGCGGCCGCGCTCTTGTAGCAGGTCTCCACGAGCGCCATCGTGCGCCACGCATCGTCGAACTCGGAGTGGATCGCCTGCACGTCGCCGGCGGCGAGGCGCTGCAGCGAGCGCATCGGGCCTTCGAACGCGTGCGGGAACCAGTGGCCTCGCAGCGGGATCGATTCCCACGCGCCGCCGTCGCGCGAGAGCTCGAGCGTGTCGGGGCGGCCGCGCGGATAGTCGAGGTTCACGCCGAGCCGCGCGACGAGCGTTCCGCGCGTGCCTTCGATCCGCAGGTGCGAGGCGTCGTGGCTCGAGGCGTCGCCTGCCTCGTCGCCGACCGGCGCGTGATGGTGATGAAACGTCGACACCACCGCGCGACGCGTCGGGCCAAACGTCATCACGCTCGTCGAGCGCGTCTCGGCGATGTCGCGCGCATCGGGATGGCTCGCGACCGCGCTCCACACGCGCTCGGGCTCGCCCATGAAGCTGCGCGCGAGATCGAGGTAGTGGATCGAGTGCATGAGGATCTCCATCCTCGGCATCGACTTCAGGAACGGCCACGTTTCCCACGGCATCCTGCACACCACGCGGAACTCGAAGTCGAGCACCTCGCCGATCGCGCCGTACGCGATCAGCGCGCGCGCGGCCTCGACCGCGGGCGCGTACCGCAGCTGGAAGTTGACCGCGCCGCGCAGCCGGCGCGCGCGCGCGATCTCGAGCAAGCGCGTCGCCTCGGCGAGATCGCGGCCGAAGGGCTTCTGCATGATCAGGTGTGAGCCGGCGGGAAGCGCCGAGAGCGTTTCCGCCGCAGCCGACGGCGGAAGCGCCACGTCGAAGACGCCACCCGCCGCGACGCACGCCTCGATCAGCTCGGCGCGCGACGCGAATGCCGTTGCGCCCGCGATGTTCGCGAGCTTGGCCGCACGCGCGGCGTCGAGGTCAAAGATGCCCGCGACCTGGAACCCCGCGTTGGCGTACGCAGGCAGATGCGCGTCGTGCACGATCGAGCCAGCGCCGATCAGATAGATCGGCCGCAGCGCGGATGGGACCGGCGGTGGCGTGCGCGGACTCATGAGCGGGCGAGAATAGAGCAACGCGTTGCTTCCTGCGCGAGCAAGGACAGGCAAGTCGGCGCCTTCCGCTCCACTCAAAAACACAGCCTCGGCGACCTTTCGATCGCCGAGGCGGGAATGCTGTGACCCCGATGCTGAGATCCCGATGCTGAGGTCCCGATGCTGAGATCCCAGGAAGGGAACGGTTGCGTCACTCAGCGGCGACGGCGGCGAGCGCCGAGTCCCGCCAGCGCGGCCAGCGACAGCGCGCCCGGCGACGGCAGCGAGTACACCGCGTCCATCGTGATGCCCGCGGTAAAGCCCGGGCCGACGCCCGTGAAGTTCCACGCGACCGTGAAGACCTGCGACAGGCCGTTCGTGGTCGGATTCGTGCTCGGCATCCAGTTGAGGATGACCGAGTCCTGCAGGTCGGTCGGCAGCCACTGGTTGAACGAGCAGGACCCAGCCGCGTTGTTCGCGAGCTCTGGGGTCATCGCCGTCACGCCCGTGATGGCCGTCTCCGCGTTGATCGCGGTGATCAAGCCGGCGCGCGAGTAGCCCGCGGCGTAGCTCAGGTCGAGCACGGTGTACAGGCCGTTGTAGTAGGTCGGGTTGTTGATGAAGTTCTGGAACTGGAACTGCATGAAGCCCTTCGCAGGGAGCGATGCGGCAGTCGTTCCGGCCAGCGTGAAGCAGCCGTTGACGGCGCACTCGCCAGCCTGATACGAGACGAAGGGACCGCTGCCGACTTGCGAGAAGCCGGCGCCAGTGAGTTCAGAGCTGGTCGCATTGACCTGGACGATGGTGTTGGTCAGCGTCGCGGAAGCCGTAGAAGCAACCGCCGCGGCCAAGCCGAGGGAAAGCAATCGCACCATTGATTTGTTCTTTCAGGGATTAGAGACTGGGGAGTCGGGACTGGGGACTATCAGTGCTGCCGAGGGGACTGCAGCGTCGTCAGTTTGCATCGGTTCTTGGAACGTGCAAACTTGTCGCAGGGAAAAGGCGGAAGTTCTCCAGAGGCGACGTGCCGCATCGCGGCATCCATCAGCTGCTTTGAGCGCGATCGTGACGCGCATCTTTATTTCAGAGCTTGAGTTGCGCGTGCAAGCTCGCTGCCGATACCAACCCGCGGTTCGACTCGGGCTTCGAAAGTTTTTCGTCGAGCATCGACCGAAGAGTTCGATCGGAGCTTGGTATGGCAGCACTCCACGGCTGTCGTCCCGCACCAACATGACGCTTCGATTGCAGCAACAACGGTTGCCGCCGCCGATAGAGCGGGCAGAGTTGCACCATGACCAAGCTGACGACCTCGTTCCTCTCCGCTGGCCTCCTCCCCGCG
>CAITDI010000066.1 GCA_903891095.1 uncultured bacterium | reverse complement strand
TCGCATCCCCAAACCGCTCGAGCTCCACACCCGCCGCGCGCGCGATGCCGACATGCAGATTGCACAACGGCGTGCCCTTCTCGCACGCGCGGACGCGTCCGCCGGCGTGGCCGAGCGCGCTTCCACCCGCAACGAGGATCGGCAGATCATCGTGGTTGTGCCGGTTTCCATCCGCAATCGCGCCGCCGTACAGCACGAGCGTTGAGTCGAGCAGTGGCCGGCCGCTCTCGTCGCGCGTCCTCGCAAGCGCGCGCAGGAACGCCGCGCAACGCTCGGCGTGGAACCGATTGATCGCCGCGAAATGCGCGAGCTTCTCCGCGTCGCCCGCGTGATGCGAGACATCGTGGTGGCCCGCGCTCACGCCGACCTCGCGGTACGCGCGGTTCGAGCCTTCGTTGGCGATCATCAGCGTGGCCACGCGCGTCGAGTCGGTCCTGAACGCGAGCGCGAGCACCTCGCCCAGCAGGTCGACGCGCCGCGCCATGTCGAGCGGGCCTTCGCCAAAGTCGGGGATGTCGCGCTTCGCGTCGAGCTGCGCCATCGCGTCGCCGTCGATGCGCTGCTCGAGGCCGCGCACGCCGTCGAGGTACTCGTCGAGCCGCGCGCGGTCGGCGGCGCCGATGTCGCGCGCGAGCCGCTTCGCCTCCTGCACGGCGCCGTCGAGGATCGAGCGCCGCGAGCGCAGGCGCGCGGCGGCTTCCTCGGGACTCTCGCCGCGCTTGCCGAAGATGCGCTCGAACGCCGCGCGCGGATCGGTCTCCTTGCCGTTGGGCAGGCTCTCCGACTTCCACGAGATGTTTGCGCTGTACGCGCACGAGTAGCCCGAGTCGCAGTTACCCGCGGTCATCGCGGGTTCGCTGCCGAGCTCGAGCGAGCGCAGGCGCGTCGCGCGGCCCGACTGCTCGAGCGCGTCGGCGAACGCCTGGTCGATGGAGCGCCCCGCCCTGATGTCGTCGCCCGCGGTCTTGCGCGGCTGCGCGCCGGTCAGGAAGCACGCGGCGCTGCGCGCATGATCGCCGGGGCCGTCGCCGTTGGCCTCGGCGTTGCGGTGACGGAGGCCCGTGTACACCGTGATATTGCTGCGGAAATCGGCGAGCGGCGCGAGCGTGGCCGACGGCGTCCAGGCGCCATCCGCGGCAACCGTGGGCAGCCACGCCTGCGTGTTCACGCCGTTCGGGAAGAACATGTACGCGACGCGCGCCGGCGCCGCGACGCTCGACGGCGCAGCGCTCGCCACCGCCGCGCGCATCACACCTCGCGGCAGCATCGCCTCGAGCCACGGCAGCGCGATGACGGCGCCACTTGCTCGAAGAACGCTGCGGCGATGGATCAACGGTTCACGCATGGAATCGGCTCTTGCCCCACTCTATCGCGCGATCCTCGTGCGATCCTCGTGCCGAACGCATCAGAAAGCACGATTTCCTCGACCAACACAGCAAACTCGCCCTTGTCGGCCAGTCGCGCCGCGAGCCCATCGACCAGCGCGTCGTCCGCATCCGCCGTGCCGCGACCGAGCGCGTAGACCAGCAGCTGCCGCGAGAGCGAGCGCTCGAACGCGCGGTTCTTGGCGAGCATGTCGCCCACGCCGCGTACTCCGCGCAGGATCGAACCATCGGGCAATTCAGTCGCATCGTCGGCGCCGGCATGCACGCGGCCATCGGCGGAAGCCGACTCGAACGCAAGGCCGATCGCGTCCATCTTCACATGGCACGCCGCGCAATCGGGGTTCGCGCGATGCATCGCCATGAGCTCGCGCATCGAGCGGCCCTTCATCTCGTCGGCGCGTTCGGGGAGCTGCGGCACGCCGGGCGGCGGTGGCGGCGGCGCATCGTCGAGCATCGCCTGCAGCACCCACTTGCCGCGCTTGACCGGACTGGTGCGCGTGGGATTGCTCGTCGCGACCAGCACGCTCGCGTGACCGAGCACGCCGCTGCCGCGATCGGGCGCGATCTCGCGCTCGCTCCACGCATTCGCCGCTGACGGCTGCGCAAGCCCGTAGTGCGCCGCAAGCCGCGCGTCGACGCGCGTGTTGCGCGATTCGATCAACGCGCGCACGGGGCGCGCACCGCGCACGACTTCGTCGAAGAGCAGCTCCGTCTCGCGGCGCATCGATGCCAGCAGCGCCGCGTCGACGCCAGGAAACAGCACGGGATCGATCTGCTTCGCCTCAAGCCCGTCGATGCCGAGCCACTGCGTAGCAAAGCGCTGCGACAGGCTCGCCGCGCGCGGATCGGCCAGCATCCGCCGCACCTGTGCGCGCAGCGCATCGGGGCGTGCGAGTTCGCCCGCAGCGGCCGCGCGGCGCAACTCGGCGTCAGGCACGCTCGACCAAAGAAAGAACGACAGCCGCGACGCGAGCTCGAGACCTGAGAGCGCCGCATGGCCGTTCCCCGCAGCAAGCTGCGGAACGGCCTCCACACGCAGCAAGAACCGCGGATCAACGAGCAGCGCCGTCACCAGCGCGCGCAGCTGCGCATCGAACGCGGCCTGCGCGCCCGCCGCCGCGATCGCCGTCGCCGCGAGCGCGTCGACCTCCTCGCGCGCGAGCGGCCGACGGAAGCACTCCTCGCCAATCGCCGCCGCCACGCGACGCAGTCGTTCGCCGTCGGCGCCGTCACCCGCGATCGCCTGCGCGCGCCGCTCGAAATCCGAATCAGGCGTCGGACCAAGCGGTCCCTCGATCAGCACGCGCGCCACGCCGAGGTTGCGGTCGCGCCGCTTGGGATCGGGATTCTTGGGGTCGTAGAAATCGTTGGTAAACCGCGCGCGCGCGACATGCGGTCCCGCGTCGAGCGCGACCTCGATCACGACGGGTTGCGCCGTGTCCGCCGCAGCCTGGATCGCCGCACTCGCGATGCGCCGCCCGTCGACGCTCGCCTCGAGCTCAGGCAGCGCATCACCCGCGAACTGCGCGCACGCATCGAACGTGATGCGGTACCTGCCCGCGTACGGCGCGTCGAAGCGCGCGCCCAGCGCACCCATCGTCGCCAGCCACGCGACGCCGTCGTAGGTGCCGCCCTGCCCGTTTCGCTCGAGTTTCTCAGGCGAAACCTGCTGCCTGCGCTCGCGCGTCGCGGGCAGCACGCACTCGCCCGCCACACGCTCGGCGGCATCGAAGTACTTCTCGACAAGGAGCGGCGGCAGCGCGAGCGTCGCGGCCGTCGTATCGAATCCTTCGCCGATCTCGTCGCGCGGCAGCAGCTCGCGCACGCGATCGGCGTCGAAGCCAAACACATCGCGCACCGCGCCCGCGTACTGCGCGCGATTCAGCCTCCGCACCGCGGGAACCTCGCGCGCGACCGGCGCGCACACCGCGTCGATCGCACCGACCGCCGCGCGGTACTCGGCATCGCTCGGCCGAACCGTCTCGGTCGCGGGCGGCATGTCGCGCCGCGCGAGTCGCCGGCGCAGCGCGCGCAGCATGCCTTCGTCGCACGCGCCCGCGGCGAGCGCGCGCTCGAGGTCAAGCCCGCCCTTCGCACGCGCACCTTCGTGGCAATCCACGCAGTGCGTGGTGAGAAGTGGCTTGATTTCCGCAGGAATCGCCACATCCACACCATCCGCGCGCGCCATCGCCGCCACGACCATCGCAAGCGAGGTTGTGGCGGCGAGGCGGCGCATCGATCACTTGCCCGCCGCGACCTTCACGCGGAACGGCACCGCGGGCAGCCCCGCGCCGTTCATCAGGTTCGCGCGCTCGGGATTGTTCTGCCACGCGTACACGACCTCGACGGGATCGGTCACGCCCGCGGCCTCGACGACGACCTTGCTGCCGTCGATCTTCGCCGTCGCCCACACGAACTTGCCGTCCGCGCCCGCGAGCGCGAAACCGCCGAGCTCCGCGCCCGGCTTGTCGCCGCGCACGCGCATGCCCTGCGCGTTGTCGAACTCGCACACGACCTTCGCGCCGCTGCGCGACGCCTTCGCGAGCTCGGGGCCCTTCCACTGCACGCTCTTCTCGCCGTAGACGGTGTTGCGCGCCCACGACGCGAGACGCGAGCCGACCTCGTGCTTCTTCTTCGGGTGGATGTCGCCGGCCTCGCCGATGTCGGTCGCGCTGATCATGCCGCCCTTGCCTTCGGCCGCGCCGCGGAACTGCGCCTCACGCAGCAGCGCCCACGCGCCCTGCGCCGGCTCGTTCTCGACAAAGGGCATGTAACCCGCGAGCTGCACGATGCCCCACGCCATGTCGGGGTTGCCCGACTTCGCGCGCCAGCTGTTCATGAGAAGCGGCAGCAGCTTGCGGTAGTTGTCGGGCTCGCCCGCGTTCGACTCGCCCTGGTACCAGATCGTTCCGCGCACGGGGAAGGAGATGCACGGCGCCATCATCGCGTTGTAGATCGCGGCGGGCTCGTGCGGCTCGGTACCGGGCTGCTTGTTCATCTCGCGACGCATCGGCACGCCGACCTGCGGAACGCCGCCGCCCTGCTTCCACTTCCAGTCGCCCGCGAGATCGATCGATCCCGCGCCGCCGTCATTGGCCGACAGCGTCATCGCGCCACCCGCAAAACCGCCCTGGCCCGACATGTCGAGGATGCACACGGTGATGCGGTGCGAACCCGCGGTGAGACCCTTCGCGATCTCGTAGCGGCGCGGCTGCGTCCAGTTGTTGACGGTCGCGCCGACCTGCACGCCGTCGATCCAAGTGATGTCGCAGTCGTCGATCGCCGGCAGCGCGAGCGCGAGCGGCTTGCCCGCCATCGCCGCGGGCACGGTGAAGTCGCGCGCGACCCACACGAATCCGTCGAAACGCTCGAGCGCGCGATCCATCGCGGGGTAGTACGCGGGCATCTTCGCGGTGCTCCATCCGGAGATCGCGGCGTCGGCCTTCGACCAGCCGTCCTTCTGACCAGGCTCGCCCGCGAGGGCCTTGGTCCAGTACGCGTCCATTTCCTTCGCGTAGCGCGCGTCCTCGATGGACTGCGCCTTCGCGCGATCCTCGGGCTTCACGGCGCGCGACGCGTTGATCGCGGCAGCGAGATCGTCGGCGGTCTTCTTGAAGTCGGACTTCGCCATCTCGTCGAGCGGAATCCACGGCTCGATGCGCGTGCCGCCCCACGAGATGTCGGCGAGGCCGATCGGCACCTCGAGATCGAACGACCGCGCGAGATCGACGCCGAACCAGAATCCGACCGCGGTGAACTGGCCGACGGTGTCCGCGCTCGCCGCGCGCCACGCGCCTTCGACGCTCTCCGCGGGCTCGTTCGCCGTCACATGCGGCGCCTTGAACGAGCGGATCGGCAGCTTCGCCGCCATCGACTTGGCGACATCGGCCTCGAACGCGCCGTCGACGACCCACTCCATGTTCGACTGGCCCGAGCAGAACCACACTTCGCCGACAAGGATGTCGGTCGACTTCGCATCGCCCGACGCAGCGCCGTGCACGACGAGGTCGCGCGGCTTGAGCGACGCAGCCATCGCAGGCAGCTCGATGCGGAAGCGGCCGTTCTTGCCCGCGACGCCCTCGACCTTGGTCGAGCCGAAGGTGACGGTGAGCTTGTCGCCCGCCTCCGCGCGGCCCGTGACGGGAATCGCGCGATCGCGCTGCAGCACCGCGTGGTCGCGGAACAGCGGGTCAAGCGTGATCGCGCCGAGCGCGGACGCCGAGAGGCAGAAGATCGGCACGAGAGTTGCGATGGCGGGTTTGATGTGCATCCGCGCATCGTGACCGAGCGCGCACGATGTGGCAAGTGCGCGCGGCACGGGACGGATGCTCGTGAGCCGTCATCAACCGTGAGCCGTCATTCACCGTGAGCCGTCACTGACCATGAGCCGTCACTGACCGTGAATGCCCGCAGGCCCGCGGCCTGCGGAACACCGGACGCCAGCCTTCAATCCGTCCATTCGACAATGCACGTCCAACGCTCCGCGGGCTTCCGCCCACGGGCATTCACACGACGGCATTCACACGACGGCATTCACGCCTTCCGCGCAAACCGATCATGCCGCGACAACAGCCGCAGGCCGTGCAGCGCGACCAGCACCGTGCTGCCTTCGTGGCAGATCACCGCGAGCGACAGCGGGAAGATCCCGAACAGCGTGAGCGGGATCAGCCCGACCACCACGCTCATCGAGAAGATCACGTTCTGCTTGATCATCGTGCGCGTCGCGCGGCCGAGCTCGACCGCAAACGGCAGGCGCGTGAGGTCGTCCGCCATCAGCGCGACATCCGCCGCCTCGAGCGCGACATCCGTGCCGCCGTGGCCCATCGCGATGCCGACCGTCGACGCCGCGAGCGCGGGCGCGTCGTTCACGCCGTCGCCGACCATCGCGATCGCGCCGTACTCGGCCACCAGCTTGTGGACGAAGTCGATCTTGTGCTCGGGCATCAGGCCCGCCTCGATCTTGACGATGCCGACCTCGCCCGCGACATGCGCGGCGGTCGCGGCGTTGTCGCCGGTGAGCATCACGACCTCGCAGCCAAGCGCGCGCAGCGATGCGACGGCCTGCTTGGCCTCGTCGCGCTGACGGTCGCTCACGCCGATCGCGCCAAGCGCGCGCTTACCGTGGACGACGATCATCGCGGTCATCGCCTGCGCCTGGATTTCCGCGGCAAACGCCTCGAGTTTCGCATCGCGCACGAGCAGCGCGTGACCTTCGAAGAGCAACGCCTTGCCCACGCCGGCGCGCACGCCATCGACGGTCGCCTCGACGCCCTTGCCCTTGACCGCGGCCGAATCGACGGGCGCGGGCACTTCGATGCCGCGCGCGCGCGCCGCATCGAGCACCGCGCGCGCGATCGGATGGCTCGACGTGCTCTCGACGCTCGCGGCGATGCGCAGCAGCTCTTCCTCGCGCACGCCTTCGGCGCACATGAGCGCCGAAAGCTCGGGCTTTCCGCGGGTGATCGTGCCGGTCTTGTCGACCGCGACCGCGCGCACCATTCCAAGCGACTCGAGATGCGCGCCGCCCTTGACGAGCACGCCGCCGCGCGCCGCACGCGCAAGGCCCGCGAGCACCGCAGCCGGCGTCGAGATCGCCAGCGCGCACGGCGATGCGCCGATCAGCATGCTCATCGCACGCATGAACGCGACCGGCCACGACAGCCATCCCGCGAGCGGCGGCACGACGATCGCCGCGGCGGTCGCCACCAGCACGCACGGCACATAGATCCGCGTAAAGCGCTCCGCCGCGCGCTCGGCCGTCGACTTCGACGCCTGCGCCTCGGCCACGAGCCGCACCATGCGCGCGACCAGCGTGTCGCTCGCGAGCTGGGTCACGCGCACGACCAGCGCGCCGTCGCCGTTGATCGATCCCGCAAAGACCGGCTCGCCCGGCTCCTTGTCGACGGGCATGCTCTCGCCCGTCATCGGACTCTGGTCCACGCCCGAACGGCCCTCGATCACCGTGCCGTCGGCGGCGATGCGCTCGCCAGGCCGCACGACCACGACGTCGCCGAGCGCGACTTCCTCGACGGGAACCTCGCGCTCGCTGCCGTCCGCTGCGCGCACGCGCGCGAACTTGGGCGCGATCTTGGCAAGCGCGGTGACCGCGCTCCGCGCGCGATCGAGCGCGAGATGCTCGAGCCCATGCCCGAGCGAGAAGAGAAACAGCAGCAGCCCGCCCTCGACGAACTCGCCGACCAGCGCCGCGCCGATCGCCGCGATCACCATCAGGAAGTCGATGTCGAGCCGCGCGTGACGCAGCTGCTTGAGTCCGTCGCGCGTCGCTTCCCATCCACCCGCCGCGTAGGCGATCGCGTAGAGCACCCACGCCACGACCGTGATCTCCTGCCGCTCGCAGATGTAGCCCGAGAGCAGCGCGACGCCCGCGATCGCAGGCCAGACGAGCTCCGCGTACGCGCCCAGCCGGTGGAACGGCGACCACGCCGCCGCGGGCTTCGCAACCGCACCGCCACCGTGATCGTGGCCGGAATCAGGTCCGTGGTGGTGATGATGGCCATGGCGCGATCCGTGCACCCACGCAGCCTAACCAAAAAAACACGCCGCCCGGCGGAGAACCGGGCGGCGCGCGGATGACGCTTGAATCACACAAACTCCGCCGCTCAGAACAGCAGCTGGAACTGCGAGCGGATGACCCACTGGCCTTCGTTCGAGAAGCCGTTGCCAGCCGTCGACGAGCCGTCGGTGAGCCAATCGGCGCCCGAGCTGTTGAAGTCGCCGACCGGCGTGATCGCGTAGCCGACGTCGGTCGTCCACTTGAGATCCTTGCTGCCGCCGACGAAGTAGTTCAGACCGAGGCTGACCAGGCTGACGTTGTCGAGATTGGTGCCCGAATCGGCGGTGCGGAACTTGTCCGTGCCCGTGTTGCCGAGCTCGTAGCGGGCGTAGACCTCAAGCTGCGTGTTGAGGAAGTAACCCGCCTGCACGACCGCGCCCCACTGATCGATCGAGTCGGAGGTGCCGCCGCCGCGCGTCGCGACGTCGCCGGTCAGGCCGACGTTGCGGTACACGCCGTACGCGAAGATGCTCGCGCCACCGAAGTTCACGGTGACGTCCGCCGTCGCGCCCCACATGTTGTCCGTGGTCGTGATCGGGGTCACGTTGCCGTCGTTGACGGGACGCAGGCTCTGCGCCATGCCGCCGACGCCGACCATCCAGCTCGCATCGTCGCCGATGTAGCTGTTGAAGTCCTTCATCGCCTTCCACGTGCCGGCGCCGAGGTACTCGAGTCGACCCGCGAACGCGTAGTTCGTGGTGTTCTGGCTGAACGAAGTCGTGTAGCCGCCCGCATAGCCGCCCGCAGCCGCGGTCGAAGAGGTCGGAACGCTGGTCGCGTTGGCACGCAGGCCGTCTCCGTAGAACGCGAGACCGCGCCACTGGTCGCCGGCGCGACCGCCGAACTCAACCTGGAGGCCCTGCGAGTACTTGGGCGAGAAGACGTCGTTCACGAGCGAGCGCTCGACGGCGAGCTGCGCGCTGCTCGACACGAGCTCTTCGCGGATGAACGGGGCCTTGAACTGACCAGCGCGCAGCATGATGCCGTCGCCGAAGTCCTTCTGGACCCAGATGTCCTCGACCGAGCCGACGATGTTGTTGGCGCTGTAGGTCTGCGCGCCGCTCGAGACGGTGCCCGTCGTGCGGTTGAAGACTTCCTTGACCTCGTAGGTCCAGCTCGGGTCGACGACGAAGCCGCCGAAGGTGAGCTTGGTGCGGCGGTTCTCGAAGCCCCAGCTGTCGGACTTCGGCGCGGTCGCGCCAAGGCCCGTGTTGTTGCGGTGGTCGTACGCCCAGCGGACCTGGACCTGACCCTTGATGTTGAGCTTGAAGTCGCCGCTCGACGACGCGATGAAGAAGCCGCCCTGGTCCTTGTTCCAGCCGCCGGTCATGCCGCTCGACTGCAGGCTGGTGCGGGTCTCGGCGTCGGCGAGGGTGTCGCTGACGATCGCGCGGATCTGGGCCGCGCGCTCCTCGGTCAGCCACTTGTCGCTGCCGGCGGCCTGCTCGAGGTGCGCGACCTTCGCGGACAGCGCCTCGTTGGCGGCGCGGAGCGCGTCGATCTGCTGCGCGAGGTCGTTGTTGCCGTCGGCGGCCGCGAAGGCGCTTCCCGCGATGGAAAGCGTCGTGGCGCCGGCGAGCATGGAAAGGGTTCCGATGGGCGTCATGTTTCTTTGCTCCTGTGGGGCCCGTGGGGGGCACTGGGTGGATGAACCTGCGTCCGTCGCCACCGCGCACGGACCGCGCGAAGGCACTGCGTCACTCGCAGTCCAACCAATCTAAGAGCCAGCCGCCGCCCCGCGGGCGTGAACAGAACCTGAATGCGCCTACACCGTTCCTTCATATGAAGGCTGCGTACAGGTCGTGCAAAACACGCCTGAAAACGCGGTGTTTCCGCATGTTTCGCGCCGCCGCTGAACTAAACCTAAACACAAGTCAAACTCAAATCCGCATACTGTCCCAACGCCGCCTTCGTGTGCGTACGCAGGAATGTTTGCCTTCTGTTCAGCCAGCGTGAAGAGCGTCCATGATGCGCGCTGCGCCCCTTGCACGGCTGCCGCGACCGCGCGAACCTCGCGGCTCGACCGCGGTGGCCCGCGGCACACCTCGAAACCTGACGGAAACACGCGCCATGAACACGATCCAAACCCGCCTCACCGCCGCCGCCATGATCTCGCTCGCATGCCTCGTGGCCGGATGCAATCCCGCCGTCAAGAGCACGACGGTCGTGATCGAGGTCCCCGCTCCGATCGTCCAGGTCGAGATGCTCTGCCCGATCAGCGGCGAGCCCGTAACCATCGACGACGAGGCGGCGTACATCGAGAGCTTCGTGGTCTACTGCAAGGGTCGCGAGAACGCGCGGCAGTTCGCGTCGCTCGACGCCAAGCAGCGCGGCAAGCTCGGCGCGGCGCAGGTGCTCCCGCAGAAGGGCATCGCCAACACCACCTGCCCGCTCACCGGCGAGACGCTCACCGCGTGGGCGTCGCCCGTCGTGTACGAAGGCACCGTGATCGGCTTCGCGAGCGTGTCCGACGCCAACCAGTTCCGCGCGCTCAAGGCCGACCGCAAGGCCAAGATGATCGCCGACTGGAAGGCCTCGAGCGGCGCCTGAGCAATCGCAACCCTGAGAGATCGCAGCGACGCATGAAACAGCGCCGGCGCACGCGGCTCCCCGGGGGAGTTGCGTGCGCCGGCTGCGTTTCATTCGCGCGTGGTGCGCCGTTTACTCGTCCTGCATCTCGACCTCGACCGCGCCGAACTCCGCCGACATCGTGCCGGCGAGGCCCTTGGCGAGGAGATCGTCGTGCACCGCGGACGGCACCTGCAGCGTGAGCGTGAAGGTCCTGCCCGAATCGCCCTGCTTGATCGAGTGCACGCGGCAGTGCATGCGGCTGAGCGCCGCGGTTGCGGCGGCTTCGGCGCGCTGGCGGTCGGCATGGAGCGGGAGCCGCACCTTGAGCCGCGCCGCGCGATGCGCATGCAGCCACCAGATCACGATCCACGCCGCGATCGCGACCACGATCGCGGTCACGAACTGCGAGAGCCCCGCGGCAAGGCCGATCACGACCACGAGGATCGCGCGCGCCGTGAGATGGGCCGAGCCAACGACCGTGCGGAAGCGGATCAGCCCGCCGATGCCGAAGATCACCAGCGCCATCGACTGATCGATCGCGACCAGCGCCGACACGACCGCGCCGATGAGTCCGAGCAGCACGAGCAGCTTGCGCTCCTCGGCCGCCTCGACCTGGTCGCGCTTGCTCGCCGAACGCGGGTGGTACGCGAGCAGCGTCGCAAGCCCGACCGCAAGCAGGATGCCGAGGATGACCTCGACCCAGTTGGCCCATTCGCCAAACTGGCTGAAGGCGTGGGACAGGCGATCCTCAGAAGTGCCTTTGACGCTCGTCGAGAACAGGCTCCCGCTGCTGCTGCTCCGCGAGTCCCACACGGCGGCCGATGCGACGGACGCGCTCGCGCAGAGAAGCGCGGCGCCGGCGCCGACAATCAGCCGCGAGATGCGGTTGCCGCGGACGGGATTCGTGTTCGTGCGTTGCATGGCTCGTGGATCCTCTCGCAACTGGCGATCTGACCGGGGAAATCACGGTGTATCCGACGTCGCGCGCCGCGCTCAGCGCCGACGGCGCGTACCGAGCACGCGCGGGATGTTGATCTGCTGCTGTTGGCCGGGCTGCGGCTGCTGGCCCGCGGGCGCGCCCTGCTTCTGCAGCACCTTGCGGAAATGCTCGTTGGTCTTCTCGATCGAGCCACGCACCTGCGTGACCTTCTCGGCGTCGAGTCCCTGCAGGATCGCGCTCGCCATCGCGTTGGCGGTGCTGAACTCCGCGAATCCAAGCAGGTTCTTCTCGATGTCGATGCGCACTCCGGTCGCACCGAAGTCCGACAGCATGCAGAGCACCGCCATCGTGTGCGGATCGTCGAACATCTTGCCGTCCTTCATGCGCCCGCCGAGCGCGCGGCCCGCGGTCATGAAGATCGGCTCGTCGACGTTCTTCATGTCGCTCACGGCCTTGGCGACCGCCATGAGGATCTCGCGCGGCTGGCGGATCACGGCGATCTCCTGGTCGTTGATGCGGATCTTGCGGCGGAACGCGTTGCACATGGCCGCGGACAGCGCGAGACCCGACTGGATCGCGGCAAATCCGAACGCAGTCTCGAGGCCCTGCGACGCGTCGGTCGCGGTCTCCTCGGTCACGCTCGCGGTCGCGCCGTCGGTCCACATGTTCTTGACGCCCAGCGACGCGCAGGACTGGAAGCCCGCCTGCACGACCGGATCGGTCTGCGGCTTGCCCTCGGCCAGCAGCGCCGCGACCTGGTTCGCGAGCGTGTGCGGGATCGCCTCCTCCATCGTCACCTTGGGAAGGCAGAGCTGGATGAAGCTCATGAAGTCCTTCTTCTCGACATCGCGGAGGAGGACGTACTGGCCGTTCAGACGGATCGCGCTCATGGTGGTCCTGTGCCGGGCCCGAAGGCCTCGCTGCGGGAAATGCTGCTGAGAACAGAGAACCGCGATGGTAGCACCAACCGCGCGACCGTAACATCGCGCCATCATGACGAGCGACGCCTCCCCTGCGGTCGGAATCATCATGGGCTCCCAGTCTGACTGGGAGACCATGCAGCATGCGTCGGCCACGCTGACCTCGCTTGCGATTCCGCATGAATGCCGCGTGGTCTCGGCGCATCGCACGCCCGACCTGCTGTTCGAGTACGCGGCTGCGGCGCGCGGTCGCGGCATCAAGGTGATCATCGCGGGCGCGGGTGGCGCGGCGCATCTGCCCGGGATGTGCGCGTCCAAGACCGACCTCCCCGTGCTCGGCGTGCCCGTCGAGTCGAAGGCGCTGCAAGGCGTCGACTCGCTGCTCTCGATCGTGCAGATGCCCGCGGGCATTCCCGTCGGCACGCTCGCGATCGGCCGCGCGGGCGCGATCAACGGCGCGCTGCTCGCAGCGAGCATCCTGTCGCACCTCGACGCGGGCGTCGCGTCGCGGCTCGCGGCGTTCCGCGCGAAGCAGACGGCGGATGTGCTTGCGAATCCGATTCCCGGCGTGACCGGTCACGGCGGCGGAGCGGCGAAGGCGTGAGCACCGCGAAGAAGATCGGCGTCCTCGGCGGCGGCCAGCTCGGGCAGATGCTCGGGCTTGCGGCGATTCCGCTTGGGATCGAGTGCGTGTTCTACGACCCCGCGCCCGATGCGCCCGCGCGCGTCGCGGGCCGTCACGTGTGCGCCGCGTGGAACGACCGCGCCGCGCTCGCTGCGTTCGCCGAGTCGATCGACGCGATCACGTTCGAGTTCGAGAACGTGCCGACGGAAAGCCTCGCGTTTCTCGCAGGAATCAAGCCTGTTCGGCCCGGCGTGCGCTCGCTCGAACTCACATGCGACCGCATCAAGGAGAAGGAGTTCCTCCGATCGGCGGGCGTGCCCGTGCAGCCGTTCGCGGCGATCGCGAGCGACGCGGATCTCGACATCGCGCTCGCGACCGTCGGACCGCACGGCGTGCTCAAGACGCGCACGCTCGGCTACGACGGCAAGGGCCAGCGCGTGGTGCGCGCGGCGCAGGAGCTCGCGCCCGCGTGGAACGAACTCGGCCGCGCGCCCTGCATCTACGAGGCGTTCGTGCCGTTCGACCGCGAGGTCTCCGTGGTCGCGACGCGCGCGCTCGACGGCACGACCGCGGTGTATCCCGTCGTCGAGAACCTGCACACGAGCGGGATCCTGTTTCGCTCGATCGCGCCCGCGCGCGTGGGCGATGCGCTCTCGCACGCCGCGATGAAGCACGCGCGCAGCGTGCTCGAGGCACTCGGACATGTCGGCACGCTTGCGCTCGAGATGTTCGTCGCCGACAACACGCTCGTCGCCAACGAGATCGCGCCGCGCGTCCACAACTCTGGGCACTGGACGATCCAAGGCGCGCGCACGAGCCAGTTCGAGAACCACATGCGCGCGGTCGCGGGCCTTCCGCTCGGCGACGCGGGCGCGCCCGAGTTCGCCGCGATGGTGAACCTCATCGGCGGCGTGCCGGAAACCGCGGAAATCCTCGCGATTCCTGGCGCCTCCGCGCAGCTCTACGGCAAGTCGCCGCGCCCCGGCCGCAAGGTCGCGCACATCAACGTCGTCGCGCCGACGCGCGACGAACTGCTCGAGCGACTCGCGCGCGTCGAAGCGCTCGCGCGCCGCGCCAACAGGCTGGCATGAACATGCATCGATTCCGCAACGCCATCGTCTCGTTCACGCTCGGCCTCGCGCCGCTTGCGTTCGTCGGCTGCACGTCGATTCCCTCGGCGAAGGAAGTCGCCGAGCGCGGCCCGAGCGCGATCGTCGGCGCGTGGATCAGCGAACTCGACGGCACGAAGCTCGTGTTTGAGAAGGACGGCGTGTTCCGCATCGAGCCGAACGGCAGCGGCGCGTTCACCGGCCGCTGGTCGGTTGAAGACGGCGGCGTTGCGCTGATGAACGACGCGACCGCTCCTGGATGCACCGACGCCGCCGGCAAGTACAAGCCGGAAGTCGTGCGGGATACCGTGCGATTCACGCAGGTTTCCGACAGCTGCCCCGCGCGCGAAGAGCACATGGCCTGGCCATGGAAGCGCGAAGGCACCGCGAAGAAGTAACCGCAGCATTGAGTACTCAACGGGTGCCCTGGGGCCGGCCGGGCGCGGCTCGTGGAATCCCACGCCCACCGCCACGGCCGAGACCGAGGGTGGGCGTCAGCCGACTCGACCTCACCCGCCGATCACCACATCAACCAACACTCGAGGGTGACGTTGGTCCGGCTAGTCGCGGCTCGCGGAATCCCACGCCCACCATCACGGCCGAGACCGAGGGTGGGCGTCAGCCGACTCGACAGCCGAGTCGACTCGGCCTCCGAGTCTCCTCACCCCCACCCTCAGGCTTCGC
Organism: uncultured bacterium; assembly: GCA_903891095.1. Classification (GTDB taxonomy): domain Bacteria; phylum Planctomycetota; class Phycisphaerae; order Phycisphaerales; family SM1A02; genus QWPT01. Next base: position 46,384 of record CAITDI010000066.1, on the reverse strand, counting down.
CGCTGACGTCAACCTCACATCCACGTCACTCGACTCGGCGGCCTGAGGGCACCCGTCGAGTCGCCATGTCGATCGACATCACGGGTGCCCTTGGTCCGGCCAGTCGAGGGCCGCGGACCTCCACGCCCACCGCCACGGCCGAGACCGAGGGTGGGCGTCAGCCGGCTCGACAGCCGAGTCGACTCGGCCTCCGAGTCTCCTCACCCCCACCCTCAGGCTTCGCCGCTGACGTCAACCTCACATCCACGTCACTCGACTCGGCGGCCTGAGGGCACCCGTCCGGCCAGTCGCGGCTCGCGGAATCCCACGCCCCCCGCCACGGCCGAGACCGAGGGTGGGCGCCAGGCGACTCGCGAGCCGAGTCGACTCGGCGGCCCGAAGTCACCAATCAAAGACACAGCCCCGCGCGAGGGCGGGGCTGTGGTTCCACGTTCGGTTGTGCTGGCGGTCGATCAGCTCGCTTCGGCGCGCGGGTGCGCCTTGTCGTAGTCGGCGCGCGTCTTGCCCTGCGCGAGGTGCGTGTACACCTGCGTGGACGAGAGCGACTGGTGACCAAGCAGCTCCTGCACGGCGCGGAGATCCGCACCGTTGTTGAGGAGGTGCGTCGCGAAGCTGTGACGGATCGTGTGGGGGCTGATGTCCGGGTCGAGTCCGACCTTGACGAGGTACTTGGCGACCTTGCGGCGCACCGAGCGGCTCGAGAGGCGCGAACCGTGCTTGTTGACGAAGAGCGGAGCATCGGGGCTCGACTGGAGACCCGCAGCGCGCATCTCGGCATCGAGCATGTCGAGGTAGTGGCGCAGGCTCTTGAGCGCGTGCGCGCCCAGCGGAACCAGACGCTCACGACGGCCCTTGCCGCGGATCACGATGCACTCGTTGGCTTCGTTCAGGTCACCGCGGTTGATGGCGACGACCTCGCTGACGCGGATACCGGTCGAGTAGAGCGTCTCGAGGATCGCGCGGTCACGCGCGCCCAGGAGATCGGTGTCGTCCGGCGCAGAGAGCAGACGCTCGACCTCGTCGACGGTGATCGCCTTGGGGAGGCGGCGCGCCTGCTTGGGCGTGCGGATCAGCGTCATCGGGTTGGTCGCGGTAAAGCTGCGCTTCTCGAGCCACTTGTGGAAGCTGCGAAGCGTCGCGATCTTGCGCGCCATCGTGGCGGGCGAGTAGTTCTGCTCGGAGAGCTTGGCGAGGAAGCCGCGGATGCGCTCGACGTCGCACGCGAGGATGGTCGCGGTGATCGACGAGGGCACGGCCTTCTTGGCCGTCACGGCCTCGAGCGCCGCCTGCTCGTTCTTGGCGTCGACGCGGGTCTTCAGGTCGCCCTCGAGGAACTCGACGAACTGGCGCAGGTCGAGCCCATAGCACCGCGAGGTGTAGGGGCTGAATGCGCGCTCGTCGATCAGGTACGAGAGGAAGCGTTCAACGATGGGGAGATTTTCATTCATGGCTATTGCCTCAATCTGGCGTGCCGGACGCCACGTTTTGGTCGTCGTGCTTGTCTCAGTTCCACCCACACTGCTCATCTTTCCGGCCACCGACTGGCTTGCACTTCTGCGGGATGGCTATCGGCCCGATACCCGCCAGAGTTCATCTATTTTTCCGCGGACCGAGCCAAATTCCTCTCGGACCGCGCCGGTGGCTCCAAACACAGGCCTCTCGTGGGCAACGACTTGCGCGCCGAGCCGCAACAGCGGCGCGTGCGCGCACTCTCTCGTCCCGACTAGTCCTTCTTCGGTCGCTCTGCTCGGCCGCCCTCCAGGGCGATCCCGAGCCGCGCGGCCTCCTGTTCGAGGAGGTCGCGGGTCAAAATATAGGCACCAAACCTGGTGAAGAGATCCATTCTCGTTTCGTAGGCGCCCGAACCAAGCGCGGTGTCGGCGTCCGACCGGCCGTTGGTGTAGCGCTCGAGCTCCATGAGCGTCTCGTGGTTGCGCCCGTCGAGGACGCGCGAGCCCTGCGAGACCTCGGCGCGGATCTTCTCGACGCCGCCCGAGCGCGTGCTCTCGGCGGTCGGCATGGTGAGTTCCTTGAGGTCGACCGGGCGGCGGTTGGCGCCGTCGGTGGCGGAGATCACCTCGACCGCGACGCCAAAGCGCAACGGCTTGTAGGGCTCCCAGTCCGTAACCGTGCCCAGCACGAGGCCGTCGGCCTGCAGCGTGCGCATCAGGGTCGACGCCGCCTGGACGTCGCGAATCCCCGTCATTCCCAGCGATTTCATGGCCGCGAGCGTGCGGTTGAGCGGCAGGCAACGAAGTCCGTCGACCTGCTCGATCTCGGAGACGAATCGGTCGGCGATCATCGTGCCATCGACGCCGGAAACGCCCGACTCGTTGGCAAACGGCACGACCGCCCACACGCGCTCGGTTTCATACGGCGCCTTGAGCACCGTCGGCTGCTTGAGCTTGGACTGGCAGCCGAACATCGGCGCCAGCAGCGGCACAAGCGCCAAGATGACGACGAGGGTTCGAGCGTTGCAGATGCGTGCCGTAAGGGATCCCATGGTGGGGATATCGGCGGCAATCGCCGTGCCCGTGCACTTGAGGGTCGAATCGCCGACGCATCGGCAAGGTTCGCGCGTGGTTCGCGCGTGGTTCAGCCGCCGGACTTCTCGTCTTCGGCGCCGGCGAGCTTGCCAGCGCGCAAGAGCTCGGGCGTGGCGTCGAGCTCCGCCTGGCCAGCGGTCGCCGCGGTGTGCGAGGCGACGGGCTTCGACTTGCCGTCGGCGAGATCCTTGGACTGCGCGCGGTTCTTGGCGGCGAACTCGACCGAGCCCGCGGCCTTCTGACCGCCGTCGGCGGCGATCGACCAGATGTTCTCGATGCCGCCGCGGTTGGACACGAAGTACACGCGTCCGTCGGCGCCCCAACTCGGCTGCATGTTGCGGAAGCGCCCGTTCGTGAGCCCGATGCGGCCCGTGCCGTCGGCGTTGACGATCCAGATGTCCGACTGCTCGGGCCAATCGGAGTCGCTGCCGGGGTTCACGACCGATGTGAAGCAGATCTTGCCGCCGTCGGGCGACCAGCTCGGCTGGAGCACGGCGGAGTTCTTGGCGCTCACGATCTCGGTCGGGCTCAGGCCTTCGCCCTGCACGAGCTCGATCGTCCACACGCCGTACAGGCGCGTGCCACGCTGGCGGGCGCGCTGGAAGAGGATCACGTCGCTCTTCTCGTTCGGCGACCAGCGCGGGAGAAAGCCCTCGCACACATACGAGCGGAGGCCGGGATTCTGCGTGTCGACGATCCAGATTTCCCAGGTGTTCGTGCGGCCGTTCTTACGGGAAAACGCAATGCGGCGGCCGTCGGGAGCCCAGGTGGGCTGGACCTCGTCGTCGGTGTCGGAAGTGAGCTGCGTGGGCGCGCCGCCGCCGATGGGCATCACGTAGATGTCCCAGTTGCCGTTGCGGTTCGACGCGAACGCCAGGCGCGAGCCATCGGGCGCCAGCGACGGCATGAGGTCGTCGCTCGGATCCATCGTGAGCTGCGTGACCGTGCGGCCGTCGACGCTCTTCCTGTAGATGTCGAAGGTCGGGCGATGCTGCGTCGACGCGTACACCATGAAGGTGCCCGTGCGGTCGACGTCGGGCGCGTAGTCGCCGCCCTCGGTCGCGAAGCTGACTTGGGCGAGGTTGCCGCCGCCGTCGGTCATGCCGTTGTCGTTGGCGAGATTGGCGTCGCCGGCCAGGCCCGCGGTGGCGCCCTTGTTGCGGCGCGTCAGCGGCGTGGTGTCCCAGCCGGAGGCGTCAACAGAAACGGCTTCGTTGGCCGAGGCGGTCTTCGTCGTTGAAACGCCGTTGAGCGCGGCGCCATTGGTGGCGGTCTGGGTGGTCGAAGCGGCCACGGCGGTGCGGGTCGGCACCTTGGCGCTCGAACCGCCGAGGAGATCGTTGGCCACCGTGCGAGTCACGGTGCAGCCCGAAAGCACCAAGGCAATCGATGCGGCGCACGCGGCCACGCCATGCTGCGACCCGGCGCGCCGGAGGGCGCTGCGGATGTCGCGGGTGCGGTCGGACATGGACAGATCGACGGTGGGACCGTGCATGACAAGCTCCTGCGGCAATCGCCGCTGTCGGCGCTATCGGCTGCGTGTCCTGTGCGGTTGAGCGGATCTGTGCGGTTTGGAGAGGAAGCCGATCCTCGACGGTTTCCCGCGAATTGCGGTCGGCGACGGCAGGGTCCGCTACACTATTTCCCTTCGCGATTGCGTAGCTCAGTCGGTAGAGCAGCGGCCTTTTAAGCCGTAGGTCCTGGGTTCAAGTCCCAGCGCAATCAGTCGCGGCCATCCGCGGCGCGCGAGTCCCGTGTGTTCCCTTTCCGCGTTTCGCCCATGCTTGTACTTCACGCTGTCTGGACCCGAGAACGGCTTCACCTCTGGGCGGAAGATGCTTCGCTGATCGGCCCTGCGCTGGCGATCGTCCAGGCCTCTGCGAACGCGAGCGAGTCGACGCACACGACGGCCGCCGTCGCTGGAACCACCCATCCGTTTGCCTGCGGCACCGCGCGCCTCCGCGCGGCGCTGGTCGCCGCGGGATTGCTCGCCGGCGACGACTTGATCGCCGAGCAGCCCGGCCAACCGACCATGCTTCGCATGATGGTTCCCGCGACGACGAGCGAGGCCGGCAGCGCCCCGCTTCCGAGCGATCGCCTGGCGAACCTCATCGGCCTCACCGACGAGCCCATCGCGCACCTGAGCACGCTCGAGGTCCCCGCCGTCGCCGTCGAGCCCACCGCGGCGCTGCGCTTCTTGCTCGCGCTCGCCGACGAAGAACTCCCGCTCGCGCCCGACATGTACGCGGGCCACGACCTGCGCTTCTGGCGCGAACTCGCGGCGCTTGCCGCCGATGTGATCGCCGACCAGCGCATCGTGCCGTCGCTGATTCAGGAGAAGTCCGGGCGATTTCGCGCGATCTGGCAGCCGTGGCTCGCCGACGGCGCGCCCGCGCAGCGACTCAGCGCGCTGCTGGCTGCGATTCCGCCGAGCGCGCGCTGCGTGGACGATGAGTTCCGCGCGCAGCCGTGGGCGATCATCGAGGCCGCGCTCATCGGCCTTGTCGACGCCGAGGCGCGCCGCGTGCTCGACGTCGAGAGCTACGGCGACGCGATCGAGGACCGCGATCCGACCGCCGACCCGCACGTCGCGTGGCTGAGCGGCCTGCTCGGCAAGGCCGACACCGTGCAGGGACTCAAGAGCTCCGACACGCATCTCATGCGCGGCGCACGGCAATGGCTCTCGTCGCTCGACGCGGCGAGCGAGTCGCGCTTCGTCAAGCTCGCGTTCGAGCTGCTCGAGCCCGACACGACGGGTTTCGATGCCAGCGACGAGATCGGCCGCAACGCCGAGTGGACGATCTGCTTCAAGCTCATCACCAACGACGATCCGCCGGTCGTGATCGATGCCGATCAGATCTGGGCGCAGGGCAAGGACGGACTCAAGGGCCTGCTCGCGCGCTTTGGCGGCGAGGGCGAGCCCGCGGGCGACGTGCTGCTTGCCGAGCTCGCGCGCGCCGCGCGCATCTGGCCGCGCGTGGAACGCGCGCTCGAGGACTCGACGCCCACCGAGATCACGCTCTCGACCACCGAGGCGTACGCGTTCCTCCGTGATTTCCGCCCGATCCTGATGGAGTCGGGCTTTGTCGTGCTTTCGCCGAGCTGGTGGGGCCAGGCCGCGAGCCGTCTCGGCGCGCGACTGCTCATTGACTCCGGCACGGGCGCGCCCATGTCCGGCGGCGGCGCGGGCGCCGATGGCGAAGGCAGCCACCTCGGCCTGCACAGCCTCGTCAACTACTCGTGGCAGATCGCGCTCGGCGATCAGTCGCTCTCGATCGAGGCGTTCCAGCGGCTCGCGTCGCAAGGCTCGCCGCTCCTGCGCGTGAACGGCCAGTGGGTCGAGATCCGTCCCGACGATCTGCACGGCGCGGTGCGCTTCCTCAAGGAGCATCCGGGCGGGCAGATGACCGTCATGCAGGCGATCCGCCTTGGCAACGGCATCGATGGCGCCGAGACCGGACTGCCGATCCTCGGCCTCGACGCGCAAGGCTGGGTGAGCGAGCTCCTCGGCTTCAAGGGCGACGAGCGCTTCAGCAACGTCGATCAGCCGACGCGATTCCAAGGCACGCTGCGCCCGTACCAGCAGCAGGGTCTTTCGTGGCTCGCGTTCCTCGACCGGTTCGGCCTGGGCGGCTGCCTGGCCGACGACATGGGTCTCGGTAAGACCGTGCAGCTCATCGCGCTGCTCCAGCACGAGCGCGAGAAGGCCAACGGCCGCGTCGTCGGCCCGACGCTGCTCGTGTGCCCGATGTCGGTCGTCGGCAACTGGAACCGCGAATTGCACCGCTTCGCGCCCGAGCTCGTCGTGCATGTCCACCACGGACTCGAGCGCCCGATCGGCGAGAAGTTCGTCGAGACCGCGCTGTCGAGCGACATCGTGGTCACGACCTACGCGCTCGTCGTGCGCGACAAGGACAGCCTCGAGCGCATCCACTGGCGCCGCGTCGTGCTCGACGAAGCGCAGCACATCAAGAATCCGCCGACCAAGCAGACCGCGTCGATCCGCGCGCTGCGCACGAGCCACCGCATCGCGCTCACCGGTACTCCCGTCGAGAACCGCCTGAGCGAACTCTGGTCGATCCTCGAGTTCTGCACGCCGGGATACCTCGGCACGCAGGGCGATTTCCGCCGCCGCTTTGCGGGACCGATCGAGCGCCACAAGGACCGCCGGCAGGCCGAGCGCCTCAAGCACCTCGTGCGTCCGTTCGTGCTGCGTCGCCTCAAGACCGATCCGACGGTCATCAGCGATCTTCCGCCGCTCATCGAGTCGCGCCAGAACGTGCCGCTCACCGCGGAGCAGGCGCAGCTCTACGACTCGGTCGTCAACGACATGCTGCACCGCGTCGACAACGCCGACGGCATGAAGCGCCGCGGCCTCGTCCTCTCGGCGCTCGTCAAGCTCAAGCAGGTCTGCAACCACCCGGCGCACTTCCTGCGGCAGGGTTCCGACGACGACGACGCCCCGCCGCTGCCCAAGCTCGCGCCCGGCGAGAAGCTCTCCTCGCGCTCCGGCAAGGCCACGCGCCTCATGGAGATGGTCGAGGAAGTCGTCGCGACCGGCGACCGCGCGCTGATCTTCACGCAGTACCGCCAGATGGGCCACCTGCTCGTCGCGATGCTGCGCCAGGAGATCGACACCGAGGCGCTGTTCCTCCACGGCGGAACGCCGCAGGCCAAGCGCGAGGCGCTCATCGAGCGCTTCCAGTCGAACGACCCCGCGTGCCCGATCTTCGTGCTCTCGCTCAAGGCAGGTGGCGTCGGTCTCAACCTGACCGCCGCGAACCACGTGTTCCACTTCGACCGCTGGTGGAATCCCGCCGTCGAGAACCAGGCGACCGACCGTGCGTTCCGCATCGGCCAGCACCGCACGGTCAATGTGCACAAGATGATTTCCGAAGGCACGCTCGAGGAACGCATCGATCAGATGATCGAGCAGAAGACCGAGCTCGCGCAGCAGATCATCGGTTCGGGCGAGTCGTGGCTCACCGAGCTCTCGACCGGTCAGCTGCGTGACCTGCTCACGCTGCGCCGCGACACGCTGGAGGAAGGCACATGAGCGTTCCAGAAGATACGACTCCTGCGCCGGTCCCCACGCCGCCGCCCGCGACCTCGCAGTTCGCGCGCAATCCGAGTTTCAACGCCGGTCCTGGCGGGCGCCAGATGCGCCGTCCCGACACGCCGCGTCGCCTGAAGAACGGCATCCGCCTGCGTCGCCGCGAAGGCATCGAGATGCTTGCGTGGCCCGCCGACGCGTGGTCCATGCTGCTGCTCCAAGGGATCGGCGAGGCCGTCAAGACCGAAGGTCTCGATTACGCGCGCGCGGGCCAGACCGCGACGTTGCAGATTGGTCCGACGGGCGTCGAGGCTGCGGTGCAAGGCCGCGCGCCGCGTCCGTACACCGTGCGCATCACGCCGGAAATGCTCGCCGCCGCCGATTGGGAGCGCGTGGTCGCGATCATGGCGCGCGAAGCCGTGTACTCCGCCAAGCTTCTCGCGGGCGAAATGCCGCCGCTGGTCGAACAGCCGTTTGCGTCGCTCGGCAAGCACCTCGTTCCCACGGATGCGTCGACCGTCACGCGCAGCTGCACGTGCGATCTGCCGATGCCGTGCAAGCACATCGCGTGCGTCGCGGCGCTGCTGATCGAGCGTCTCGCGGGCGACCCGCTGCTTGCATTCACGATGCGCGGGCTCGACGGTCAGCGTCTGCTCGAGCGCCTGCAGGAGGCGCGCGCCATCGCCACCCGCGGTCTCGCCCGCGCGCACTCGACTCCGCCCGCTGCCGAAGCCGCGCCCGAAGCGATGCCGCTCGAGCGCTGCCTCAACAACTTCTGGCGGCCCGGTCGTCAGATCGATGAGATGCCGAGCGAGACCGAGCCGTTTGCGCCGCACGCGCTGCTGCGCCGTCTCGGACAGTCGCCGTTGCAAGGCAAGTTCCCGCTCGTCGGCCTGCTCGCGTCGATCTACGACTCGATCGCCGAGGACGGACGCAAGCTGCGCGAGACGAGCGATGCCGCCGCCAACGCGGAGGCCGAAGCGGCCGACGACGCGGCCGACAGCGACGACGACAGCAGCGACAACGACAACGAGTAATCGCAGCGATCACCGACGCGCGAGCAGCTCGGCGTAGTCGTCCATCGCGGCGACCACGACGCTGCGTGCCTCGCTCGCGCCGTAGATGCCCGCGATCGCGACCTTGTTCTCTTCGCCGGGCATCGCCTTGTACGACGCGAAGTAGTGCACGAGCCGATCGACCAGCGAGCGCGGCAGGTCGCTGATCTCGCGCGCGCCGCCGTACACGGGATCGCTCGGCAGCACGGCGACGATCTTGTCGTCGGCCTCGCCGCCGTCGACCATCTGGATTCCACCGAGCACGCGCGCGTCCATGAGGATCTCGCTGCGCGACACGGGCCGCTCGGTGAGCACGCAGATGTCGAGCGGATCGCCGTCGCCGCGCGTCGACTTGGGCGACAGCGCCGCGACGCGCGTGCCGCAGTAGGTGCGCGGCACGAAGCCGTACAGCGCGGGCGGCACCGAGCTCGAGCGCTGCGGCCGGTCGACGCGCAGGTAGCCCGAGTGCTTGTCGATCTCGTACTTCACCACGTCGAACGGCGTGATCTCGATGAACGCGTGCACCACCGACGGCGCATCGGGGCCGACCGAGAGGCCGTGCCACGGATGCGGCCGCGAGGTGTTGAACTGCAGTTTCCCGTCGGTCATCGGTCCCCCTTCGGCGTGATCACTTCTTCGGCAGCTTCTTCATGAGCTCCTCGACGGCCTTCGCGAGCTGCGCGTCGAAGTTCCGCGATTCGTCCTCGGGAGTCTGCACGACGACGAAGTCCGGCATCGCGCCGTGCTCTTCCATGTCGGTGCCATCGGCGAGGTACCAGCCGCGGAACGGCGTGCGCACGGTCGTGCCGTCGACGAGCGAATCGGAGCCCGTCGAGATCACGCCGCCTGCGGTCTGCTGGCCGACGAGCGGTCCGCGGCCGAGCGTCTTGAACGCGTGCGCGGTGATCTCGGCATTGGAGAAGCTCTTCTCGTTGCAGAGCATCGCCATCGGCATCGTGTAGCGCTGGATGTAGAGGCGGTCCTGCGGATAGCTGTTCTTGCGCGTCGGGTCGCCTTCGCGCGGCACGGTGTACGCGTGCGTGCGCACGTCGATCGACGCGAGCAGGCGATCGGCGGTCGAGCCGCCGCCGTTGTTGCGCACATCGACGACGAGTCCGTCCTTACCGTTCGCGGCGGCGTAGAGGTCGCGCTCGAAGCGATCGAGCGAAGCCTGGTCCATCGCGGCGATGTGGATGTAGCCGAGGCGGCCCTTCGAGAGCTCGTCGACCTTGCGCGCGTTGGCCATCGTCTCGGCGTTGTAGCGCAGCGTGCGCTCGGTGGCCGACGACATCGGCACCACGAGTACGCCGAGCTCGAGCGGCTTCGCGTCAGGCGCAGCGTCCTTCGCGCGGCGCGTGAACGACACGAACACTTCCTGTCCGCTCTTGCCGGCGAGCATCGACTCGAGCGGCTTGGCGGCGTCGACCGGCTCGAAGTCCACGGCGGTGATGATGTCTCCGACCTCGATGCGCGGATTGACGAGCGATGCAGGCGATTCCGGCAGCACGGCGGTGACCGCGCGGCCGCCTTCCGCGGCAACGGTGGTCACGCCGAGTCGGCCTTGCGCGCGGCGCGCGCCCGCGGCGCCGCCGTTCGCATCGGGCGATCGCACGCCGAGGTGCGAGCCATCGAGATGCCCGATGAACATGTTGGCGACGAAGTCGAACTCATCGGCCGTGCGCGCGCGCGACGCGAGCTCGCGGTGGCGCGCGGTGAGCGCGGGCCAATCGAGGCCCTTGTCCTTCGGGTCCTTGTAGAACTTCATGCCCATGATGCGCGAGACTTCTTCGAGCTTCTCGATGTTGCGCTTGGCGAGATCGATCTCGCTGTTCGCCGTGATGTCGACGACCTTCGCATCGCCTGCGGCAGCGAGGCCAACGCTCTGCGCCTGGCCCGCTGCGACGCCGATCACGCGGTCGCCGGCGAACGAGAGGCCTGCGACGCCCATGCTGGCGCCGATCTTCTTCTGATCGGTTCCGTCGTACTTGATGGTGAAGAGCGCGGGCTCCTTGCCGTCCGCCGCGGTAAACACCATGCGGTCGCCAGCGGGCGTGATCTCGAGGTTGCCCTCGTCGCCGAGCGCGGTGCTCACGCGGCGCACGCGGAGATACGCGTCGTCGAGCTCGAGGCCGTCGAAGGGGTCCTTCTTGGTTTCATCCTTCGCGGGCTCGTCCTTCTTGGCTTCTTCCTTCTTGGGTTCTTCCTTCTTGGGTTCTTCCTTCTTGGCTTCGGCGCCCTTCATCTCGGCGCCCTTCATCTCGGGAGCCTTCACTTCGGGCGCCTTGACCTCGAGCGGCTTGCGCTTCTTCGCGGCCTCGGCGGCGTCCTTGAAGTACTGGTCGAGATCGCGCTGCGAGTAGCCCTCGAGATCGCGGTCGAGCATCACCATCCACACGTCGAACTCCTCGTTCGTGCGCTCGGAGAGGAAGGTGAGGATCTTGCCGTCGGCGGAGAAGCGCGGACGCGTGTCGTTGTCGGGATGACGCGTGACGTTGACCGCGGGCACGCTGCCGTCGGCGGCGAGCAGCCAGATGTCCTTGTTGAAATCCGCGTCGCTCTCGGCCATCGCGATGATCTTGCCGTCGGGCGAGAAGACGTATTCGAGTTCGTCGTCCCAGCCCGGGTGGATCACCTTGACGTCGCCGGTCGCGAGATCGAGGCGCGCGAGATCGCCGAGATTGCGCGTGAAGAGCACGCACTTGCCGTCAGGCGACGCGACGGGGCGACGGTCGTTGTCGGTGCCCTGCACGAGCGGCTTGACGTCGAAGCGAATCGCATCGGCCCAACGCGCGGGATCGAGCTTGGGGTCCTTCTTCTTCTCTTCCTTCTTGGCGTCGGGCTTTGCGTCGTCCTTCTTCGCGTCGTCCTTCTTGGCCTCAGGCTTGGCTTCGGGCTTCGGCTCGTCCTTCGCAGGCTCGGCGGCGGGCGTCGGCGCGGGGTCCTTCGCGGGCTCTTCCGGCTTCACTTCAGGCTTCGGCTCATCCTTCTTCGTCTCATCCTTCTTGGCCTCATCCTTTTTGGGCTCGGCCTTCGGCGCGTCCTTCTTGAGCTTGCCGTGCTCGCGTGCCTCGCTGCGCGTCTCGGCCACGGTCGCGGCGTAGAGCGCGTCGTGTCCGTCGCGATCCGACGCGAAGTAGAGCGTCATGCCGTCGGCGCTCCAGCAGATGTCGCGCTCGCGGCCCTCGCCTTCGGTCACGCGGCGGGTCGGGCTCTTGTCGTCGACGCTGCGCACGAACACGTCGCCGTCGGCCACGACCGCCATCGTCTTGCCGTCGGGCGAAAGCGCTGCATCGCTCACGCTCTTGCCGACCTGCTTGATCTCGCGGTCGCTGAGCGCGTCGTCGGCGGCGGTGAGGGCGAACTTCTCCGCCTTCGCGCCTTCCTTCGAGAGATCGATGCGGAAGAGATCGCCGAGCACGCAGAACACCGCGGTCTTGCCGTCGCCCGAAACCGCGAGGCCGTTGATGTCGTCGGCGGTGAAATCGGTCAGGCGCTTGCCCGTGTCGGGCGCCTCGCCGATGCGCGCGCGGTGCAGGTTGTACGCGCCGGTGCCACGGTCGGAGAGATACACGTACTGGTCGGCGGAGATCCAACGCGGCATGCCGTCGTTGCCGTCGTACTTGGTCAGCTGCGTGAAGGCCTTGGTCGCGGGATCGAACATCCACACGTTGTGGTTGTCGGGGCCGTTGTAGCCGCGGCGCACCCAGCTCATGCCGCCGCGCTCGAAGATGACCTTCGCGCCGTCGGGCGAAACGCTCGCCGCGGTGCCGAACGCATCATGCAGGCGCGTCGGCACGCCGCCTTCGAGCGGCAGCACAAACGGCCGCGCCGAGCGGAAGAGATCGCCCTCGATCGTGCTGTCGATGAAGATCGTCGGCTTGCCGCCGAGCATGCCGACCGACGACAGCGCGAACGCGGCGTCGAGCTCGGTCAGGCGCTTGAGGTCGCTGCCATCGGGCGCGATCGACCAGAGGTTCCTGAGTCCGTCGCGCTCGCTCTCGAACACGATGCGCGAGCCATCGGGGCTGAACGCGCTGCGCGCCTCGACCGCGGGGCTCGAGGTCAGGCGCACGGCAGTACCGCCATCGGACGGCGCGCTCCAGAGATCGCCGCGCCAGGTGAAGGTCATCCGCGTGCCATCGGGCGAGAGCGCGGGGTAGCGCGGAAGGTCGACCTTGGCCGCGAGCGCAACGGGGGCGCAGCAGGCGGCGACGGCGACAGCAAGGACTCGGCTCGAGCAGCTGGCACGGAGGGCGAGCGGCGGAAGGACGACGGCGGCGGCGGATCGGTTGTTCATGGCGTTCCTCGTTCCATGCCCAGGCGTGGCGCCCAGACGGGGGCGGACAGTCTACGCGCTGTTTCAAGGTCGTTTTGTGCGCTTGGTGCGTTCTGAAAGGGCATGTCTGAAGAAAGATCAGACCTTCGCCAAACTCGATCGCTTTATGCGCCGATGGGCGAATTGGAAATTTCGGAACCGCGCCATGGTCGCTGCGTAGGGGCTCCCGCCATTCGGGATCCATGCACGACACGTCAGGCGATTCCGTCAGGAGACCCACATGCACTCGAACCGCTCCACGCGCAATGCCCAGCAAGTCCGCTCGATCATCCAGAACATGGGTCGATCGATCGATGAGGCGCGCAATCGCCGACTTGGTCCGCCGGCTCCGCAGACGCCCAATGCTCCGCCAGCTCGCAACGAGCCTGCGCCGAAGCCGGTCGCCGAGCAGCAGACACCCGCTCCTGTCGGTAGCACGGGCGGACACGCTGCGCCTCCGATCCGCGCCGCCAGCGAGATGTTTGCCGAGGGCGGTCAGCGCTTGAAGGCGCGGCCCAAAAAGGCCAACTGATGCAGGCCAACTGACGACGGCGAACGAACGCCTCTCCCACGAAACCCACACGCCGCACCTCGCGGCGTGTTTTCGTTTTTCGCGCGCGCCGTCGTCACCGCTATCCTGCGCCGATGGCCAACGAGACCACCACCGCGCCCGGACCCGCCGACACGATTCGCCCCGAGAGCCTCGCGTTCCTCAAGGAACTGCTGGATACGCCGAGCCCGTCGGGCTTCGAGCGCGACGGACAGCGCGTGTGGATGAAGTACGCGCGCGGCTTTGCGACCAAGACGTGGAACGACTCGTACAACAACTGCTTCGCGAGCTTCGGTCCCGAGGGCGCGGGCGTCCCGACCATCGCGATCTGCGGCCACGCCGACGAGATCGGCCTGATGGTCAATCACTTCGACGACAAGGGCTTCGTGTACTGCAAGGCGATCGGCGGCATCGATGTCGGCTCGATCGTGGGCAAGCGCGTGCGCTTCAACTCGAGCATTCCCGGCGTCAAGAACCCGGTGATCGGCCTGATCGGCGCCACCGCGATCCACCTGCAGGACAAGTCGGCCGAGGGCAAGGTGCGCAAGATGCACGAGCTCTTCATCGACATCGGCGCGACCAGCGGCGATGACGCGAAGTCCAAGCTCGCGATCGGCGACGCGGGCGTGTTCCTCGACGGATTCATGCACATCAACGACGACATCGTCGTCGCGCGCGCGCTCGACAACCGCATCGGCACTTGGATCGCAGCCGAAGCGCTGCGCCTCGTCGCCGCGCGCGCGAGCGAGCTCAAGGTGCGCGTGGTCGCCGTGTCGACCGTGCAGGAGGAAGTCGGCCTGCGCGGCGCGCAGATCATCGGCCGCACGCTTGCGCCCGATGTCGCGCTCGTGACCGACGTCGGCCACGCGACCGACAGCCCTGGCATCAGCCACGCGCAGCACGGTCTGTTCAAGCTCGCGGGCGGCCCGAAGATCGCCATCGGCGGCTCGATGCAGCCCGAGGTCGTCGCGCGTCTCACCGAGATCGCGGGCACGCTCTCGATCCCGCTGCAGCGCGCGGCCACGCCGGGCGGCTCGGGCACCGACACCGACGCGATCTTCGTGCAAGGTGGAATCCCGTGCGGCCTCGTGTCGCTGCCGATCCGCTACATGCACACGACCGTCGAGATGACGAGCCTGCGCGACCTCACGCGCATCGCGCATCTGTTCGCGGGCTTCGCGCTGGCGATGAAGCCGGGCGAGAAGTTCGCCGCGACGCTGTGAGTGGAACGCTCGCGCAACCCGTGCCGCAGGCTGCCGCCTGACGGGCACTCACGGCTTTCGAAGGCTCACGGTTGTGATCGTGAGCCACGACCCGCCGTGGACCACGACCTGTCGTGGACCACAACTTGCATGAATGCCCGCGGGCGGAAGCCCGCGGAACGCCAGACATCATCACCACCAAAGCGAGCGCGCGCACGGCGCGAGCGCGAAAACACGACACGCCTCACGCCTTGCGCTTGGACTTCGCCGCCGCGTTGCCCGTCAGTCGGTACGCGAACGCCGGCGGGAAATTGCCGAGCACGAGTTCCTTCTTGCCTTCGTGCTTGCGTCGCAGCGACTTGCCGATCGCGTCGATCCGCTTGAGCCGCGCGCGGCCATCGCTGTCGACCACGGGGCTCTTGAGCACGCGCACGCCCGCGTACTCGAAGTACACGAGCTCGCCCGAATCCTTGAGCAGCGCGAACATGCGGCGGAAGATCTGCCGCACGAGCTTGGGCGGGAAGTTGTTGAACGGCAGTCCGCACACGATCGCGTCGTAGGGACCGGCGAGATCCGCGTCCTCGATCGGCGCGCAGTGCAGCCGCACGGTGACCTGCGGATGCCGCGCGCGATACGGCGCGAGCACGTCCTTCTCGAGCTTGCGGCAGAAGGTCTGGTTGATCTCGACGAGATCGAAGTGGTCGCCCGCGCGCAGCTTTCGCAGGATCGCCTTGGTGAACGGCCCGGTGCCCGGACCAACCTCAAGGATGCGGCGCTTGCCGTCGAGGCTCGCGATGTGGCTGGTCATCGCCTTCGCAAGCATCGGCGACGACGGCCACACTGCTCCGGTGCTGCGGAAGTTGCGAAGAGCCTCGGTAAGGAAGTCAAGCACGGTCGGTCATGCTAGCGCAGCGCGCGCGATTTGTCCGTACATTCACCGCCCGCACTTCGTCCGCGCGCCGACCGCGCTGGGCGATCGAGATCACCATGGCACTCGTCAACGAACACTACCTCAAGCTCTCCGCCGGCTACCTGTTTCCTGAGATCGCGCGCCGCGTGTCGGCGTTCGCCAGCGAGAAGCCCGACCTCGCCAAGGAGATCATCCGCTGCGGCATCGGCGACGTGACCGAGGCGCTGCCCGCGAGCGCGATCAAGGCGATGGACGCTGCGAACGACGAGCTCGCCAACCGCGCGACCTTCAAGGGCTACGGGCCTGGCACGGGATACGACTCGGTGCGCGCTGCGATCGCCCACGGCGACTTCCGCTCGCGCGGCCTCGATGTCGCCGACGACGAGATCTTCCTGAGCGACGGCTCCAAGGGCGACTGCGGCAACATCCTCGAGATCCTCGGCGCGGGAAACCGCATCGCGGTGACCGATCCCGTCTACCCCGCGTATGTCGACGCGAACGTGATGTTCGGCAACACCGGCGCCGCGATGGCGGGCGGCGGATACGAGGGCATCACCTACCTCCCCTGCACCGAGGCCAACGGCTTTCTCGCCGACGTGCCCGCCGCGAGCGCGCCTGCGCCCGATGTGATCTACCTCTGCTCGCCCAACAACCCGACGGGCACGGTCATGGACCGCGCGCGCCTCGAGGCGTGGGTCGCGTACGCCCGCAAGCACCGCGCGCTGCTCTTCTGGGATGCGGCGTACGAGTCGTACAACCGCGACGCGAACGCCCCCAAGTCGGTCTACGAGATCGCGGGCGCGCGCGAGTGCGCGATCGAGTTCCGCAGCTTCTCCAAGTCGGGCGGTTTCACTGGCGTGCGCTGCGGCTACACGGTGCTGCCGAAGAGCGTGATGGCCTACACCCGCGCGGGCGACGCCGTCGCGCTGCATGGCCTGTGGACGCGCCGCTGGAACACGCGCTCGAACGGCGTGAGCTACGCGGTGCAGCGCGGCGCCGAGGCGCTCTACACCGAGTCGGGCAAGCGCGAGGTCGCGGCGCTCGTCGACTTCTACATGGAGAACGCGCGCATCCTGCGCGACGGCTGCCGCGCGCTCGGCTGGAAGACCTGGGGCGGCGAGAACGCGCCGTACGTGTGGTGCAAGACGCCGGGCTCGTTCGACAGCTGGGGCTTCTTCGATCACCTGCTGCGGAACGCGCGCGTGGTGACCACTCCGGGCGCGGGCTTCGGCCGCTGCGGCGAGGGCTACTTCCGCATCAGCGCGTTCAACTCGCGCGCGAATGTCGAGGAAGTCGTGCGCCGGCTCGGCCGCGTCTGAGCGCGCATCACCATCTCAAAAACGCCGCACGCCGACCGGTTTGGTCGGCGTGCGGCACAGAGAGAGAGGAGAGAATGCGCCCTGTCGTCCCGTCATCGTCGGTCGCGCCCGGATCTCCGTTCGAATCGTCGTCCGATCCAACCGGTCGTCCCGTCCGTTCGCAACCCTGTCGCAGCAGACAACGCACGCCCTCCAGCGGCGGTTCGCCATTTTCGAGGGGTGAATTCCCAATTCGCGCAAACGGCCGAAAGGCGCCCTGAAAGCGAACAGCCCGCGGCATCCTGCCACGGGCGTGTTCGATTGCTCGCGCGGGCTCAAGTCACGCGCGAACGGACAGGATGCTTGATTGAGAGGCGGATCGATGCGCCTGCGACGGCTGCTTGGCGAACAGCTCCTGCATGCGCTGGAACTGGCCGACATTCGGCGCCGGACCGTTGCCGGTCAGGGCCGCCATCCATCGGCTCGCGAACGCATCGGGCGAGACGCTCTTGGACTGCGCGCCGAGCTTGTTGAAGTCCGCAAGGATCGCCTTGCCGAGCTCCTCGCGCTGGACGCCACCGCTCTTGTCGAGGTCGATCTGGTCGAACAGGCCCGTGCTGGCCTTGCCGAACTCATTGGCGACGAGCGTGCCGTCGCCGTCGGCGTCGCGTGCCGCGAAAGTCGCATCGACGATCTTCTTCACGACCTCTTCGGGAGCCGGCTTGCCCGGAGCGGGGGCGGACGTCGAACGCCCAGCCGTCGTGCCATTGAGCGCTTCCGCCAGATCACGCGCGTCGACGGTGCCGTCGCCGTTGAGGTCGGTCGCGCCACCGGAGTTGCCCCAGGTGTCGAGGACCTTGCCGGTGTGTCCGTCCGCGCCCCCCGCGGTCTGCTGGCGGTTGAGCGCCTCGGCAAGATCGGTCGCATCCACGGTGCCGTCGGCGTTGAGATCGCTGTCGGCATCGGAGCTGCCCCAGTGCTGCATGATGCGGTTCACGAGCGACTGCGGCTCTTCCGCGTCCTTGAGCCCGATCGGGCCGCCGGCCGAGGTGGGGTCGGAGCCAGTGGTCGCCTGCGTCGAGGCGGCGGCAAACGCACCGGCTGCGGTGTTCTGCCGCGCCGCGGGGCGAAGCTTGCTCGCCATCATGGCGGCGTTGAGAGAAGCGCTGTTGACCTGCATAGAAGCTCCTTTGTGCGGAGTGAACCGCAGGAGTCCCTTGCAACAGTCATGCCCGCGACGGAGAGCCCGCCACGCTGGGTTTGGAATGCAGGACGGGCAAGGCGTGCGGGTTCCGCGCAGGAACCGCGCCCGTCAGTCGCCCGAATCGGCGCCCGAATCGGCGCCCGACGACGCGCCCCAGCCCTTCGACGGCTTGCGCTTGGGCAGCATCGCGGTCTCGGCGTTCTGCACGAAGCCGTCGTTGCCGCGGTAGCCGAGGCAGACCACGAACATCTCGACGCTCTCGGCGCGCGACGCCCGCGGCTTGTAGCCCTTGGCTTCCTCGAACATGCGGCTGGCCCGCTTGAGCAGCTCGGGGTACTCGCCGCCCTCGAAGACCTTCATCGTGAGATTGCCGCCCTGGCGGAGCCACTGGACGCAGCGATCGAGCAGGTCGTGGCAGAGCCGCGCCGAACGCATCGCGTCGCCCATCGGGTCGCCGGTCGTGTCGGGCGCCATGTCGGAAATGACCACGTCAAACGGGCGACCGCCCATCTCGGCCAGCGTGAGCTCACGCAGGTCGGCCTGGATCAGGCGCACATTCGACGGATAGCCGCCGCCGTTGATCTGCTTGAGATCGACCGCGACGACCTCGCCCTTGGGGCCGACGCGCGTCGCAGCGACCTGCGACCAGCTGCCCGGCGCCGCGCCCGCATCCAGCACGCGATCGCCGCGACGGAGCAGCCGCTTGCGATCATCGATGTCGATGAACTTGTACGCCGCGCGAGAGCGGTAGCCCTCTTCCTTGGCGAGTCGGAACCAGTGGTCTTGAACTTCTTTCACGCGGAGACTCTAGCAGAGCGCAGGAGAGGGACGCGCGCGCGCTTTGGTGGTGATGACGTCCAGCGTGCCGCGGGCTTCCGCCCACGGGCATTCACGCAGGTCGTGGTCCACGACAGGTCGTCGCCCACGATCACAACCGTGAGCCTTCGAAAGCCGTGAATGCCCGTCAGGCGAAAGCCGTGCTTTCGCGCGCGCCGGGCGCACGCCGCGACCGCTCACTTCACGGATCGACGATCTCAGTCCCAACCACGATCGGATCCGCAACCACCGCCACGCGGATGTTCTTGCCGCTGGTGCGGAGAACAACGGGGTTCGTCCCGCCGTTGAGCACGGCGTGCAGGCGCTCCTGGTTGTTCGACGCGTCGAGCGCAAGCCACTTGCCGAACAGGCAACGCTGGCGCACCTCGCCGCCGTGCGATTCGCAGTCGAACGCGCCCTTCGACTCGCCGCGCACGCGGTAGTCGATCGAGCCGTCGCTGGTGAGGATCGTGATCGGGCCGGTCATCGGCCACGGGGTCATCATGCGCACGTCGCCGCGGGTCGTCTCGATGTCGACGACGCCCTGGTTCTCGATGACGACGACATCGCCGCGGGTCGAGCGCACCTTCACGGTGTCGATCGCGGGCGTGAGGATCTCGAGATCGAGGCGGAGGAAGTGCGGCTCCGCGCTCTGCGTACTGGAGCGGACGACGAGCTTGTCGCCACCACCCTCGCGCGGCTCGAGGGTCGCGGTCCAGTTGATTTCCTTGAGCGCGGCATCGGACTCCTCGCGGCGGCCAATGCCGTGCGAACCGCCGCGGCGCGCCTCGATCACGGTCGAGGTCACCTTGCGGTCGGCGCGGATGGTCACGTTGCCGGCGAAGTTCTCGACGTCGAAGGCCAGCGGCCCCGTGGTCTTGAGCTCGACGGGCTCGTCGTTGGAGAAGGTGTACGAGCGCACGGCTTCGCGCGCGTCGCGGCGGACGCCGGCAACGGTCTCGTCGAGCGGATGAGTCGCGGTGCAACCTGCGATGGCCGAAACGGCGACAGCGGCGATGACGACGAACGAGCGGACCGATCCTTCGAGCATGGCTTCGACTCCTGATCTGCAACAACGCCTACGACAACGACTGCAACAGCGCCTGCGACGGCGACGTCAACTCCCGAAATCCGGCGTGAATGCACGCATCCGCGCCCGAGAGTCGGTGTATCGGCTCGGCTAGCGGGTATCAATCAGCGCATGCGGCACTTCAGCAACGACTTCCAACACGCCCACTTGTCGCGCGGACTTGCCGCGATCGCGACCCTCGCGTGCGCAGCCATCGCGATGGCCCAAGCGCCCACCGCGTCCGAACAGGACGCGAAGCCCGCGCCAAGAGACCGATATCTCTTCAAGATCGCGCCGCAGGGCGACAAGAAACCTGACGCGACGCCCGACCCCGCTGCGCCGCCAGCACCGCCGACCTCCGGCCGCATCGTGCTCTTCTTCGTCCCCGACACCGCGCGGTGGGCCGGCGAGTCCCCCGTCGAGGGCCCGTTCTTTCAGAAGCTCCAGCCGATCGCCTCGGTCGCGGTCCCCGCGGCGACCGACGGCGCGACCATCACCCTCGACGACTCGAACGCGACGACGTTCGGCGGTCCGCTCGACCTCCTGGACGGCGCGTGGCGTGTGCAGGCCGTGCTCGACACCGATTTCACCGAGCGCGGGCACGTCGGTCCGGGCGACATCCTGTCCGAGCCCGTGCGCATCGAGCTCTCGCCCGACCGCGCCGACGAAATCCGCATCGAGCTCGTCCATCGCGTCGAGGCGACCAAGCCGCCCGCGACGCCGGGCGTCGAGTGGATCGAGCGCAAGAGCGCCCTGCTGTCGAAGCACTTCCGCCGCGACGTGAACATGCGTGCGGGAGTCGTGCTGCCGTTTGGCTACGACGACCTTTCGTATCCGCGCCGCATGTGGCCGACGATCTATGTGATCAGCGGCTTCGGCGGCAACCACCTCGACGCGGCCAGCGCCGCCGCCGCGTTGCGCTCGCCCGATGCGCGCGTCGCGATCCCGCAGGCGGTGTGGGTGTTCCTCGACGCCGAGACGGCGTGGGGCCATCACGGGTTCTGCGACTCCGAGACCAACGGTCCAGTCGGCAAGGCGCTGGTCGAGGAGTTCGTGCCGTTCCTCGAGGAGCGATTTCGCCTGATTTCCAAGCCAGAAGCGCGCATCGTCACCGGCCACTCGAGCGGCGGATGGACATCGGTCCACCTCGCGCTCTCGTACCCCGCGACGTTCGGCGCGTGCTTCGCGAGCTCGCCCGATCCCGTCGACTTCAGCGCGTTCCAGCGCACCGACATCTACCGCGAGGCGAGCCTCTTCATCGGCGGCGACGGCAGCGAGACGCCGAGCTACCGCGGCCCGCTCGGGCCGAACGAAGACCGCGTGTTCATGACCGTGCGCGACGAGGTCGGCTCCGAGTACGCGATCGACCCCAACGGCCGCGGCGGCGAGCAGTGGGCCGCGTGGGACGCGATGTGGTCGCCCTACGACCCCGCGCATGCGGCGCCCCGTCGACTGTGCGATCCGACCAGCGGTGCCATCGACCCCGTGACCGTCGAGGCGTGGTCGCGCCACGACATCGCCAAGCTGTTCGAGCGCGAGCCCGCGCGGGTGGCGGACCTGTTCGCGACCCGCATCCGGCTCGTGTGCGGCACGCGCGATTCGTACTACCTCAACGAGGCGGTCGCCCGCCTCAAGGGCAAGCTCGAGGCCTGGCGCACCGCCGCCCGCGCGCGCGGCGACAAGCCCGCCGACGGCCCCGGCTACATCGAGCTCCTCGACGGGCTCACCCACGACACCGCGTACTCGGCGGCGCAGCTGCGATTCCACCGCGGGATCGTCGAGCATTTCCGCGCCAACGGACTCGCCGATCCGATTCCGGGCATGAAGCCCGACCCGCGCCCCGCCCCCTCGGCAGGCACCGCCAAGCCTCCGCGGTAACGCGCGGAAATCCCGCGATTCAGCCGATATTGCACCCGCGATCGACGGATACTTCCGTCCCGCGCATCACGGTCCCCACCGAACTCAAGACGACGACGCCATGAACAAGCACCTCGCCCACCTTCTTCGCCCCATCGCTTCGCTCGCCCTCGCGGTCGCCCTCGCCGCGCCGATCGCGCTCGCGCCGCGCGCGGATGCGCAGTTCGGCCGCCAGCTGCCGTCGCCCGTCTCGGCCGCGCAGTTCGAGACCATGCTGCTCGAGTGCGGCATGCCCGACTCGACCAAGGACACCGCGCTGCCGCTGCACGAGGCGTACTTCAAGCGCTTCCGCGAGTTCGAGGAGCGCGAGGTCGATCCCACGTTCGCCAAGGGCAAGGACAACCTGTTCGATCTCTCGCGCACCGTCGCCAACGCCAAGAAGGACGCCGAAGCGCGCCGCCGCATCTTCGAGCGCGCCGCACAGCTCGATGACCAGCTCACTGCCGAGCTCGCGGGACTGCTTCCGTCGCAAGCGAGCGAGAGCGTCGAGCGCCTTCGCCTCGCGCTCGTTCGCCGCCGCTGCGCAGCGCTCGCCCCGCCGTTCGGCCTCGGCGCCAAGGCGCTCGAGTTCAACATCTGCGCGCAGCCGGTCTTTGCGGATCTCGATCCCGAGGACCGTCGCTTCATCCTGCATTCGCTGTTCGGCTACGAGGCCGAGTTCGCGCGGCTGCTGGAGAGCTACGCCACCGCCGCCATCAACCGCAGCGTGCGCGTCGCGGAACTCCGCGAGGAAATGGGCCTCAACGGCGGCCCCGACGCCGCCCCCGCTGCCGACGGCGAGCAACCCGCAGAGCAAGCGCCGCCCGGCGAAGAGTGGTTCAAGAAGATGCGCGACGTGCAGGCGCAGGCCAACGTCGAGTGCAACAAGATCGCCGGCGAGATCCGCAAGCTCCAGCGCGACGCGCTCGACAACGTGAGCGGCCTGCTCGAGCCGATCAAGGCGCGCACGCTCCGCAACGCGATGCTCAGCGCGGTCTACCCCACGATCCGAACCAAGAGCGAGTTCGACACCGTCGCCGACCTCGCCGTCGCCAAGCGCAAGAAGAAGGAACTCGACGAGTCCAAGTTCCCCGCAGTCACGGCGCTGCTCGAGTCGCACGAGCTGTCCGTGCGCCCGCTCTACAACGACTTGATGAGCGAGATCGACGCGCATCCGCCGACCGAGGACGGCATCGGCATCCGCATCATCATGAGCGGAGATCAGCAGGACGAAAACGCCACGGACGAAAGAGCCATGGACGAAAGAGCCAAGGCCGACGACAAGCTCAAGCGCCTGCGCGATGAACTCGCGGGCATCGACACGCGCGACGCCGACACGCTGCGCGCGCTGCTCGGCATCGAGAAGCCCGCCGACGTCGACGGCAAGAAGCTCGACCGCGTCGGAATCCAGGATGCGATCCAGGGTGCAATCGGCGGAGCGATCGCCGGCGAGGCCACGATCGCGGTGAGCGCCGTGATGGCGGGTCCCGGCGGCGACAACATGATCGTGCTCTCGGGCGACGACATGATGGAAAGCGGCATGTTCTTCGGCGGCATCGGTGGCGGCGGCCAGCGCGTCCCGCGCCCGATGAATGGCGAAGAAATCGACCAGCTCGCCAACAAGCTCGGCTTTGGCAAGGACACGCGCGGCCTGCTCGACGAGATCATCGCGCGCGCCGTCGAGGCCCGCACCGTGGCCGAGAAGGAACTCGCGCCCAAGCAGCAGCAGATCGAAGTCGGCGGCGCCGACGGCGGCGCGATGACGTTCCAGCTCTCCGTCGGCGGCGATGGCGAAGTCTCCGGCTTCGCATCTGGCGACAACCCCAAGCTCATCGAGGCGATCGACACGCTCGAGGAGCAGATGTTCGACGAGCTCAAGGCCGTCGTCGCGAACGACAAAAACGACGCGCTCGCCGCGGCACGCCGCGCGCGCGCACGCGTGCGCCTGCTCCCGGGCGAGACCGGCGCGCAGTCCGCGGATCTCGTCGCGATCGTCGAGGCCGCCGCGCTCGCCGACGCCGCGCGCGCCAAGGTCGCGGGCGACCTCAAGTCGTGGGACGAGGCATCCGTCGACTCGATCCGCTCGATGAAGAGCGAGGTCAAGACCCTCGAGGCCGAGCGCTACCGACTGTTCCAGAACGCGACCAAGGAAGTCACCGAGGACAGCGGCAACGGCCAGGTCAAGGTCAGCCAAGCCGTGCAGATCGAAGGCGAGACCGTCGAGAAGCTGCAGGCCGTCGAGTCCAAGATCACCAAGGCACGCGGCCGCATCGCCGACAACAACCGCCGCACGGTCGACACGCTTGTCGCCGCGCTCGACGGCGACATCGCCGCGCAGAAGGCCGTTCGCCGCGGATTCCTCCGCGCCGCGAATCCCTCGGTCTACCGCGGCATGCGCGACCTCGAGCCGTTCTTCACCAAGGCCGCCGCGATCGAAGGCATGAGCGACTCCGCCAAGGCCAAGCTCGCCGCAATGCGCAGCGACTGGATCGAGACCCGCGAGACGCGCTGCGAAAGCTACATCGAGGACATGCGCAAGGCATCCGAGGCCAAGGCATCCGAGGCCAGGGGCGCGAAGCAGGAGGATCCCTCCGCGCAGATGGCCAGCATGCAGAACCGCATGCGCGAGCAGAAGAAGCTGCGCGAGGACCTCGAGCAGATCGAGGCGTCGTCGTTCCGCAAGCTGCAGGAGATGCTGCTCGTCGAAGTCGGCGCCGAGAAGGCCAAGGACATCGGCGAACTCCCCGCGAAGAAGAAGCGCGCGATGCCGACGATCCAGTTCGGCGGCTGACGGTCATGCACGCCTAAGGCCGAAGCCGCAAGCGGAGTCCGCGAAGTCCTTGAGCGCTCGCGCCGTGCGCGCGCTCGCTTTGGTGTCATGCACGCAAGCGGATGCCGATCAAGCGTCCAGCTTCGCCACCCACGCGTCGGGAACGTGGCCGTGCGTGGCAACGATCTTCGAGCGGATTCCGCCGCGACCCTTCCAGTCGGTGATGACCTGCATCCACACCGGGCTCATCGCGTCGGCGAGATCGTCGCGCAGGCGATTGGTGACCGCCTCGTAGAAGATGCCCGCGTTGCGGAAGCTCTGGTAGTACAGCTTGAGGCTCTTGAGCTCGACGCACACCGCGGCCGGCTGGTAGCGCAGGATGATGCGGCCGAAGTCCGGGTGGCCCGTCTTCGGGCACACCGAAGTGAACTCATCGCTCACGTGCTCGATGATGAACGGCGAATCGCTCGGCGAATCGAAGAACTCGAGCAGCGACGGATCGACTGGGCTTGCGTCAGGCATGGGGCGGGATACTACGCGATCAGCGCGCGAACGCGGCGAGGCGCTCGGAGTTGACCAGATCCCACGGGCGGCCGTCGCGCGCGTCGCCCTTCTCGGTCTCGAGGACCTTGGGCACCGTGGCAAACGCAGGATGGCGCAGCACCGCCTGGAACCACGCGTCGCCGCACAGGCCTTCGCCGATGTGCGCGTGCCGGTCCTTGCGCGACGCGAACGGCGCCTCGGAGTCGTTCACATGGATCGCCGCGACATGCGCGAGTCCCGCCTCGGCGTCAAAGCGCGCGAGCGTGGCCTTGGCCTTTGCGGGCGTCGAGACGTCGTAGCCCGCGCTGAACACATGGCAGGTGTCGATGCAGTACGCGACGCGCTCAGGCTCCTTGACCATGTCGCGGA
This sequence comes from uncultured bacterium, assembly GCA_903891095.1. Lineage (GTDB taxonomy): Bacteria > Planctomycetota > Phycisphaerae > Phycisphaerales > SM1A02 > QWPT01. The sequence continues at coordinate 20,788 of CAITDI010000066.1, read as the reverse complement.
TGCGCGCGAGATGATGGAACGCGTAGCCGAGGTTCGTGCCCGTGCCCGTCGTCGTCTCGAGCGCGATGCGCACCTTGTAGCCCTTGAGCTCCTTGTGCAGCTGGTCGATCGACTTGGCGATGCGCTTGAGGCCCGCGAGCTCATCCGCGGTCGGCTCGCCGTCGAGGTCGTTCGGATCCTTCGGCTTGCGCGCGCCATCGGTGCCGAGATGCGCACCGGGATGCGCGACCGACACGGGAACGCCGAGCAGCTCGCAGCGCTCGAGCTCGGCGCGCTCGCACGCCATCGACTTCGCGAGGTTCGCGGCGTCGGGCGACGCGAGGTTCACGAGGTAGCTGTTGTGGCTCACGATGCGCGCGCCTTCGGCGAACACCGTGCCCTTGCGCGCGGCGTGGAACTCGGCGATCTCGTCCTTCTCCAGCGGCTTGGGCGTCCACTGCCGCTGGTTGCGCGTGAAGATCTGCACCGCGCCAAAGCGAAACGCGACGGCTTCGTCGATCGCCGCGCGCAACGCGCCCGCGATCGAGAGGTGCGAGCCGATCCAGTGCTTCTCGCACAGCGATTGCGCGTTGCTCATGCCGATGGCGCCTTGAAGATGCCGAGCTCGCGCGCGAGCGATTCCGCCGCGACCGCGGCCTGCACGCGCAGTTCGGGAACCGCGGTCGACTCCCACAGCTCGCCGCGACGCAGTGCGCCAACGAGACGCATGCCGCGCTGCGGCGCATGCTGCGCGTCGAGCACGCGGCCTTCCGCGTCGGAACGCAGGCCGAGACCAAGCGCGTCCGCGACGGCCATTCCGCTGCGAAACAGCGAGCCAAGCAGCGGATCGACCGTCTCCGCGACGCTCATCGCGGGACCGACGCAGTTGATGATGCGCGCGGCGCGCAGCGCTTGCAATGCGCCGCGTGCGGGCTTGACCGTCACATCGATCGCCTCGGCATCCGCAGCAGCAGCGATGCCCGCCACACCGCCAGCGACGAGCTCGAGCGTGCCCGCCGCGCGCTCCGCATCCAGCACCGCAAGAAGATGCGGCGGAACGCGATGACGGTGAATCTCCCAGTACGGACGCAGCCGACGCAGGAAGTACGCGCGCTGCTCCGTCGACCACGCCTGCCAGACCTTGGTCGCGTGCGGACGCACGCCGTCGATCGCGCCGTGCCACTCGTGATCGTGCGACGCGAGGTCGCGCACCGTGCGGCGCACGAGGCGGAACGCATCCTGCGGACTGCGCGCGAGCTCCGCGAAATCCAGCGCTGGCGGAGCACCATGCGACGCAGCGTGCGGCAGCGGAAAGCGGCCGTTGCGCGACACGAGCACGAGCTTGCCGCGATGTCCGCGGCGTCGAAGTCCAAGCGTGACATCCACCGCCGTGAGTCCGCTGCCGACGATGACGACCGTGTCGTCCGCAGGGATGCCATCGAGCGCGCCAGGTTCCCACGGATCGTCGACGAGCAGCTTGCGCGGAATCGCGGCGAGCGCATCGCCGCCGACGCCGCGCCACGGCGCGCGCGCCTGTGGAAGTCCAACCGCGAGCACGACACCGCGCGCGATCACCGTGCGTCCCGACGCAAGCAGCAGCTCAAAGCCCGCAGCATGGCGCTCGAGATGCACGACCGCGTCGGACACGAGTCGCGGCCGCGGGGTCGATGCGTCGAGCGCGCCACGCACCGTCTCGATCAGATAGCGGCCGAACATCGCGCGCGGCGCGAAATCACTCGCACCGAACCGCCCAGGCGCCTCGCGCTCGAGCCATTCGTGGAACGCCGTCGGCTTCTCCGCGAACGCGCCCATGCGCGCCGCGGGAACATTGAGCAAGTGCTCGCCATCGCACGCGCCGTACGCGACGCCTGGTCCGCCACGCGAACGCCGCTCGAACACGCTCAGGCTCGCGCCCGGCGCCGCAGCCGCGATGCGCACCGCCGACATGAGCCCGCTGAATCCACCGCCGATGATCGCGACATCGCACTGCGGCAGCGGCTCGCGCATGAAGCCCAGCGGATTGCGCGCACGCTCCGCGTCGGCCGCACGCTGCACGCGCGCGAGCGCCTGCCGACGAACCAGCGAATGCCTCCGCACGCGCGCGACCATCTCGATCGCGTCGGGAAACTTGACCATGTAGTCGTTCGCGCCGAGTTCAAAGGCCTTCGCCTTCGCCTCGGCGTTCTCGACGCTGGTGAGCATGAGCACGGGAACATCTGCGAGCGCCGCATCCGCGCGATACGCGTCAAGCAGCTCGAAGCCGTTGATCCCGGGCATCTCGATGTCCTGCAGGATCACCGTCGGCATGAACTCGCGCGCCGCGTCAAGCGCGCTGCCAGGCGTCGACACCACGCGCAGCTCGAATCCACCCGCAGCGTCGAGCATGCGCTTGACGACCTCGCCCATCATGGGCTGGTCGTCGACGAGAAGGACGCGGTCTTCGGCAGCCATGTCGCGGATCCCCGAGAAACGTAGTCAAACCATGCGCGCGCCCGCGGCCCTCGCCGCGGCGACGATGCGTTCCGCGGTGCGGACCGCGGCAAAGCCGTCCTCTGCGTTCACGAGCGGACGCCTGTTGTTGCGCACCGCATCCATGAAGTCGAGGAGCTGCAGCTTCAACGGCTCGCCCGAACCGACGGCGAGCGGCTCCATCGTGATCATCTCGAGGTAGTTCACGCTCGAGAGGTCCTCGCCGCGCTTGAGGCGCTCGCGCACATCGGCGAGCTGCGCGGCGTTCGCAGTCTTGCGCACGACGTGGCCCTTCTTCTCGCCGTAGTCGGCGGAGATGTACGCGTCCTCGCTGATGAGCCGCATCTTGCGCTCGGTCTTGAGCGCGAGGCGGCTCGCGGTGACGTTCGCCGTGCAGCGCAGGCCGTCGGGACCCGCGGGAAACACGAGCCGCGCGTTGCACACGTCCTCGGCCTCGCCGACGACGCACACCGCGTTCGCGTGGATTTCCTCGGGCTCCGCGCCCATGAGCATGAAGAGCACGTCGAGGTCGTGGATCATCATGTCGAGCACGACGCCGACGTCGACCGAGCGGAAAGTCATCGGGCTCACGCGGTCGATCTCGATGAACCGCGGCCGCATCGCGCCGCCCATGATGAGCTCGCGGATCGCGATCATCACCGGGTCGTAGCGCACGATGTGACCGACCTGCAGCAGCGAACCCGTGCGCTTCGCGGTGTCCGCGATCGCGCGCGCTTCGGCGACGTCGGGCGCGAGCGGCTTCTCGACCAGGCACGCGATGCCCGCCTCGAGCAGCGGCTCGACGATCGCGCGGTGCGTGATCGTCGGCGTCGCGATGGTGACCGCATCGACGCCATGATCGATGAGTTCCTGCACGCTCGCGAAGGCGCGGCCGCCCCACTCCTCGGTGATCTTCGACGCGCGCTCGACGTTGCCATCGACGACGCCGACGAGATCGCAGCCGTCGGTCTGCGCGTAGAGGCGCGCGTGATGCCGGCCCATGCGGCCGACGCCGATCGTCGCGCAGCGAAGCGTCTTGAGTGCGGTGGCCGTCATCGACGGCCGCCGGTCACCGTGCGCGCCTTCGCGGCGTGCGCGACGGCGTTCTTGAACATCTGCAGGCCAGGCGTGTCGCCCGTGCGCTGCGCGGCCGACAAGCGCGTCCAGCGCGGATGCTGCGTCCAGTGCAGGTAGCGCTCGGGATGCGGCATGAGGCCGAACACGAGACCCGTCGCATCGCAGATGCCCGCGATGCGGTTGATCGAGCCGTTGAAGTGATCGCGCGCGCCGTAGCGCACGGCGACCTGGCCGTTCGCCTCAAGCGCGTCGATCGTCTCCTGCTCGGCGACGAAGCGGCCCTCGCCGTGCGCGCACGACATGAGCGCGGTGTCCGCGTCCATCTTGAGGTCGCGCGTCCACACGCAGCGCGTGCCCGCGGGGATCTCCATCGTGGTCCAGATGTCGTTGAAGCGCGCGGTCGCGTTCTGCGCGAGCGCGACGGTCGGCTCGGTGGGCACATCGCTCCACGCTTCGCCGGCCTCGGGGCCCGGAAGAAGTCCCGCCTGCACCGCGATCTGGAAGCCGTTGCACGGCGTCATCATGGGAACGCCGCGCGCGATCGCCGCGGAAAGCGCGGGATAGATCGACTCGCGGATGAGCGCGGCCATGATGCGGCCCGCCGCGACATCGTCGCCGTAGCTGAATCCGCCGGGCAGGCCGATGAGGTCGTAGCGGTCGATCTGCGACGGATCGCGCGAGAGCCGCGTGAGCAGCTCGCTCGTGACCTCGCAGCCCGCGAGCGCGAACGCCTCGCAGAGCTCGAGGTCGCAGTTGATGCCGGGTGCCGTGATGACGAGTGCCTTCATCGTGTGTTTCTCCGCGCGATTCACGCGAATCCTCCGCTCGCCATGCCGCTGCTCCAGCGTTCGCCGAGCGCGGACACCTTGGTCGCAGCCATTCCCGATCCGTCGCCGAGCGAGAGCTCGCCCGACGCGTTGAACGATCCGATCACCGCATGCGGCACATCGCCGAGCGCCTTCGAGAGCGACGCGAGGTCCTTCTCGTCGACCTCGAGCAGGTAGCGGTGCGCGTCCTCGGCAAAGCAGCGCGCGAGGAACGGCACGTCGCCGTCCGCAGGCATCGCCGCGACATCGAGCGCGAGGCCGAGGTTGCCGCTGAACGCCATCTCCGCGGCGGCCACGAGCAGGCCGCCTTCGCTGCAGTCATGCGCCGCGCGCACGATGCCCGTGCCGATCGCGCGCGCGACCGCGGCCGCGTGCTTGGGACCCGCGACGAGGTCGGGCGACGGGAGCCGCGACGCGCTCGGCGCCGCACCCGCGAGCATCGCAAAGTGCGAGCCGCCGAGGCGATTGCTGGTGTTGCCCACGAGCACGAGCCTGGAGCCCGCGCGCTTGGCGTCCATCGAGACCGCGTTGACATCCTTGGTCACCGGCGCAAAGCCCGAGATGAGCAGCGTCGGCGGGATCTGGATCGTGCGGCCGTCCTCGGTCACGAACTGGTTGTTGAGCGAGTCCTTGCCCGAGATGAACGGCGTGCGGTACGCCTTGGCCGCGTCGTAGCAGCCTTCGCATGCACGCACGAGCGAACCCATGTTGCGCGGGTCCTTGCAGCTCGGCCAGCAGAAGTTGTCGAGGATCGCGATGTGCGTCGGGTCCGCGCCCACGCACACGAGGTTGCGCACGCACTCGTCGATCGCGGCGATCGCCATCGCGTACGGATCGGCGCCGAGTCCGGTCGCGAGGCCGTTGCCGATCGCGAGCGCCTTGTCGGAGCCCTTCTTCGGACGAATCACCGCGGCATCGCCGGGGCCGCCCGCGCTCGTGCCGACAGGCTCGCCCACGAGCGGCTTGAGCACGCTCGAGCCCTGAACCTCGTGGTCGTACTGACGGATGATCCACGCCTTGCTCGCGATGTTCGGATGCGCGAGAAGAGCCTCGAGCACCAGCATCGCGTCGGCCGAGGACTGCGCGAGATCACGCGAGAACTGGCGCGCGCGCTTGTTCGAGCGCTGCTGCGCGGCCCACGACGCGTCCCACACGGCTTCGCGCACGGGCATCGGAATCGCGCCGTGCAGGAACTCGCACGACAGACGGCCGACCTCGACGCCATGCCAGAACAGCGTGATGTCGCCCGTGTCGCTGCCGAAGGTTCCGAAGTTGCACCAGTCGACGCCGTGGTCCGCGCAGATGCGCGCGAGTTCCTCGATGTTCTCCGCGGGCACCGAGAGCACCATGCGCTCCTGCGCCTCGCTGATCCAGATCTCGGTCGGCGAAAGGCCGTCGTACTTGGTCGGCGCGCGCTCGAGGTGCACCGTGGCGCCGACCTCGCTCGCCATCTCGCCGATCGCGCTCGAGAATCCGCCCGCGCCGCAATCGGTCAGTCCGTGGTACAGCGGCCCGCCTGCGCGATCGCGCATCGCGAGGATCGCGTCGAGCACCTTCTTCTCGGTGATCGCGTTGCCGATCTGCACGGCGTGGCTGAACTCGCTCGCGTGCTTGTCGGTGAGCTCGGCGCTCGAGAACGTCGCGCCGTGGATGCCGTCGCGGCCCGTGCGTCCGCCAAGCGCGATGATCGCGTCGCCCGCGTGCGTGCGGCCCTTGACGCAGCTGCGCGGCATGAGGCCGATGCAGCCGCAGTAGACAAGCGGGTTGCCCACGTAGTTGTCGTCGAAGTACACCGCGCCGTTGAGCGTGGGGATGCCCATGCGGTTGCCGTAGTCGCGCACGCCGGCGACGACCTGGTTGAGGATGCGCTTGGGATCGAGGCAGCCCTGCGGAACTTCGGCGACGTCGGGATACGCCACGCAGAAGACATCCGTCGCCGCGATCGGCTTCGCGCCGAGACCCGTGCCGATCACGTCGCGGATGCAGCCGCCGATGCCGGTGGCCGCGCCGCCGTACGGCTCGATCGCGCTCGGGCGATTGTGCGTCTCGCACTTGAAGCACACCGCGTGCTCGTCGTCGAACGCGACCACGCCCGAATTGTCGACGAACACCGAGAGGCACCAGTCGATGCCGTCCTTCATGAGCTCATGCGTGCTCGCGGCGACGGTCGACTTGAGGAGGTTCTTGACGGTCACGGTGCCGTCGGCGGAGACCTCGTGGTTCGGGCGGCCCTTGGCGTCGCTCGCAAGCGACCACTGGCCTTCGAACGCGGGGTCGCTCGACATCTCGCGATAGCGCACGGTCGACTTGAGCGTCTTGTGCACGCAGTGCTCCGACCACGTCTGCGCCAGCGTCTCGAGCTCGATCTCGCGCGGCTCGCGGCCAACGCGGCGGTACTCGGCCTGGATCGCCTTCATCTCGTCGAGCGAGAGGAAGAGATGCCCTTCGCGCGAGAGCTTCTCGAGCTCGGCGTCGCTGAGCCTGGTGATCGCGACCTCGCGGATCGCCAGCTTGTACGGCGTGCCCGTCGGGACCGAGCTCGGGAAGTACGGATCGGTGTGGATCGCGTGGATGACGGGGTTCGCCAGCAGACGCTCGCCGACGGTCTTGGCGATCACCTTGTCCACACCATGCAGGTCGTAGCGGTCGCCGGTCCGGACCTTCACGGTGCGGCCGGTCAGCGCGAGGATCGCCGCCTGCACGCTCTCGGCGGCAGGATCGGTCACGCCGGGCAGCGGATGAACCTCGACCACGGCGGAGCCAGGGGCGACGGTCGGGCGGCTCGCGCGGTTGGAGGCGTGGACCTCGGCGGACTGCGTCACGCAGTCGGCGAGGAGCTCGTTGGCGACGCGGTCGACTTCCTGCGAGGTCAGCGCGCCCTCGATCAGGTAGACCGCGGTGTACTCGACGCGCTTGGGCTGCTTGGCCAGGCCGAGCGACTCGATCGCCTTCTGCACCGACTGGCCGCGCGGGTCATGGTGTCCACGGCGCGGACGCACCTCGATGCGGTGGATCAGGGTGGCGGCGGACGCGGCGTCCGTCGAGCTGCTGGATTTGGCGGGGGCTGTGGGCATGGCTCGGCTGCTCGTTCTGGCGGCACGCAGCCGACAGTGGCGGCGGCGCGCGACCTACAGGTGATCCGTGAGTGTAAGAAATACGCCGCGCTTTCGCGCGGCGTATTCGTGTGATTTGGGGGTTGTTGGCGGCTCAGAAGGCCAGCTGGAGCTGCGACCGGAACACGATCTCGCTCTGGTCAGCCGCGGCGCGCCATCCGTTGGCGCCGTCGTACCAGACGCCGTCGACCGAATCCCAGGCGAAGCCGAAGTCGCTGGACCACTTGAGGTCCTGACCATCGATGTACCAGTTGAGGCCGATCGTGGTGATCGTCAGCATGTTGCCGTTCTCGAGGCTGCTGGTGCCCGTCGGGTTCGAGATGTTGCCGATGTTGGGCACCGAGGCGTTGCCGATTTCCATACGGCCGAAGACTTCCCACTTGGGAGCGATGTAGTACGAAGCCTGGGTGACGACGCCCCAGCACTCGGACTTGCCGATGTCGAAGTAGGCCGGCGGGTTGAAGTTGTTCGAGCCAGCAACGAAGGCGGAGCCCGAGTTGGTGTTCGAGTAGCTGAAGCTCGCGAAGAGCGACGCGCCGCCGAGCATCACGCTGACGTCGCCAGTGAAGGCGTACCAGGTGTTCGGCTGGGTGGTCGTCGTGTTGTTGCCGTTGTCGGGATCGCCGTCCTGCGCGTGCGCAGCGATGCCGACCAGCATGGCGTACTCGTCGCCCGGCGGGCTGGTCATCGAGTTGAACTGCTTCCACTGGCCCGCGAACTTCCACTCGAAGCGGCCGGTCACGGCCCAATCGACGCCGTCGCTGCCGTAGTTCGAGCCCATCGGCTCGCTGCCGACGGCCTTGAGGATGCCGTAGACGTTGTCGGTGCCGCCGTTGGAGAACGCGAGCATGGCGCGCGCGTTGTCCGACGACCAGGTGCCTTCAACGCCCTGCGAACGACCGAGACCGAGGTGATCGACGATCACCGAGCGGTCGACGGCGAGCTGGTACTGCTCATCGACGAGCTGCTCACGTGCGAACGGCAGCTTGAACTGACCGACGCGGACAGAGAACTCATCGGAAAGCTCCGCGCGCACGTAGGCATCGAGCACGCGGAAGGCTCCGCTGCCGCTGCCGAGGTTGCCGAAGGGATTCTGGCCGACGACTGCTTCATCCTGGTTGGAGAAGACGCCGCGGATGCGGTACTGGAAGTTGGGACCGAACGCGTAGCCCTTGAAGTCGAGCTGCGTGTCTGGGAGGTCGAAGCCCGAGCGGGTCTCGACGTTGTCAGCGATCGCAGCCGATGCCGTGCCCGCGGGCAGGTTCACGCCGGAGACGCCATCGGGGATGTAGCTGTAGACGTAGCGCATCTGCAGCAAGCCGCCGATTTCCAGGCGGAAGCGGCCATCGGCGCTCTGCAGGAAGAAGCCGTCGTTCCATCCCGCCGTCGTACCAACCGACTGCAGCGAGGTGCGCGTCGAGCTGTCGGCGAGCGTGTCGGAAACGATGCTGCGGATCTCCGCAGCGCGCTCCTCGGAGAGCCACTGCGCGCCTTCCTCGGCGCGGAGCGTCTGGACTTCGCCAGCGAGCGCACGATTGGAAGCCTCGAGCTTCTCGATGCGCTGCATGAGCTCCTGTGCACTGGGCGCGCCGGAATCCTGGGCGCGCGCAACGCCTGCAATTCCCAGCGCCGCAAGCATGAGCGGCGTCAGGAGCGGACGTGGGGTGCGTGCGATGCGACGGATCGTTGCGCGAGTCTTCTGGTGATTCATTGGCATCCAGCCATCTCCTTGATAGGCGCCGAGGGGCGGCGAGGGCGTTATCGGCAAACGCCCCTGCCACTCGACACAAATCCCGCCGAACGGCAGAAAGCAGCGACGGCCGCCCCCTCAGGAAACCCCTCGGGGACGGCCGTCGCACATGCGGTTGGAGTGGCTTAGAAGCTGAAGGAGAGCTGGGTGCGGATCATCCACTGGCCGTCGTTGCCCGCGACGTCCTCGACCCAGTTGTTGCTGCGTCCCTCGAACGCGTAGAAGCCCGTCACGTTGTCGAACGCGTAGCCGAGGTCTGCGCTGAGCTTGGCGGAGTTCTTGGCGAGGTACCAGTTGCCGCCAAACGTCAGGGCGGAGAAGTTCTCCGCGCCGCCGAGGTCGAGATCGAGATCGGCCCACTCGTAGCGGGCCACAAGTTCCACGCTGTCGGTCACGAAGAGGCCGCCGTTGAGCGTGAATCCGTCAGGGTGCGCTCCATCGAGGGTCGGATCGCCCGTGTCGTTGAAGCTGGCGACGTAGTAGGCGGCGGCAACGTTCGCGCCGCCGAAGTTGACCGCGGTGTCGAGCGTGAACAGCGTCGTCGACGAGCCAGGCGCGATGCTGTCGCGCTCCCAACCGAGTCCCAAGCCGACCTTGGCTCCCAGACCGTCACCCCGCCACGACTGGCCGTGCTCGAACTGGCTCCAGTTGCCTGCGAGCTTCGCATCGACGCGGCCGACGAACGACCACTCCGCCGCGGGAGAGCTCGCGCTCCAGTCGGCGTTCGCCGACTCGAACGCGTTCACGTAGGCGACGCCGACGCGGACCATCTCGGCCTCGTAGCCGAGCTTGAGACCTTGGCCGTAGCCGAGATCAAACACGTACGTCACCGTCGAGTAGTCCATGAACTGCAGGTTGCCGACGTCGACCTCGTACTCCGCGGAGAACGGAAGCTTGAACTGGCCCACCGTCACGCTGAAGCCGTTGCCGAGATCCTTCGCGACGTAGGCGTCGGAGAGTTCGCCGGCGCCGAACGCTTCGGCGCTGTCGGAGTAGCCGAGGTAGTAGCCGAGCTTGTAGCTCCAGCTGGAATCAACCATGTTTCCCGAGAAATTCAGGCGCGTGCGCTTGTTCTCAAAGCCGTACGACTGCCCGCCATCGACCGCGGCGCCCGGAGCGCCCAGCAGCTTGCCGCCGAGCGGTGCAGTCACGGGCTCCTTGGAATCATTGAACGTCCAGCGGATCTGCTCGAGGACGTTGATCTTCATCGAGAAGTTGCCGTCGGCGGACGACAGGAAGAAGCCGTCGTTGTAGCCCGCGGTCGCCGCGCTGCCTTGGAGACTCGTGCGCGTGTCGGAGTCGGCGATCACGTCGGAGACGATGCTGCGGATCTCCGCGGCGCGCTGCTCGGTGAGCCACTGCTGCGACTCTCCGCTGAGCGACGCGATCTCTGACTTGAGCTGTGCGATCTGCGCGGCGAGCTCACCACTCTGGTCCGCGGCGAGTACGGAGACGTGCGAGGTTGCGATCAAGGTGGCGATCGCGGTCATGGCGACATGCATGGGACGAGTCATCTGTGCTCCTTGGTGTGCAGGTTGAAACTGCAGTTTGCGGAACATAGCAGCGCGCGTCAAAAGCAAAATCGGCCGCCCCTTGCGGGGCGGCCGACTGAGCCTTAGAGGTTGCAGGCAGCGAGTGCCTGTACTTCTGGGTGGATGCGAGCTCTGTCAGCCGAGCTGATCAGAAGCTGAACGACATCTGGACGCGGATGACCCATTCGCCATCCTGACCGTTCGAGTCAACCCAGTTGGCGTACTCGAGGCCGGCCGGCATCGCGTTCGGGGCGTAGCCGAGTTCGACGCCGCACTTCGCGGTGTTCTTCGCGAAGTAGCAGTTGCCGCCGAAGGTCCAGCTGGTGATGTTGTCGCCGCCGTTGTCCGGATCGATCGAGTCCCAACGGGCAACGAGTTCGAAGCTGTCGGTGAGGAACACGCCGCCAGCGAGGGTGTAGCCACCCGGCTGCTGGTTCGAGCCGTCGTCGAGGTCGGTCCAGTAGTACGCGCCGGTGAGGTTGGCGCCACCGAAGTCGACGGTGCCGTCGATGGTGAGCTTCCACGGGTCGTTGTCAGCGCCGTTCTCACGGGCGGTGGCGTAGCCGAGGCCGACGAGAGCGCCAAAGCCCTCGCCCTTCCAGGACTGCGCGTCGTTGAACTGGCCCCAGTCGCCGGCGACCTTGAACTCGCCGCGGCCGGTGAGCGCCCAGTCGTCAGACGGCGACGAGGAGCTCCAGTTCTCGTTGACCTGGTTCTGCGCGTTGGTGTAAGCAACACCAGCGCGGAACTGATCGGCAGCGTAGCCGAGCATCAGGCCCTGGCCGTAGCCGGTGCCGAGCACGGTGTTGGCGACCGAGTAGTCGCTGAACTGGAGGTTGCCGACGTCGATGCCGTACTCAGCCGAGAAGGGCAGCTTGAACTGACCGACGGTGACCGAGAGGCCGTTGCCGAGGTCCTTCGCGACGAACGCGTCAGCGAGCTCGCCAGCGCCGAAGTTCTCCGCGCTGTTCGAGTAGCCGAGGTAGTACGCGAGCTTGTAGCTCCAGGTCGAGTCAACCATGTTGCCCGAGAACGTGAGGCGCGTGCGCTTGTTCTCGAAGCCGTACGGCTGGATGGTGTCGGTCGTCGAGGTGTCGGTGTTGTTGAAGGACCAACGGATCTGCTCGAGGACGTTGATCTTCATCGAGTAGTTGCCGTCAGCCGACGACAGGAAGAAGCCGCCGTTGTAGCCAGCGCCAGCGCTGGGACCAGCGAGGCTGGAGCGGGTGTCCGCGTCCGCGAGGACGTCGGTCACGATGCCGCGGATCTCAGCAGCGCGCTGCTCGGTGAGCCACTGGCCGCTCTGGGCGCCCTTGAGGGCAGCAACCTGCGCCTGCAGGTCAGCGATCTGGGCCTGCATGTCGTTGTTCTGCTCGGCGCCGAAAGCCGCGCCACCAACGGCGAGGGTCGTGACGGCGAAGAAGCCGACGGTCTTGGTCAGACTCATGTTTGAAACTCTCCGTACTTGTTTGTGACCGGAAACTTCCGGTCTGCGTCATCCACCCGTCCGCCTAGCGCTGGTCCACCAAAGGACTCAGCCGGACGGTTTTCCTACATCGGCCGACTCTGGCCGAAACGATGAGCGAGAACTTACTCGCTCAAGCCGAAGCCGTCTAGTCGAGAGGGAAGTACCCCTGAATTCGACGCGGGATCGCCGCGGAGATCCATCGCTCAAACACTTTCCGCAAATGGGTTTACGGAGGCGACGGCTCCTGCGGGGATTTCTCGATTTCCGCCAGGCTCCGACGCGAGCTTTCACGCGGGATCGCGCGCTAGCTCTGCCGCGCCGTGCGAGGCGTACGAACGTTCGCTTCCATCGGCTTTGGCTCCGACGCGATCGCGCGCTGCGATGGAGCGAGGAACTCGAGCGCACGAGCGATCGTGCCAACCTTCACAATCTGGCCTTCTTCGCCGTCCGCTCGCTGCGTCGAAGAAACCGATGCGCTGATGCGCGCAGACGTTGGAACGATCACCACGCGCGCGCCACGGCGCAGTGACTCATGCACGCGCTGCTCGATCTGCGGAACAGAGCGCAGCTCGCCCGTAAGGCCGATCTCGCCGATCGCGACCGTCCCCGTTGGGAGCACTCGATTGAGGAACGCGCCGGCGATTGCAAGCGCAACTGCGAGATCTGCCGCGGGTTCCGCGATCTTCAGGCCGCCGAGCGACTGCGCGAAGATGTCTTGATCGGCGAGCCGCAGGCCGCCGTGCTTCTCCAGAACTGCGATCAGCATCGCGAGTCGCGATGAATCAAGACCACTGGCCTTTCGCTTGGTACTTCCGAGAAAACCCGTTGCGACAAGCGCGTGGATCTCACCGAGCAAGCAGCGCGTGCCCGCCATGGTCGCGACAAACGAGCAGCCAGGCGCCGATGGTCCGCCGGTCTGCGGGACGCGCACGGCCTCGACTTCGGCGAGGCCATCGCCGCGCATCTCGAACAAGCCGATTTCCTGCGTGGATCCAAACCTGTTCTTCACGCCGCGCACGACGCGCACGGCGGAGTGTCGATCGCCTTCGAATGAAAGCACCACGTCGACGAGATGCTCAAGCAGCTTGGGGCCTGCGAGCGTGCCGTCCTTGGTGACGTGGCCGACGACGATGACTCCACAGCCGCTGGACTTGGCGAGCCCAACGAGGTCAAGGCAGCATCGGCGCAGCTGCGCGATCGATCCTGGGGCTGCAGAGACATCGGTGCGGTGCACGAGCTGGATCGAGTCGACGAGCACGACGGTCGGACGCGTGCGCCGCGCCTGCTCGACGATGCGCGCGACATTGGTCTCGCCGAGAACCATGAGCCGTTCGCCAAGCGCGGGCGCGCCGCCGGCGTCGACCACCGCTTCGAGCCGCTCGGCGCGAAGCCGAACCTGCTGCGGGCTCTCTTCGCTCGATGCGTAGAGCGCGCTGCCGCCGCGCGCGGCGACCGAGGCCGCGACCTGCATGAGGAGCGTGCTCTTGCCGATGCCTGGATCGCCGCCAAGCAGCATCACCGAGCCAGGGACGATGCCGCCGCCGAGCACCCGGTCGAACTCGCCGATGCCGCTGGCGATCCGCGGGACCGACGCTTCTGGCACGCTGCCGAGGGCGATCGCGCGACCGATGCCGCCGCGGGCGAGTTCGTCCGCGTCGGTGCCGTCGGTGGGTGTGCCCCAGATGGGCGCCGCCCCCGCTTTCGTGGCTTCGACCTCAACGGAGAACTTCTCGAGGCTGTCCCACGCGCCGCAATCAGGGCACTTGCCGATCCACTTGGGATGGTTGCCGCCGCACTCGCGGCAGAGGAATTCGGTACGCGTCTTGGCCATGGCGGCGACGATAGCCGCGCATCACGCGATCCCCGTTTGTTCGGGAAAAGTTTGGTGCAAAAAGTCAGATGCGCGATCAGGGAGCGAGGTGCTTCCGCATGCGCTGCGACCAGCGCGCGTACTCGAGCATCGCATGGCGACGCTCGGCCGCGGGCGGCCACTTGGACGGGTCGTTGCCGAACGCCGTCTCCTTGCGCCACTTCCAGTAGCTGCCGCCCATGCGGAACCGCGTGGACAGGCCGAGCCGGAAGAGACCGATCAGAGCTTGGATCATGCCATCAACCGCCGTCGACTCAGTGCGACGAGATCATGCCCTGGCGCGCATCGGGGATCGCGCGATCGTCGAGCGCCACGCTCGGACGGTTCGCGAGGGTCGACTCGGCTTCGGTCAGCGGGCTGAAGCGGCTGCCGATCATGCGGATGCGCTCGTTGGCCTCGACATGCGCGCCCATGATGGGCTTGAGCATGTAGACCAGCGCGGCGACGCCGATGGAGCCGGCCCAGAGGTACTGGACCTTGCCGAAGTACACGAAGATCGCGTTGGTCACCAGCAGCATCAGCGAGACCGGGATCATGCCTTCCCACGAGAGGCGCATGAGCTGGTCGAAGCGGAAGCGCGGCAGCGTCCAGCGGATCGCCATGGTGAGCGAGACCATCAGCGTGACCTTGGCGAGCATGATCGAGATCTGCGCGAGCATCAGCAGCGGGCCGCCGACGATCGGGAGATCCGCGCCCGTGAACGGGTTGATCGACCAGCCACCCATGAAGAGCACCGCGAAGAACGCCGAACCCGTGACGATGTGGAAGTACTCGCCGAGGAAGAACAGCGCGAACTTCATCGAGGAATACTCGGTGTGGTAGCCACCGATGAGCTCGCTGTCGGCCTCAGCGAGGTCGAACGGCGCGCGGTTGGCCTCGGCGAGGAGGCAGGCGTAGAAGATCACGGCCGCAAGCGGCTGCTGCACCATGTTCCACTGGCCGTTGAGCTGCTGCTCGATGATCGAGTACGGCGAGAATGTTCCCGCGGCGAGCACGACGCAAAGCAGCGCCAGACCCATGGGAATCTCGTAGGAAATCATCTGCGCGCTTGCGCGGAGACCGCCGAGGAACGACCACTTGTTGTTGCTGGCCCAGCCGCCGAGCGAGACGCCGTAGACGCCAATCGCCGACGTGGCGAGCAGATACACGATGCCGATGTTGATGTTCGCGCCCACGAACTTGACCGTGTAGGTCGCGCCCGCGACGCCGACGCCGAGCCAGTTGATCGCATCGGTGAGGTCGATCTGCCCCGCCCACGGAATGACCACGAAACCCATGATCGCCGGGGCCACGATGAACCCAGGCGCCAGGAAGAACAGCGCCTTGTCGACGCCGATCGGGTTGTAGTCCTCCTTGAGCATGAACTTGATGCCGTCGGCGATCGGCTGCAGGAGACCCTGCGGGCCGACGCGGTTGGGACCGATGCGGTCCTGCATCCACGCGCTGAGCTTGCGCTCGAGCATGATCGCGTACGCGCAGCCGATCAGGATCACATGGACCATCGCGAAGATGAGACCCACGTTGACCAGGAGCTGGACGATTTCGGGGGAGAGCTGAAGGTTGAGGCCAGACGCCATAGGGCGGAGAGTCTAGCGTGACTCAAGGCGTGCGGGTTTGGGCGGTCGCCGCTGGCGCTCGTGCCGCCAAAGCGAGCAAAGGCGAGCGACCTAGGGCAAAGCCGCAGCCGCTCGCCAGCTGCGAACGCTTCAACTCGTCACCAGCTCCGGCGCCTTGCGCTCGGCCTTGGGCCGCGCGAGATGCGGGAAGTAGTCCTGGATCGCCGTGACCGTCCACGCGCCCGCGCGCAGTGCCGCGATCGCGTCGACCGTGGCCTTGGCAGCCGAGATCGTCGTGATCATCGGGATGCCCGCCCGCACGGCGGTCGCTCGGATGCGGCCCTCGTCGGTCTTGCCGCCCTTGCGGGTCGGGGTGTTGATGATCAGGTGGATCTCGCCGTTGGCGATCAGGTCGAGCACCGTCGGGCGCGCGCCTTCGCTGAGCTTGTTGACCGACTTCGTGTCGACCGAATAGCCCTTGAGGAACGCCGCCGTGCCCTTCGAGGTGTAGACCTCGAAGCCCATCGAGCGCAGGTCGCGCGCGATGGCGATCGAGGCGTCCTTGTCGCCGTCGCGGACGGAGAGGAACACGTTGCCCTTGGTCGGCAGGTGCACGCCCGCGGCCATCTGCGCCTTCGCGAACGCGATCGGCAGCGAGCGGTCGGCGCCCATGACCTCGCCGGTCGAGCGCATCTCGGGTCCGAGCACGACATCGACGCCGGGGAACTTGGCGAACGGGAAGACCGATTCCTTGACCGCGTAGAAGCCGGTGTTCGGGATCTCCTTCGTGCCGAGCTTGGCGAGCGAGCGGCCCATCATCACCTGCGCGGCGATGAACGGCCAAGCGACGCCCTTGGCCTTGCCGACGAACGGCGAGGTGCGCGACGCGCGCGGGTTGACCTCGAGGATGTAGACGGTCTCGTCCTTGACGGCGAACTGCACGTTCATCAGGCCGCGCACCTTGAGGCGCTCGGCGAGACGGCGCGAGGTCGTGCGGATCTGCTCGACGATCGCGGTGGGCAGCGAGAAGTGCGGCACGATGCAGGTCGAGTCGCCGGAGTGGATGCCGGCTTCCTCGATGTGCTCCATCACGCCGCAGACGATCGCGCGCGGCGCGTCGGCGTCGTGCTTGATCATGCCCGCGCGCGTGCCTTCGCTCGGCTCGAAGTCGGCGACGACATCGACGTCGACCTCGGTCGCGTCGCTGAGGAAGCGGTCGATGAGCACGGGCGCGTTGGCGAGATCGCTCACATTGACCGCGCTGGTCATGTAGGTGCGGAGCGCGGCTTCATCCTGGCAGATCTCCATGCCGCGGCCGCCGAGCACGTAGCTCGGGCGCACCAGCACGGGGTAGCCGATGGAGTTCGCGCAGGCGATCGCCTGCTCGAGCGAGCGCGCGATGCCGCTCGGCGGCTGCTTGAGGCCCATCTCGTCGAGCAGCGCCTTGAACCTGTCGCGGTCCTCGGCGAGGTCGATCGAGTCGAGGCCCGTGCCGACGAGCGGAACGCCGGCCTTCGCGAGTCCGTGCGCGAGATTGAGCGGAGTCTGCCCGCCGAACTGCACGATCGCGCCCGCGACCTTGCCGCTGCGGTCGGCGCGGTCGGTGCCGCCGCCGTTGAGGCGCTCGATCACGTTGAGCACGTCCTCGAGCGTGAGCGGCTCGAAGAAGAGCAGGTCGCTGGTGTCGTAGTCGGTCGACACGGTCTCGGGATTCGAGTTGATCATCACGCTCTCGAAACCCATGTTTTCACAGGCGAAAGCGGCTTGGCAGCAGCAGTAGTCGAACTCGATGCCCTGGCCGATGCGGTTGGGGCCGCCGCCGAGGATCACGATCTTCTCGCGGTCGGTGATGCGGATCTCGTCGTCGAGGACGGGCTTTCCGTCGATCGTGAAAGGCGTCTCGTAGGTCGAGTAGTAGTACGGCGTGATCGCCTCGAACTCTGCGGCGCAGGTGTCGACGAGCTTGTAGACCGGCTCGATGCCGAGCGCCTTGCGGCACGCGCGCACATGCAGGATCGAGTCGGGGCTGATCGAACCGAGGTAGAGGTTCGCGAGCTGCGCATCGGAGTAGCCCATGCGCTTGGCCTCGAAGAACACATCGCGCGGCAGATCCTCGACGCGCGCGTACTTGCAGAGCGTGTCCTCGAAGGCGACGAGCTGGCGGAATTCCTCGAGGAACCACGGGTCGATCTTGCTGAGCGCGAAGACCTGCTCGATGGTCCAGCCCATCTTGAACGCGTAGCGCACGTAGTACAGGCGGCCCTGCGACGGCACCGCGAGCTTGCGCGTGAGCTTGTCCTCGGGGATCGGCCATTCGACGGGCGAACGGTCGGCGATCTGCAGGCCCTTCGCGAGATCCGCGGCGGTCGCGCGGCGCGCGGCGAGCCACTTGTCGTTGCGGTCGAGACCGAAGCCAAAGCGCTTCACTTCCATCGAGCGCACGGCCTTCTGGAACGCTTCCTTGAAGGTGCGGCCGATCGACATCGCCTCGCCGACCGACTTCATCTGCGTGGTGAGCGTCTCGTCGGCCTCGGGGAACTTCTCGAAGGTCCAGCGCGGGATCTTGACCACGACGTAGTCGATCGACGGCTCGAAGCAGGCGCTGGTCGTGCCGGTGATGTCGTTCTTGAGTTCGTCGAGCGTGTAGCCGACCGCGAGCTTGGCGGCGATCTTCGCGATCGGGAAGCCCGTGGCCTTCGACGCGAGCGCGGAGCTGCGCGAGACGCGCGGGTTCATCTCGATGACGACCATCTCGCCCGAGACCGGGTCGATGCCGAACTGCACGTTGGAACCGCCGCAGTTCACGCCGACGGCGCGCATGATCGCGAACGCCGCGTCGCGCATGCGCTGGTATTCCTTGTCGCTCAGCGTCATGATCGGCGCGACGGTGACGGAATCGCCCGTGTGCACGCCCATCGGATCGATGTTCTCGATGCCGCAGACGATGATGCAGTTGTCGCGCGTGTCGCGCACGACCTCGAGCTCGTACTCCTTCCAGCCGAGGACCGACTGGTCGATGAGCACCTGGCCGATCATGCTGGCCGCGAGGCCGCGGCGGATGATCTCGTCGAATTCCTCGCGGTTGTAGGCGATTCCGCCACCGGTGCCGCCGAGCGTGAAGGCCGGGCGGATGATCGCGGGCAGGCCGATTTCCTCGAGGAACTTGCGGGCGTCGTCGAGATTGGTGACGGTCTTGGCCTTGGGCTGGCGGAGGCCGAGTCCCTCGACGATGTTGCGGAAGACCTCGCGGTCCTCGGCGCGGTGGATCACGCGGCGGTCGGCGCCGATCATCTCGACGCCGTGCTTCTGCAGGATGCCGTCGTCGAAGAGCTTGCAGGCGCAGTTGAGCGCGGTCTGGCCGCCGAGGGTCGGGAGCAGCGCGTCGATCGGGGTGCCGAGCGCCTTCTCCTTCTCGATGATCTTCTCGACGGCCTCGGCCGTGATCGGCTCGATGTAGGTGCGGTCGCTGAACGCCGGATCGGTCATGATCGTGGCCGGGTTCGAGTTGACCAGGACCACGCGGTAACCCTCCTCCCGCAAGCTCTTGCATGCCTGCGTGCCGGAGTAGTCGAATTCGCAGCCCTGTCCGATGACGATGGGGCCGGAACCGATGATGAGGATCGTGTTGATGTCGTCGCGGCGAGGCATGAGCGTCGTCGGTCTGTGAGACCGTCCTAGAGGTCGGGGCGCAAAATTTCTACGAGTGTACACGGGCGGGCGTCACTCGGGCGCTTGCGGGTCGAGATTCGCGTGGGCGTGAACGAGGTTCGCGCACTGTTGACAGTCCGCGCCGCACACGCGACCGTGCGCGGGCTCCAGAGCCATGCATATGCGATGCGCATCGATCACCTTCCTGCCGGCGACGCTCGCGGAATCGACGATCGGACCTGCCTTTGCGGCGTTCTGGCTGCTGGCGGCGATCTTCGTGTTGCCGGCCTGCGCATTCATGCTGGTGCGCGCGGTCGGCAGGTGGTCGTACCAGGGAGATCCCCTGCTCGGCTGGATGCGGCTCGCGGTGCTGCCGTACCTGCGCTACTTCCAACGGCTGAGGGTGGACGGACGGCAGTTCGTTCCGGAATCGGTCGGGGCTGAAGGGTTGATCGTCGTCTCCAACCACGGCGCGGGACTCGATCCGGTGGCGCTGCAGTCGGCGATGCGCCATCCGATCCGCTGGATGATGAGCGCGGAAATGATGCGCCCCGAACTCGGCTGGGCGTGGCGCAGGCTGCGGATCATCCCCGTGTGCTTCGACGCGCGCGATGCGTCGGCGCTCAAGACCGCGATCGCACATGTCGCGTCGGGCGGCACGCTCGGGATCTTTCCCGAAGGCGCGATCGAGCGGCCTGCGCGGCAGCTGCGTGCATTTTCGGGAGGGCTGCGGCTGATCCTCGCGCGGACGAAGGCGCCGGTGCTGGTCGCGTTGATCGATCCAGGCGTCACCGCGGACACCGCGTACGGCGCGCTGCTCAAGCCGACGCGCGCGAAAGTGCGCTTTCTCGCGCGGATCGAGCCGGGGCCCGACGGTCATGCGCGCGACACGGCGGAACGGATCTTCGAGCTCATGAAGCGCGAGAGCGGTTGGCCCGTGACCGATGTGCCGCTCGAGCCGGTCGATCCCGCGGAGGTCGAGAGAAATCTGCGGGCGTACGTCGCACGCGGCTAAATCGCGCGGGTGCGCCGTAGGATGCGCCGCGCATGATCTCGCGAATCGAAGGTGTTCTGGAAGATGTCGTCGACGGTGTCGCGGAAGTCCGCGTCGCCGGCGGGTTCGTGTACGAGGTGCTCGTGCCTGCGTGCGACGCGGGCGAACTGCTGATGCGGCAAGGGAAGGAAGTCGCGTTCACCACGCTGCACTACTTCGAGTCGCAGGGGCAGGGATCGCATTTCGTGCCGCGGCTGATCGGCTTTAGTTCGCGCGAGCAGCGCGAGTTTTTCGAGCTGCTCACGACGGTCAAGGGCATCGGCAACCGCAAGGCGCTGCGCGCGATGCAGGTCTCGCACGGCCGCATGGCCGAGGCGATCGCGGCGGGCGATGCGAAGTTCCTGTCGACGCTGCCCGAGATCGGCAAGCGCACGGCGGAGAGCACGATCGTCGAGCTCAAGGGCAAGCTGGATCCGTTTCTCAAGGATCCGTCGGCCACGCGGCG